>CAYPPG010000020.1:0-47739 GCA_964412555.1 uncultured bacterium
CGAGAAAGGGACTTGGTGCGATGAAAGAAGCGGCCAGGGATGGCCGCGCTCCCAGCAGGTCGGAGCGCGGGCATCCCTGCCCGCATGGGTGGTGCGAGAAAGAAACTCAGCGCGATGAAAAAAATGAAAGAGAGTGATTTGAGTGAATGTCTTTTTGTTGAAGTGCCTTCTAAAAAATGATAAGCTTTACATGAATTTTATTCAAGAAGGTATCGGTAGTTTTCTGATTCGCATGACATGATCATCCAAGATGATAATTGCACCATTTTCTAAAGCCCCTTCAATTGAGGACCATGCCCTCGTGAAACATTCAAACATGTTTTCAGTATGGTTATTTCTTAAACGAAATATAATGACCGAAGGCGAAGACATTCCTGAAATAGCCAACAAATGGCCGTAATCTAAATCATTCGTGATTATCACTTCTTTTTTATTTCGAGCGATTTCAACAATCTCATAATCAGGTGATTTTGCCATATTCCTATCGCCGATGTGAGTGCACTCGAATCCCAACTGAGTTAGTTTCTCACCAAAGATTCGAGGTATATTCATATTGAGAAGAAATTTCATGATGGGATGGCTTCTTGTAACGGTAACACTCTTTCTTCCATCATCCACGCTGCATAAGCCAGTGATTGATGAATATCCGCTAATTCCAACTCCGGCCATTCGTTTAAAATATCCTCGATACTCATACCCGAACTGAGGTATTTTAAAATGGAAGCAACTGGCATACGCATTCCTCGAATACAAGGTTTGCCGAAACATTTATCGGGATCGATAGTTATTCTGTTGAAATGAGGATGTGTATATTCCATCGAAGATACCTCGCTACAAGTATTATTCCACCATTTGGCATGTCATAAATATCATACACTTATTTATGGATGCGATCAGGGATGTTCGCATCCCTGCGGGTCGGAGCGCGGGCATCCTTGCCCGCATGGGTGGTGCGAGAAAGGAACTTAGTGCGTGGAAAGAAGCGGCCAAGGATGGCCGCGCTCCCAGCAGGTCGGAGCGCGGGCATCCCTGCCCGCATGGGTGGTGCGAGAAAGGAACTTAGTGCGTGGAAAGAAGCGGCCAGGGATGGCCGCGCTCCCAGCAGGTCGGAGCGCGAGCATCCCTGCCCGCTTTTTAAAAGATGCCGCCGAGACGGCGGCGTTACATTTCAACCGCTGTCTGCAAGTAATCGATGGCCAACGGAAGGCAATAGCGGTCATCCATCCAACTCGGATTCAATACTTCATTTTGCTCCAATCCTTTTGCATGCCGCGATAAAAAATCCCATTCCTCAAAAGCATAAAAACCATACGGATAAAAATACTGGGTTTTCCGGCTGGTCACCGAATAATCATACGATCCGTTATCGTGGATTTTGTCATCGAGAAAACGGAGAGCACGATTGGCTGCTTCTTTGACTTCTTCATTTTTTGTCAATTGATAGTATTTTGATAAATAGGAAAGGTTGATCGTCAGATAGCCGATATCATACCCGCCGTATTCTTCAAAATATCCTTCCGGATTCTGGCGTGAAAGAAGTTTTTCAATTTTTTCATTGGCTTTTTGTATCCAGATATCCTCATTCAATAGAATTCCACTGGTTGCCAACGCAACAGATGCGCCGGCCATTTGATTGAGTACAAGCAGATTCTCATGATCGGCTAACCAGCGGCAGGCTTTGCAAATTGCATCTGCAGGAGGGGTGCAGGAGAGGATACGACATGTTTCAGAAACGGCAGCAAGTGAAAATGAAGTGGCGACGAAGGAACGCTCGAACGGCCAGTATTCATCGAAACTGCCGTCTTTTCGTTGAATGGATTCCCAGAACCGAACGGCGGCTATTGCCCACTCCCGAATCGCATCTTTCCGATAAAAACGATTGTCCGGATGGTTGAATTCGTAGAGATACGCAAGGAATAGACACACTTCTTGAAAACGGGCATTCACGAAATCGCTTTGCCGGTAGTGCCAATAATACCGGTCGAAACAACCGTAAGTGCTCGATTCTTTTTCCCGGTCACCGAAACCGAGAAGCCGGTATGATTGCGATAGAGCGATTTGCCGATAGGCGGTGGTGTCGATAGCAGGATGATTGGTCACGCTTTCCTGTCACTTTCCTTTGCTTTGGGATTGAGAGTCATCTTCATCCACAGCCGTCTGATTTTGGCCATCAGCACTTCGTGAACGGATGTCGGAATTGCGTGCATTATAGCGCGAAACCAGCGTTTTCGCCCCATCTCCATGACGCCCTCGATAAACCGCTGCTTTCTCCATTGTTTCCGTGTATACGAAGGAATCGGAACATGATATTCCGGTGCGGGAATCCCCCGTTGTTTGCGTTGCTCGATACGGATATAGGCTCCGGATTTTTTATTGTTCAAATGATGCGAGTGCATTTCCGCGCCGGTTTGATAATCGATTTCATGGCCGCTGATGACTCCGGCATCGAAGCCCATTTTCATCACTTCTTCGCCGATTTCGGTTCGCGAGATCACCACCGACCAGCCGTTCCCCCGGTCACGGTCTTCGTAATACCAGCCATCACCGACTGCGATGTCCGCAAACTCGGCAGTGTAGTCTGTACAGGTAAAGCAACGGTCCACTGTGTAAAGAAAAGAAAGGTAGTTGGAACCTTCTTTGGTGATCGAGCGGACATCTCCGTTTTTGGCTTGTACTTCGATTTTCCCCGGCCAGGCTCCGGCACGGTATTGGATTTTTTGCACTTCCTCCAAATTCTTGAATCCGAGTTTTTTGACAATCGAAGTCGTCGCTTCCGGCTCCCACAAATTGCCGCAATAGAGACCGATCATGAGTTTGATGTTCTTCATCAAACGCGGGCGTTCGATCTGCATTTTGCGGATCGCATGGGCCTGGCAAGGCAAAACGGCGAGCGCATATTTTTTCTTTTCTTTCACCACATCCCACAGCGGAGTCAAAATCGGATTGGCGATGTATTTGCTTTGGCGCGCATTGATGACGACTTCCGGATCGTCCGTCAGGATGGGCAGCGCCTGATACGGTTTTTCCGGATCCATCCCCAATACCAAAACCCCATCCACCCAGCCGGTTTGAAGAAGGTGAACGAAAAGAGAGGTCGTCAATCCCCCGCTTGCGCTGTTGTTCCGGATTCGCGGATTGGTCGAATGCGCCAAGCGGATTTTGCGGGTATAACCCAAGACGGATTCTTGCGCTTTTTTTTCTTCACCTGGATAGAGGAATTTCCATAATTCGGGATAATTGATATCTTCACCAGGGCAGGTTTCCACACACAGGTTGCAGTCCGTACATCCTGGCCCCAAGGTAGGTAATCCGGTTTGCTTATCCCATCCGATACAATCATGCGGGCAAAGCCCGACGCAGGCTCCGCACCGCGTGCATAATCCCCGGTCGACGATATCGTTAAACAGATCATCAATGATCATGAATTGGCTCCGAAAGTATTAAACCTCATCTTGCCGGTTTTACTAAACTGGCAACGTTACGTTTTTCATATTGTAACTGCTAGCAGGTAATAGTAACAAGAAAGAAGGGATTGAGTTCAGGTATCCGATTGCAATTGAGGGCGATAAACAAGGTACCAATAGATCATTCGAATCATCGAATTGTGCAAACCGAGCAGTTGTTTGCGAAGAATATGCCGGCCCTGGTAAGGTCGGATCACGGCTTTGACGTCTCCA
This sequence comes from uncultured bacterium, assembly GCA_964412555.1. Lineage (GTDB taxonomy): Bacteria > Hinthialibacterota > Hinthialibacteria > Hinthialibacterales > Hinthialibacteraceae > CAYPPG01. The sequence goes on from CAYPPG010000020.1 coordinate 3,678, forward strand.
TTTGAAAAGGTGTGATCGTGGATAATTTTTGTGAATCGGGCGGTGTAATAGCCGGGAAAACAGAGATAAGAATGGACATTGTGTGAATGAATCCAATTTCGGAAGATGACTTGCCGTTCAAGCATGCTATGCGCTTCCTTCCCGATGCTGAAGACATCCTCATCCGGTACACCGGCTTTGCGCAGCTCTTCGCGAATGAAATGATAGGGAAAAAGATGTTTGTCGATTTCTTTATATTCTTCCGGAACGGCTTTCGTGATAAGAATTGTCTTTGCATGTCCATTGCGGTAATATTCAACCACCGTTTCCAATCCGGTTCCGGTTCCCCCCAATAAAACGATATCGACAGGTTCCAACGGTGTTTCATAGTAAAGAAACCAATCAAGCAAGACAGGCATAGACACAAAATAAAAGAACACCAAACCTGCTATTAAAAGGAAACCTGCCAGAACAAGAATCCGCAGCCGGCTCATGAATTTTTGAAAAGATGGATGTTTGGTCAACTGTTTTTCCATATCCTCTATTATGCTTGCACTGAAAATGCCGTTATAGGGGATCGCGATGTGTTATTCAACCAACAAAATTTGCAGTATCCAATTCCCATGGAATTTAAGAAGAAAGCAAAAACTTGTCTTGAAAGAGTAACAAATGAAAGTCAGTGGGCATTGTTCCTGAGAATGATAATTATTATCAAATTTTACTCTGAAGTGGTGACAGAATGAACATCAATCCTCCGGTTCGACGTTGACGTTTTGTTCGCCTTCTAGGGCTTTGCTGACGTTGACGAAGAAGTTGCGGTACAAACGCAATTTCTGTGAATCGGCGCGCCGGGGGTGGACGGCGTTGGTTAGAAGGATGGCGGCGGCGTTGTGTTCCGGGTCGATGTTGATCATTGTGCCGGTGAAGCCGGAATGGCCGAAGGCCCTTGTGGAAGGTAATCCGCCCATGTTGCCGATGGTCATTTTGTCATCCATTCCCCACCAGCCGAGTAACTGTTTCCGGTATCGTAAAAAACCGGAACCTTCGCGCAGGGCGCTGTTGTCCAGTTGCGGAGTCAACATGGTTCGGATGGTTTCTTTTTTAAAAATGCGGGTTTCCTTGAACTCGCCTTCGTTCAATAGCAACTGGGCGAAAATAGCTAAATCGTTTGCGGTGGAAAAAAGACCGGCATGACCCGAAACGCCGCCAAGCGCACGGGCGTTTTCGTCATGCACGATTCCCTTCAATTCGCGATTGCGCAAAGGATCGTATTCCGTCGGGGCGCTGCGCAAGCGTTTCAGCATCCACGGTAAATATTGGGTATCGTCCATGCCCAACGGCTGATAAATGTTTTCCTGTGCAAACCGGTCCAGCCGCTGGCCGGAGACCACTTCCACAAGGCGTCCCAGCATAATGAATCCGAGGTCGCTGTATACCCGTTTTTCTCCAGGCGGGTATTCGAGTGCGAAATCTTCCTCGATGCAACGGAACACTTCTTCGCGGTTGACACAGATATCGTATAACGGATACCAGGCGGGAAGTCCGGAAGAATGAGTCAGCAAATGACGCACTGTTACCTTATCCTTCGCTCTGGCTCCGAAGGCGGGAATATACTTGGCGACAGGGGCATCGAGATCGATTTTTCCCTCTTCGACCAATTTCATGACGGAAACCGTGCAGGCGACCATTTTCGTGACGGAGGCGAGATCGAAAACCGTTTCTTCGAGCATACGGTTGCTCATCGGTACATATTTGATTTCTCCGGAATCCGGAGAGCGGAAGATTAAATTGGTTTGCATATTGCCGACTGCGCGGCGGGCGATGATTTTTCCGTCTTTCATGATCAAACCGACTGCGCCGGGAGCCGCTTTTTCCGAAATGCCTGTTGCCAACTCGGAAAATGCTTTGTTGACAAATTTGTAATCCATATCCACGTCCCATGGATTGGCCCATGGCAACGGATCGTCCAGGGCGTGAATGGGTAGGACGGAGAAAAGAGAGACAATCAATAATCCCAAAACGAATCTTCTAGTCATTCTTCACCTCATATATGCTTTTCTTGTCGAGCCAATCGACTCCATATGCCGTAGCCATGGCGGAGAGGGAGCCGAGAGTGACATACCATGTCCATTGTATATCGAGCAGCCAGAGAATCAGGACGACTTGCACGCCTTCGATCATTCCGACAATCATGGCTTTTTCACTGCGGAAACGTGTGAAGATTCCGAGCAAAAATGCAGCCAACAAACTGCCGAACGTGAAACTTGGAATTTTCAGTCCTGTTTCAAGGATATAATCGGCTTTGCGGGCGATCAATGCGATGGCGATCAGAATGACTGTCCAAAAAACCGTGAAGCCGCGGGAGATGAAAACCATTTGTTTGTTACTGAGAGGTGTTTTGGCACGAGATATGACAAAATCATTGACGGCTGTGGAAGAGAGAGAATTCAATGCGGAAGCCGTGCTCGAAAGGGCGGCGGAAAGGATGGCGGCGATGGAGATTGCCGCAGCTACGGTGGACATATTCTGTGATACGAAGAAGGGGAAGATTTCATCTGTTTTGATCAATTCAGCCGGCAGTGAACCGTAGAAGACAAACAACATCACGCCGATGAAGAGAAAGAAGGCGAATTGAAAAAAGACAAAAATCCCGCTGCCAATCATGGCGATCTGCGCGCTTTTAAGTGACTTACAGGATAGCAATCGCTGTACGAGGTCTTGATCGGCTCCGTGCGAGGCGAGGCTTAAAAAAGTTCCACCCAAGATTCCGGCAATCAGCGAGTAGGCTCCCGTTTCGCCCCAATCCCAGTGAAATACCGCAAGTTTCCCATGCTCACGCGCCACTTCGAGGATGTGGGGAAAACCACCTGGAATCAAATCGAGCAGGGCGATGAAAGCAAGGATGCCGCCGGTGATCATGATGATCAATTGAACGACTTCCGTCCAAATCACGGCGGAAATCCCGCCCAAAAAGGAGTAGATGAAAGAGATGACACCGGTGATGACGATTGCATGGATGAGATTGAAATCGGTAATCGCCGAAATAACCAATGCGGCGGCGTAATGCCGAACGCCGGCGGCGAGTGCGCGGGTGATGAAAAAGAAAATGCCGGCGCAGCGTTGGGAAAGGTTTCCGAAGCGTTTGCCGAGGTATTCATAGATCGTGACAATCTCCCCTTCCAGGAAGCGGGGAAGAAAATAGAAAGACAGGATGATCCGCGCGACAATGTATCCCAATGCTACTTGCAAGAATGAAAGGTCGCCGCCTTCTCCGAATGACATGGCCGGTGCGCCGATAAAGGTGACTGCGCTTGTTTCCGTCGCTACAACCGCCGCCAATGCCGCCCAGGCGGGGATGGAACGTCCCGCCAAGAAAAAATCGGAAAGCGAGTCCTGTTTGCGGGAACAAAACAGCCCGATTAGAATGAGAATGACGAAATAGAGTCCGAGAATAATATATCCGGTAGAATCCATGCAACCTGAACCTGTATTGATTTGATGTCTATACTTGTTTTATTGACAAAAAATTGAAAGTAAAGTATCTCATGACACCGCCCTATCTGCAACTGCGGCAACGAAAAACGAATCGTCCGATTTTGGCCATCGGTTTGATGTCCGGTACCTCGTTGGATGCTGTCGATGCCGCATTGATCGAAATTACTCCTGATGTATGTCCACCCATAAAACTCGTTGCGTATGAAGAATCAACATTCAGCGGCGATCTGCGCGTGAAAATCAGTACCGCCATGGATCCAAAGCAATCCTCGACCGATTTGATTTGCCAGCTGAATGTCGAGATGGGAGAGGTTTATGGAAAGGCGGTGAAGAGGCTGGCCGATCATTCCAACATTTCGCTCGATGAGGTCGATTTCATTGGCTCACACGGTCAAACCATTTATCATATTCCACGGATAGATTTGGAGCGTGGATGGTATACACCTTCCACGCTGCAGATCGGTGATCCCTGTGTTATCGCTGAACAAACGGGAGTGCTGACGGTCGGTGACTTTCGGATTCGTGACATGGCGGCCGGCGGTGTCGGGGCGCCGTTGATTCCATTTGTGGATGCCTTTTTATTTGCTCATCCGGACCAGGATGTTCTCTGTCAAAATATCGGGGGGATCGCGAATTGTACTCTCATTCAGCGGAATGGAGATATCCTTGCGTTTGACAGCGGTCCCGGAAATATGGTCATGGATCTACTTGTTCGTACTTTTTCTTCCGATCTGCTCTTCGATGAAGATGGAAAAATGGCGGCGAAGGGTAGGGTGATCGATTCTCTGCTCGCTGAGGCATTGTCTCATCCGTTTTTCGATCAGCCACCTCCGAAAGCGACCGGTCATGAGCAGTTCGGAATCGAATTCGTGCAATGGCTTGTTGAACAGGGGAAGGGGTTTTCATTCGATGATCTCCTATTCACAGCATGCGAACTCACAGCACGATCTATAACCGATGCTTATAATAAATTCATTTTCCCTCATGCAAAACCGAGTGAAGTTATCGTCAGCGGTGGCGGCATCAAAAACAGGCATCTAATGAGACGGCTGCGTTTTTATTGTCCGGATATTCGCTTCCGTCCTATCGATGAATTCGGAATTTCATCCGATGCCAAAGAATCGGTAGGATTCGCCGTTTTAGCCTATGCCACGTTGCGCGGAATTCCGGCTAATATCCCTACCGTCAGCGGTGCTCGTGAGTATAGCGTTTTAGGAAAAATCGTACCGGGCAGGCGGGTATTGGATTGGTTTTGCTTTTGATGTTCAATATTTTATTGTTTTCCCCTTTTCATTTCCCCCAAGAATGGGGGAAAAATGCATAAATTTTGGTAAGGATTCAACAGACAAGACAAAAGGATTTCTATGGCACCATCCAACATGGCCTGCAGCACTCAACAAGATTCTCAAGACGTCATTCTATCTATCCAATCCGTCAGCAAAGTCTATCGCATGGGTGAAGTGGATGTCCACGCGTTGCGCGATGCATCGATCGAGATCGTTGAGGGGGAATTTCTGATTATCGCTGGACCAAGCGGATCGGGGAAAAGTACACTGCTCAATCAAATCGGAGGGATGGACCGCCCTTCTTCGGGGAAGATTCTGTTTTTGGATCGCGATATTTCTCAATCTTCGGATTATGAATTGACATTGTATCGGCGGCGGGAAATCGGATTCATTTTTCAGTTTTACAACCTGGTTCCCACATTGACCGCTTTTGAGAATGTGCAAGTCGCGACGGAGATTGTTGTAGAACCGATGGATGCCATGGAAGCGTTGGAATTGGTAGGATTAGCCGATCGTCGGAATCATTTTCCCTCGCAATTGAGCGGGGGAGAGCAGCAGCGAGTTTCGATAGCGAGAGCTTTGGCGAGCAATCCCCGTTTGCTGCTTTGCGACGAACCGACCGGTGCGCTCGATCTTGAAATGAGCCGGCAAATTTTGGGATTGTTGTCGAAATTAAATCGGGAGTTGAAAAAAACGGTTGTGCTGATTACTCACAATAATGCTATTAGCGGGTTGGGAAATCGGGTTGCTTATATTCGGGATGGGAAAATCACCGATGTTCAGATCAATAAAACTCCGAAATCGGTGGATGAGATTCATTGGTGATTTGAAATGCCGGCAGGATGCCGGCGTTACGATGGAGTGGTTTGGAAATGCCGGCAGGGTGCCGGCGTTACGATTAGGTGGAAATGACCGCAGTCATTTTTCTGAAAAAACTGTTCCGGGATTTAAAAGGGCGCAAAGGCTCGCTTTTGGCGCTTATGGCTATCGTGATGAGTGGGGTAGGCATTTTTGTTGGGATGGCCGGAGTGTACCGGGATTTGGATGGTTCCCGCCAACAATACTACACCAATTACCGCCTTGCCGATTTTACTGCTGATCTAAAACGTACACCCGAGTGGGTCGTGCAGGATATCGAAACACTCGCGAATGTCCAAGAGGCGCGCGGCCGGGTTCGGCAGGCGGTTCTCATCGAATTTCCGGATCAAATCAAACCCATTTCCGGATCGGCGATTTCCATGCCTCTTCATCGCACACCTGTACTCAACGATATTTTGCTGCGCAGTGGGACATGGTTTTCAGGAGCGGACAAGCGGGAAGTGATCGTCAACGATGCTTTCGCAAAAGCGCATGGATTGAAACTCGGTAGCCGCATTAAAGTATTGCTGCTTGACAAACAGCATGATTTGCTGGTTATTGGAACAGCCATGTCACCGGAGTTTGTGTATCTCATTCCGCCGGGGGGTGGTTTGGCGCCTGATCCGGAAAGTTATGGGGTGTTGTATCTCCCCGAGCGTTTTTTACAGGAATCGTGTGATCTGGACGGCGCTTATAATCAAATCATCGGTTCGGTTCATGACTCCCGCCCCTCCGTCATCGACTATACCTTGGATGTGATCGAAGACAAATTGGATATTTATGGTGTCACGCAAGTCACTCCGGCGCGCGAGCAGCCTTCCGTGCGTTTTCTTGCCGATGAACTGGAAGGCTTGAAAGTGTCGGTTACTATCATTCCGGCTTTCTTTTTGACTGTGGCCGCATTGGTGCTCAATGTATTGATGGCGCGTCTCGTCGCGCAGCAGCGTACCGTTATCGGGACTTTGAAGGCGCTTGGTTACTCTTCTTTTGCCGTTCTGATGCACTATGTGAGTTATGGTATTTTTATCGGTTTCCTCGGAGGGATCGCGGGGCTTCTCTTCGGGTATTGGCTGCAAACCGTTTTTGTGAAAGTGTACCGCTTGTTTTTCGCCTTGCCGGAAATCAATGCTCACTTTTATCCCGATATCCTTATGATGGGATTTTGTATCAGTATAGGATTTGCCGTTCTGGGTACGATAAAAGGGGTTCGATATGCTGTGGCTCTCGAACCGGCGGAAGCGATGAAACCGCCTCCCCCTGAAAAAGGGGGGAGAGTCCTCCCCGAGCGTATTTCTTGTTTTTGGAAAATGCTTTCTTTCCGTCAAAAAATGGTATTCCGTGCGGTGTTTCGCAATCCTTTTCGCAGTTCGGTGGTTGTCTTCGCTTCCATGATTTCCACTGCGCTGCTTGTGATGACATTGTGCAATGTGGATGCCTTGGATTCCTTGATGACACATGAATTCAAAAAAGTTTCTCATCAAGATATGACCATCACGTTGCGCGATCCGGTCGGACGGGAAGTGAATCGCGAATTCAACCTGCTTCCTCATGTTTCCGAAATGGAACCACAACTATCGGTGGCTTGTGATTTGTCAAACGGTTCCTATCAAAAGCGGACTGGAGTTACGGGGTTGGTTCGGAATCCACATCTTTATACGCCACTCGATCAAGAGGGAAACCACATTCATATTCCCGAGGTTGGCCTTGTTTTGACTCAAAAACTGGCCGAAATATTACATGCCGATGTCGGAGATGTCATTACTCTGAAAGCCTTGATTGCACGGCGGGAAAAGGTTGAGGCGCCGGTGGCCGGGATCGTGCAATCGTTTTTGGGGCTTTCCGCCTATGCGGATATCCGGTATTTAAGCGGATTGATAGGAGAAGAATGGTCGGCCAATACTCTTCAAATGACCTCATTCAAACGCAAGGATCAGCGGGAATTTTACCGAGAGATATCAGAGAGTCCGATGGCCGTCGGGATCAACGAGCGATTGCAGACATTCAGAAAAATGAACGAAATCTTCGATCAAACCTTGGGAACGATGATTGGTTCAATGGTGTTGTTCGCCGGATTGATCGCATTTGGCAGTATTCTGAATTCCGCCTTGGTTTCCCTGAGCGAACGGGAACGGGAAGTCGGGACATTGCGGGTATTGGGATATACTGCTGGGCAAGTGTCCCGGATATTTGCCGGGGAAAGCCTTCTTATCAATTCGGTCGGGATTTTGTTGGGGATCTTTCTAGGGATCGGTTTTGTCCATCTTTTGTCGATTGCTTACAGTACGGAATTGTACCGTTTTCCGGTGGTTGTCCGTCCTTCCCGTCTTTTCATCAGCGTGATCATTATGGGGATGATCATCAATATTGCACAATATATCGTTTATCACATGATTCGAAAATTGAACTGGCTTGATGCCTTGAAAGTGAGGGAGTAATCCATGGGTTATCACATTCCGTTTCTTGAGAATTTAAGGCGTAGAATCATTGGATTCGCTGGTTTTGCGTTTTTACTCATTTATCAGGGATGCGGTGGTGGAATCGAGGTGGAATGCGTGAAGCCGTCTCGGGGGGAAATTCAAGAATCGTTCAGTGAACCGGCCAAAACACGCCTGGATAAGACGTATCCCATTACGATGCCGGTTACGGGGCGGATCGGGTACATTGATCTTGAACCCGGCGATGAAGTTCGCGCCGGGCAGGAACTCGTGCAATTCGATTTGGTTCCTTTCGAGGAGGAACTCAAGGAGGCGAAAGCCGCTTTCGAAGAACTTCAGGCTCAACTTGCGGTGCAGGATTTCAACAAACTGGAAGAAACGGTCAAAACGGAAACCATCGCCACTGTTGAAGCGACCAAAGAAACCTTGAAAGCGTCGGAAGCGCAAATCGAAGCGGAAACAGTCCGTTCGAATCATGCGACGAAAGATTATCAGCGAATTCAAGCCTTGGCCAAAGAACAATCCGTTTCCCAGAGTCAACTGGATCAGGCGCAGATGGAAGCGGAAACGGCGTTAATTGCATTGCGTACCCAGGAATTCAATCATGCCTCGATGAAGGCGATTCTTACCGCGATCCAGCTGGGACCCAATCTTGTGGATGAATATTTGACTCGAAAACAACTCGAACGGCATGTTTATCTCCACCAACTGGTTCAAGCGGAGGCTCGCCTTGCGAAAGCGGAACATTCTCTCAAATTGGCTGCCATTCGCTCGCCCATCGATGGGGTGGTTTTGGAACGGTATAGCCTTGGAGATAGTCCGTTGAATGCCGGAACAGAACTGCTGTTGCTGGGGAATCTCGATCAAATGGAAGTTGTTTCCGATGTCTTGACACAAGACGCTCTGAAATTGTCTCAAGGCGGGAATGTGATCCTGGAACCGGCGGCAAGAATGGAACCAATCGAGGGGAAAGTGAAGAAAATCGAACCGGCTGGATTCACGAAACTTTCTTCTTTGGGAGTAGAACAGCAGCGGGTGAATGTGATAGTCGATTTGGAGGATAGACCTGAAAATTTAGGAGTTGGATATCGATTGCAGGCCGAATTTATCACCGGCTCAAAGAAAAACGTGCTTATTATCCCCCGCTCTTGTGTCATGCAAAGTGTTGACGAGACCTATTATGTATGGACAGTTCAAGACGGCGCATTAAGAAAAAAGAATGTGACAATTGGACTGCGCAGTGATCTCGAACTGGAAATTCTGACAGGATTGTCGGAAAAGGATACACTGGTTCTGCATCCGGATGTCAACATGGAGGAAGGCATGAGCGTTACTGTGAAATCATCATAGAAGGATTAAGTTTCAAATCCATCGTTTGGGCGTTCATTTCCGTGGAATTTCCTGTAAATGTTCATATTCATGAATGTTCATGTTGCGAATCAATCCCTTCAAAATCTCTTTCACGATCATAGGTCCTTGATAGATAAATCCAGTATAGATTTGAAGTAGAGAGGCTCCTGCTTCCAGCTTTTCGATGGCGTCTTCAGCCGTAAAAATACCACCACACCCGATAATCGGTATTTTTCCCTGTACCTTTTGGGCGACTAAGTGAATGACTTCTGTTGATCGTTTGCGTAATGGTTTTCCGCTCAATCCACCGGTTTCTCTTTCACCGGTTTGGTTCGTGGTATTGGTTGCAATGATTCCGTCAATTCCTGCTTCGAGGGCGATTTCGATGGCGGTAAGGAGTTCTTTTTCAGTTAAATCAGGGGCAAATTTGACGCAGAGTGGTTTCGGGATTTGATTCGGATCGCTCTCTTCTAGCCTATTTCTTGTTTCTAGCAATGTGGTTAGAAGTGATTGGAGTAATTCGCCATGCTGTAAATCTCGAAGTTGCTCTGTGTTTGGTGAACTTACATTTACTGTAAAGAAATCGCCTGAGGAATAGAGTGTCTCGAATGATTTTGTATAATCGTGAATAACGGCATCCATATCGTGGATTGGTGTCTCTTTTTGTTTGCCAAGACTGATACCGAGAATGACATTTCGTCTTGGTTGGTGACGCAAACGTTCGGCGACTGCTTCCGCGCCGTCATTGTTGAAGCCCATGCGGTTTACAATCGCCTCTTCGTCGGGATAGCGAAACAGCCTCGGTTTCGGATTGCCGCTTTGAGGACGAGGTGTGATCGTTCCCACTTCCACGAACGAAAATCCGAAAAGATCCCATATCTCTGTGCAAACGGCGTTTTTGTCGAATCCACCTGCCAGCCCGATTGGATTTTTGAATGTGTATCCCCAAATCGTTTGATGGAACCGCTGATCATGCACGTTGAGCATCGGTTGTATCAAAGGCTTGAGAGTGCGGCAATGACGGAGGGATGCTAATGCGAATTCGTGCACACTCTCCGGATCGAAACGAAATAAAGCCGGTCTGACAATATGCTTGTAACTGAGTTGAAAGATTCCCATATTCAACTTAAGTCCCTGATTACGTTCGAATTATGTGTGGCACGATGGAAAAAAGTATGATTTCCATTTGCAATGAGCATATACTGTGCAGACAGGATGTCCGCACCACAATTTTTGACTTTTTGCTATGGCATCATATATACTTTTCTACATAGGATATGAGAAAACTCCATCGGAGAATATCTGAATTATATCTTTATGAAAAGTCACATCCTAGATGATGGGAGGGGAGAAGAGAAACGGGTGAGATTAGGAATCACCTTTTTTGTCAAAATAATCGGGGAAATATTTCTTTGCGCATTCCGGGCAAAAACTGTGCGTGAATTCCGCTTCGGAATGATCGCGAATATACACTTCCAATTGCCGCCAATATCCTTGATCGTCGCGGATTTTTTTGCATGAGGAGCAAATGGGTAGAAGTCCCTTTAATTGTTTGACATGGGCTAGCGCTTCTTGCAAATCACTGATCAATTGTTCTTTTTCACCGATCAATCGTTTTTGTTCGGTGATATCCGAAAGAATACAATGTCCTTGCTTGAACTCACTGTTTTTATCGTATCCGATCTTACCGTCGAGGGAGGCGATGATGTAGGTTTTGTCTTTTCGAATCAGCATCAGTTCCATGGCATGAATTTCTCCCACTTCCTTGAAGTGTTTGAAACAATTATTGAAGTAGGGGACGTCGTGCGGTAAGAGAAAATCACCGAACCACTTGCCGATGACTTCCTCATAGGAGTACCCGAGAGTCTGGAGCCAGGCTTGATTGACATCGAGAAGATTTCCGGTTTTGTCCAGTGATTGATAAGCGAGCGGCGCGCTGAAATAGAGGGACCGAAAATGTTCTTCTCTCATTTGCAAACGATTCGACAGTTGTTTCAACGATTCGATAATAGGAATGATTTTCACGATACTAATGACAAATAGCAGTGAAATAATCAAGAAGGTGACTTCCGCTATTTGATAAGAGACACTTGGATTTACAGTATTAAAGGATAGATAGAACGATATGGCGTGATGAATTACCATGAGAAGCATGGCTATTGAGAAAAGCAACCAAGCCCATTGTTTTCCTGTGATCTTTAATAATCGAATAGACAAGAAAACAGCTGCAATTTGCAACAATAAAGCTATCAAAAGGATGATTGTAATGCTTGCTGATTCCATGATGATCTCGAAAAAAAGTATCTGTATGATTATTATATCATATAAATTGTAAAAGAACCTACTGAAATGTCACTTTTTGTGTCGATATAGTGTTTTTTTTTGTTTGTCGAGTACTTCAAATCAGTGTACCATAGGTATATGATCTCGTAATGTAAATTTTATATATATATTACTAAATTTAATTAAAGTAATTAGTTGTATCCGAAGCAAATGCAATTTTGATAAAGAACTTGCTTTATTTGTAACTCTTCTTGAGAAAGATGCAATCCTTTTGGGCGCAATTATTCAAAAAAGTCGATAGATAGCGTCTATTTCACAGGAAAAAACCATTGCACTTGTTTTTTCTATTATTCCATAGTTCCATTCGGAAACCTAGTTGGATGAATTTTCACACTCGAGCTAGAATAAGTGACTCGGTAATAATATCTTATTCGTGGTTCAAGCACGCGTTCCCGCCTGCATCGAGAGGCAAGCGAGACGCTTGCTTTACCCGACATGAAGCATTGAATGATGAATGATCGGCAGAGTATGACTTACCAGCAGATCCGGAACCGTTTCCGCCATGTTTTGTTTTATATTGCCACAATAATCGTGGTTCTTTCGCCTTTGTTGTTGATCGAGGGGATTGTTCGGTGGATACTTCCGCCGCCCTCGATTGATTTGGAAGATCCCTATATATCCTTTACGGGCATACGTTCTCTTTTTGTTCTCGATGAAACGGGAACTCGTTGGAAGACAAACGAGGCGCGATTGGTATTTTTCTATCCACAATCGTTTCCTGTCAAGAAAGGAAAGAACACGTTTCGTATTTTTGCTCTCGGCGGTTCGACGGTTCAAGGGCGTCCTTATGCCGTTGAAACCTCGTTTACGAAATGGCTCCAGCTTAATTTACAGGCTGCCCAACCTGAAAAAAAGTGGGAAGTCATCAATTGTGGGGGGATTTCTTATGCCAGTTACCGGCTTGTTCCTCTTATGAAGGAGCTACTGCGATATGAACCCGATCTGTTTCTTCTCTACACCGGTCACAATGAATTCCTCGAAGATCGCACCTATCGGCAAATCAAACGAATGCCGTATCTGTTGGTTCGACTGCACCAGGCTTTGCTCAATCTTCGAAGCTATGCTTACGCATATCAATATTTTCAATCTAGAAATAATGAGACAATTGAGGATGATCAAGTCCAAAAAACAGTACTGCCGACAGAAGTGCAGGCTATGCTGGACCAGTATGAGGGATGGAAGTCCTACCGTCGTGATGAGGAGTGGCGGCAGGCTACCATCGAGCATTTCCGATACAACTTGGCAACCATGATGCAAATAGCCCACAGTGCTAGCGTGCCTCTTATTCTGCTGAATCCGGTTTCCAATTTAAAAGATTGCCCGCCGTTCAAATCGGAGTTCAATCTCGATATGCCGGAAAGTCACCGTGAGTATGTGCTTGAATTGTGGGAGAAGGCGGACAAATTGAAATGGAGCGAAGTTCAGCGAAAATTGGTGCTCTTTCGGGAAGCCGCAACCTTTAAACACCGGTACGCCGATTTGTATTATTTACTCGGCAAATGTTATGAAATCATGGGAAGGTTCAGCCAAGCCAAGAAATGGTTTATCCAAGCGAAAGAGGAAGATGTATGTCCCTTGCGCATCCTGGAACCCATGCATGAAATCATACTCGATACTGCCCGACATTTCGGTGTGCCCCTCGTGGATGTACGGGCATTGATCGAGGAACGCACTGAGGATGGGATTTCTGGGGAAGAATGGTTAGTGGATCATGTGCATCCGAGCATTGCGGGGCATCAACTTATCGCTGATTGCATCTATGATGGTATGGAAGAAATGAATATCATTGAGACAACGGATAACTGGCGGCTTGAGCGGGAGCGTTTATGGGAAAGCCATCTTTTCTCGCTCAATGAAGCGTATTTTGAACACGGCGCGCAGACGCTGGAGCGGGTTAGTCATTGGGCGCGGGGACGGATTCAAATACCTGAGAAAGAATCGGAAAGTCCGTAACCAAACCGAATAAATCTAACGTAATTTGTGCAGACAGGATGTCTGCACCACAATTTTAGATTTTTTGCCGTAGCATGAGATAATGAATGAGAAGGGAGAGGAAAATGACGAAGAAGGTGAACCGACGAAATTTTTTGCAGACAGCGGGAACCGGTCTAGCAGCAAGTGCGGTACTCGGAAAGAGTTATGCTGCGAACACTTCATCCAAGCAACCGAATGTTGTGTTGATTATTTCGGACGATCAAGGATTTCCGGATTATGGATTCATGGGACACAATACTGTCCGAACACCTAATATCGACCGGTTGGCCAGCCAAAGTGTAGTTTTTACCAGAGGCTATGTGACGACCGCGCTTTGCTGCCCCTCGCTGTCTACATTGTTGACCGGTTTGTATCCGCATCAGCATCGGATCACGGGAAACGATCCGGTGAACAAAGAGGAAAGGCATCTGTGGTATGAAGCTTTTGAACAATGCCCGCGCTTACCGGCTATCCTTTCGGAATCGGGATATGCCAGCTTTCAAACTGGGAAATTCTGGATGGGGCATTACTCCCGCGGTGGATTCACAGATGGAATGACGACCGAAGGCCGTCACGGCGGGCCGGGATTGGTGATCGGCCGGGATACGATGCAGCCCATTTATGATTTCATCGACGAATCGCAAAAAGCGGACAAACCGTTTTTCCTTTGGTATGCTCCATTCCTACCCCACTTGCCGCACAATCCGCCGGAACGTCTTTTGAAGAAATATCAATCGGCGGGCGAGAATGCGGCCTATTATGCCATGTGCGAGTGGCTCGATGAAACCTGCGGTGCGTTATTCGATTTTCTGGAACAACGCAATCTCGACGAAAACACCGTCGTTATATTCTTAGCCGATAACGGCTGGCCGCGACCCTTTAAAGGTTCCCCGTATGAGCTGGGAGTACGAACCCCCATCATGATTCGTTGGCCGGGACACGTAAAACCGCAACGGGACGAGGAGCATTTGGCGAGTAACGTCGACATCGTTCCTACGATCCTTTCGGTCTGCGGTCTCCAACCTACAGCGGAGATGCCGGGATTGAATTTACTCGATCGCGAAGCCGTGACGGAAAGAAATACCATTTTCTTGGAAAATTTCGCCCACGACATGGCCGAGCTCGATGAACCTGTTCAAAGCCTTCGCGCCCGCAGCTGCATTCAAGGTGATTGGAAACTCATCGTCTGGAAAGTACCCCAACCGGAACTGCGCACTTCCGGCAAGTTGAAACCGGATGCGGATGTGGAATTATATAATCTGAAAGATGATCCTTTCGAAAAGAACAACCTTGCTGAAGCGCATCCCGAACGGGTGAACGAGATGAAAAAAATGATCGATGAGTGGTGGAATCCGAAAGGGATGTAACGCTGCTGTCTCGGCGGCATATTGGAAAAGCCGGCAAGATGCCGGCGATACGAACGATATCCGGGGGAGAAATCATACTATGAGTCACATTCGATCAAACCGACGTAATTTTTTGAAAACATCAATAGCCGCCTCTACGATGGCTTTTGGAACACCGTCTTTTTCGTTGGCCGCGAGCAAGAAAGGCCGCTGTCCCAATATCCTTTGGATTGTGGGGGAGAATATGAAACTCGATCTCGGCTGCTATGGTGCGGAAAATGTGTATACACCCAACCTCGATGCACTGGCGGCAGAGGGTGTCCGATATACGCGCGTCTTCTCCACTTCTCCCGTCTGCGCGCCCAGCCGGTCGGCATTCATGACCGGAATGTATCAAACCACGACGGATACTCATCATATGCGATCGCACCGCGAAGACGATTATCGTCTACCGGACGGTGTACGTCCTATCACGCACCGTCTCCAAGATGCGGGGTATTTTACGGCAAATATCAAAACAATTGGCGATCGAACCGTGGGCACGGGGAAACTCGATCTGAATTTTGTCAATGAAGGACCGATCTATCAATCCGAGGATTGGTCTGCGCTGAAATCCAATCAGCCGTTTTTCGCGCAGATCAATATGCCGGAGGTGGAATATGATATCTATGACCGCAAAACAGCCGACAAACCAAGAGTCAAATGGGTTGGCGAGGATGAACACCCCCAGATCGCCACACCGGAGAATGTCACCCCGCCTCCGTATTATCCCGATCATGAAATCACTCGGCAGGAATGGGCGCGCTATCTGAACTCCGTATCCGGCATGGATGTGCGGATCGGCTGGATTCTGGAGCAGCTGCGCAAGGATGGTCTGGCTGACGATACCATCATCATCTTTTTCGCCGACAACGGCCGTCTCGAAGCGCGCGGTATTCATTGGTGCTGGGATACCGGACTGCATGTGCCAATGATTATCCACTGGCCTAAGAATTTCCCACCCCCCGCGCGATACGAGGCAGGCTCAGTGAATGGCACCGTCATCAGCCTACTCGATATTACTGCGACTACGTTGAATATCGCCGGAATCCCGCGCCCGATGATCATGCAAAGCCGCGCTTTTCTCGGCGAACATGCCGACTTGCCCCGCACTTACGCCTTCAGCGCCCGCGACCGCATCGATGAGACGGTCAACCGAATCCGCTCTGTTCGCGAACAGCGCTACCACTATATTCGCAACTATATGCCGACTCAGGGATTTGCCTCTCTGAACCGCTACAAGGAAAAATGCTTTCCGGTAAAACAACTGATGCGCAAATTGGATGCGGAAGGCAAACTGAGTGGTCCGGCAGCGGAACTCATGGAACCGCTTCCCCCCGAACAACTGTACGACACGGAAAACGATCCATACGAAATCCACAACCTGGCAAACTCGGACAAACCGGAACACCGGGAAGCGCTTTTGCGCCTACGGGCGGCGCTCGACACCTGGATCATCGAAACCGGTGATCTCGGCCAATGGCCTGAACCGCCTGGTGTGGTCGAGCCGTTCGAGAAGGAAATGCATGAGTGGTTTGGTACGCCGGATTGGTATAATAAATAAGTAATCTTTGTTTGTCTTCCTCCATTCCAATATTCCTCATTTCCTGCTATTTTTGATTAATTCAAATGGAAATCCCCGTCATCCAAGGATCAACAAAATGAACGGCATTTGTTTACACAACGACGAACCAACCCTGGAAGACCTCGTCGAACGCAGCCAATTGGTGAAAAATCTCGGTGACCAGATCGCTACCTGCGATCCCCCTTACGTCTTCGGTATTCACGGCGATTGGGGAAGCGGAAAAACCAGTTTTCTGCATCAACTTCACTACTACCTTACCGGTGAATGTCCCCAACAGCCGGAACCAAAAGTTCGGAACATGACAAAGCCGCAATTCTGGGAGGCTTGGAAAGCCAAAGATTATATTACGGTTGTCTGGTTTGAAGCGTGGCGGTATCAAAACGAATCCGCTCCTATCGTTGCCTTATTGCAAGAAATCCGCACTCAACTACCGGTCTATTCCAAATTCTTGTCAAAAGCGGGAAAATTAGGCGAAGTCTCCATCCGCGGGGCACTGCTCGCATTGGAAGACATGACCAAAAAGATTGGCATCCAAGCTTCCAAAATCGAAGAATCAGGAGAAAAATGGGAACGGGAGCATCTGGCCATGACTTTACCTTCCCATCACATCCGTCAACACTTGGAAAAGACAATCGATCAGCTGTTGGGTCACTCGAAGAAAGAACCAAAGCGAAGGTTAGTGGTTTTGATTGATGATCTGGACCGTTGTTCTGCCGAATCTGCCTATAAAATGCTGGAAGGAATCAAAATCTATTTAAATATTCCCAACTGCGTTTTTGTATTGGGAATGAACCAAAAAATCATCGAATCGGCAATTGCGAAGCATGTGCCAGTTGAAGAGGATGATCGAAAAGACGTGGCGCATGAATACCTTGAAAAATTGTGCCAAAATATCTTTCACCTACCCATGTTGCACGACACCGGCAATTATCTTTCCCTTCTGTTGAAAAAAGTGAACATCAAGATATGTATTTGTGATCAGGTAACACAGTTGATACAAGAATATCGTTGTTTACCTGCAAATCCACGAAAGATCAAAGCATTCGTGAATACATTCATCTTATTCCTGGATCGATTACAATTACTGAATGAAGAGAATACGATGAAGAGTGCTAGAAAAATAAAACTCCTCATCGTCATTGTGTTTATATATGAATATTTTCATGAGCTCTATCGTGTATTAGAGGGAGATGCAATGTTCTATGAAGAGATTCGAAGATGGTCTAAGGGAGTGAAATCCGATTATGAATTACTGACAAGCTTGAAGGGATTACAAAAACCAGATACAACCTTAGAATCGGAAATGGAAGAGGAAGTGGAACCGGAGATGCAAAATATATTTACCGATCCGGCTCAAGGTACCATTTTCCGTGTCCAATCCTTAATCAATAGCATAGGGCGTGTGTCGAAAGAAGAAATTGAAGAATTGTTGGTCAGGTAAATACCATGCAAACGCTTGAAAGCACAATCCTCGATCAGGATACGGAGAAGAAAGATTATATCGATCCGTATAACGATCTTGCATTGATCGGATATTTTGAAGACATTATCAAATGGCACGGCTACATCCGCTTCCTCGGCATGCCCCATCTTCACGACGAACCGGATGTCCCCATCAAAAGGCTTTATGTCGAACCCCATGTCAGCGAAATGCACATCAAGCCGGATACTTCCCTCGACAAATGGCCGCAATGCACCCCCATATTCACCACCATGCTCGAACACAAGAAACTGGTCCTCCTGGGCGATCCCGGCGTGGGCAAAACCACGCTCATCAGTTGGCTCAGCTGGCAGTTCGTGCAAACCTATGAAAACCGATGGATCGCCAACTTCGGCCACTTGGTGCCCATCCCGATTATCTTACGCGAATTAACCATCGATCAATCCATCACCTGGCCTAAACTCCTCGACGCATTCCTCTCCCGTCCCGTCGCCAAATCCCTGGAATCGAGAGAAAAAGTGGAAGATATCCTCTCCCGCGGACAGGGGCTGATCCTGTTGGATGGATTGGATGAAATCGGCAATCTGGAAATCCGCGAAGCCTTGCACAAAGCCGTCTACGAAGGCCAACAAAAATATCCAGAGTGCCACTGGCTGTTAACCTCGCGAATCGTCGGCTACGAACAAACACCGTTTCACGAGATTCCTGGTGCAAGAAAGGAACTCATCCAAAAAAAGAAATCCGAAATTCTTTACCCAAATAGTGAGGACTTTGAGGAATATAAATTCACTGATTTATTGCTCAGAGAATCAAAAAAATGGGCAACAATCCGCTATGTAGCCCCTTTTAACGATAACCAAATCAAACAGTTCTCCCATAATTGGTACTATCAACACAAAAAAATCGAAGAAGAACGGAAACGAAAAGCCAACGATTTAATCGAGTCGGTTCATAAACACGAATCCATAGTGCGCCTGGCCCGAATCCCAAATCTCCTCACTCTCATTGCCCTCATTCACCGGATCAAAGCTCAATTGCCCCATGGCCGCGCAATCCTATACGAACAGATCGCCGACGCCTACCTCCACTCCATCGACGAATTCCGGGGAATCAAGGAACTCGGCTATTCCGTCACCAAGAAAAAACGCTGCCTGGCTCGGGTCGCCTTTGAAATGCAGCGAAAACAAATTGAATTGGTCGAGAAAGAAACAGTCATCCAATGGATTGCCGACGCCCTAGCCGAAGACTCTGACCAAAAAGACACCCGCAAAGCCGCCGAACAATTCATCGACTACATCGGCCGAAGAAGCGGCCTCCTCCTCCCCCGCGGAGAATCCCGCTACGCCTTCGTCCACCTTTCTTTCCAAGAATTTTTCGCCGCGAAATATCTGGAAACAGAAATCACAAAACCCTCCTGGCTTCGATACGGCGGAAAAGAAGGCGTCCGCGCTGAAGATTTGAAAGAATACGCATACTTTTCATATTGGAAGGAACCGCTGATTTTTCTTTTTGAGTTATTGCGGGAACAGAAGGAGTGGTTAATATTATTGATAGATTGTGTTTTTGGAGAATCATTCAGCGATTTAGAAAAAACTATAGATGATATACAGCAGGATTTGCGAAATGCCAAGGAGGAAGATATAAAAAGACTAATCCATAAGGAACAGTTACTAGCAGAATTATCGGTTGATCCTCATTCCGGGTTTTCGGAAGAACAACGTGAAAAAGCTTGGAAGATTTGTTGGGAAATTGAGTTTAGAAAAGGTATAATAATAACTCCTGAGGAATTAGGTATAGGGAAATCTTTGTTTTCTGGAAGTATAAAATACACTGATAAATTATGGGCTTCGCTTATTCATGTTTACCATGAGTTGAATGAAAACAAAATACTTTTATCGAATTGTAAGGAAATTACTGATCTTTCACCTTTATCTAGTTTAACCAATTTATTTTTTTTATCGATTATCAATTGTCCAGGAATTACTGATCTTTCTCCTTTGTCTAGTTTATCTAGTTTATCATCTTTAATGATTGCCTATTGCCCAGGAATTACTAATCTTTCTCCTTTATCTTCCTTGAAAAATCTTAGACAAATTTTCCTTATTGACAATCCAGGGATCTACAATCTCTCATCACTTTCTTCTCTACCTAAATTAGAGTTTCTTCAGATAGATAAATTTTGTAATTATATTGGCCTCTCATCTCTCAAAGAGAAAAAAGGCCTTAAAATACTGAAATTTTAACAAATATTTATAATTTGTGATTTGTGTATTTCATAGAGAATTAAATGGAGATTTTTTTGATAGTATAAAATGATTTACTTACAAATAAATCACACCTTCACCCGCTTCCACTTCCGTCTCCGCTCGGTCAATTCCTCAACATACTCATTCCAATTCCGCAAGGTCTCCGGATCAAAATCAGCCCCATTCGGCCAAGTCAACGTATGCGCCACCGGATCCAATTCCACTTGATTGAACAAACCTAAATCGTGCAAAGGCCCCCACATCTGCCCATACAAAACCGTCCTGAAATCAATGATTCGCTCCACACCGTCATCAAATTCGATCCGAATAGTGTAGTCGTCAACAATTTCAAAATTTGTAACTCTACAAAGTTTGTGATAAATCATAATCCCTTGAATCCGAGACAAAGATGGCATGGATCATCGCCGTTCCAACATGTTGTTATACTGAACGAAAGAGTAGCAAATAAAAAACAAGAAAACAATGTCACAAAGTCTGAAATCAGCAAAGAAATTATGAAAATCTCCAATGCATCTCTACCCTTCTTCCATCGTATCGAACCACCAAACTCCCCATCCTGAAAATCCCACAATCCCGGCCAATCCCGATTCAGTTCCCCCATCAATAAACCTGGTTATGCGTTCCCACAGAAAGAAAAACAACCACTTCATAATTGTTCTCTTCCCGAAAGACAAGACGAAGATCACCACCGGCTGAGATCGCCCGGTTCCCTTTCAACTCACCATGAAGAGCATGGTTTTTTAGCTGTGGATCGTGAGGATTTTTCTCGAATAATCGTAATACGGTAGCCACTTTCATTCTTTGATTTGGGGCCAACTTGATTAGTTGTTTGGAAAAATCTTTATGGAAATCTATTATCATTGTTTATTTTCGAGGGAATCAAGAAACGCTAACGCTTCGTCCATTGAGGAAAATCGATCGACATTGATTCCTCGTTTGGCTTCTTCATACCGCTGATCAAGGATCGCCAAATCTTCCTCGGAATATTTCGTCACTTTGAATTCCTCTTCATCGGTGGCAATTACATAGTCAAAAACGATCTGTTTTTCATCCGGTGGCAGTTTTTGGATTTCCAAAATAATATCTTGGGCGTTCATCAATCCATCCTCCCTGATTCGGGATCAGAATATCTCATTCAATAGAATATGCGAAAAGCCAATTTTGTCAAATAATAAGAGGGTTTTATAACAACGTGAACAGCTGAAATACTGTTTATTCCGCGCATTTCGTTTCGAATACCCCCCACCCCTTTAGCCTAACAAAAAAAACTGGCACAAAACTTGCATTAACACATTCCGGGCAACAAAGATCTTTGTGAGCAGTACCATCAAACCAGGGTGGCTAACTGGGAGCGCAGGCATCCTGCCTGCACCATTAGGGTTTGCTGGAAACTCCACCCACGACTACACCGTCCACCTCGCACCGGGTAACAATAAAAAACTTCCCGGGTAGCAAGGGCAAGCGTAGTCTGCCCTTGCGGGTTCGAAGCGGACAACCAAAAGGTGTTGAGAGCCGGTAAGTCTCCCCGGCCCGGGCTGGTGACCCGGACCGTCCCGGCGTTCCAAAAAGAGAGCCGCGCCGCAGAAAAAAAGGGAATTGCGGCGGGAGCCATGATCGCTTCGTGGTGGTTGTGATCCTCTTTCCGGAAACCCGGGTCAACTGCAGGACGCGGAGGCGCAAGCCGAAACCGCCAATGCAAACGCATGGGCTGGCCGTCATTCCCGCCATGCGCAAATAAAACGTAGTCGCCCTAATACACAAGCCCAGTAAAACAAAACGTTGGGCGCCCAACAAACGAAAACAGAAGGTGAAACGGCAAAGAAAAAGGATTTCAACAAAAGTAACACAAGACAACAATCCTATACTGGATGAAACTTGAACCGTGATCCAAAAGAGCGGAAAACACACATAGGATAGGTGCGTCTATATACTGACACCGCTTTACTTACCTACTCGATATATGCAATGATATTCCAAACAAAACATATGGGGAGGAGAAAATGACCATACGATTCTCACTCTATTCTTTTTTATTCCTATTCTTGATCGCAGGCCTCGGGAATTATTCAACACCGTTTTGTGTTGCTGAAGAATCCTCGGATACCGAAATGGCGCAATACTTGGCGGCAATGTCGGAAACCCCCAAAGGTATCTGCGCCGTCCTCGGAGACGAAGACGGCTCTCTCGGCTTGGCGCTGGCACAGACAAAGGATTATCAAGTCCATGTCCTCACCCAAAACGCCGATACTGCAAAAATGCTTCAGCAACAAGCAGACGCAGAAGGGATATACGGTAAACACATCGTCATCGAACCGTATTCCTATCTCGAAGGACTACCCTTCGCCGAAAACACAATCGATTGGATCGTATCGACACAGCTGACCGACTCTCTATTATCATCATCATTTTTAACCGATGCGCTTCGATCACTTCGTCCCAGGGGTCACGCCATACTCGGTGTACGTTCCGATTCGTCCAGTAGTCTCAAACCGCAGCATATCAAACAAGCATTAAAAGAGGCCGGCATCGAACAATATTCTGTTTTCAAAGATACCCACGGACTCTGGGCAAAGATCACCAAACCTGACCTGGAAGGCATCGACGAATGGACACACTGGGAGCACGGTCCGGACAATAATCCCGTCTCCACCGACCAGGTTATTAAAGCGCCCTATCGAACCCAATGGCTTGGGATGCCTTATTACATCGCCATGCCCGCCATCTCCACAGCCGCCGGTGGCCGCATCTTCATTGCTATGGGACATATTGCGCATCACAAGCGCGAAGAACCGTGGCTGAACCTGCTCATTGCCCACAACGGTTACAATGGCACCGAACTATGGCGGCGCAGGCTGCCCGACGGCTACCTGGCGCACCGTTCTGCCTTTGTGGCAACCGATGAAATCTTTTACATGATCGACACGGACGGCAACGGGATCGTCATGATCGATGCAAAAACGGGCGTTGACCGCGGGCGAATCGATATCCCCGAAATTGAAGGGGAATGGAAATGGATCGCCATGCAGGACGGCATTCTCTACGCCTTGTCCGGCATCCAAAAAGATCCGCCGGAAACCACCATCGTCCGCAGCCAATACACTCATTGGAGCTGGGGCGAGTTGAGCCGGGGCTACTATCAACCGCGCGTCCCTTGGGGATTCGGTGAAACGATACTTGCCTATGATCTTCAAAACGACAAAGTGCTATGGACACACAAAGAAGACAAACCGGTAGATTCGCGGGCTATGGCGCTCGGTGACGGCAAACTCTATTTTTACGGACCGGATTCCCATCTCGGTTGCCTGGATGGCAAAACCGGCGAGGTGGATTGGACCAACAACGACTCCGAAACCATGCGCCTTATCGAAGAACCCGGCCGGGGGCTGATCTCGACTCCGGGTTTCCGCACGATGTGCTATTGTCTCTATACTCCCGATGCGATCTTCTACGAAGCGCAAACCCGCATGAACATCGTCGCCGTTTCCAAAAAAGACGGCTCGCGCCTCTGGCACCAAAAAAAGACATCGAATAATCCAAATATGATATACCTTGATGGAAAACTGCTGGTCGGGATCGGCGCGGAAGGAAAAACACTGGTTCTCGAACCGCTGACCGGTGAAATCATTGAAGACCTCGGCTTCAAAAAACGCTCCTGCGCCCGCTTGACCGCCACGCCGGATTCGTTTTTTTGTCGTGGCTGGCCGGAAGGATTGACGCGCTATGACAGAGAAGAGAAAAAGTTTCTCTTCAACGGGGCGTTCCGCCCCTCCTGTAACGATGGTGTGATCGGCGCAAACGGCCTGCTCTATATGGGGCCGTGGGCCTGCGATTGCAATCTGTCGTTGATGGGACGAGTTTCATTATGTTCCGCCGGTGATTTTCAAGTTCAACTCAAAACGGAAGAGAAAGATCATTTGTATACCACTCGAGAAGATCTTTCAACTGTGGAGGAACTTTCCCTTTCCGACAATGACTGGAACACCTATCGTGGCAACAACGATCGAACGGCTTCCACGAACGTTTCTGTTTCCGGAAAAACAAGCAAAATATGGGAATTCAAACCCAATGCCGCATTTAAACCGACAACACCGGTTGCAGCCGGTGGTATCGTGTTCGTCTGTGGTGACGATGGCGTCGTGCGTGCTCTCGATGCGGCCAACGGTCAACCGAAATGGAACTTCATGACCGCCGGTCCGATCCTTCAACCTCCCACGATTTGGGAAGGACGCGCCTATGTCGGCTCGGGTGACGGATACATCTATGCGCTTGAAGCGGCAACCGGTGAGTTACTGTGGCGTTTCCGTGCCGCCCCCTCAGAACGGCGTATTCCCGTGTATGGTTCGCTTTGCTCCACCTGGCCGGTAAACAGCGGTGTAATAGTGAAAAATGGTGTTGTCTATGCCGCCGCCGGGATCATCGATTATGATGGTACGTATGTCTACGCTCTTGATGCAGTTACTGGAAAAATCAAATGGCGAAACGATACCTCCGGCCATCTGGATCCGGAATTACGCAAAGGAATCTCCGCTCAAGGGATTCTTACAATCGCTAATGGACGTTTATGGATGCCGGGCGGAAACGTGGTGTCCCCCGCAGCGTATGACCTTGAAACTGGTGAATATTGCGCCGACTCGCCCGGTGATGGCTCCCCAAAAGCAAACCGGGGTGAAGAGATCGCTGTGTTCAATAATCAATATGTTATGCTTGGTGGACGCCTGCGCTATTCCGCCGCAGAGAATGTCGTCAATCCGGGCAGTTTTGAACTTTTCAATACGGATAATGAGATCAAGGGAAGGGGATTGATGTTGCAAGAAGGGAAAATCCCACCCGCTTGGAATCAGGACAAACTCGTCATGGTTGATGGCCGCTACAACATCCCGGCCTGTTTCAGCGTCTCCGATATCGAAACCTTCTTACAAAAAGGGGATTCCAAGAAGAAACCCAAACCGTTGTGGGCCAGCGAGGCTTTGGATCGCAGGGATATTATTTCTTTAATTTTAACAGAAAACGCGGTACTCGCCGTATGTGAAACTCCACGTCCGCGCAATCTGTATCCGGTATGGACGCTTTGCGCGTTGAATCCGGAAAACGGCTCGATGATGTGGCATCATAACTTACCTTCGGAAGGATTGACCGGTGGTTTGATGGTGGATCGGGACGGTCGTGTCATTGGTTCCTTGCTGGATGGTGGCGTTGTTTGCTACGGTGGAGAAAAGGTATTGCAATCCTATGTTCATTCGCTCAAAAAACTGGCGAATGCCGGTGTTACCAGTAAAAAAAAACGATAAGTCTTCTACAAGAATCCCTTGACCGTGTCCATACTCGCAAATCGCGTGAATTGATCGTTGAAAGCCTCGATGAGTTAGGCGTGAAAGTCGGTCACAAAGCCAAACAAGCCGGTTATCTTGTCGAATGGATGATCATCGGCTCGGTTCCCTGGAATGAAGAAAACGGTATCGATAAAGTATTTGTCGATGAGCCGAACATCGACCTGCAACGAGAATATACAATCGGCGACCGAACGCTCCGTTGGAGCGAACATCTTACGAATCACGAAACAGGCATGGTCGATCTCGCACTGCTAATCGGCGAGCGGGAAAATGCAGCCGCCTATGCCTATGCAGAGGTAAAACTCGAAAAAGATCAGGATTTACTATTGAAAATCGGCAGCAATGACGGGTTTCAATGTTGGTGGAACGGGGAGGTCGCCGGCAAATTCGAGGGCGGGCGGGGTTATGCTCCTGATCAAGATACCTTGCAGGTTCGTGGTAAAAATGGGGTCAATCGCATTCTTCTCAAAGTTACGCAAATGGGAGCCGCCTGGGCTTTTAGTGTCCGTGTAGCGAAGAATTAGAAGTTTCCATTCCTGCAAGAGGGTAGCCAGGACA
The DNA here is from genome assembly GCA_964412555.1 of uncultured bacterium. GTDB lineage: Bacteria > Hinthialibacterota > Hinthialibacteria > Hinthialibacterales > Hinthialibacteraceae > CAYPPG01. The sequence continues at coordinate 29,964 of CAYPPG010000020.1, forward strand.
AGACGTCAGGACCGTCATGATTAAATAGACTATACAAGCTGGATCGAATCTTTTTTTACTGATTCCTCACGCTTGGCTTCTGTTATTTGGCTAAGGAGGGAAATAATTCTCTGTCTTCAGGATGAGGTTTATGCATTGTTTCACATATCCAGGGGCGTTGCTGTCTTCTGTTATCAATTGATGGCATTGGACAGCGGGTTGACGTGGATTTTATTCCAAGGCTCCTAAGTAACACTTTTGGTTTTTTTCTATAATTACCTTCGGTATTGACGAGGAGTGGTTGCTTTCTTGCATTTTCCATTCCCATTGAATATTTATTTAACTAAGTACAATTAGATTATCAATCGCAATCGATCAAAAGGACGATGTAGATTCATGGCGTTGTATGAAATTAAAAAGGGATTGGATGTGCCTATTGCCGGAGAACCGGCTCAAGTGATCCATGACGGCAAGATACACCGAAGAGCCGCCCTTCTCGGTAGTGATTTTATTGGGATGAAACCGCAATTCCGGGTGGAAATCGGTGAGTACGTAAAACTCGGTCAACCGCTTTTTGACGACAAGAAAATGCCGGGAGTTTGTTATACCTCGCCCGGCTCAGGAACGATTTCAGCGATACACCGGGGAGAACGCCGTGTTTTTTTGTCCATTGTTATTGAACTTGAGGGTGATGATCATCAAACGTTTGAGAGTTATATAGGGAAAAGTCCTTTCGCGTTACATCGAGATCAAATCAAATCATTGTTACTTGAATCCGGATTATGGACGGCGTTTCGCCAGCGTCCGTTTGGAAAAGTTGCCAATCCGGAAATCGTTCCGCGCGCTATTTTCATTACGGCTATCGATACCAATCCGTTAGCGGCATCTGTCGATGCCGTTCTGAAGGGGCAAGAGACGTTTTTCGAATCCGGTGTTCATGTTATTTCCAAATTGACAGATGGGAAAACGTTTGTATGCAAAGCCCCCAACACCGCGATTTCTTTCACAACAAGCGATTCAATTCAAATTGAAGAGTTCTCAGGTGTGCATCCTGCCGGGAACGCAGGAGTACACATTCATTTTCTAGCCCCTGTTTCACGGGACAAGGTTGTTTTTTATGTGAATTATCAAGATGTGATTGCCATCGGGAAGCTCTTTTCTACCGGCCGGTTGGATGTTGAGCGAATTGTATCTCTTGCCGGACCATGTGTTAAAAAACACCGATTGTTGAAAACTCGAATCGGAGCCTCTGTGGATGAACTCGTTGCTGATGAATTGGAAGAGGGGGACAATCGTGTGATTTCCGGTTCCGTTCTTTCCGGACGTCAGGCATCGGGAGAAGTGCTTGGATATCTTGGACGATATCATCATCAGATTTCTGTCATTCAAGAAGCACGGACACGGGATTTTTTGGGGTGGATGCAACTAGGCAAGGATCAATTTTCATCGATTCGCGCTGTGTTGTCGCGTTGGCTGCCGACGCGAAAATTTGAGTTAACGACCAACCAAAACGGATCCGCACGTGCCATGGTGCCGATAGGAATGTACGAGCGAGTTATGCCAATGGATCTGATGCCGACTTTTCTCTTGCGCAGCATGATTGTCGGCGATATTGAGCGGGCGGAGCAGCTGGGGATCCTCGAATTGGAAGAGGAAGATCTGGCTTTATGTACGTTTGTTTGTCCCGGCAAGTATGATTATGGTTCTATCTTGAGAGAGAATCTAACCAAAATTGAAAAAGAAGGATAATGAAATTCATTCGAACTTTTTTGGATAGTCAGGCCAAGCATTTCGAAAAAGGTGGAAAGCTGGAGAAACTTTACCCCCTTTATGAAGCGATGGATACCTTTCTGTATACGCCTGCAAAAGTTACCGGTGGATCCTCTCACGTGAGGGATTCGCTGGATCTCAAGCGTATGATGATCATTGTTGTTATTTCATTGTTGCCTTGTATCTTCATGGCGATTTACAACAGCGGGTATCAAGCGAATCTCGTTCTCGAACAGGGAAACATCGAAGCGGCCGGATGGCGTGCGGACGTGATGCGGGCGCTGGGATTCAGTTTTTCGAGTGATGATTTTCTTTCCTGCCTGATCCACGGGGCTTTGTATTTTTTCCCGGTTGTTCTTGTCACTTTTATGGTGGGCGGTGGTATTGAAGCCTTGTTCGCCATTGTCCGCAAGCATGAAATCAATGAAGGATTTTTAGTAACCGGCACCTTGTTTCCTTTGATTCTTCCTCCCATGATTCCGCTCTGGCAGGTTGCGTTGGGGATTGCGTTTGGGGTATTGATCGGCAAGGAAATTTTCGGGGGAACCGGCATGAATATTCTCAATCCTGCTCTTACGGCCAGAGCGTTTTTATTTTTTGCCTATCCGGCTCAAATTTCTGGGGATCTGGTTTGGGTGGCGGTGGACGGGCACAGCGGCGCTACCTTGCTCTCCCGATCTGCCGTCGAGGGAACGACCGGTTTAATCAACAGCGGGTGGAGTTGGATGGATGCTTTTCTCGGGTTTATCCCCGGCTCGATGGGTGAGACATCCGCTCTTGCCTGTTTATTTGGTGCGGTTGTATTAATCGCGACTCAGATTGGCTCCTGGCGAACAATGCTCGGAGTGGTGACCGGTTCCTTTGTCATGATTCTATTGTTGAATGCTCTCTCCGGTTTGGTTGATAATCCGTTTTTTGATGTGCCGATATGGTGGCATTTCGTGATTGGCGGCTGGGCTTTCGGGGCGGTGTTTATGGCAACGGATCCCGTGTCGTCCGCCTACTCGGAAACAGGGAAGTGGGTTTACGGAATTGGGATTGGTGTGCTGGCGATTCTGATCCGCGTGCTCAATCCGGCTTATCCGGAGGGGATGATGCTCGCCATTTTGTTCATGAACGTGTTTGCCGCCACGATCGATCATGTGGTCGTCAGTGCACATATCCGAAGAAGGTTGGCTCGAAATGCGAAATTATAGTTCTTCTTATATCATACTGTTTTGTGCGGCCGTGTGCATCGTTTGTTCCTTCTTTGTTTCCGCCTCAGCGGTGCTGTTACAGAAACGGCAGGAGCAGAATGAAATTCTGGATAAACGGAAGAATGTTCTCATGGCGGCCGGTTTAGTTGATCCGGGAGAGCGGCTTACGGAGGGAAAAGTCGATGAGCTGTTTACGTCGATCGAGCCTGTCGTCGTCGATTTAGAATCCGCGAGTGAGACGGATATAGATCCTCTCACGTTTGATCAGCAGGATGAAAAAAAAGATCCTGACAGCAGTAAAAAGGCGGAACCGAATCCCGCGCAGATTCTACGGGTGCCCAATCATGCTCTCGTTTATAAAGTAAAGGAAAATGAAGAAATTGAAATGTTGGTTTTGCCAATCGAGGGGAAAGGGTTATGGTCCACGTTATATGGCTTCTTGGCTCTCGATGCTGACGGCAAAACCATTCGCGGGATTACCTTTTACCAGCATGGAGAAACTCCCGGTTTGGGAGGAGAAATCGATAATCGGCGCTGGAAGGAATTATGGCCGGGCCGGAAAGCGTATGATGAAAACGGAAATCCCGCGATTACGGTCATCAAAGGAGCGGCGGGGAATGCCGAGAACGACCCGTACCGTGTCGATGGATTATCGGGGGCGACAATCACCAGCCGGGGTGTAACCCATTTGTTACACTTTTGGCTGGGAGAAAATGGATTTGGTCCGTATATCGAAAACTTTCGAGAGAGCCAGAAAGCGAGTCGTCATGGATAAAGCCAAACGTTCCGTCTTGTTCGATCCGTTGTTCAAGAACAATCCCATCGCCTTGCAAGTGTTGGGGATTTGTTCTGCATTGGCTGTTACTACGAAAATGGAAACTGCCTTGGTGATGTCTATTGCGCTGACCTTTGTGTTGGTGGGATCGAATGTGAGTGTCAGTCTGTTACGCAATCATATACCACCCAGCGTTCGTATTATTTTTCAATTAACGGTGATCGCATCTCTTGTGATTATCACCGATCAAGTGCTCAAAGCGTATTTATACGAAATCAGCAAGCAATTATCCGTATTCGTTGGTTTGATCATTACCAATTGTATCGTTATGGGAAGAGCCGAGGGGTATGCCATGCAGAATGATCCGGTCATGAGTTTTCTGGATGCGATCGGGAATTCGTTTGGATATAGTATGATTTTAATGGCAACGGCATTTTTCCGGGAATTGTTCGGTTCGGGGACATTATTCGGTTATCCAGTGTTTCCATTGGTGACAGAGCAGGGTTGGTACAATCCCAATGGGTTGATGGTTCTCTCACCCGCGGCGTTTTTTTTGATCGGATTATTTATTTGGGGAATTCGAACGCTGTATCCGGAGCAAGTGGAGACAGACTAAAATGCTTGAACATTATCTCAATTTATTTATCAAAGCGGTTTTTGTCGAGAATATGGCGTTGGCGTATTTTCTGGGCATGTGTTCCTTTCTGGCCTGTTCGAAAAAAGTGGATACCGCTTTCGGTTTAGGTTGTGCCGTTACTTTCGTCCTCACAGTCACGTGTCCCTTAAACAATTTGATTTACAACCATTTGCTGAAAGAAGGCGCATTGGCTTGGATGCCGGGATTTGGTCCCAGTCTTAAAAGTGTAGATTTGTCGTTTCTCGGATTTATCAGTTATATCGGGACGATCGCAGCGGCGGTGCAAATCGTCGAGATGACACTGGATCGTTATGTGCCGGCATTGTACAACACACTCGGTATTTTTCTTCCGTTGATTGCCGTGAATTGTGCGATTTTAGGGGCTTCGTTATTCATGGTGGAGAGGGATTACAATTTTGGCGAGAGCACTGTTTTCGGTTTTGGCTGCGGGATTGGATTTCTGTTGGCGATTGTCGCATTGGCTTCGATTCGTGAACGGATGATGTACAGCAATGTTCCCGACGGTTTACGCGGGCTAGGAATCACCTTCATTTTGACAGGTTTGATGGCGATCGGATTCATGGCGTTTTCCGGGATTCAGTTATAAGGGTGTTTTTGGAGTGATGTGATGTTCACAATTTTTTTGGGTGTATTCATGTTCACGTTCGTGATCGTTTTGCTGGTGGCGGTCTTGCTGATCGCCAAATCGAAATTGGTTCAATCCGGCGATGTGAAGATTTCGATCAATGACGATCCGGACAATGAATTGACGGTACCCGCCGGCAGCACTTTGTTGAATACTCTCGCGGAAAATAAGATCTATATTCCATCAGCCTGTGGCGGCAAAGGGAGTTGTGGAGTTTGTAAAGTCAATATACACGATGGGGGCGGTTCGATGCTGCCGACAGAGAAAAGCCACATTTCACGCAATGAGGCACGGGAAGGCTGCCGGCTTTCCTGTCAAGTAAAAGTCAAGAATGATTTGAAAATCGAAATAGCCCCTGAAATATTCAATGTGAAAAAGTGGCAATGTAGAGTGCGTTCCAATCACAATGTGGCGACTTTTATCAAGGAATTGGTTTTGGAGTTGCCGGAAGGGGAACAAGTTCCTTTTCGGGCAGGAGGATATATTCAAATCGAGGCCCCTCCTCATGAAATCCGATTTTCCGATTTCGAGATTGCTGAAAAGTTTAAACCGGATTGGGATAAGCATAACCTTTGGCGGTTCGAATCCGTTGTCGAGGAAAAAATCGAACGCGCGTATTCCATGGCCAGTTATCCTGATGAAGTGGGCATCATACTGTTGAATGTCCGTATTGCCTTACCCCCTCCGAACATTCCCGATGCTCCGCCGGGGAAAATGTCCTCGTATATTTTTAATCTGAAGGAAGGGGATGAAGTCACGATTTCCGGCCCCTTCGGGGAATTTTTTGCGCGGGATACAAACAACGAGATGATTTTCATCGGGGGCGGCGCTGGAATGGCTCCGATGCGTTCTCATATTTTCGATCAGTTTCGCCGCATTCATACGAATCGCAAGGTATCTTTTTGGTATGGCGCCCGAAGTTTGCGGGAAGCGTTTTATGTGGAACATTTCGATAAAATTGCGGAAGAATACGGGAATTTTCAATGGCATCTGGCTCTTTCCGAACCGCTGGATGAAGACAACTGGAGCGGTTACACAGGGTTTATCCATCAAGTACTTTATGACAACTATTTAAAAGACCATCCCGCGCCTGAAGATGTGGAATATTACATCTGCGGTCCGCCGTTGATGAATGCTTCTTGCTTCAAAATGTTGGATGATCTGGGGGTTGAAGAAGAGAATATTCTCTGCGACGACTTCGGCGGTTAATGAAATGAATGCGAATCGATTTCCCAAAGGGAATGTCCTCGTTATTTTGATTCCTATATTCTTTTTGCAAATACAGTGCGGTGGCTCTCATCTGATCACTCTTTCCGGTGCTACGATGGGTACCACCTATACCGTAAAATATGTCTCCTCTTCGTCGGATTTCCACGAAGACGATTTTATCGAAACACTCAAAAACGCGATTCAAAACCGCTTGGATGAAATCAATCAAAAAATGTCGACGTATATTCCCGATTCCGAAATATCCCGCTTCAATCAATATGATCAAAGCGCTCCTTTTGCCCTTTCAGGAGAAACGTTTGATGTCATACAAGCGGCACAATACATCAGTCAAGAAACCGGCGGTGCATTTGATATAACGGTTGGACCTTTTGTGAACGCCTACGGTTTTGGTCCTGATTTTCAAAAGGAAGAGATGCCTTCGGAAGAAACCATCGATGCGTTGAGAGACAAGGTTGGTTATACAAAATTGCAACTTGATGAAAAAGGCCATACGATATTGAAGCAACATCCCGGCATATATTGTGATTTGTCCGCTTTGGCGAAAGGATACGGAGTGGATCAAATTTCTGAGTTGTTGCAATCATACAACCTACAAGATTTTATGGTGGAAATTGGTGGGGAAATTCGTGTTCAGGGACGCAACCAGCACGGTCACTATTGGGCGATTGCCATTGAACGTCCTGTTCCAACGGAGAGGAGAATTTACCGGATTCTGCACTTGCGAAACCAATCGATTGCCACGTCCGGTGATTACCGCAATTATTTGGTGCAGGAGGGAAGCCTCATCTCCCATACGATCGATCCACGGAACGGGAAACCGGTGCATCACCGGCTGACTTCGGTGAGTGTAATTCATGAAGAGTGCATGATTGCTGACGCTTACGCGACGGCTATAATGGTATTAGGAATGGACTCCGGATTTCAACTTGCAGAACGGAAAAAGTTGGCGGTTTTGTTCCTTGTTCGAAATGAAGATGGTACGATCACCGAAAAGGCATCAACGGAATTTCAACGATTCGTTGATTAAAACCGATTGGTTGAACACGGGATATATCTTTTGAAGAGAGATCACATGTCATGAAAGTCAAAGACCTTCTGGAACGAAAGAAAAACAAATCGATTTGGACTATTGGTCCGGATCGAAAAGTACTCGATGCCGTGAAAAGTCTCTGTGAGAACCGGATCGGTGCGTTGATTGTCGAGGATGAACAAAAAAGGCCGATTGGCATTATCACGGAAAGGGATATTTTATTTGTGCTCAATCAAAAAGAGCACCAAATCACGGAAGTTATCGTATCGGATGTCATGACCAAAGATGTGATCTGTGCGGTTCCTGACGATGACATGAACTACGTGATGAATATCATGACAAACAATAACATTCGGCATTTACCCATTGTCGATCACGAGCAAATTGCCGGATTGATCTCGATGCGGGATGTTGTGGATTGTCAAATCGAAAAAATGAAAGCGGAAAACCACATGCTGCAGGATTATCTGCATTTAACGGGGCAAATTTAACATGTTACAAATTTTTTTATTGAGCCTTCTTTTTTTCGCTGTTGCCATGGTGATTATGGCTGTCGGGGTTCTTTTTAGCAATCGGTGTCTGCGCGGTTCGTGTGGCGGAACTCAACAACAGAATGGGGATAAAGATCATACGAGTTGTGCTTGCCGCCGGGATTGATTCCTTCTTCTAATCCTCATTTACTCCCCCTTCTTTCAGATCATTATGATTCACAATATGGTAATTTGTCATATGTATTTGCCTCTTGTTCTTTTACATCCTTGATTGCATTCCTTGGAATTATTCAAAAGTGTAATTATGGTATATGGCTGAGCAGGGAAAAATCGTTATTTTTCTCTTCTCATATGTCAATGACAATAAGTGATGAAAAAGAAAGGAAAGTGGCATGAAACTCGTTCGGTTTGGGGAAAAGCAGCAGGAAAAACCGGGGGTGATCGGTGGCAATGGTGATATTGTCGATGTTTCGTCGTTTGTGAGTGACTTCAATGAAGCGTTTTTCGGCGATGGCGGAATTGGCAAACTGGCGGATTGGTTGAAAACCAATGAGAGTTCCGCCCCGAAGGTGCAAGCGGGTAGTGTGCGGCTTGGACCGCCGATAGCGCGTCCGAGTAAGATTATCTGCATTGGGTTGAATTATTCAGATCATGCGAAGGAATCGAACTCGGAAGTGCCGAAAGAACCGGTTTTATTTACCAAGTCAAGCACGGCGTTGAACGGACCTTACGATCCGATCGAGATTCCGCGTAATTCCAAGAAAACGGATTGGGAAGTGGAACTGGCGTTCGTGATCGGCAAACGGGCGAAGTATGTTGCCGAAGCGGATTCGATGTCCTATATTGCCGGTTTTGCGGTGATGAACGATGTCAGCGAACGGGAATTTCAGGCCGAACGCTGCGGGCAATGGGTGAAAGGAAAAAGCCACGATACTTTCGCTCCGCTGGGGCCTTACCTCGTTACACCGGATGAAGCGGGGGATGTGCAGAATCTGGCAATGATACTCGATTTGAATGGGGCGCGGATGCAGACGGGAAATACAAACACGATGATATATGGAGTCCGTTTCCTCGTCGCCTATATTAGCCAATTCATGACGCTCTTGCCGGGAGATGTCATCAGTACCGGAACGCCCCCGGGAGTTGGATTCGGTAAGAAACCGCCGATGTTTCTCAAACCGGGCGATGTGGTGGAACTGGAAGTGGAAGGTTTGGGGAAACAGCGGCAGGAAGTTGTTGCTTCCAGCTGAAAACTATCTTCTGTCACCCCTTCAGGGTGGGATTATTTGTTTTATCAAATTTCTCCAGGGGCGTTGCCCGCTGGCTGTCTTCTACCACCCCTTCAGGGTGGTTCTTACTTCTTATACCCTGTTGGAGTTGAATCTTCATCCACCGATGCCACCGCCTCGATTTCCGGAATCTGCCCGGTTGCAGCCGGTGAAAAATGATTGTACAAATGCGTCTGCGCATAAAGTAGTAGTCCAGCGCCGATGATCAATAGAAGCCCGAAGAGCAGTTGGTTGAGAGTGAAGGTTTCCTTGAAGATGAAAAACGAGCCGGTGGATGTGAGAAAGGGGATCACGAATTGGCAGCCGTTGCAGATCGAAACGCCGAGATTTTGGATGGCGTAGTAAAAACAAACATGCCCCAAGGCGATGCCGATCAGGGCGGAAATAGCGACTACCCCTAATCGATGCACCGGCATGAGCAGAAGGCGTTCCGGTTCGCCAAACAAAAACATCAAGAGAAATAAGATGATCGACGTATAAATGCAGATGATCGGAAATGAAATCCACGGTTTGATCCTGCGCATTGAATAACGGACGAAAACCCCGTATAAGCCGTAAAAGCAGGTGCAGCTCAGCATGATCAACACCCCTTTCCAGTTTCCGCCTTCCGATAAATTTCCTTTGGCGATGTTGATCCCGACAAAACCGATAGTACCGATCAATACTCCCAACCAAAATAGGTGCGAATAAATCAACTTTCGTTCATCCGGAAATAGGATAAAAGCGCCCAGTAGTGCGAAAATCATGGTAAAGCGTCCCAGAAAGGTCATCATTCCCGGTTCCAGAAAATACGGCGCCCACGCCCATAAGGTTTGGGCAAATACATTGACAAAAGTCGGGAGAAGCGCGTATAGAAAATAAACGGGCTTGACATGCCCCTTGCGCATGAAGTAATAAAGGGGAACAGTCCAAAGCAGCGCTGCAAAGGGATATCGGACACCGTTCGCAACCCAGCCGTCGATTTCGTGGATAAAGGAGCGAAGAAACAGAGGGACAGTGCTCCAACAAAGAATCGCTCCGGCCAAAGCCAATGACGCTTTTATGTGAAAGGATTTTGTGTGTATCATAAAATGTGACGCCGGCATCCTGCCGGCTTTTTAAAAATTCGGAGCGCGGGCATCCTGCCCGCATTTCCAAAAAGTCGGAGCGCGGGCATCCTGCCCGCATCTTAAAACGCGTGCCAAGTACAATAAAATAATAGTAGACACTACCCAAAATAACCAAAGGTCTTGTTCATGCCACAACCCATCACATGCCTGCATCTCGCCGATTTACATTTCGGTGTGGAAACCTATGGAATCACGAACAGCGAGACGGGATTGAATACCCGTTTGGAAGATTTTTCACAGAGTCTGTCGCAAGCCATCGATTATGCTATCGATTTGCCCGTCGATCTCGCGGTCTCCGCCGGTGACGCGTATAAACGCAATTCTCCGTCGCCGACCGAGCAGCGGGAATTGGTGAAACACTTCTGCCGTCTGGCCGATGCCGGGATTCCTTCTGTCTTGGTTTCCGGAAATCACGATATCCCAGTGGTGGCGGGAAAGGCGGCGTCTATCGATATCTTTCGAACGATTCGTCCTGGTTCGTTTTACGTGTTTACCAATCGGCCGACAATGGAACCTCCGGTCATCGAGACGAAAAGTGGTCCGATCGCTGTGGCGTGCCTGCCGTATATCAGCCCCAGTCATCTGCGCAATATTCAGGATTTTCGGGGAATGAAAGGTGAAGATTTGCGGACTGTCTATGAGGAATTTTATGAATCGGTTTTGTTGAGTATGGCGGATCGAATTCCGCCGGATATGCCGCGTCTGCTGTTGACTCATCTCACGGTACATGGTGCGCAGTATGGGGGCTATCGGGGAAGTGTGTTGATGACGGATGATATACAAGTATTGCCATCAATGTTGGCATCGGCCGGTTATGATTATGTGGCTTTGGGGCATATCCACCGCCATCAGAATTTGTCGACACGGGAAGAGGTGCCGGTGGTTTATTGTGGCAGTATCGATCGGGTGGATTTTGGTGAAGCGGAGGAAGACAAAGGTTTTGTCATTGCCAAAATCAGCCGCGGGCGGTCCGAATTTGAATTTCGTTCGATTTCCGTTCGGGATTTTGTATTGATTCAAGTCGAAACAGAAGGAGCCGATGATATTACTGAACGAATTTTGCAAGCGATTCGTGCGGAAAAGGACCGGTTGCAGGGGTCGGTAGTGCGCGTCACGTATGAAGCTCATGATGAAGAAGTCCACAAAATCGATATGAAACGAATTCACGAGGCGCTGAATCCCGCTCATTATAAAGCTGGTTTTATCCGAATTCCGCGTGATTCAGCGAAGAAACGAAGAAGCACGACTTTGTCGACGAATACTGCTCTCGTCGATGCGTTATCGACCTATATTCGGGAGCATGAAGAGATTCGGGAATATGGAGATCAATTAGTGCAAAAAGCAAAAGAAATCGAACGGATCATCATCCAGAAATAAAATACATCAGTTGCTGTATATTGCCACAACTGCTATGATTTGTATCATGTAAGAATCAATAATAGAATAAAAGTGATACAATGATCGATGCCGAACAGTCGATATTTCATATGAATTGAAAGAAGAGGGTATTCATTCTTTGTGGATCGTAACTTTATTGTGTTTTTTTGAATTGGATATGCAGACGTTTTTTGGCAGGTTGTAAATTATGGAATCGAATACATCTTCGTCCTATGATTTTCCTCAGTTATTGATAAAGAGTTCGTCCCATCGTATTTTCGAAGCCATCCAAAACGAAGCGAATCTTTCCTTCTCCGTTTTAAGCGAAGCGAAAGAGAAACAGGAAATTGACAGTCAAAAAGCGGAAGTCCATACACGGTTTTTGAATTACAATTTTGAAGACGTACGAAAATTTTGTTCGGCCTTACACAAAGTTGAGGACGACATTGAACGAAAAAAAACAAATTTTAAATTGTTCTCTCAATTGTATCAAAAGGTAATCGGTTCGGGCAATGAAGATTCGATTGACGTGCTGGCCGATATTCTCGTGAAATTAAAACAACAGCCTCGTATTTTTCAAAACCATAAAATTTTAGTGTTGCTGGAAAAGGAAGTGTCACGATCGTTGGAATATCGGATTCGGTTGGCCAGGTGTTGGAATGATATTCTCACGCTTCGCCGAATTTTAGCAATCAATCATATTATGATATTGACGGATCAGATGACCGATATCGCCATGGAATTGGATGACGAGGAGACTATTCAATTCGTCAAATCGATTTTAAATTCTTTGGATTTATCTTTTCCTTCGCGAACGCGTCCAACAGTTTCCAACCTTTCCGTCCCCGAATTGAAGAAGCTTTTGCATCGAGGAATCATCGACTTGAAAGAAACCTATCAAACGATTGAGCGAATCAATCAACAAAGTAAAAAGATTGAAGAGACAATCCAACAATTACAAGAAATCCATCCTGAGGCGAAAGAAAGCAGTATAGAAACACCGGGTGATATGAAAGATGTTGAGGAGGAAATCGATCGAAAAGAACTGGATATTCCCCAAAGAGAAAACCGGACGGGGATGTATTTGAAACCTAGACGATTCAAAAATAATCAAAAATAAGAATTTTCTGTAACCAATCAAGGAATTGATGGATTTTTGGATGGGATACACGGCTTTATCAATTATTGGGCTTTGCTTGTGCGTTTTTGGATTGGGAGTGCGATGTTATCACCTCCGAAAGAAGAATCGTCATTTATCTCAGTCTTTACTTGAACTTGAAAATGAAAATAGAAGAATTCTATGGGAACTGGATCAGAAAGAAGTGGAGGTTAACGCGGAACGTTCGAAAGCGCAGTTGCTTTCGGAATTGGAAAAGAAACAGCGCGATCTCGATGAGCGAATGCGGCATGTGCAGAAAATGGAAGCGATCGGGCGTCTTGCCGGTGGGGTTGCGCATGAATTCAATAATTTTTTGACGATTATTTTAGGCAATTTGAAGATTGCCGAAAACAAAGCGACCGGACAATTGCAACGCAATATTTTTCATGCGAAAGAAGCGGCTGAACATTCGGCGACATTGGTACAGCAATTATTGGATTTTAGTTATCAATCCAAATGTGAATTCAAATATTTCGACATCAACCTATTGATTGATGAAATCTTGTCTCGCTTACGGAATGCGATCGATTCTCGGATTCAATTTGTTTTTCAAAAAGGAACGAATTTGCCGCAAATTTATGCCGATAGTACTTTGCTTGACATGGTCATGATGAATTTGTGCCTCAATGCCGGCGATGCGATCTTGGAACGGTTGAATGACAATTCAGAAAACCGTTGTTTTCAGAAGCAATATGTCATTGTGATCAAGACAGGAATGGCCGAAGTGGGCGAGAATTCTTCGACTTTCCCTATCCAAGGGCACAAGGAGCGTTATCTTACTTTAAGCGTATTTGACAATGGTTGTGGGATAGAGCCGGAAGTCGTTTCGCAAGTGTTCGATCCGTTTTTCACTACTAAAGAGGTCGGCAAGGGTACGGGGCTGGGATTATCCAGCGTGTATGGAATCATTCAAGATCATCGTGGGTGGATCGATTTGTCGTCAAAGCCTGGGTTATATACGAAATTTACTATTTATCTTCCATTGCATTCGACTCTATGATCGTTCCCAATCGCCAGGGGAGCAAAGAATAAGGGCCATGATGCTGCTCTTTAAGTAATTGATAATTCGAATCGCGGATTTGAAATATCAGATACCCTATTAGTAAACCTTGAGAAGGGTTGTTTCCATTTTATTTGTTTTATGCCATATTTTCCCAATCATCTCAACGGCCATTTCCCGTGGCAAAACCGTTATTTGACCACTCCCATCGCCTACATGTCTGTTTCACCGAAAGATCCGTTTCAAACGTACAACGGGGACAGCCGAATTTCTGACCCCGTTCGCCGGTATACCTTCGGCGAATATCACGCGGATGCTGTCTTCGGGGATCAGAATCAAGGTTCATTGTACGGGCGGTTGTTTAACAATCCGCCTTTGCGGGCGAAGGCGGATGGCATCGGGCGGAAAGACGCGCAGCTGGCGTGGAGTTACGGCCCGGATATGTTTCATCCGGCCAATACGCCGTCGAGCATCGAGCAAGCCCGGATCAACTATCCGCATTATGATGCAACGAACGGGACGGTGAGTGATGGGGATATTTTGGTGGTGGGTCTTTGAGATTGATTACAAGCGTATGTCGATTTCCCCCCGAATAAAGCAGAGAATCCCAATATGTTTGCCGTGAATTGACTCACCAAAGAATGGAAATCAAACGCTTCTTACTTCACCTGTGAGAGGCGTTTATGTTTTAATGAAATAAGAATCAAAAAATCTATCGTTCACATTTTGGTTTTTTCTGGTTAAATATAGAGAAGAGGGGGTAAAAAGATGAAAATAGTAATTTATGAAGTTGAAGATTGGGAACGGAAATTTTTTGAACGGTTTTCCGAAAAAGAAGCTCATGACGTTTTTTTTGTCAGCGAACCGCTTACAGAAAAGAACGCCGGCGATCATCCCGATGCGGATATTGTTTCTACGTTCATTTATTCGAAACCGAGTCAATTCGTTTTGCAGCAATTCAATCAATTGAAATTGATTGCCACGCGTTCCACAGGATTCGATCACATCGATGTGCAATACTGCAACGATCGGAATATAGCCGTCAGCAATGTTCCGACCTACGGTCAAAATACAGTGGCGGAACATGTCTTCGGGTTGCTTCTTACCATCAGCCATAAATTGGACCGGGCGATTGACCGAACCCGCCGGGGGGATTTTTCGATGAAAGGCCTTCAAGGATTCGATTTGTGGGGGAAAACGTTGGGGGTAATCGGGACCGGCGACATCGGGAAATGTGTAATCCGCATTGCAAACGGATTTGCCATGAAGGTAATCGCTTTTGACGTCCAACACGATGAAGAGGCGGCGAAGACTTTGGGATTCGAGTATGTCGAGTTTGACGAGTTGATCCAACAATCGGATATCATTACGCTCCATGCGCCCGGCAATAAACATACTCATCATATGATATCCGAAAGACAATTCGATCAAATGAAAGACGGGGCCGTCTTGATCAATACCGCCCGAGGTTCGCTGATCAATATGCAGGCATTGGTTCGCGCCTTGGCGGAAGGGAAACTCATGGCGGTCGGATTGGATGTGCTGCAAGAAGAACCGACCATTCGGGAAGAAGCGGAATTGCTTCGTTCCGTCTATCAACGCACTCACAATTTGGAGAACCTATTGGCGGATCACGTCGTTCTTCGATTGCGCAATGTCGTCGTGACACCGCATAGTGGTTTCAATACGCGCGAAGCCATTCAGAGAATTCTGGATACCACTATTAAAAACATAGAAGGATTCATCGAAGGACAGCCAGTCAATCGTGTCAATCCATAGATAGACGGAGGAAACAACAATACGAATGAGTGAAACAAATTTCAAACAAATCGGTTTGGAAGAAGGATATCAGAAGGCAATCGATTTGTTGCATCGTTGCAGTAGTCCGGACGGATTTCTGGCCAGCCCTATCGATCATTCCAATTATAAAAGAATCTGGTCACGGGACGGCGCCATCATCAGTTTGGCGGCCTTGTTGTCGGGCGATGAAAATCTCATTGCGACATCGAAGACGACATTGCAAACATTGGCGAATCACCAAGGGCCGCATGGCGAGATTCCCAGCAATGTCGATCCGAATACGGAACGAATCAGTTATGGGGGCATGGCCGGCCGCATCGATGCGGATCTTTGGTTTATTATTGCTTGCGGAGAATATTGGCTGGCGACGAACGATTATGATTTTCTGTATGATATGCTGCCCGTCATCAAAAAAGTGGTCTTTTTATTGGGGGCGTGGGAATTCAATAACCGAGGTTTGTTATACATTCCTCAAACGGGGGACTGGGCGGATGAATATCTTCATCATGGGTATGTATTGTTCGATCAATTACTCTACCTGCAAGCAAAACGAACTTTACAGAAAATTCATTCTTACATTCATCAATCAACTGATCATACACTCCGCGAAAGTCTCAGTAAACTTAAACATCTCATCCAAGCGAATTATTGGATTACAGACGGAGGCGGGATTCCCGATGAGGTGTATCACGAAGTGATTTATAGAAAGGGACTCAAAGCATCCTGGCGGTGCAAAGGGAATCATTGGTTACCGTATTTCTCTCCTCACGGGTATGGTTATCGTTTTGACGCATTCGCCAATGTTCTTGTTTCCTTACTCGATGTGGCGAATGACCAGCAGCGGGAGAAAATGGATACGTATCTCCAAAACGAAATCATGGATCGAAAAGAAATCAAATTGCTGCCGGCTTTCCATCCCGTAATTACACCCATCGACGATGATTGGTCGGACCTACAAACCATGTTTTCGTATTCTTTCAAAAATAAACCGGATGAATATCACAACGGCGGTCTATGGCCGATGATCACGGGATTTTATGCCGCCGACCTGGCAAAACGCGGCAAGCATGATTCCGCCAAGGAGTATGTCATGGGAATCATGCAAGCCAACGCCATGGAAATGGAGGGGGAGGCGTGGGGATTCCCCGAATACGTTCATGGAACGGAATACACACCCGGTGGAACCCGCCATCAAGGCTGGAGCGCCGCTGGTGCGATTATTGGTTATCAAGCATTGCAAGGAAAATCTGTGTTCAGGAGTATGGAAATTGAACGATAAACAAATGTTGATTTGCTCCGATTTGGACCGGACGATTATCCCGAACGGATCGCAGGAAGAATCACCGCAAGCGCGGCCCGCTTTGAGAAAACTGGCACAACGGCCGGAAGTGACGTTGGTGTATGTCAGCGGCCGCCATTTGGCGTTGCTGCAGAGAGCCGTCGAAAAATACGAACTGCCCATGCCCGATTATGCCATCGGCGATGTCGGAACGACGATTTATGATGTAGATGAAAATGGATGGCGCCCCTGGGAAAGGTGGCAGGAAGAAATCGGCCAGGATTGGCACGGCATCACCCATGACGATCTTGCAGCCATGTTTACCGATATCGAAACCATCCGCCTGCAAGAACCGGAAAAACAAAATCCTTATAAATTGAGTTATTATGTGGACGATCTTTCCCGGAAAGACAAGGTTCTTCCCAAATTTGAACAGCGGTTGAAGGAAAACAATGTAAAATCCAACCTGATCTGGAGTGTGGATGAGGCGAAAGAATTGGGGCTGATAGACATCCTTCCGGAACGGGCGACCAAGTTGCACGCGATCCGATTTTTGATGGAAGACAAGAATTTTGAAGAATCACGGACAGTCTTCTGCGGTGACAGCGGCAACGATATGGCGCCGTTGACAAGCGGCCTGCAAGCGGTCTTGGTGAAGAACGCGATGGATGATGTACGGGAAGAAGCGGTTGAGACGGTCCGCTCCAAAGGATTTCCTGAAAAACTCTATCTAGCGCAAGGTGGCTTTTTGGGGATGAATGGCAATTACAGCGCGGGAGTGTTGGAAGGAATTTCGCACTTTCTGCCGGAAACCAAACAGTGGATGGAAAATGATTGATTAAAAATAGATTGTTTTTTTATTTGGGTACCCAGGTAAGCAAAGCCAGCTCCAGTGTCATTAACCAAACAAAAAACATAGGAACTTACCCCAAAGGGATTAAAGAAGACAGCCAGGGCAACGCCCCTTGAAAATGTCTTCTTCCACCCCTTCAGGGTGGGGATATTTGAT
>CAYPPG010000020.1:47839-112254 GCA_964412555.1 uncultured bacterium
TTCTCAACTTCACCAGGGGCGATGCCCGCTGGCTATCGTATTCCACCCCTTCAGGGTGGGGATATTTGATTTCTCAACTTCACCAGGGGCGATGCCCGCTGGCTATCGTATTCCACCCCTTCAGGATGGGGATATTTGATTTCTCAACTTCACCAGGGGCGATGCCCGCTGGCTATCATATTCCACCCCTTCAGGGTGGGATTTGGATATCGTATTCCACCCCTTCGGTGTGGAATTATTCTGTTGCTTATGGAAAAAGACTGAATTATTGGAGTGTGTTTTACTCTGGGTACCCAGGACAAGCAAGGTCTGCCCTGGCTTAGTGTATTTAACCGATTATCTCCTGCATCTTCTTCAACAACTCCCCCCGGTCAATCGGTTTTGCAATGAATCCTTCCGGCGGTGGAACCTGTTTTCGCGAGGAAATGAATTTTTCGAACTCCGCCGGATCCCCGCCATATCCGGTTACTCCGGTGATCACAAAGACGGGAATCGTGGTATATTCGGGATTTTCTTTCAATTCCCGATAGACTTTCACGCCGGATTTTTCCGGGATGGAGATATCCAGGGTGATGAGATCGGGAATTTCTTCTTTGATCTTCTCCATCGCTTCGACACCGTCTTTGGCGGAATCTGTGGCATAACCATTGTCTTCAAAGAATGTCGTGAGATAGGTGACCAAATCCGGTTCGTCATCCACGACTAGAATGAGTTTCTTCCCCTCGGCTGTTGTCATTGCTGCACCTCTTTCTATTTTTGCTCTTTGAGTATTTTGAGTATCTGTTCGATCTTGTCGGGGTCGGCATTTTCGAGAAGCGCTTCGGCTTCTTTTCGTGAGTTCTTTGAGGAAGAATCTTCTTCTACCTCCATCCCCAGCACCCGTTTTAGGCTATTGACATACGTATCCGGCCTTACCGGTTTTTCCAAATAGGTTTCCGGTCCGCTGATGAGACGATTGGAGAGGATATTGTCGAAGTCTTCCTTTCCCAAGTCGTCCTTGGCATGCGCGGTGACCAAAATGACAGGAATTTTATGCCACTCCTTATGTTTTCGAATCTCGTTCAAGAATTTGAATCCCGATTTCTTAGGCATGACCAAATCGAGTGAGATGGCGTCGGGTGGATTGGTTTTCATTTTTTCCAACGCATCAAGCCCGTCGCTTGCGGTCATGACTTGAAATCCCGCATCTTCCAATACCGTTTGTAAATACAATCTCAAATTTTCTTCGTCATCGACAACCAAAATCGTTTTTTCGGCAGGTGCTACCATGGTCGTATCTCCCCTGTGTCAGTATTATTGAACTTTTTTATCAATAACTTCCCAAAAGTTCAAGGAGACCCCCTTTGCGAATCCCCTTGGTTACGATTGTTTTTCTTTGTTCTGACTGAGTCTTGGCAGCCGCTTTCGGGGAAAAACCAACCGAAAAACAGAGCCTTCTCCTGCGGTAGAATCGAACTCGACCCGGCCTCCATGCTCTTGTGTGATACGCCGTGTGACGAGAAGCCCGAGGCCGGTTCCTTTTGCGGTTTCCTTTGTGGAAAAGAAAGTCGTGAAGACTTTCTGTTTGACTTCATAATCCATCCCGCATCCGTCGTCCTTCACTTCGAAAATGAGAGTGTCATCTTTTTCATATGTTCGTACAACGACAGTGCAATCGGTTTTGTCGCTCATTTCACATGCGTCGACCGCATTGGAGACCAAATTGGTCAAGCAGGTGTGAATCCCTTCCGCATCCAAATTGGCCTGTGCGATTGGCTCTTGTATTTCGGCGAGAACCGTTACACCGGATTGAGCGGACATATCTTCATACAAAGTGACTACTTCCCGGGCGATCCAATTCGGATCGATTCGTTCGACGTGTAACGTGCTGCGGCCTTTCGCAAAATTGAGAAAATCCTTGACATACGTCATGATTCGATCAATATTGCTGCGCAGCATCTCCCAGCCTTTTTGGGTCAGTTCCTTATTGTCTTTTTTCATGCCGGAATTGACGACATAGAGTCCCCCATCGAGACCCATCAGGACATTTTTGATGCCATGCGCCAATCCCGCGACCGTCTGACCGACTGCGGCCAGCCGTTCCGCCTCCAACTTTTCCTGTTCCAACTGTTTCACTTCGCGTAAATCCTGAAAAAATGCGGCGCTGCCGATGGATTTCTCTCCACTGGTAAGAGCCACGCCGGAAAAACGTACCGGGAAGGGTTCTCCTTCGCTGTCATAGGCCGTGGTTTCTTTCATAAAACAGTTGGATATTTTCCCCTCGATAATATCGAGAAATTCATGCGGCACGAATTTTTGTAGGATGGTCTGGTCATTCCCGTTTTGATCCCGGCATTTGAACATGGCCTTGGCGGAAGGATTGCAGATATTGATCTTTCCCTCCGAATCGACACCGATGATCCCATCCATCGCGCTGTCGATTAAATGTTCCTGGAAATCGAAGGATTCCTTGAGTTGTTCCTCCAATTCTCGGATTTGGGTCAAATCCAATGCCATTTCGATCACGTGTGACGGTTCACTTTCACCCCGGCTCAACGGAGTGGTCGTCACATAATAATGGATGGTATCCCCTTTTTTATTTTTCCCGCTTTTGTTGGCGATGTGAACTTGCCGGTCGGTAAATGTCTTGATGGCCGGGCATTCTTCGCACGGTTCGGTCCGATGCTGATAGATTTCGTAGCATTTTTTTCCGATGGATTCTCCGAAGGTTTTCCGAAACAATTCGTTGTTGCGGACAATTTTCATTTCGCGGTCAAGAACGGCAATATAACAAGGAACGCGGTCGAAGACGATGTCGTGTTCCCGCTGCAAGAGACGGTTGGCGGTTACGTCTCGTGACATTTCCAGCACATGGGTGACCTCGTCGGAATCAAGTTTGATCGGTTCATAGTGAACGACGTAATGCGAGTATCGCCCATACCGGTCATACCGCTGTTCCTCGCTGACTCTTCGCTCTCCGTCCGAAAAAATTAATTCGGCCATACAGGAAGAGCATGGCTTGTCGCATGATTTATACACTTCATAACAGTGTTTCCCGACGCTGTCACCGAAGGCATCGATAAAATTCTGGTTGGCTTCCACAATCTGAAAGCCCCGGTCGAGAACGGCGATATTCGATGGAACCCGATTGAACAGTTCCGTGGCCAGCCAGTTTTTTAATGCATGATTTTCCATAAAGATCACCTACCCGATGGCGGAATGGATCATGTCGAGTAAGTTCGGTATCTCCACCGGTTTCTCGATAAATCCTTCCGGTTCCGGCACATTTTCATCCGGGATCAATTTCCGAAATTTAAAGCCGGTAAAACTTTGCGCCAAGCTGAATGCACTGATGAAAATCACCGGGATGTCCTTTGTTTCGTGATCCAGTTTCAAGGTACGGTAAAATGCAATCCCGGATTCCCGCGGCATCATGATATCCAAGGTTATGAGGTCCGGTTTGCTTTGCCGTATTTGTTGATCGGCTTGTCTTGCATCCGGCGCCGTATCCGTTTCGTAGCCCTCATCTTCGAGAAGAGTAGAGAGGTAGAGAAGGATATCCACTTCATCGTCCACGATGAGAATCTTTTTTTTGCTGTTTTGGTTGGATTGATTCAACTCCTATTCCCCCTGACGCCGTCCTGTATCGCCGGCATCCTGCCGGCATTTTTTATCGTGCCGCCGAGACGGCGGCGTTACATTTAAAACATCTCCCATTCGAGGAAACCGGGTTGGGCGTCCGTCATGGCGTTGACCATCAATTCGACAAGCCCTCCATAAAAGATACCACATTTGTTCTTCATATCATAATATTTGATCAAATCGCGAATTTGCCCTTTGCAATTGGAACACGGGGCGCAGACATATTTGTGAACAGAAGGATCGAGCTGATCCTTGAATGCATTCAAGATTTGATCCATCTTCTTTCGTCCGGATACTTGCAGACGCCAGTCTTCAAAATTGTGTGCCGACATGATCGCGAAACCGGAACCGCCTCCACAGCAGTAATTTTCCACCCCGTGCGGCGTCATTTCCCGAAATTGTGGACAAATTTTCTGAAGGATTTCCCGCTGCGGCTGCACGATTCCCATCAATCGAACCATGTTACAGGGATCATGCAATGTTACCGGAAAATCGTTCCGTGACGGATCGAATTTGATTTTGCCGGAATTCACGATATCGCGCAACAGAGTAAATGCGCTCTCTCGCGGAATATTCAAATCGCCGGTCAAAACCCGGTCCGCGATCACCGTCAATGCTTTATGCGCATGGCCGCACTCACCTAGTATGATTTTTTTTACGCCGAGTTTTTTTGCCGCTTTTGCATGCTTGACCGCGACTTTTGCCAGCATCATGTCATCATAAAATAAACCATAATTGATATTGTCATACCCCAGCGCTTCTTGCGACTCGGATGACAACGTCCAGCTGACCCCCGCCGCTTCAAAAATCGTCGCAAAGGCCCCGTGATTTTCCGGCCAGGCCAAGACTTCTCCGGCATTATGAATCAAAAGAACATCCGCCCCTTCTTTGTCCCAGGGGGTATTGATCGTGATACCGGTGCGCTCGGATGTGTCTTCGTCAATGAACTCGATATTGTCTTTAATGACCAACGGATTCATTCCGGTGGAAGAACCGACTTTCAATTGCAGCATAGATCCGTTGTCATGCAGTTCTTTCGCATAGATCGACATTTCTTGACTGAACAGTTTCCGTAAATCGTGGGTGATCAAACCGTTGTCCAATCCGAGCGGACAGGTTTGCGCACAGCGGCGGCACAAATTACAGCGGTAGGAAAGCTCCGCCAGCCGGGAGATGGTTGTCCAGTTCAACTCGATATCCCCGTGTAGCCATTTCGAAAAAAGCGAACCCCCTGGTTTCAGATATTTATAATAAAGACGGCGCAGCACTTCTGCCCGATACGTCGGTTTGTAGACTTCGTTATGACCGCTCATCTCATACACATGGCAAGCTTCCGCACACGTCTGGCACTTGGCGCAATGCTCCATCGAGAGTACCATCGGCTGCAGAAACGTCCAGTTGTTTTCCTTACTGAACAGTTTTTCCAAACCGTTGAGGAATGTTTTTACTAATTTTTCCTCTTCTTCTTTGCTCTCCGGTTTGCGGATGGACAGCGCGATGGTATCGTCCAATGTCGCTTCGTATTCCGCTTTTGCCTTATCGGTGAGCGGTTTAAATTCCGGCAGATTTTCACTATCACTGTATGGACCAGGTAGTGAGTATAAATCCTCCGGATCGACATGAGTCAGTTGCTCCATATCTTTGCTTATGTCTTCAACTTTGACGTTTTTCTTCATTTCTTATCAATCTCCTCTGTGGCGATGTCAACCCAGTTCTTTTTTCCATCGGCGTTTACATGCGGAGCAGACCACGAAACCGGGTACTGAACCTGCTCGATGATTTTTTTCTCGATTTTTCCACCCACGATGTTCGGTTCGTCATCCCATCGGATTTTATGCCAAGTGAACCATTTGACAAAAAAGTGAGACATATGGGTCATGGGGATGTAAGCGATCAGCAACACCGCCAATGCGATTTCCAGACCCAGCAAAGCGCTTCCCACCGGCGCGGTCACTTGAAACGTCAATACACTTTCGAGATACGACCGGGTCAAGGAAAAACTCGGATCGATCAAGAGGAACGTCAACCAGGCAACTGCCAATACCACGAGAAACAGGATTAAATTAAAGATCGTCGAAGGAGACGTGTAATTTTTGAGATTCTCATCTGTCAAGCGAAAATGAAGTAGTCCTAGAGCACCCACAGTTGCGAGTCCCAAACCGATGACCGCCGTGATTTGCGTCAAATAAAACACAATTGAACCAATCACAGAACCACCGCTGGCAACCGGAATCCCAGCCAATCCCAAAATCGCCCCCAGGAAGAGCAGTCCGATCAATCCCGCCAAAATATATAGCCCAAAATGAAAGGGGAAGGATCGATACCACAATTTCCGGTTCTGCTCGTACAGCAGCATCAAGAAAGCCATTTCCGGAATCATATAGCGCAGTTCATTCCATCTCGATTTTCCGCCTTCCTTGGTCCACCAATCGACTTCTTCGAGACGGGATCCCCCGTATTTTGGTTTGTCTCCCATTTCGTGCGCTACAGGATACAGTTCCCAACGCAAATGCATCGGCATACGCGCGATCTTGATGGACCGCACAATCACCGCCAATAAAAAGGCGGCAATCGCCATATAAGTGATTCCGTAGAGTAAAACCGTGCTGCTCATTCTTGCCTCCTTCATGTAATTGTGGTGCGGACCTCTGGTCTGCACGATCCATGTGCAGACCAGAGGTCCGCATCACAAACAATATTTATATCCCCTCACCAACGGGACAGTGTATTTTTTCCTTCTCCCCGCCTTCTGTGGTAGCAATCATTTGTTTCTCCGATAAATCATCTAATGAGTAGTCGTACAACACATCTGTGATTCGTGTATTGATCAGCCCCCACATGCGGCGTGAGGTGCAAGAATCGAGAAAATCGCAATTGAATTTCGGTTCGAGGCAATCGATGATCTGAATCGGGCCGATGGAGGCTTCGATGATTTCCCCGATAAGAATGTCTTGCGGACGGCGGGTGAGCATATATCCACCGTATTTTCCCGCTACGCTTTTGATCAAATTTGCGTTTTTGAGAGGAACGACCAGCTGTTCGAGGTACCGCATTGACAGTGCCTGCGACTCGGCAATTTCCTTCAAGCCAATCGGTTTCGCCAGCTCGGCATGATCGGCCAGATAGATCATCAACCGCAGAGAGTATCGGGCACGAGTCGACAATTTCACGATTTTTTACCTTCTTTTACATGAACGTTCAAACTTAGATGAATATTTCTCTATCTTTTCTATCGACAATAAACGATCTTTAAATCCTACTATTCCGATAGGTTTAGACTCAATTTAAACCAATTCTGCACTCTTTGTCAAGAAAAATCAGTGAAAAAGGGCAAAAAAGTTTTCTGTGAAAGGGGGTGATTATAGAATTCTATCTTTAAGTGGAATGAGATAGCTGGAAGAATTGTTCGAATTATAAAGGAAGTTAGATATTTTTTATTCTAATAGTCATACCTCTATCGAAATAATCACTTTTGCTTTCCTGGATCCTATTCGTATCGGTCAACTGCCTTCTTGAAAATGGGCATATTTTCTGTTCTAAGTGGAAAATCCCGGTTTAATAAATAAGACTCAGCAAAATTGCTCCGTTCCATCTCTTTTGGACTACAAAAAAGCGGTTTTGTCGTGGATGTTGCCAGGGACGGAAATGAAGGATTATGGCTTGCGGAATCGTTTGATTATGATTTCATTACCGGGTTGAATCCCGATGGTTTTCATTGAAATGAACAGCGTGCTGGTTCCCGAACTGGTTGCCACATAATGCTTTGCACCACAGTATTCCGCGAATTCCTTTTCGAAGGTCAATACTTTCTGCTTGAATTTCGGATCGTTGAGGTCACCGTAACGATTGACGTGTCCTCTTTCGAGCACTTCTTGTTTCTCTTCTTCACCAATCCAATAGGCTCCTGGTCCTGGCATGATTGAAAAACCGCCTTTTTGTGAATATCAACGATAGAATTATCATCATTTGCCGAAAAAAACAAGAAGCGAGAGCGGTGAAAAGGAAAAACTCTCAGCAGAATCGGCACATGGATTTCAATTTTTTGACCAGTAAATCCACATCTGTACTTTCGTGTTTATGAATCCCTTCATGATCAAATACGCACCATACTTCATCAAACTCAAGTTCCCTTTCTTTTTTTGCTTCCTTTGTTCGTTCTCTTTTTAGTTTGATAGCGTATTCAACAACACTAATCGGTGTATTTCCACACTCTTTTCCAATGATTTCAATTTGGGCAGGATGTACTTTCCATTCTTTTTTCAATCCTTTGAAATAATCCGGTTCCGTCTTCTCTCCCTCACAAACGATCAAAATAATATCTCCTTCCAATTTACTTTCTCTGGAAGGACGCCGAAAAGAGCGATTTTGTCGAGGATGACGCTTACTCATTTAAGGTAAACTCACTCAAAAAAGGAATTGCACCGTAACGTCCGGCTAAATAGCCTTTTTGCAACGCTTCGTCATTTCGCGGCTTGTAATCGGTTAAAGGATATAAGACTGTTAATCCATCTTGTTTTTTTTCTGTGAGCCAAATTTGATCTCTGCGAAAGATTCGGTCATCTAGCTGAGTCGTATCATGTGTAGTAATAATAAATTGAGCACCAAATCTATTAAGATTAGGATTATTTATCATTTTCAATAAGTTCTGCACTAGCAACGGGTGCATTTTTGCACCGATTTCATCTATGAAAACAGTAAATCCATGCTTGAATACATCAAACCAAGGTCCAAGCAAAGAAAAGAATTTTATGGTACCGGAAGATTCTTCATCATGGGAAAACTCAACCCCTTTTTTTGTAGTTATACTATTATGAGTTAAATGGAATGTCAAAAATTTGCTTTTTTCCATTCCCTCCATTATATCCTGTTTGATTTTTGCTTTAACTTCTTCTGGTAAATCAATATCATTGGGTTGAACTTCTTTTACTTTCACATCACCAATTCCAAAATCCGCTTGTTGAATTGTCGATATCACCCATTTTCTAAAATCTTCATCCTCTTTTATCTTCACGATGGTAAAGCCAGGACTAAAAGTATCTTCTGAAAAATCAATAAAGCGAAATTGTGATTGAAACCACTTATAAATCTTTCCCAATTGTTCATGATTAAACTGAGCAGCTACCGATAGGAAAAGAGAATTCTCACGTGTTTTTTCCTTAAGACTTTCTTTTTCCCCTTTTAAATTTGCTCCGAATTCCCATTCGTATTTTTCCTTTTTTTCATTCCATATTCTTTCAAACCAACGTTGGGGTTGACCATGGGGATAGGCATGCAGCCATTCCTCTATGACTCTTTTTTTACTGATCATGAATCCATATTGATATCGTATATTTTTGTGGATAAAGAGAACTTCGAATTCGCTTGGTTTTTCCTGAGCTTCCAAATCCAGTTTAAAAGGAATCGTTCCGGTTTCTTCATTGGGTTTCAAATCGGTGGCCGAATTGACGACAAAATCCCGCATAAATTCCGCCGCTTTGAACAAATTACTCTTACCTGACGCATTGGCTCCGTAAATGGCGACACTTTTCACCAAGCGCACATTCTTTAAACCGGGCAACTTCAACTCGACCAGATTGTCTTGTAATTGCTTGTCCTTATTGCTGGCAATCATACTGAGTGTTTGCCGTTCATGAAACGAGCGGTAATTGGCGACTGAAAATTCGATTAACATGACGATCTTCTTTGAATATTGAGCGATATTTTACGGAAATTCCGTTTTAAATGAGCTGATAGTATAACATGAGTGCAATATCATGCAAGAATGGGGAACATCTATGACACTCTTTTCTTGATTGTAGAGTACAACTATTTCTCGATCTATAATTTTGATGAATCGTTCCGAGATAATACAGATTTATCATATATTCTTATATTCTCCGCTTCCCCACTTGATCAAAGACCAAAAGGTAGTTATTGTAGTGTTACGAACATTGAAAACGTAACACAATATGATTGCACAACTTAAAAAAGATTTATACGGTTTTACGCTCATCGAATTGTTGATAGTCGTAGCGATCCTAGGGATCCTGGCTTCGATTCTTTCGGCAAATATGATGGACGCTTTGCGCAGGGCGGATGATGCCGCTTGCAAGGAGAATCTGCATTCTCTGTTTGTGGCGATGCATTCCTATCGTTTGGATTACAACCGGTTTCCTTTGGCGGACGGCGTGGCGGATACGGTATCGCGGCCTGAGACGACAGCATGGGGGTGTGGGCCGGCAGCGAATGGCTATTGGACCGGAGTGCCGATGTCGTTAGCCGAACTGGGATACTGCTCTGAGTCTTGCTTGTATTGCCCGGCTTTGAGACGTCAACACGATTATACCATAGAAGCTCATTCGAGTTGTGGAGACAGTTCATTTTCGGGAAAAGAAGTGCCGCAATGGCGTTTTTTACGCTACGCCTATAACCGAACGGCGATGGATACCGGTGGTCCTGATCATGCAAGTGAATCCATAGGTCTTTCCAATGTCGACCGCAGTTCCAATGACGTTTGGTTGATTCGTTGTATGCATGTCGATGTCGGTAAATTTTATCGTGAACGCACTATTCGATTTCCCCACCGAATAAAAATTGACGAAGACAGAACCGATCTTGCCCATTTTGGGGAATACGAAATCACAATCAATGGAAATATCCGCGAGCACGCGGTTCAATTGAAAAGGAGATAAATTAATGAAAAAAACTGTAGTTTCATTTTTGATCAGCTTCTCTTTGTTTATTTTTGCTGTTCACATCGCAGGGGCGCAGTCATTGATTCCGGATTTTGAAGATACGATGCAGATTACGGATACGGACAGGGAATCTCTTCTGGCACGTAGTCCCAAAGGTTCCTTCATGTTTGATAATCAAGGCAGCCTTCACTTGGTTTATACGGAAAAAAATACGGAAGGCACCAGTTTAGGTAATCCCGGTTTGATGCTTTATCGAGTTTTCCAGAATGGTCAATGGAGCGAATCAAAGGAAATCCGTTCCGATGCGGGGGAAGGAATTCCCTTTAGCACGGGCGGGGAACCGGTGTTGTATGTCGAGGACGGTCAAACGGTTCATATCGCTTGGCATGATTATCGTCACAGTACAAACAACAGTGGTACAAACAATGTTGAGGTATATTACCGGCGGCTGTCGCCAAGCGGGCAATTTGAGACTGAAGAAATGCGGATATCCGATCACGATGGGAATTCGTGGCGTCCCAAAATGGATATCAGTGATAGTGGGCGCATCGCGATTGTTTGGTATGATTTCATGGAGAGTTCCTTTGCCGATCCGTTACTCGCGCTTTCCAACCAAGAACAAGTTTTTGTAAACGCGGATGATTTTGCGGCGAAAAAAATCGCAGGAGTAAGCCCAAATGGTGAAGGGGGAATATTACCGCAGGTCGCTTTTGACAGCCAAGGGCGTTTGCACGTCATTTGGACCGTGGCGGAGATGCAGGGATTCTATTACATGAACGAACGCCTTTTTTATGGAGTCATCGAGGATTTAGAAAGCAATACTATTACTCAACGCCAGCAAATCGGAACGGGGAAAGGTTCTACGTCAATGGATCCCGCAAAAATGGTCATCGATCAAAACGATACGCTTTGGGTGGTTTGGACAGATAGGACCAATGATATTCCGAACATACATTTGGCCTCTAAATCATCCGATGCCGATTCTTTTAGTTCCCCGATTCCACTATCTGAAAATGATTTACCTGATGCCGTTGAATTAGCGGATGTCGCTGTTGGTGCCGGTGGGAAGGTTTACGTTGTATGGACGGATTACCGTACGGGTGAGGGTGATATTTATTTACGAGTGTATGATTCCAGCACGGAAACACTTTCTGATACTATACAATTGACGATGGATGATTTTAATGTGGATGTAAGACCCGGTGTTGCGGTGAGCCCAAACGGTCAGGTTGCAATCCTGTGGGAAAGCACGGTTGAAGGCAGTACGAATTTGATGATGTTACTATCAGAAAGCGAAACTTCAATCCAGGGATGGATGATGTTACAATAATCAAGAAAGTATTACCACAATATGCGAGGGCGGGTAGTTGTTTTATACCCGCCCATTTACTAAAAAAATGATCGAACAATTACAACAAACCGTTTACATTCTTACCAATTTATTATTATGGCCAGTGGTTATCGCCCTATTGTATGGCATGGCGCACACTCTTTACTTACTCGGAAATTTATGCAGTGAAGCAGTGCAGCGCCGGGGAAACGCTGTCGCTGTGCGTGATCCCAATGAACCGGCAGATAGCATGAAACGCCGTCAGGGATTTCTTGAGTGGAAGAAACAATCCACTCTTGACGCTTCTGCCAATCTTTGGCTCTTGCTCGACCGAACCGAAGCTGAACTCAGCAGGCGCGTTGATACGGCGAGAATTTGGGTACGTCTTGGTCCTGCTTTGGGACTTGCGGGAACTTTGATTCCTTTGGGGAGCGCATTGACCGCGCTGGCCGCCAATGATCTTCAAATCTTGTCCCAACGTTTGATCCTCGCGTTTGGTACAACGGTGCTTGGACTTGTTGCGGGGAGCATTGCCTGGATTGTCGCGACAACCCTTGAACGTTGGTATCGTATGGATTTGGCTGAAATCCGCCATAGTCTGGAGGCGATAGAATGAAACCGAAAAGCACCCATTCCGGACTTGGATTATTAAGCGGAAATTCAAGGGATGATGATCCCCTTTCAGGATTGGCGAACTTGTTTGATATCGGAATCGTCTTTGCGCTGGGTTTTATGGTTTCTCTCATCAGTGCGCTCAATCTCATCGATATGTTTAAACCAGATTCCAAAGTAACCATTACAACAGAACGAGAAGATGGTTTGGAAATCACGGTGCGCGAGGGCAAAAAGACAACCATCCGCAGACTGACGAAACAGGTGGGAAGCGGTGATGGAATCCGCCTTGGTACCGCTTACCGCTTGGAAGACGGCACGGTCGTATATGTCCCTGACAACGAAGAAATACCATGAAGCGTTCTATTGTAGGAAGTCTATTTGTTCTTCTTTTTTTGGGGTTCTTCTTTATCCTTTTTTTAAAAGAAAAGGATGTGCCGGGTACACGTGCGCGCATCTTGTTTCTCACTTCCAATCCCGCCGCTGAGTTGATCACCAAAGCGATCGATCTTCTTTACAAAGACCATCCGGAGATCGCTAATCGTCTTGAATTCCGGTTGCGGGCACCTTCCACGTCAACACTCGATCAACCACTTCCGCCCCATGATATGTTGATTGCCGAAGTGATCGATTCTCACTGGTTTTTGGATCATGAAGAAGCGTTCAACCAGTATCAACCATCAGAACATTCTTCATCCTATCCCTATAAACGTTACGCCATCGCGGCATTGGGCCCCGGATTAACGGAACAAAAGGTTGAATCTTTTGGTATGGTTCGCAACGATCTTCTCGAACAATACTGGGATAACGGTGCTCCCAGCCAAATCAAAAAGATGATTGCCTATTTGCTCAGGACGCAATTCGGTTTTTTTCAATTGGAGGTGAAACCACCTGCGGCTGTGGTTGAGCAAGGGCTGATTATTCCTCACGAATTTGGTTTCCGAGTTGCAGAATCATGGGAGGAATGGGAAGAAAGCATGAAGCCCAATCCGTCCATTCCCAAAGTGGCTGTGTTGGAATATGCCACGCGGGTGCGGCGTGAAAACATCGCGATTCCCCGCGCAATCGCTCAAGAAATTTTCCGCCAGGGCATGCAGCCTGTCATCCTTTTTGCCACCAAAGGCAGCAGAGCGGTACAAGACTTTTTGATCGATGAAGAAGAGAAAAGTCGGGTTGATGCGGTTGTCTCCCTGCATTTCAAATTTACCGATGATGGAGCCATTGAAGCGTTAAGCAAACTTGACGTTCCTGTCATCAATGGCATTCAAGTGTACGGTAGAACAGTGGAAGAATGGAAGCGTTCAACGCAGGGATTGACGACTTCGGAAGTGGCGTTTCAACTGGCTGTTCCTGAACTAGCCGGTCTTTCTCCGCCGAATGTCGTTGGCGGCGTTGATAACCGCCGCAGCAATATTTCCTACATCACGGTTGCCGAGCGAGCCGAAAGAGCGGTTGGCCGCGCCTACAAGTGGATTGATCTCCAAAGAACATCTCCTCAAAACCGCCGTGTCGCGATTCTGTATTGGAATTATCCTCCAGGGAAACAAAACGTCGGGGCGAGTTATTTGAACGTTGTCCGCAGCATTCCGGTCATGTTGCGCCATTTGCGAAAAGAAGGTTATCGTGTTGAGGATGTGGATTTAGACGATCAACGCGCCATTGAAAAACTCATTCTTCAAAGGGGAAGGAACATCGGCAATTGGGCGCCGGGTGAACTGGACCGCCTGATTCAAATGGGTACCATCGATCTCGTTTCCGTATCACAATATAAAGAATGGCTTGCTGAACTGCCACGAGATTTCCGTGAACAACTGATCAATTTTTGGGGGCCGCCGGATGACGCCGATATCATGGCGAAGGAGATCGACGGCGAACTTCATTTTGTGCTCCCTACGATTCGGTTGGGAAATATCGTTCTCATGCCTCAGCCTGACCGGGCACGCACCCAGAATCTCGCGATGTTGTATCAATCTCAAGAACTGCCTCCTCATCATCAATACCTCGCTGCGTATTTGTGGCTACAACATGTGTACAAAGCCCATGCCGTTATCCACACCGGAACTCATGGAACTCACGAATGGATGTCGGGCAAGGAATCCGGTCTATCGGGAAGCGATCCCGGTGAGGTGCTCGCTGGAACATTGCCGATCCTTTACCCATACATTGTCGATGACGTCGGTGAGGGGATCGTCGCCAAGCGCCGAGGGATGTCCACCGTTGTCGATCATCTAACTCCTGCGCTGGGGGAGGGCGGACTTCCACCTGAACTCAAAATTCTATTGGACTTGATCCAGGAATGGCGCAATGCCCAAAGCAAGGATCCACAATCGACAAAAAAAATCGCGAAAGACATCGAAGAGGAAGTGGTCAAACGCGGTATTCATTTGGATCTGCAAGATAGGGGATGGTCTGAAACGGAACTAAAAAACGAAGCGGCATTCCCCGACCGTGCCGCCACGTTGGAAGATTATATCAACCAGATTCGAGTTCAATCGGTTCCATTTGGATTGCATACGTTCGGCATTTCTCCCGGCGGAGAAAAATTGGAGAACTTTACTGACCTGATTGTCAAAGGCAACGATGAATCCGAGCGGGAAACGTACCGAAACGATTTGATCCAGAGCGGAACGCAAGAACTGATCAGTTTGGCGCATGGATTGGATGGCGGCTACGTGAAACCCGGCCCCGGTAACGATCCTGTTTTGAATCCTAAAGCGATCCCTACAGGGAAAAATTTTTATACATTCGATCCAAGAATAATCCCCACGGAACGTTCGGAGAAGCTGGGCACAAAATTGGCGGAAGAATTGGTCCAAAACCACGTATCCCAGCATGGAGAATACCCCCAGAAAATCGCGCTTCAGCTGTGGGGCGTGGAAACCATTCGTCACATGGGAGTACAAGAGGCACAGGGATTGGCGTTGCTAGGTGTCAAAGCCGTTCGTGACGATCGCGGACGGATCAAAAATTTAGAATTAATACCAAGGGAAGAATTGGGGCGACCTCGGGTGGATGTTGTCTTCCATGCCACCAGTTTGTACCGGGATACGTTTCCCATGTTGTTTGAGGTGATTGACAGGGCAGTAAACTTGACGGCCTCATCTCCTGAAGAAGATAATCCCATCCGGCAACATGCTCAGGATTTAGAACAACATTTAATCGAAGAAGGCATTTCTGAGGAGCAAGCGAAAATTCGCAGCCTGGTTCGTATCTTTGCCGAACCCACAGGCAAGCATGATAGCAAAATCTATGCGATGACCGCTTCCAGCGGCAGTTGGGATCAAGAAGAACAAGTGGGAAACAATTACATCCGCCGCATGGGGCATGGTTACGGGGGCGGTATTTGGGGGCAGCCCATGGAACGCGAATTTCGCGACGCCTTGAGCAAAACCGATGTTATCGCGCATACCTGCGCATCCAAAATCTACGGAGTTCTCGATAACGACGATTTCTTTTCCTATGGAGGCAGTATTGCCTTAGGAGTGCGCACGGTGGATGGTGGGGAAAGCCCACCGTTCTTTGTGACCGATCTTCGCACCCCTGGCTATGAAAAACAAGAAACGCTGGAACGCTTCTTGGGGCAGGAATTCCGGTCGCGCTATCTCAATCCGGATTTCGCCCAAGGAATGATGGATGAAGGATACGCCGGCGCACGGTTTATCTGGACCGGGTCAGAATACCTTTGGGGTTGGCAAGTGGTCTACCCCGAGACGGTAGATGGTGCGAAGTGGACAGAACTCTATGAAGTTTGGATGAAAGACCGTTATGATTTGCAAATCGATGAATTCTTTGACGAACATAATCCACACGCCAAACAAGGAATCGCTTCGCGTATGCTCGAAGTTGTTCGCAAAGGCTATTGGGATGCGCCGCAGGAAATCGTGGACGAGTTGACTAAAATCTATGTGGAACAGGTCGCGAAGCATGATGTTGCCTGTGATCACCTCACATGCGACAATCCCGAATTGCAAGATTTTATTCGGGAGAAAGCCGAAAAAATACCGTCACTTGATCCTGAGGTTATAGCTGCTTGGATTCAAAATGTAGAAACCGCAACGGGCAAAACCATTGATGAGGCCAAACAAAAACGTATCGCCGAGCGATCAGAATGGCATCGACCGCAAAAAATCCAGGAAATGAATCAACCAGAGCAAAGCGAAGAAAATCCCAACGAACCCAAACCTATTGAAGGGTATGTGATGGAAGAAGAGGAATACAGAACGCCACAAGCAAATCCCAATCAAGATTACCAAGTTCGGTTGATGGATTCACTTGTCTTTTTGGTCTTTGCTTCAAGTTGGGTCATCGGTGCGTGTGAATCCTACTGGAAAAGAAGTTGAAAACGCTGTATTGTTGTAAGGGTTGAGTATTATCCTAGAGAGGAGAAATTATAAAATGTCAACATGCCACGATATGAGAAAAGGCGAAATTTATGTGTGTGAAGATTGCGGTATCGAATTGCAGGTGATAAAAGAATGTGCCAATATCCACAAAACATCTGACGAATGTGGATGTCATCCATCAAGTGATCCCTGTACTTTTTCCTGTTGCGGAATATCGTTGGTCAAAAAAGAATCTTGAAAGTGGTTATCCTATTTCCGTGTTATCTTTAGATTTTCCAAAACGTGTGCTTCTTTCCCGGATTCTTGTTGGGATTTATTGCATCCTGATTGCGGGAACAAGTGGACATGGCCATCATCACGGCAGTGCGCGTGAGCATGAGATTGGAAGCCTGCATGCGTGTGCCGATTGTTGTGACCACGCTCATCAATACGAAGACTGTACGTGCCTACTCTGTCATTTTCTCAAAACGGTTAAATCTTCCTGGATACAAAATACGTTTCATTATACCGATTCGTTTCATCACTCACAACGAATCATTGATGTTTGTTTACAAGAACAATCAAAAATATTACCGGTAAGAAGCCGCGCCCCTCCTTCATTCTTGTCCCTCTAAATTGATCACTCAATCCAAAACTCTAATCAAAGCCTCTTTCTGAAAAGGAAAAGGGAAGCTGTATTTATTTCCTTAAAGGAGATTATATTATGTCTATGCTAAATAAAGTTACTCTTACTCATTTTTGTTCGCTTTTGTTCATATCATTTATTTTCGTCTCAATGTCTTCTTCCGCGGATCATTTTATCGCGATCAGTCACAAAAACGATGTCAACAAGAAAATCACTGTCTACGAACCGGAAGGCGAGCAGGTTTTTTCTTATGCGCCTCCAGGTTCCGTGCTGGAAAATACTCCCCGCTTTATCCAGGCGATTCCAGCTGCAAAGAAGTTCATCGTTACATGTCCAAACGGAGACACCGAGTCAGGAGGCACGGTGGAAATCTTCGACTATAGCGGGTATCCAAACGTGATTCACCACATCCAAACGTTCGAAACGGGCGCCAAACCGTTTCACGCTTATGTCACGCCCGATGATTTGTTTTGCGTCGCGAACGATGGAGAGGACACGCTGAGTTTCATCGATCCATTGACACTGATGGTCGAGACGATTGCCGGCGGCCATCATCACGCCACGATTGGTTTTCCATTGTCCGAATCCGATTATGACATCTATTCCACACGCTTTTTGGGGGCGGACAATCCGGGAGGGGTCGATATCATCGATGGGAACACTCGGGAAATTCGTTTAACCAACAACGAGATTCTCCCTCTCCCCCATTCCGTTGTCTATTCTCCTGTGACGAGAAAAGTGTATATCGCTTGTGCTGGCGGGATTGAAGTTTTTGGCACGGTTGGAGATGAAAAAGATGTTCATGTAAAAACGATTGCAACAACGGAAGGCCATATGACTCCCGCTCTCAAACTTTCCCCCGATGGGCGCTATATCGTGGGAAATTGCCATTGGGATGGAGAACCAGGGAGTTACTTTTATTCCATCAACCTGGAAACCGAAGAAATGAAAACCGTATCAAGCGTGAGTTGCAAAGGCTACGCATATAGTCCTGACGGGAAATGGATAGTCGCGGGAGATTTTAACAAGCCGCCCGAACAGGAAATCCAGAAAGTGCAGATCATCAATTGCGATCCCACCTCACCGAATTATATGAGTATCGTCCAAGAGATTCCATTATCGGCACCCAGCCAAGTCGGATTCTTTGCTCAAGGTTTTTCGCCGGATAGCACTATCGCTTATCTAGGATTGACGCAATCCGATACGATCATGCGAGTGGATGTGACTACGCTTTCGGTTTCCCAATTCGATTGCGAAGCCGCTCCCTTTATTTTAAGTGTAATCCCACTGAACGAGCCATCCGGTGTTTCTTCCTGGCTGCACTATTAATCGAGAGAACGAATCAGCCGTCTTCTGCTATTTCTCGAAGGCGGCTGATTCAAAAAGATATTTGGTGAATGTTATGAAAAACCGAAAAAACGATTTTGCTTTTACTTTAATCGAATTACTGATCGTCGTTGCCATTATTGGAATCTTAGCCGCCATTGCGGTTCCCAATTACATGTCCGCTATGGTCAAAGCCAAGGTGGCCAAAGTCGAAGATGAAACACGAGGAATGTTTGTTGCGCTTGAAGCGTACCGTATCGATTACAATGGATTTCCTCAACCTTTGAGTGAACAGTTCGATGTGTACAATTTCCGTGCACGATTGCAAAAACTGACGACTCCAACATCTTACATATCCACAATTCCGATCGATCCTTTTCCGCATTCGTATGACAATGGAGCAGGGCTGGCTGATTTAAACGATATCGATGGAGCCAAAGCCTATTGCTACGGGCGCGCTGATTTTGCTGGACCGAGAGGAACGCTTGTGCTTGG
The DNA here is from genome assembly GCA_964412555.1 of uncultured bacterium. Classification (GTDB taxonomy): domain Bacteria; phylum Hinthialibacterota; class Hinthialibacteria; order Hinthialibacterales; family Hinthialibacteraceae; genus CAYPPG01. The sequence continues at coordinate 66,866 of CAYPPG010000020.1, forward strand.
TGAGAAATTCGCTATGATCGCCAGTTCCGGGCCCGATGGCATTCTCAATCAAATCCATTACTATCCTCCGGCGGTTACACATACCGGCGGTTCGGATTGTCCCGTATGCGCTCCAGCGCTGTCCAATTTATTAACTGTGACACTCTACAATCCAAGTAATGGAATCATCAGCAACGGGGATCTCTATCGATGGTCAACCAAGACATCTTCATTCCAGTAAATATCGGGCAGACGAATCACATTGGATGTGAACGTATTATTCACAAAAAGAGACGAATAGTGAGGACCTATGTGAATAAGTGGTTTTACGCATTATCAACTCCCCCCTGTTAGTTGAGTTGGCTGGCCGCATTAAGCAAGTCATTGATCCGATAAAAGAATTTAGTTAAATCTCATACGAAGCCGTCAGCATGCGCCGTGTATATTGCTGGAATGTCTCGCCATCTTGCCGGCCGCGTTTGTAATCGTTGAGTATTTCGGCTAATTCGAATGCGACATCTTCGGCGGGGATCGCTTTTTTGACCATTTCTCCGAATTGGCCGTCGGTTCCCATCTCGCAGCCGGCGAAAATGTCATAGGACTCCACCAACTCTTCACCGACGCGAGTCTTTCCGCCGCGCAGGCCGATGTCACCGGTTTGATACTGGCTGCAAGAATTGGGGCAGCCGGAAATAGCGATTTTGATCGGTGTATCCAGTTGGACTGTTTGCTCCAGATAATCGATGATATCGAAGGAACGATGTTTGGTTTCGGTAATGGCGAGATTGCAGAACTCGATGCCGGTGCATGCCATCAAGCCTGCCCGCAATGGGTTTACTTTCAAGGTCAACGTGGGAGCGTTGATTGCCATGTCCTGAGCGTCTTCAAGGCTGTCTTCAGGGATATCCATCACGATCAGATTTTGCATGATCGAGTTGGCCATTTCACCAGAACCGAATTGTTCCGCGATATCGGCGGTTACAAAAAGATCTTCCGGTGTCAATCGGCCAGCCGTCGTGCTGAATCCGAGTGTATAAAAACCACCCTGTTTTTGTTCTTGAATCCCCATATGATCCCGGAAAGCGCTTCTGTCAATCGTTGCTTCTTCCGCCGGATCGAGTTCATAGCCCAAGCGTTTGACGATCTCTTCCCGGAACGCATCCGCGCCCATATCCTCGACAAGAAATTTCATCCGGGCGCGTTTACGGGATTGGCGATACCCTATTTCCTTAAAGATATCCAGAATCGCCAGGCACACATCCACGGCTTTGTCTTTAGGGACAAACGCATTCATGACTTTGCCGAACAGCGGTTTCGTGGACAATCCCCCACCGGCGATCAGATTGAATCCTTCCTCCTTTTTACCGTTTTTGCGAACCGCACCGTACAAACCGATATCGTTGATTTCCGGTAGAGGGCAGTGGATGGGGCAGCCTGAAATCGACATTTTGAATTTGCGCGGCAAATTAGAATACTCCCGATTGCCGACAACCGCTCGTGTCAATTGCCGTACAACCGAATAATCATCGGCAATTTGGCCTTTGCATTTCCCAGCGACAGGACATGAAAGGATATTCCGGGGCACGTCACCGCATGCCATCGTGGTCGCCAAACCGACGGAGTGAAGACGGCGAACTGCTTCCGGTATATTCTCTATGGTAAGCCAATGAATCTGGAAATTCTGCCGAACGGTAATATCCAGCGTTCCACGTCCGAATTCCCGCGCCACTTGGGCGACGGCCCGTGCTTGATTTGCCTTCAATTTCCCCCCAGGGACGCGAACCCGCAGCATAAAATGTCCGACATTCGGCCTTTGGCGGTATATACCGTACCACTTGAATAACTCGAATTTTTCCGATGGAATCGACTCGAATCCGGTGGTTGCCCAACTTTCGATATCCCGCCAGATGTCGAGTCCGTTTTGTTGTTGTTTGATTTCTTCGACCGAGATTTTCTTGGGTCGTTTGGGTTTATCACTGTCACTCATGATATGTCCTCCGCTGATGAAATTGCCTTTATATAAATATAATATATTGTTTTCTTTGTAAAGTTGTGACCTATTGTATCTCTTTTATCTTGGTTTTCAACACTTTTTCTCATGGATGAGCCAGAAACGCCGTGTAGAGCGGTTGAATATGACTTTTTTGTATTCTATATCGGATATAGACAATTGCAAGTGGGTTTTTGTTTATGTTTCCCAACTGCTTGTCCCATCTCATGCTATAATGAATCCCAATGATGTCTGCAATGTAACATAATAAAACAAACGGGAATTGTATTTTCCTACCCCAACGGGGTTGAAGATGAAAGCCAGCGGGCAATGCCCCTGGAAGATGGAACCAATATGTAGGCTTAGCCCTGAAAGGGCGTAAGATTAATTAAATCAATGGCATAACAAAGGGTGCTCGTGATTCGTATGATGAATTGGAATTTGAATACAAGTTTATTTACAGTGTTGCTCATTTTTTGTTTTGGATGTACAAAACAAGATGAACAGACGAATGTTATGCTTTTAACTTTAGATACTCTCCGTGCGGATGCTGTAGGGTGTTATGGAAATGAATCAATTCACACTCCGAACCTTGATCGGCTCGCCGCGGAAGGGGTTCTGTTCGAAGACACAATTTGCCAGATTCCTGCAACGCTGACATCTCACACAGCGATCATGACCGGTTTGTATCCCCGCAGCACTGGTGTTCGATTTCGAACACATCGAGTTCCCGATGCGGAACATACATTGGCGGAAGTGTTCAACAAGAATGGCTATCGAACTGCCGCGTTTATCAGCAGTTATGTCCTCGAACCGGCTTTCGGATTGAAACAAGGTTTTGATGTGTACGATCTTGGCTCGATGATCCGGAATGGCCAGAAAATCAATGTAGAACGGCGGGCAGAAGAAACGATTTCCGATGCGATACAATATATTGAAGAACATCAAGAAGAGCCTTTATTCGTGTGGGTACATTTATATGATCCGCATACGCCGTATGATCCCCCACCTGATTACTCTAACTTGTACGATCCTGATTATGAAGGTTCGATTCGCGGGACTGTGCAGGAAATCACAAAATTCACGGCGACAAAAGGAAGCAGTTTGTCGGAACGAGATTTGCAGCATCTGCGCGCCTTGTACGACGGCGAAGTGAGTTATATGGATCACCACATCGGCCGCCTTTTTCAGAAAATGGAGGAAACGGGGATACTCGATCAGACCATTGTCGCCGCCATCGCGGATCACGGTGAAGCGATCGGTGAACACGGACAGTTTTTTCATGGGGATGATCTTTATCAATCCGCCGTTCGTATTCCATTTATGATTCGCTATCCAAAACAAATTCAAAAAGGATTGCGTGTGCCGAATTTAGTACAGTCCATCGATTTGTTCCCAACGCTGATTGAAATGGCCGATTTGCAGGATGATACCACCGTCGAAGGAAGATCATTGGTTCCTCTTTTCGAAAGAGAAAAGAATACTGATACTCCCTTTGAAGAACGTCCAGGATTTCTGGAGACGGAAGCCGATATGGTTTGCGAATCAAATAAATTATTCGGGATGCGAACCGGCCGTTTTAAATTCATCAACCAAAGCAGCCATCGCCGGCCGGAAACGCCGCTTGGAGTGTTTACCGAAATTCCGTTGAAAGGACCAAGTATAGTTTTTCTTCGGATCAAAGGTGATTCCTCCGTTCAACTCATGGTTCATATCCGTTATCGCACTCAAGAATTATATGCCAGCCGTGATTTCCAAGCGTTATCGAAGTTGAATACAACGATTATTACTGCCGAGACGCTTGGTGTCGATCCTTTGCACCGGCAAGCGATGCAGGAACCGAATTTTTTAGAGACACCAAACGAATGGCGCTTGCAGGTTTCACCGGATTTGTATCGAGTTGCGTATCAATATGGAAAAACACGCGGTTGGCCGACGGATTGGATGGTCATCGAGGGAGTCGGAGTCGATGCGGGGCTGCCTTACAACCAAACTTCTGGAACATTTATCATTGATCAAATCGAACTATACACACAAGCCATCCGTTTTCCGAATTCTCCCCGTTTCCGTGATCCATTTTGGGTTATCGAGGATTTCGAATCCGATGCTGCAAAGGGGCTAGCGGATGCGAAATCCGGTCCTGAACATACAACACAAATGAGTTGGACACATGAGAATGTTTTTGGAGGAAAAAGACAACAAAAAGTAGAAATTACTTTTCCCGATTCCAATTCCAGCAAAATCGTGGATGAACTATATGATTTGCAGAAAGATCCTCACGAACAAGAGAATTGCCTTGCCTTTCAAGAAAACAATTCAGAATTCTTGGAAATTGCGGAAAATTGTTCTCTCCTCTTAGACAATTGGCGCACTTCTTTCTTTGGACAGATTGAGATTATGGAATTGGATACAGCGCAACGTGAGGCATTGGAATCGCTTGGATATACCCGCTGAAAGATATTTTTCGATATTCTTATTGTGCTGTACTTCCAGGACAGACCTGAAGACTTGCTTTGGCTACCCGCTCAAACTTTCTTATTGTAAGGAAACATCCAAAGTTACTGGTAATCCTCTTTCCGGTGCAATCAACAGGTTTTTAACGATGTATGGAAATGACATTTCTTCCGGCATGTCTCCTTTGACTGAAACGCGTATCATAATTGTCGATTTCGCCGGAATCGTGAATGTCTGCGGACCAACGGATCCGTTTCGCTGCAATTCATAAGAAATTTCGGAACAGTTGTTGATTTCAACATAGCAGGAATTATCGGTTGTAAGATGAGTCTCTCGAATGTCGACGGAAGAATGGAACAATGCATCCAAGAATTTTTCCTGCCCGATCAGCTGATTCTTATACCACACAACAGAACGCCCAGCGAATAATGCTTCTTTGAGCGCGGGCATCGTTTTGTCATCGGCGAAAACCAAGGTAACTGTGCGGTGATTTTCCGGTGTACGCGGATGATCGAGCATCGGAGCATGAACATCCGAAGTCCCCATCAACGTCAATCCTTTTTCGACACCATATCGATGCCCGTCGGGATAATAGGTTCCCCCGTTGCACACTTCAATTCCATGCAGCCAGCGGTTGACATACAATTCTTCCTGAACATCCCCCCATTTTCCTCTTTCGGCACCTTTCCACCCTTGATGATTCCAGAAAACAAATCCACCTTGTTTATTCGCTTCTTCAAGCGATAAAATGACATCTTCATTTTCAACCGGATCGATATCTTTCAAAAAAATCGCGTTGAAATGGCCGGGAGGAGTGTCTTTGGTAATTTCCGCGGCTCTCGGCATGAGTAAATTGCGTACTTTGGCATAAGGATTGGCAATTTCGAAGGGGCGATTAAAATTCGTCGGAATATCGTCTTTATGCGGTTGATATTCGATGTGGTCGGAAATGGCTATCACATCGAGTCCCTCGCGCCAGGCTTCTTCCACCCGCACCGTCGGCCACACCAAACCGTCTGAAAAGACGGTATGCATATGCAAATCGCAAACAAGCGTTTCATACCCCATAATATCCGGGAATTGAACCTCTTGCTTCGGATCGTCATACACATTCATCGAAACCTGCTGCGCAAACACGCCAACAGATACCGAACAAACCAAAACCGCCACAACACCTAAATAAAACAACCGTGAAACTTTCATCCTACTATTTCCTTTCTATAATGACGTATCGCCGGCTGGGAGCGCGGGCATCTTGCCCGCATTTGTAACGCCGGCATCTTGCCGGCTTTTGTAACACTGACATCTTGCCGGTTTTTTAAAATACCGCCGGGACGACGGCGTTACAAGTACCATATACCCGCACATTTGCCCAAATATTAAGCCAATGTTAAATTTAAGTGAGTTCCCACCCTTTCCGGTACTCTTTCGATACATACTGATTGGCTTCGCGCAGGTTGGTGAAGCGCATCTGGGGACCGTCCCAGTCGAGTTTTTGATGGATATATCTCATCGAGATATCCCCCATCACCACCCATTCCGTCAACGGCCCGGCATGATCGAAATTGGAACCTGCCTTGGAACCGGTTTTGCAGGATAGAATCCAATCGCGCTTATGCATCAAATCCGGATTGTTTTTACCTTCAACTTTCGGCAGCCGTGGAATAATAGGAGTCGGTTTTTCAAAATCTTCTATCACTTTTCCATCGTAGACTAGAATGTTTTTCTCGACTCTCCCGTTCATCACGATAAGACCTTTATCGCCGATAAACATGGTTCCGGTGTCTTCATCGAGTAAACCTTGTCCTTCCGCCACCCCTTCGGGCAGTTCGGGTTTCAACTTCCCGTCATACCAATAAAGGGTCAATGCAGCAAAGTTGCCTCGCTGCGGGAATTCATAACGGATAATCGATTCCGTCGGATAGGTTTGATCATTGGCGTCTTTCGCGTGCAAGCATTCGACGCTGTCCGGATATCCCAAACGCAACGCTTTCACTACCGGACTGAGATTATGGCACGCGATATCCCCCAGCGCTCCGGTACCGAAATCCCACCAGCCCCGCCATTTGAAGGGGCAGTATCCGGAATTATAGGGACGCACCGGGGCCGGCCCAAGCCAAATTTCCCACTCGAGTTCTTCCGGAACCGGTTCGGGCGGGAGTGGATTCGGAATCCCCTGCGGCCACCAGCCTTTTGGCCTGTCGGTCCAGGAATGCACCTCGCGCACCGGCCCGATAAGCCCCGCCCAGATCAATTCGCATATTTCGCGATGCATATCCGTCGCTGCCCCCTGGTTCCCCATCTGCGTGGCGACTCCATATTTATGAGCCGTTTCCCGCAGCAAACGCGCCTCGAAGACGGTATGAGTCAACGGCTTTTGTACATAGACATGTTTGCCCATTTCCATACAGCGCATGGCGGCGATGGCGTGCATGTGATCCGGAGTGGAAATTGTGACGGCATCGATCTCTTTGCACTGGTCCAGCATGACACGGAAATCTTTGAAGCGCTGTGCATTCGGGTATTTCTTGAATGCCCCGGCCCCTTTACGCCAATCGGCATCGCATAGGGCGACGATGTTTTCACTACTGCAATTATCAACATCGCTAAATCCTTTTCCTCCGATTCCAATCCCGGCAACATTCAGTTTTTCATTGGGAGATTCATACCCGCTTTTCGCAAGCGTTGTCTTTCGAACGGTATGCGTAGCACATCCAGCGCTGACTAAAGATGCTCCCGTCCCGGCTAAAAACAATCGGCGTGATATTTTCATAGTCACAATAATCCTTCCTTACAATTTCCGGCTTCGACGGTTCAAGCCTATAACTATTTAAACTCGATTTTTGGGGAAAAATCAATGTGGAGTGGATATGTAAAAGTTCGAGGTTGGGGAATGCTGTACGCTGCACGTGGAAGCGGATCCAAAGTTTTGACTCAGATGTAGCTTACATCGATTGACTCTTGAAGAAAAATATTTTACGATTGATTGGATTATTACTATATGAAATTCATCGTTTTATAGGGGTGAATGGTTAAGGTATGACGGCTTCTTTCTGCGCATATATCGATGAATCCGGAGACGAAGGATTTCAATTTCGGACAGATTTGTCGGTGCAGAGGAGTAGTGATTGGTTTGTTCTCGGTGCTTTTATTACAAGAAAACAGGATGATCTCGATACCGTAAAAATCATCGATCAAGTTCGGCAAGAATTCGATATACAACCCAAAAAACATGTTCATTGGAAGAAGCTGAAACACCCTCAAAAAGTACGCTATGCCCAGATTCTTACAGGACTTCATGCACGGACGATAGGAGTTTGTGTACATAAACCGTCTCTGTTAGAACCGGAGAAATTCAAAGAACGGTATTTTCTTTATTTCTATGCTGTACGATGTTTGTTAGAACGATTGTCCTGGTTAGCCCGAGATTCTCATAATCCGGTGAAGTGGGGAGGTGATGGAACGGTTGAGATTTTATTTTCACACCGGTATGGAATGTCTTATGAGGAAATGAAAGAATATTTAAAACATTTGGAAATCCAAAAAGAAAACGGCCAGGATATTCGAATTGAATTTCAATATACACCGATCCATAATATCAATGCCCAAACACCAGGACGATCCATGGGACTTCAATTGGCGGACGCGTGCGCAGGCGCGTTTTTTAATGGGCTGGAACGTGATCCCTATGGAAATACGGAACCACGCTATATTCAAACACTGAAGCCTATCTTGTATAAGCATAAGGGCTCCTCATGGGGATATGGAATAAAAGTTTTACCTAAAGAAGCGATTAAAAATTTGAAGGAAGAAATCAGTTTGGAATGGATATGGAGTTTAAAATAAAACGGGCAGATCCCAGGTCGTAGTGGTTCACGCACTAGGCGCTGCCACCCGGCGGGTGACCTACGATTAATCCTGCGCACATCTGCCTTTAGGTATTATATCTCTTTAAGAGCTAAAACGTCAATAGGTAATTGGAAAAATGAACGAAGCCAAGACCACAACCGAAAGCCTCGTCATCAACCCGGATACCTTGGCTCCGCTTTTCGAACCCTGGGAAGAACCGAATTCACGCCGAGAACCGACCAAGGCCGATATGCGTTAGTTCCGTTGCGCCCCTATTCGAACGGTTCCATGCGTCCACAATACAAGAACTGGATCAAACATGCAGACCGGCGCTTGGCAATCTGCTGGAAGGCGATACCTTCGAATCTCAATATCCTTTATTCGCGATTTTATCCGAGGAAGAAGAAAAGGCTACCGAAGTCACTTCTCTCATATCCGAAGCGATTTTAGAATCGTTGCCGCCGCGATACAAAAAAGCGATCGAAACCTTTTTGGATTCCGGTCACGGCGAGTGTCATCTTGCCAATCCGGCCATTGCGAAAATGGATTGTTGGCCGTGGGTTTATCTTTCGCCGGAGTTTGAAGTCGATGGATAGAAGTGCCGATAGATACACGGCGGGAAACCGTGCCGGCGGGACGCCGGCGTTACACTGCGATTTCCAACGTTTTGATCCCGATCACTTCAGGGTAGCGGCTCTCGATGGTTTCTCCGTCTTCGCGCATTTCTTGAATGCACATTTCGATGACTTCCCGGATATTCTCCAACGCTTCTTCAAATGTCTCCCCTTGCGTGTGGCATCCTTGAAGAGAAGGGACATCCGCCACGTAGAGTCCATCTTCGTCCTGTTCAATGATGACTTGAAAACGGTAGGTCTTCATTATGTCTCACCTGGATTCGTGGTTGGATTTAATCTGGAATATTCTATTATGCATGGGTTGAATAGGTATATTTGGATCAAGGGCAGGCTGGCGCCTTGCTCTTGGCACCCAACTGAATTTGAAAGAGGTAACCGGTATGTTTTCACGTAGAAATTTTTTGACACAATCCCTTACACTCAGTGCTGCGTTTTCCGCATTGGCGCAAAACAATCCGGAGAATCAAGAAGGTGATCCCGAGATACGCTATATTGCCGCGTATGATACGGAATCTCCGAATTGCTTGAACGCCTGCCGCAAGATCGTCGAAGTGCATAAGCGTTTTGCCATGCCGGCCACCTTCTTTTTGGTCGGAAAAACACTGGAAGCCAGCGCGAAAGAATATCGCGAGCTGCTCGATGATCCCTTGTTCGAGATCGCTTCTCATACTTATTCCCATCGGATGTTGAAAGACAATCCGTTTTGCGGTTCGGCCATCTCACCGGAGCAGAAACGGGTGGAAATTTTCAAGGGCAAAAAGATTATCGAGGATGTATTTGAGCGTCCCTGTATCGGCCTGCGCTCCGGCTGCGGTTTCGTTGACGGATTCAAACAAGCTCCGGATGTTCTCGCCTTGATCCGGGAAGCGGGATATCAGTATGTGAGCAGCTTGCTTTGGGGGCCGGATTATTCTATGCCGGCTTTGTTGACCGATCCGTTTCGGTATACCGAGGAAGGATTTTCTGACATTTGGGAAATCCCCGGCCATGGGTGGCATGAGAATCTGCTCAAGAATCACAACAAATGGGGAGCCAAGCGCCTGACACTTTGGCCACCGCCGATGCCCGAGGCAATTCCGAAGGATTTTGTCAAAACACCGAAAGATGAATTCGCCATCAACAGAGTGTTTCTAGATCAAGCCATCGAACAGAACAAACGTTATGTATCCCTGATTTGGCATCCCTGGTCGCTCGGAGCATTCGATGCGGGCATGAAGATGCTGGAATTGACGTTCGCCTATGTTCGAAAAACCAGATTGCGGCCGTGCACGTTTGGAGATTATTTTCACGCTCTTTCAAATTTATCAAGAAATTGTCAAGGGCTGTCTGACACTGTACCCTTGGCACCCGATCATTTACCGTACGATGAAAATGCCAATTGATTATTATAATCGCACCATCAGACTCACAAGAGAAAGATTGGATCATATTTGCGAACGTTCGGAAATAGCCGATTTAAGTACCCAATTGGAGTACGTTTTGAAGCATCCGCACATTGTCGTTCAGAGTATACCGGGGAAGAAGGCTGGGATAACGATCCGGTGGGCAAGCAACCATGAATTGGGAAACCAGATATATCACGTAGGGGCGGTTCGCGAACCGCCCCTACGTTCTCACTTTCATTATTTATTTCGTTTTTGGCATTCCTTGCAGATGCCTTGTAATTCGACTTTTTTAAAATGGACTTCCCCTAATTTTTTCACTTCCACCGGTTGTAAAAGCTCGTCGAATTCGTCCCAATAGAAATCTTGCACTTTTTTGCAGCGTGTACAGATGAAATGATGATGAGGCTCAAGGTTCGGATCAAAGCGGCTGCGATCATCGAGGTGATGGACGCGGGAGATAAGTCCGTGTTGTTCGAACAAGGAGAGGGTGCGATAGACCGTGTCCAGGGAAATGGTCGGTAATTTATTTTTGATTAGTTCGTAAACATCTTCTGCGGAAGGATGGTCATAGGAACAGGCAATTACACGATAGATTTCCAACCGCTGATGTGTCATTTTAAGATCATGTTCGCGGCAGATTTCGCGGAACTGTTCGACGCGATTTTCAATAGAACATGCAGTTTTTTTATTCAATGATTTTCCCCTACGCTTTCGAAACGAATTTTGACTTATCTTATTATAATCGGTAAAGCTTCTATGCAAATCCGTATAAAGAAACAAAATCCAATATCATTACAGGAAGAATACCTTTCTCCTTTTAGAGAATCTTATCAAAAATTTACCCAGGGCAGTATCCACTGGTTACCATCACTCATTCCGTTGGGATGAAAAACGAAAACAGTATTGGACAACTTAATGATATTGGGGACGGTCTTCTGAAACATCTTCTTTCCTCATTATAATCGTCATGGGAAAAACTGCAAATAAAATGTTCCATACCGCTTGACAATGTGGGGAATCGATGTTCTAATAAAAACTAGTTAAGAATGATTCCTATCAGGAAAGATCGGATTCGTGTAGTAAGTTGCTGTACGACGAATGAATAAAAGAAACAGAAAGGAATAATGATGAGTACAAACGAGAATCTTCAAGAAGCCTTTGCGGGGGAAAGCCAAGCCAATCGGCGCTATCTCGCCTTTGCGCAAAAAGCCGATACGGATGGATTTCCACAAGTCGCGAAATTGTTCCGCGCCGCTGCCGAAGCGGAAACCATTCATGCGCATGCCCACTTGCGTGCGATGGGAGGTATTCAAAGTACGGTGGACAATTTAAAAGCCGCCGTGGAAGGGGAACGGTATGAATATCAAGAAATGTACCCCGGGTTTTTGAATAACGCCGTCGAAGAAGGCAACAAACGTGCGGAAGTCACTTTTAAAAATGCGAATGCGGCGGAAGAAGTCCATCACACCCTTTACAAACAAGCACTGGAAGCCGTGGAAGCCGGAAAAGATCTTTCTACGATGTCGATTTATTTTTGTCCAGTCTGCGGAAATCTCGAGTTGGGTGAAGCACCTGAAAAATGCCCGATCTGCAACGTGCCCGGATCGAAATTCATCGAAGTGAAGTGATATGACCGCACCAACAACTCAAAAATGGATCTGCAACATTTGCGGATATGAACACGAAGGGCCGGAACCGCCGGAGGTTTGTCCTGTATGCGGAGCCGGCCCTGAGGATTTTGAACTCACGGAAGAAACCCCTTCTTCCGAATCGCCTACAACAAAGGAATATTTGAGTGAATGGGCGAAAAGCGACGATTCATTCGAAAAGAAATTTGCGCGAATCACAGAGTTGGCCAAAACAGGAAAGAGCGAAATTACTCCGATGCGCACCCAAAAGACGTTTCCCGATTGGGATTTGATACTTTTTAAGGGAGCGCAACTTGCCCGTATGCCGCTCAATGAAGAGGAAGAAGTGAGTATCCAAACGGTCATCGGAAAGACCGCGAAGCGGCCGATCACGATTGACATCCCGTTTTATGTTTCCCATATGTCCTTCGGGGCATTGTCTCGGGAAGCAAAAATAGCTTTGGCCAAAGGCTCCAAACTCCTTGGGACTCTCATCTGTTCCGGGGAAGGAGGATTGTTGCCGGAGGAGAGGCAAGAAGCGGGATGTTACATTTACGAGTTGGGAACGGCTTCTTTCTCTCATGTAGAAGAATCCATGCAGCAGGCGGATGGAGTGGAGATCAAAATCGGACAGGCGGCCAAACCGGGGCTTGGCGGACACTTGCCGAAAGAAAAGATCACGGATGAAATCGCCAAAATCCGACAAATTTCCAAAGAGGAAGATTCGATCTCCCCGGGGCGCCCTTTTGATATTTCCTCGCGTGAAGATTTGATTGCCAAAGTCACCAAGGTACGGGAAATCATTGAAGGAAAACCGGTTGGGATTAAAATCACGGCAGGGCACATCGAGGAGGATTTAGAATTTGCTTTATCGGCAAATCCGGATTTCATTACCATCGACTGCCGTGGGGGCGCGACAGGCGCCGCGCCTACTTTTGTGAAAGACCATGTGTGTCTACCTCCGATTTTTGCCATTTACCGAGCCAGGAAATATCTGGATTCGGTTGGCAGTTCGGTCACTTTATGCGTGACGGGCGGATTTCGTGATAGTGCCGATATTGCTAAAGCGCTGGCTCTCGGAGCGGATGCTATCGCGCTGGCAACCGCTTCACTGATTGCAATCGGGTGCCAGCAATATCGGGTTTGCCACTCCGGGAAATGCCCGGTGGGAATCACAACGCAGGATCCGGAATTAAGAAAGCGGTTACAGATCGATGAATCGGTGAAACGGTTCGTGAATTTCTATACCGCCACGAAGGAAGAACTGAAAACTTTTGCCCGGATCAATGGACGGAACAATGTACACGACTTGAATTTAACGGATATCATTACCATCAGTAATGAGGTTTCTCAACATACAGAGATTGAACATGTTTAATGCAAGAGTATTCAGAATGGGTAACAGGCATGCATGAAAAAAGTGTCGAATTACTAAACAAAGCGGTTGCGGATGAATTATCAGCCGTTCATCATATCATTTATGATTTCATATTCCTGATGGATGTCACATAGGAATCATATAAAAGATTTACATCGACTTGAAAAGCGAGCAATTGCATCCCCACCTGTTTCCAGTATTTGAGTTGTTCGATGTTCCCCGTATGGATTCCCGAATACTTTTTGTACTTTCTACACGCCTGAACAAGTAATTCGATTTTTTCGTGGACTTCCGGACTCGTAATCTGTCCTATCCTTCCGAGCGAGTTGGAAAGGTCATACGGGCCAATGATGATGGCGTCGATACCTTCCGTTGAGACGATGGACTCGATATTCTGCACCCCTGTTTCACTTTCGATTTGCGCGATGATCAAATTCTTTTCATTGGCAATTTCAATGGTTTTTTGAGGGGGCAATTGTTGAAAATCGGTTTGGCCTATGGTCCCTGCGCATCCTCGTTTTCCGATAGGCCGGTAATAGCACGCCTCGCGAATCTCTTCCGCCTGTTCTTTCGTTTCTGTCATCGGGATCATCAAGCCATTGGCGCCGGCATCGAGAAGGCGGGTCATGTAAAATTTCACGCATGCCGGTGGACGAACGATTGCAGGAATCCCAAAACCTCTTGCTACCCGAATGAGATCCGCCACCGTTTCAAATGAAAATACGGAGTGTTCCATGTCAATCAACATAAAATCATAGCCGGCATTGACTAAGAGGTTGGCGACTGCCGGATCCCGCACAAAACGGACCATTGTTCCATAGAGTTGTTCTCCGGCTTGCAAACGATCGGTAATGTTACTCCACATGGGAGAGTATCCTTTCTTTTTTTTGATTATGCAATTTTTTTTACTTTCATGATAGCGTTATGTGGTGGAATTTGTGGGGAACGAAACCGCATCGATTCGTAGGGCAGGAGAGAAAATAAATTCTATATTTGTGGAGTTATCCGATCTTATTATAAAAATATAGAATTGACTGTTCGAAGTTGAAAAAAACATCAATCCATTATGATTATCTATACACTGACTCGTACTTGAATATATGATAATATGACAATGGAATTCAAACATGGTTGAAGAAGGGGAGTGCCTTGAAAAAAACAAAAAACAGTTTTACACCCGTTCAGAAGAGCCTCGTGGATTTTCTTGGTGATGAGTATTCGAATGCTGTGTGTGAAGCCAGTTCTTTTCTGACCGGAAAAGACCGGCGATCCGTCCAGAAAATCGCATCGAAAAAAGTGGATTTTTTCCCACCTTCTTTTCAGAATCGGCTTCATGGATTGCTTTCCAAAATCGGTGAGATTTGTTGTACTTCCTGTAAAGAGACTCGTCGAGGGGCGGCGACCCAGCAATTCCAACTGCATTCGAAAACAGCGCCTGCGCCGCTGTCGGGTTTTGGGTATTATCGAATCGGGGAGGACGGTCGTCTTTTTTTTATTTCAAAAAGCGAGCATTACCACTGCTCTCTCGGTCATCGTTTTCCCGGATATGCATTGATTGAATACGCCAAACAATTGGGGATTCCCAATGCAACACACAACAATACCCGCGGTACGATCACCCGTCTTCTCGAAGAGGAATTGGTGCGGACAGCAGCGGGTATCCCCGCAGGCGATTCGGCAACGCTTCAGAAAATTCTCAAGTCAAAAGGAAAAACCGCATTGAACCGGGTTCTCAATCTCGAAACAGGCAGCATCGCGGCGGAAGCGGCGGTCAAGTTGGTTTTGTCCCGTTTTTATCAATCCCAAGAAGATGCTCCCATACCGATCTATCATGGCAGAATACCGGTTCTTGTCGTGATTGGTGATGATGACGGCGGTCTGAAAGCGAACTATCACGGGACAACCCTCATCACCCAGCTCATGCGGGGAATGTGGCCGGAATTGCTTCAAGGAATCGAAAAACAAAATTTGTTTCTTGTAAGAAAAGTGCAAGCCAACAATCGGGAAGAGTTGGAAAATGTTTTTTTACAGTACGAAACCGGTCAATACAAAATCGCCGGAATGTTTCACGAGTTTGTTTTGATGAATTACGGTGCAAAACGCCTTCAAAGAGATTTTGTCAAACGGATGTATTCTCTTTGTAAGAAACACGATGTTCCAACCGTTGCCGATGAAATTCAAACCTGTGTGTGGAGTCCGGAACTGTATATGTATCATGAGTACCAAGTCCAGCCCAGTGCCGTCGTGATCGGCAAAGGATTTCCCGGAGGAGAATACGCCGCATCTCGCATTCTGTTTAATCCTACTTTAGACACGCTTCCTCAATTCGGCGCGTTGATTACAAACGGACAGGAGGAACTCTCTTCGCTCTGTTATCTGATTACCATGAAATGGGTGGAAGCCAATGCAGAAGTGATTCGTGCAGTGGGAGATTATTTCGAAGAACGCCTTCATGAAATGGCTTCGAATTATCCGCATTGTATTACTCAAGTGGAAGGCAGACGGCATCTCGCCGGTCTTTTTTTCCATAACCTGGAAATCGGAAAGCGATTCGTCCAAATCATGAATCAATCGGGATTCGATATCAGTGTGCAAACCTATAAGCAAGATTGCCCGCCAGTGGCTTTGACCAAACTACCCTTGATATCCGATTATGAAGTTGTCGATCTGGTCATCGATCGGATGGATGAAAGTTTGAATCAAATCTAATCGGCTTCCGCCGGCGAAATTCAAAGGGGAGTTTCGTTGAATGACAGAGAACGTTTTTATCGGGATAGATCTGGGAACCACTGTTCTCAAAGTCTGTGCATTCAGTACCCGAACCGGTGCAGTTCTCGGGCAGGAATCAATCCGGCTTACAGTGCACTCGTTTCCTGAGGGGGGATATGAAATCGAATTGAAATCTATCGATCGTGCTTTTAAAAAAGCTTTAAAAAGCGTCCTCTCCCAGCTCAACTCCCAATGGAATCCTATCAATGGTATTGGTTTGGCTTCTCAAGCAGGGAGTTCACTTATCGCCGAGCGGCAAACCGGCAAGGCTTTGACTCCTATGATTCTTTGGAATGACGGACGTTCCTATCCTCATACAAAACGGTTGTCCAAACAGGTTTCTGCAAAGTATTGGCGGCGGTATCTTTTGAGTGATTCGGCGCCTGCTGGATTGGGACGCTTGATATGGATGAAGGAAAAATATCCGGATGTGTTTCAGGACGACAATATTCATGTAGGTGCAGGGGAGTATCTTTTCTTTCGTTTAACGGGTATATGGAGACAAGATGCCGGGAATGCCGTGCAAATCGGTTCCTACAATGCCGTTACTCAAAAGCTGTTTCCTACTCTATTCAAAAAAATCGATATTCCTCTTTCCTTTGTCGCTCCACTTCGTGAGCCGAATGAAACAGCAGTACTATCGAAAGAAGGGGCTACATTTACCGGTCTCTCTAAGGGGATTCCCGTAGCGGGGCCGTATTTTGATCAGGAAGCCTGCTATCTGTCTGCAACGGGTGCTTCCGAACGCCCGCTGCAAATTTCGCTTGGGACTGCCTGGGTGGGTAACTTTATCTTACCGCATGAGATACAAGGCGAATCCCCAACTCATATTGTTGTGCGATCTCCGATGGGAGACGGAAATATGATTGTGCAACCTTTGATGACAGGGAATCCAACCTGGGAATGGGGGCTGCGAAATTTTGTTCACCGAAATATAAATAAAGCATTGAGCAAAGCATCCGAGATATTCACGGATTCGATTGTTCCTTATTCATCCGTACAGGTTTTACCGTGGTTGTCTCAAAGCAATCCATTCTTTCCGGAGTTATATGGAGGGGGATCTTTTTTGGGCTTGAGCGATCAAACCACCCCTGAAGATTTATTGCGTGCGTTGATGAACAGTATGACGTTTGAGTTGGCGCGTGTGTTTCAAAAGGTGAAAGATTCCGGTGTTCTTGATTGTGTTGTGGTGGGCGGGGGTGCAAGCCGCAGCGAACATTTTTGCTCCATGATCGCTGCTCTCTTTTCTCCTCTTCCCCTTTATCGGCAAGTGGATGAAAGCTTATCGGCTGCCCGTGGTTCGGTATATTTCTTTGATCGAAAATCCGGACAATCCCGAGTGCAAAAAGTAAGGCTTCCCAATCAACAAATTTTATCGGATACTCAAAAAGCCTATGATCGATATGTGCAGGTCTTCGAAAAGATCTATGGTGGGATTCCGGCCGGAAAGGCTTATCGTGTTGTAAGGAGAACGGAATGAGACGGAAACCGAAAGTCGGTCTATTGCCCCTCTATTTAAAACTCTACGATGAGATATTTCCTCAATTGCGGAATGAATTTGAGCCTTTGCTGCGGGATATCAGTGCCGCTTTCACAAACGAAGGAGTGGAGCCGGTACGAGGAAATATCTGCCGGCAGGAACATGAAATCCGTCAAGTCATCCAATTTCTTCAAAAAGAAGACATCGATCTTCTGGTTACCATTCATCTCGCTTATTCACTTTCGCTGGAAGCCATTCCCGCTCTGAGTGAAGTATCCTGTCCGATTCTTTTACTCGATACGACGATGGACTATTCGTTTGATCAAAATGTGAATCCCGAACGGTTGATGATGAACCATGGGATTCATGGAGTACAAGATTTGGCGTGTATGTTACGCCGGAAAAAAATTCCGTTTGAAATCGTTGCCGGTTCTATCCAGCATTCCGGTATCATGCAAAGAGCGACGGGCATTGCAAAAGCAGCCTATGGCGTGCGCTGTTGGAAACAATCCCGTGTTCTTCGCATTGGGAATCGATTTGAAGGCATGGGAGATTTTATCCTCGAAGAATCCGTTTTACATAACAAACTGGGGATTTCAGTTTCTGAAACCGTCCCCGCATCATTAAAAAAATATGTGGAAGATGTAACGGATCAAGAGATCGAGGAGGTAATTCACCAAGATCGCACGAACTTTGAAGTGAGTGTATCCGATGAAGTGCATCGGCGGTCAGTCCGTGTGGGGCTTGGACTGCGGCGGTTGCTCGAGGAAGAACAATACACGGCTTTCAGTTTCAATTTCCAATCTTTTCACCGCAAGGATGCACCGGTTGACACCGTTCCCTTTTTGGAGGCTTCCAAATCGATGGCGCGAGGAATCGGGTACGCGGGCGAGGGTGATGTCTTGACCGCCTCTTTCGTCGGAGCACTTGCAAGTGCATTCGGGAGAACGACTTTCACAGAAATTTTCTGTCCGGATTGGAAGCATAACGCTTTATTTTTGTCACATATGGGAGAAATCAATCCGGAGGTTTCCGTAAAGAAGCCGCTGTTATGTGAAAAAGAGTTTCCCTGGACGGAAGCGTTGAATCCGGCGATTCTGGCATGCGCACCCGCTCCTGGATTGGCGACATTTGTGAACATCGCACCGGGGCCGGATGATTCGTTCCGTTTGATTCTTTGCCCTGTCGATGTGTTGGAAGATTCCACCAATCCCGCGTTTCGAACATGGGTTCGCGGATGGATCCGGCCTCGATGTTCAGTTCCTACTTTTCTGGAAGAGTATTCGCGTGCCGGAGGCACTCATCATAGCGCATTGATCTTGGGAGAATGGACGGAAGCCCTCAGCGCTTTCGCGAGATTTGCAGGGATTGAAAGGATCCGGATCGGGCATGAATGACCTCGAGCGTTTTTCTCTTTCTTCGTTGGATTATTTGGCTTTCGGCGCTTATTTCGTGGTTTTATGTATTATCGGTTTTTGGGTGGGAAGAAAAGAAAAATCGGATTCCGAGGATTATTTTCTCGCAGGACGAACACTTCCATGGTATGTGGTTGGCAGTTCCTTTATCGCGTCCAATATCAGTTCGGAACATTTTATCGGGATGATCGGCGGCGCGTTTGTGTATGGAATTTGCGTGGCCATGTCGGAATGGTTGAACGTCGGCTCTTTTACGCTTCTCATTTGGATATTCATTCCCTTCTTATTATCCGCAAAAATTTTTACGACTCCTGAATTTCTGGAGAAACGATTCAATCCGACGATGCGTTTGTTTTTTGCCGTCGTGACCGTCATCAGCAATATCGTCGCTTTCCTTGCGGCGGTATTGTATGGGGGCGGTCTGGCTTTGCATACCTTGTTCGGGTGGAATTTGTGGTTTGCGATTATTTTCTTAGGGGTTGTTGCCGGCAGTTGGGCGATTTACGGAGGATTGAAATCGGTTGCCTGGACGGATTTTTTTACGGTGATCATCATGATCTTCGGCGGATTGATGGTGTCGATCTTGGGATTGTATATGCTTTCCGGTGATTCTCATTCCTTGGTAGAGGGATTCCGCGTCATGCTCGAACGGAATCAAGCCGAGAAGGGAATCTGGGCGGAAGTGGTGCAGCAAAATGCTCAGTACATGGTCCATGAGGATTCCTATAACCGCCTTTCGGTCATTCAACCGGTGACTCATGAAGTGGTTCCTTGGCCTTTTTTGATTTTCGGCATTTTTTCCATCAGCATTTGGTACAATATCCTGAATCAATTCATGATCCAGCGTGTGTTGGGAGCCAAAAATATGTATCATGCGCGGATGGGGATTGTGCTGGCCGGTTATATGAAAATCTTTATGCCGGTCATCGTCGTTTTGCCCGGCCTGATTCTGTTTGCGCGTTTCCCGGAGGTTATGCAGCTGCCTTGGGAGGAAATCCGTCCTGAAGCTGATAAGGGTTATATCAATCTTCTACAATTATTGATTCCTGCAGGACTCAGAGGCTTGTTCCTTGCGGCATTGTTCGGAGCGATTCAATCTACTGTCAACTCGGTGTTGAATTCGACCGCGACGATCTTTACTTTGGATATTTATAAACGGTTACTCGCAAAACAAGCCAGCGAAAAACATCTTGTGCGGATGGGAATGATTTCATCTGTCATCATCTTGATCCTGTCGATGATCCTGGCCGGATACATCGATGATCTTTCCGGGAGTCTTTTCGTTTACATTCAGTCTTTGTATGCATTTTTCGCGCCACCGTTTGCGGCGGTCTTTCTGTTGGGGATTTTGTTTCGCAGAATCAATAGCACTGGTGCGACGGTTGCGGTACTCTCCGGATTTGTTTTGGGAATCTTGATAAAAATTTATGTTCAAATCCCCGGTCATTTTCTATTCATGGAGCCATTTGCTAATCAAGCGATCATCAACTTCGCATTCTGTGGCATACTATGCACTGTCGTCAGTTTGCGAACTCCGCCACCGCTGCCGCCGCAAGTGAGCGATCAATTGACCATCAATTGGAAACAGCTCAATATATTCCAAGAATTAGGAAGGCATTGGTATACAAATGTTTTGCTTTGGTGGGCGCTGTTTGTAGTTATGATTGGAATCCTGATGATTCTCTTTTCGGGATTGGTTTTGTGAACATGTGGCGCCGGCATCTTGCCGGCTTTTCCCAATATGCCGCCGTGACGGCGGCGTGACACTTACAACATCTTCTGCTTTTATAAGAGAAAAATATGTGGAAAGAAACCGCCCAACAAGAACGAAACAAGATTATCTTTGAAGAAGAATTAGACAATTTTTTGCCGGATACGATTCTGGATTTCCATGTGCATGTTTTTCACAGGGAAACCATTCCGAATCAGGAGGCTTTTTCCTGTGCCGGTCATCCGATTCATGAATATACTCTGGATGAGCTAGCCGGCGATCTTCATGATGTCTATCCAAATCGGAAATCTTTGGCGGTCTGCTTCGGATTTCCTGATATCCATTTTGAGCGCAGGAAAAATAATGAATATTTGGCGGAGCAATGCGACCGGCAGCAATTTTTTCCGCTTCGACTTTTTGATCCTCTTAATGACAATCCGGATTCTTTAGAAAAAGAACTCACAGAGAAAAAATTCCTTGGTTTAAAACCGTATCCTGATTATGTGCGTAAGCCGGATGTGAAAGATGTGGAAATACATGATATGCTGCCGGACTGGGCAATGGATATTGTAAATGAATTGGGATTGATCGTCATGCTGCATATTCCCCGGGCAGCCCGGCTTGCCGATCCTGTCAATCAGCGACAAATTGTGGAATTGGCGCAACGGTATCCGAAGGCAACAATCATCCTGGCTCACATCGGGCGCGCCTATTATCTCAAGACGATTGTCGGAAACCTGGAAGCTTTGGAAGAATTCCCCAATTTGTATTATGATTTAGCCATGGTCAATCATTGGGAAGTGATGGAATATCTCTTTCAATACATTCCTTTTGAGCGGATATTGTACGGAACCGATATCCCGCTCGCGTTGGCGCCGGGGAAGTCGGTAGAGATCAACGATCAATATACTTATGTAACACCGGTACCGTGGCCGCTCTCGATTTCTGATGATCATCAGAAGATTCAATTTACCTCTTTTCTTTATGAGGAAATTCGCGCGATAAAAAAAGCGGTGCAGCGGCTTGGGCTTGATCGGGATTTTGTAGAGGGGTTATTTTATAAAAATGGAGTCCGGGTTTTGCAGGAAGCCATGTAGTCTGAATCAGGATTGGCCAGGATGGTAGGATTTCCAGGATGGAATACAAGAAAGTAATCAAGACGATTCAAGAAAGTGATCATTGATCGCTATTTACTCGTTAAATTTTTCTTATGCTAATCAATAGACATATTTTGGTCATCCTTGAATCCTGAGTATCCTGATTCAGACATATTGCAAAGAAATTGATGAATTAAAATACGTACAAAATAGAAGGGTGGAACTTATGAAATTGCCGGTATTGCGTGTTGGAATCGTCGGGCATGGATTTATGGGGAAAATGCACGGTCATGCGTACCGGTCGTTCAATTTTTACTATGATCCGGCTCCGGCAAAAATCGTGCTGGCGGGTGTCGCGACGAAAAGCAAAGCCAGTTATCAAAGGGCAGTCGAACAATGGGGATATGAATTCGGCACGACTGATTTTTATGAACTCTGTTCGCGGGACGATATCGACATCATCAATTGTTGTGCCCCCAACAATCTTCATAAGGATGTTCTGCTTGCCGCACTGCAAAACGGGAAGCATGTCTATATGGATAAACCGCTTAGTTGTACACTTGCTGAAGCCGTTGAAATGAATCAATGTGCTCAGGATCATCCTGAGTGTATTACACAGATGGCATTTCAATACCGCTTTGCTCCCGCTTTGTTACGGGCGAAAGAACTGATCGATTCCGGTGCACTCGGCCGAATATTCAGCGCGCGGGTTTGTTATCTTCATGCCGGGTATATCAATGAGAAGCGCCCGTTTTCCTGGAGGTTGGATAAACACATCAGCGGGGAAGGAGGGGCTTTATTCGATTTGGGAGCACATGTTATCGATCTGACGCGGCATTTGTTGGGGGATTTCAAGGAAGTGTTTCATATTGGTGAAACCATGATCAAAGAACGCCCCTTGAAAGACCAGCCGGAACAAAAAGTCCCGATCGAAGTGGATGATATTTCCATCCTGCTGTTTCGATTGGAAAATGGAGCGGTGGGAACCTTGGAATCTTCACGGCTGGCGACCGGTGTTCAAGATGAGGTGCGTTTCGAAGCGCATGGGGATCGTGGAGCGATTCGTTTCAATCTCATGCAGCCAAATTATTTGGAATTTTATGATGCGAGTGTTCCCGAAGGGATCTATGGTGGCGACAGGGGATTCAAAGCAATTGAATGTGTTGCCCGCTATCCGAAACCGGCAACCTTACCGGGTCCGAAAAACACCGTGGGCTGGGAACGCTTTCATGTCCATAGTATGTATAACTTCGTCACATATGTTCTTCAGAAGGAACAAACGAAGCCGGATATCGAAGACGGATTCAAAGTGCAATGCATTCTGGAAGCCGCCCTGCAATCCAGCAAAATAAACAACTGGGTGGATGTCCGCGAACAATAAAGAAGGTATAACGATCCTTTTGATGAGGAGAAAAAATAATGAATAATTCAACTCAATCCCAACACACAAACTCGTCCAGCAAACGGAGAACTTTTTTAAAAACAAGCGCCGCCTCGATCACCGCACTTTCACTTTCCGCCAACAAGATATTCCCAGCGGATACCGCTCCGAAAAAAATACGAATCGGTGTAGTCGGCGGCGGATTCGGATGTAGTTTCCAATGGCATGAGCATCCGGATTGCATTGTCGAAGCGGTCAGTGATCTTCGGCCGGAACGCCGGGAGCGCTTGTCGAAAACCTATCATTGTCAAAAAACGTATGATTCTCTCGAAGAATTAGTGAAAGATCCCAAAATCGACGCCGTGGCGATATTTACCGACGGTCCGCTTCACGTTCAACACGTCACGGAAGCGATGAAGCATGGGAAGCATGCCATCAGTGCCGTGCCAGCCGCTTATGGAACGATGGAGCAAGCCGAGCAGCTGTATGAAACCGTAAAGGAATACGGTTTGACTTATATGATGGCGGAGACCAGCTATTACCAGCAGCATACTATTTCCGCCCGGAAATTTTACGAAGACGGAAAATTCGGAGATCTCTATTACTGTGAATCCGAATACCAACATGACGGCTTAGAGGGTCTATACATCATCAATGGCAAAAAGACATGGCGGTATGGGATGGCGCCGATGCATTATCCCACTCATTGCACAGCGCATCTGATTGGCGTCACCGGCGAGCGTTTGACAGAAGTTGTTTGTCATGGGTGGGGGGATGACAGCCAGTATTTAAAAGATAATGTATACGACAATCCGTTTTGGAATGAATCCGCCATGTTCAAAACGGATCGAGGGCATGGATTTCGTGTCAATGTGTGGTGGAAAGGCGCTCATCGCGGCTGTGAACGCGCCCAATGGATCGGCAACAAGATGAGTTTTTATTGTGCTCATCCCAACGGTATCGGATCGGTAATTATTCGAGAAGGCAATCAAACAGAAAAAGACGACGCCGGGTTTGTTCGGAATTTACCGAAATTCGAACACTACGATCAAGTGGAATGGTGGAAAACGGATATGCTGCCAGAGCCGTTACGCCATAATACCGGTCATCATGGCTCTCATGCCTTTCTTACGCATGAGTTTATTGATGCATTGACACACGACCGCCGTCCGACGGTGGATGTTTATGAAGCGCTTTCCTATACAGTGCCGGGGATTATCGCTCATCATTCCGCTCTCAAAGGCGGTGAATTCATGAAAATCCCCCAATACAAGCGCCCGACATAATATCTTAAATCCGTAGGATGGGTCACGCATTATGACCCATCATGTTCAGATGACAAAAATCCCTATATCGCGATTCGGAGCAAAAGATGTACATTCTCAAAAATATAAATAAATTCATGATAGCATTACTCATTATCTCATTCCCCCTTGCTGTACAAAGTGAAGAAGCTGCTGATACTCTTGCTCAAGAGGTTTGTGAGAAAGGCTGGATCGCATATAGTTCACGAGCGGATAATGGCAGCTGGGATATCTTTCTCTCGCGTCCAAATGGGACGGAGCAGAGGAATATTACCAATACTCCCGATTTTGAAGAAGCCGCTCCCCTCTTTTCGTGGGATGGAAAGAAAATGTTGTATCGCCGACTCGCCAAAGGAACCGTCATTCATCATGATCTTTGGGGATTCTTGGGAGAGTTGGTTATTGCGAATGCGGATGGTTCTGAGCCAATTGTATTTGGCAAAGATAAGGAATATCCCTGGGCGTGTTGGTCTCCGGATGGAAAACAGATTTCCTGCCTGACAAGGAAAGAAATCCAAATCATCGATTTGTCCAATAAAGAAATAGTTGGAACTCTCCCCAGAAAGGGTATTTACCAACAACTTTTTTGGTCTCGTGACGGGAAATGGTTTACCGGGACAGCCAATCACGGAGGTGCGCAATGGTGTGTGGTTCGAATGAGTGCAGAAACCGGGGAGATCAATCCGATTCTCACTTTTCAAAGCTGCACACCGGATTGGTTTCCGGATTCACACTATATCATCTTCTCTTCCCGCCCTCGTCAAAAAACGAATAATGGATATGGGTGGACTCAGCTGTATATGGCCGATGGGGAAGGGGAAAATCTGAAACTGATTTTCGGTGAAGATGGCTACCACATTTATGGAGGAGCGCTTTCGCCGGATGGAAAATATGTCCTTTTCACGAAATGTCCTAACGACGGCGGTGGCTCCGAAAAGAACGGCGCACCGATTTTTTTAATGCGTACGGCGGATGCTCCGATCATTCAAGGAGACACGCCTGAAATTCGGAAGATGTTCCCCGATACCCATAATGGGCCGGTACTCGATTTGGATATAGCAGGATGGGAACCGTCTTGGACATATGCCGATATTGAAGGAGCGCAATAATGCAGAGATTCCAATTAGCCAATCATTTCGGCATGCTGTTGAATTCTCCAGAGCGCGGGCATCTTTACCCGCATCTTTTACCAATATCTATCGTGTTACTTTCAATTTTGTTGTTGGCTTCCTGTGCCGGAAAGGTCAGCGACGGATCAGGGCCACAAGTCACAACCCTGGGAAGCTATGAAGTAACAGCCAAATTACTTGAAATCAAAGGGGAACTCCCGGATATCCCTCTGTACGATTATGCCTTTATATTCAAGTATCAAGTGCAAAAAGTACATCGCGGCAAGATCGATTCCGACATTCTTTATATAGGGCATTACAATCCTTTGAAACCCCGCGCGGATGTGGCCGATGTGCGATCCGGGGATATCGGGGGGAATGTAAAAAAAATCCGAGTGGGAGACATCCACCGCATGGCGCTCGAAGTACCTATTGAAGATTACTTCATGGGGGGTATCGTCAATCGTTATTTTGAAGATTATTCCGGCCCTATTTATTGGGCGGTATGGACAAATGAGGTGACCGGTTAACACACCATGGTATTCACATCCCATATTTTTCTGTTTTATTTTCTTCCATTGACCATCCTGATTTATTATTTGCTTCCCAAACATAAAAATCTATTCTTGCTGTTTGCAAGTTACATTTTCTATGGCTGGTGGAATCCATGGTTCGTGTTGTTGATGTTGACCGCCACGGTAATCAATTACTTCGGTGGTCTTTATATCGCCAATACGCCGGAAGAAAATCCACGCCGATACTGGGCGTTGTTTGTGACGGTTGCCGCCAGTCTCGGATTACTCGGTTTTTTCAAATATTTCATGTTTTTGGAGCGCAATATCAATTTCATCCTCGAGTGGTTCGGCCGGGAAGCCTTGACCGTCTATCAAGTTACGCTTCCTATCGGAATTTCCTTTTTTATTTTTCAGAGTATCAGTTACTCGGTCGACGTCTTTCGCAAAGATGCACCTCCTGTTCGTTCCTTTCAAGATTTTGCCTGTTTTGTGGCCTTGTTTCCGCAACTGATCGCCGGACCGATCGTTCGGTATAACACCATCGCCGATCAACTGGTTGACCGAAAACATACGGCCGATAAGTTCACCTCCGGAACGGCGTTGTTTATTCTTGGTTTCGCGAAAAAACTTTTACTAGCCAATACCATTGGTAAGGTTGCCGACAGTGTTTTCAGTGCGGAAGCGCCCGGTATGGCAGATGCGTGGTTTGGAGTTGTCGCGTATGCGTTTCAAATCTATTTTGATTTTTCTGCTTATTCCGATATGGCGATCGGTTTGGGACGCATTCTTGGTTTTGAATTTCCCCGGAATTTCAATGCGCCTTATCTAGCGGACAGCATCACGGATTTCTGGCGGCGCTGGCACATCTCCCTTTCGACGTTTTTGCGCGATTATTTGTATATTCCGTTAGGGGGAAATCGGCTTGGGCCAAGAAGAACCTACGTCAATCTTACGATCGTGATGCTCCTTGGCGGGCTGTGGCATGGGGCGAGTTGGGTGTTCGTCATTTGGGGAGCCTATCATGGTCTCTTTTTGGCGTTTGAACGGTGGCGTGGGAAAAAAAGCATCTATGAAAAACTTCCGCGAAACATTCGGGTGGGGATCACTTTCGTCTTGGTTCTGTTTTCATGGGTTCTCTTCCGCAGTCCGACGTTGGATGGAGCTGTTCGGTATTTTGAAGCCATGTTCGGAATAGCCGGAGCCGAAGGCGGTTCGCTTCTTTTGGGCGGAGAACTCTATACACACGGCAATTTTCTTCTGATGGGAATTTGTACACTTTTCGCTTTTCAGCGTGTGCAAGCATTTGATTGGGTGGAACAGTTAACCGTATTTCGTGTATGTTTGTTGATTGCTTTGTTCTGGTTTTCCATCATGGTCATGTTCGCGCAATCGTTCAACCCGTTTTTGTATTTTCAATTTTAGGAGAATCGACTGTGAAAAATGCTTCGAAAATAAAATGGATTCTCATAATCTCTTTTGTAGTGAGTATCTTTGTCGTAAGCATCGTGCAAGCATTCATCGACATGGGAAATGGCGGAAAACCCCAATGCCTTGATCTATTCCTTTATAAACCTACACAAGGAAATTTACGTACATTTGAATCGGAGTTGGAAAACAACAGTTGGTTTTCCCATACCTTACAGCCTTGGATGCGTTTGGCACAATTCGCTATTTTAAACGATCTCGGAGATAAAGTTCTTATGGGGGGAAACGGCTGGTTCTTCTATCGCCCCGGTGTACGGTATTTGATTGAACCGATGCCTGAAACCCTGAACTCAAAGAACTCTACAGATGACATCATGTCAGCCATCCTGGATTTTCGGGATCAATTGAAATCAAGAAATATTCATCTCATGGTTGTAATCGCACCGGGGAAAGAAAGTATTTATCCTGACTGGCTCAATCCCTCCATTCGTTTCAAAAATCAATTCGTATTTACCCACACATCCAAAATCATTTCCGCATTACAAAAGAAGGACATCGAAGTTATCGATTTGTATCATCTATTCTTGCAGAAGAGAATTTCACAAACGGAACACCCCGCTCTTTATTTATCTCAAGATACTCATTGGTCTCCCTATGGCATCCAAGTGGCATCGAAACACATGGCTCAAAAAATACTAGATTTAAAGAGAGTAAAAAAAGGTGAATTTGATTACAGACTCAAACCGATCACGATCAAAAGACACGGCGATTTGCTTCGGATGGTCGAAATTCCCTTCATGGATCAATTGTATGAAGAGGAAGTTATTTCATGCACACAGGTTATCTCCGCAGAAACGAATGAACCTTTGAAAGACGATCCCAATGCCCAAATCCTGATTTTAGGCGATAGTTTTTTGCGAATCTTTGAACGGGATGAACCCGGAGCCGCCGGACTGACATCTCATCTCGCTTACGAACTGCAACAACCACTCTCTTCGATCATCAGTGATGGAGGCGCATCCACGTTGGTTCGGCAGCAGTTGGCTCAAAAGACAGACCTGTTGAACAATAAAAAAATCGTGATTTGGGAATTCGTCGATCGGGATATTCGATTCGGAACCGAAGGGTGGCAGAAGGTGACGCTTCGATAAGGGGATTTCATTCCTGTGCTAGAGTGAACGATTTCATTGAAACAGAATCAAAGGTGTGATAGTATTTTCAAAACAAGACAAGGTTCGGTATAGGAGGCGTATTATGGATAACCGCACACCGAAATTCGATCAAACACAACCCAAACGAAGAACGTTCCTCAAAACCACTGCTGCCAGTATGACAGGATTGTCCCTAGCCGGCTCACCGATGTATGCATCGAGCGCTTCGGGCAAACTTGCTCTTTTGGGTGGAAAACCGGTTCGCACCGGTTCGTTTCCATCCTGGCCGAAAGTCATGAAAGAGGATGAAAAACCGTGGCTGGATGTTCTGCACAAAAAATCATGGAGCCGGTATTACGGCGGTAAAAACGTCAGCCGATTCGAGCAGGAATATGCGGAAATGCTGGGAGTCAATCGCTGTCTGGCTACGATGAATGGAACCAATGCCCTCTTGGGCGCTTTGACGGCAATGGAGGTGGGACCTGGAGATGAAGTGCTCGTTCCTCCCTATACTTTTATTGCTACCGTGAATGTCGTACTTCTCAAATTTGCGTTGCCGGTTTTCGTGGATACCGATCCGGAAATGTTCCAAATGGATGCGGACAAAATCGAAGAAAAAATCACGGAGCGAACCCGTTGCATCATCCCGGTCCATTATGCAGGGAATATGCCGAATATGGATAAAATCCTGACCATTGCCAAAAAGCATAACTTGTTTGTCATCGAAGACGCCTGTCAAGCTCATCTCGCCGAGTGGCGCGGGAAAAAGGCCGGAACACTGGGAGAACTGGGCTGCTTCAGTTTCCAACTCACCAAAAATCTGAGCTGTGGTGAGGGGGGAGCGATTGTCAGCGACAATACGGAATTGATGGATCAATTGGTTGCGTTTCAAAACAACAGCAGCGGGCGCAAACCGGGGCTGCGCCATAAGAAAATCGGCTCCAATATTCGTATGACGGAATTTCAAGGAACCGTTTTGCTTCAGGGATTAAAGCGGCTGGAAGAACAAACGCGAACTCGTGAGAAAAACGGACACTACTTGACGGAACAACTGAATGCGATTCCGGGCATTCAGGTGGCGAAAATGTATGAAGGATGCACACGCCATGCGTATCATGTGTATAAGTTTCGTTACGACAAAGAGCATTTCGCGGGAATTCCCCGCTCGAAATTCCTGGAAGCCTTGCGTGCAGAAGGGGTGCCCTGCGGTACCGGCTATGGACGGTTGAACAAAGCGCCGTTTATTGAAGATACCCTTCGCTCACGAACATATCAGGCCGTGTACTCCAAAGAACGAATTGACCGCTATTTTGAGGAAAACCATTGTCCCGCCAACGACAAACTTTGTAATGAAGAATCCGTCGGGTTCTCACAATATTATCTGCTGGGAACAAAGGAAGATATGGATCAAATCACCGAAGCCGTGTGGAAGGTCCAAAGAAATGCCTCGTTGTTAGCCTAAACCATCAATTCGCAGGATAGGTAAAATGTCGACATTTTATCGTAAAATCGCGATAATATGAAAAAATGGAACATTCATATGCCCCAAACTGCAGTTTATTTTTATCAGGAGGATGACCAGAATGTTCCGGTTTATGATTGGCTAAAGGAAATTCGTAAAAAAGATATAAAAGCCTATGCGAATTGCTTAAAACGCATTGAGTTACTAGTTACATTTGGGCACGAATTAAGAAGGCCCCACGCTGACTATCTCAAAGATGGGATTTATGAACTGCGGATCAAATGCCAGAAGGTTCAGTATCGGATTTTGTATTTTTTTGATGGCCAAGATGCGATCATTTTGGCGCATGGCATGACGAAAGAACAAAAAGTTCCTCTTATCGAAATCGAACGTGCTTTGGTGCGCAAGAACAAATACGAGCAAGATCCGGATGCTCATCGGTACTAGAAAAAGGAGAATGTTTGATATGTCGAAAAAAGGAAAAGATGCGGTTTCTCTTCTCAAGGCATTGGTGAAGGATAATCCGGAATTTTATCAATATTATCAAGAAGCGCATGTCAACGTAACAGTTGCTCAGATGATCTATGACGCTCGAAAAGAAGCTGGATTGACGCAATCCGAGCTTGCAAAACTAGTTGGGACAACTCAATCCGTGATTTCCCAGTTAGAAGATGCAGACTATGAAGGGCATTCCTTGACTATGCTGAATCGAATCGCCGCGGCTCTTCAAAAACAAGTCGAAGTACGCTTTGTCTCAGCCCCTACGGAGAGATGATTGTTTTCCTAGTTATCACAGTTGATCCGGGTCAATTCCCAATGCTCTAAGTTTGGCTGCGTATTTTTCTTTCATTACTTGTTCCTGATCAGCCCGTTTGCGCTGTTCATACGCATTAGGGATCGGTTTTCCATCGATATCGCACCATCGCAGCCAAAGGTTTTGCTCTTGTTCGTACTCTCCCTCCCAAAAAGTCAATCCTAGTCCAACTTTATCCAACCAGTGTGTCTGCTTTTGTGTATATTTTCCCTCTTGCAGTTCATATACAAGAAGTTCAGTGTTCAATATTTCGCGATCCGGATCAAAGATAATGTAATAGGGAACACCAATTTCTTTGTATATCTGTACTTTGCGGCCATTCTCTTCGCCGTCCCGATTGGAGACCACTTCTACTACCACATCCGGCGGCTTACGAAATACCCAGGTAAAATACACACGATTCTTTTTCGCATGCAGATCTTCGGCCGGTTTCACTCCCAGGCTCAACAGCATGTCCGGTACTAAGGGGGGACGCTTCGGATCATAATACAGTCCAATGTTTGCTGCGGCCAGAAAGGGGGTTGTATTATCCCATGACGTATACAAAGACTCTACCAATAACCGCTGTTGACGGTCCGAAAACAAATTATCCACCGGTGTCTCATCCTCAGTGATGAATTGATCGTAATCGATATCTTCCGCAGAAGGAATCGAAGCGATTGCTTTCGTGTTCATGGTCATATGGTTCCTTATAACAATGCTCTACTATATGGATTATACAGGAAATGAATGGGGTATATAGTGCTTTTCTGATGGATTCACGATGTGAAGCATCACTTCAAATATAGCGATTTCATTGTTCAATAGTAAAACAATCACCGATTTTTCAATCTGATACATTGGAAGATATCAAAACGATGAGTTCACCCATGCATACTATTCGTTTCATCTCCATTTTTTTCACTATTTTGTTGATGAATAGTTTATCCTTCTGTGAAGAATTCAATATCCTTTACGACATGGGGATCAAGGATTCACCTCTCGCAGAAGATGCGATTCCGGTTTACCAAGACACGAACTATTCCACTGACAGAGGTTACGGCTGGTTATCTCCGCCGCAGAACGGTTTTAACGACGAATCTGGATTGCCGGAGAAAGGCGACCGGCATCACCCACTTCATGTCGTTCCGCCCGGCAAGGATTTATATCGTGATGGCTTCGAATCTGAAAAGCCGATTGTTTTTCGGGCGGATGTTGCAAACGGCGAGTATCTGGTTACTGTTTTTCTGGGTCGTTACAAGCAGCGGCGGCATGATTTGAAGGTGACGATCAATGATGTACTCTTAGCCGAGAACATCGACGCATGGGGAAATGTGTGGGGATCGCAAGGCGGTACATTTATCAAGAGTGTAAAAGTTCCGGTTCGGGTGAGTGAAAAGATGATTCAAATCGAAGTTGGTTATGAACCGTCCCGTCCGGATTCGTGGAAGGAATACACTGGCAGTGAACCGGAGGGTGGACGGCTTTGGTATCTTGGTGAGAATAAAAGCTCTATTGTCGGCTTGCGGATTCGCTCGAAACCGGCGTGGCCGATTGCTTGGGATGGAGCGAGACTTATAAGCAGCAAATTGGACGCCAATTATCAACCGATTCTTGATGTCTTGAATGAAATGAATTCTGAGAAGGCGTTATCTCTATTCAAAGAAGCGGAAATAGATTCATCTTTTTTGAATACGATTGCAATTCGTGACACGATAGCGGCTCATATCGATACTCCCGATGAAACGCGGCTGGATCTTTTACACAAATCGATCAAGGAATTGCGGGCTTTCGATAAGCAAACCAATGCAATCCGGGAACGGTTGGAAGTAGACGAAAGAGTTCTGACAGCTTTGGAGTACATCCGCATGTGGGGATTTTCCCAAGCGAACGAAAAGACGGGATTGAAAATTTATCATCGTTATTGGGGAGCCTATGAATTGTGCAACGCGGTCGCGCCGAATGATCCGCTCTACCCGTTGGCACTACTCTTGAAAACCCGTGTGGCATATTGGAATGGAAGAGAAGGTGGCTGGAAGCATTGCTATGCGCTCGCCCGCCAACATGCAACGGAATTGAAACAATTTTATCCTGACCATCCGCTGGTGAGGATGTATTTGGGAGAATCGATCCGGCAGGTTTATGACAGCAAACCGGTTCCGGACAATACTCCGAAATGGGCGGCATTACAGCGGGAAGCATTAGGGCGTATGCGAGAAGTGATCCATTATTGGGTGAACCACCGCCAGAGAGAAAACGGTGAACTTGGTGGAGGGTGGGGAGATGATGTTGAAATTTTGCGCAGCTGGATTCCGCTTGTGTTGGCAACGCATGATAAAACGGCTCGACTTGGTGCAAAACGCATTGCCGATGGAGTGTATGCAACCGGGGTGATTGAGAACGGCTATGCAAAAGAGATCGGAGACGTGGAACATGCTGCCGAACCGGTTTCCGACACACAGCCACTCATGATGGCGGTGGAACATGGGAATCCTCTCTATTTTGAACGATGCATGGCCGTCATGAAATGCATGAAAGAGGTTTGGACAGCAAATAACAATAATGGGGATCTGCATTTCAAATCGCATTATTATTCCGCTACGGAAACTGTCGATACTCCACCGCGCTCTGCGGATGTTCCTCTTAATGGGCGGGCGGTCAAACCGGGAATATGGGTGATGGGGTACAGCAAGCATCCGATTGTGGCACAATTATTAGCCGACTGGACAGCGGCCTGGGTGAAAGCCGCGAGGCAAGGGGAGAACGGCAAACCAGCTGGAATCATCCCCGGGTCGATCTCCTTCCCTGAAGGACGCATTGGAGGATATGCCGAAAATTGGTGGGAAACAAAAGGCTACGACGACCTCACAGCGATGGGATACACGGCAAAATTATATCACATTATGCTGGCCGTTTGGGCGGAAACAGGGGATGAATCTGCCCTCGAACCCATCTTTGCCGCCTTGGACGCTGTGCGCACTTATCGCGAGTACGATATCAAAAAACCGACGCCAGGCAGCCTCGAATGGGTTGGGATGATTCATGACAATCCCGCTTTCTTCGATGTAGTGGAAAAATGGCGCGCTCTTTCAGGCGATGACCGATACGACGATTTGATCCTAAAATGGGCGACCGGCACGATGCGAATGAAACTTACCGGCGATCGATCCCGCTTGGAAAATGAACTTGAAGGAATCATCAATGGCTTGAGTTCCAATCTGCCCATGATCACGACAGAAGTGCTTTTTACCGACAGGGTGTCGATACCCGGCAGCACGGTTCTCGCTTCGATGATCACCGGTTCGTTCGGGAATCCGACTTACTATCCGCTTCATGCGGTTACCTGGGAAGGAATCGGCGACAATGCAGCCGTTTTGGTGCAAAAATCCGATATAAGCCAATTACAGGCCCAATTGTATAACTTCAATAGCGAATCCTGTGAAATTCTCATGCAATTATGGAGATTATCGCCAGGTGCATATGAAATAACCATTGCAGATATGCAGGATTCAAAAAAAATCTTGGTCTCTCAAGATGTCGTGATTGAAGAAAAGGGGCAAAAATTTGATTTGACTCTTCCCCCGCAACGGCTTATTTCACTCAACATCCAGCAAAAGAATCGAATCATTCATGCCAAGTTGCTTCCCGATCTCGCGATTGGAAATGGCGATTTGAAAGTAGTAAAACCCGGTATATTGTCTGTTACACTGCATAATCTCGGTTCCGCACCGGTTTATCCCTTTACCATGACGATTACACCTCCCATTGGACCGACAATTCGCAAGCGATGCAGAGGAATCGAAGCGTTGACGGATCTGGAACCGAAAACCGTTCACTATGAAATCCCCTATACACCCCCCACAGCGAAAGGAACATTTATTATCCAACTCGATGCTGAGAATGAAATTGAAGAAATCTGTGAATTGAATAATGAATTGAAGAAAATATCCCATCTGCCGCTTCCTGAATGATAGGTGTTGGACTATACTTATATCTAACTGCTTAGTTAAAAAAATCTCTATTCCAATGTGCATAATCCCTACCCTCGTTGCGTTTCGTCCGAGACGCAGGCAAAGGACTACACAATAAAAGGAGCATCCGTGATGTTTGAAATCCTAGAAAAAAGAGAACTCGCACCGAATACCTTCTGGTTCGAGGCGAAAGCACCCCTGGTTAGCCATGCCCGCAAGCCGGGACAATTCATGATCATTTGCCCGCACGAAAAAGCGGAACGTATACCTATTTCTCTTGCCGGCTCGAACCTTGAAAACGACAGCCTTCTGTTTGTTATCCAGGCAATCGGAAAAACCACGAATGAAATCTGCTCGATGAATGTCGGCGATTCGTTTTACAGCATTATCGGCCCGCTTGGTGAAGCCAGCCCCATCAAGAAATACGGTACAGTTGTTTGTTTGGGGGGTGGGTATGGAGTCGCCGCGTTACTACCTATTGCCAAGGAACTTCGAGAGCAGGGAAATCGGGTGATCGGCGTTATCGGCGCGCGCGAAAAGGAGTTGATTCTCCTTGAAGACAAAATGAAAGAAGCCTGCGATGAAGTCCGCATCTCCACCAATGACGGTTCCTATGGAACAAAAGGATTTGTAACCGATGTGCTGAAAGAAATCATGGATGAAGGGATCAAAGTCGATCACACCTTCGCCATCGGTCCCGTTCCGATGATGAAAGCGGTCAGCGACATGACCAAACCGCTGGAAATCGGTTGCACCGTTTCTCTTAATGCATTGATGGTCGACGGAACCGGGATGTGCGGCGGTTGCCGGGTGAATGTGAACGGCGATTCGAAATTCGCCTGCTATCATGGCCCTGATTTCGATGGTCACCAGGTCGATTTCGATGAGCTGATGAATCGCCAAAAATGGTATGTGAATGAAGAAAAACATGCATTTGCTGTATATAAAGGCGAGGAAGAAGCTCACTCACCTCTCTGTCCCTACGATGCGAGTCTTGAAGAAATCGATAAAGTATGGAATCCAAATATTCCCGAAGGGATCGATATAAAAGATGAAAAACTCAAACCGAAAGACCGAATGAATATTCCGCGTCAGGTCATGCCTGAACAGGAAGCGGATGTCCGGAAAAAGAATTTTAACGAAGTCGCCCTCGGTTTTACGGAAGAATTGGCTGCAGCGGAATCGAGCCGCTGCATCGAATGTGGCAAACCCAAATGTATCGCCGGGTGTCCGGTCGGTGTGGATATCCCTCGTTTCATGAAACATGTGAAAGCGGGAGAATATCTGGAAGCGGCAAAGGTCATCAAAGAAACCAACGTACTTCCCGCTATCTGTGGCCGGGTGTGCCCTCAGGAAACGCAATGTGAAATCAAATGCATTTTAGGTAATAAAAAGGAACCGGTTGCCATCGGCCGCCTGGAACGATTTGTGGCTGATTATGAGCGAATGTACGGTGGAGAATTCGAATGGACACCGCCGCCGCCGACCGGGAAAAAGGTCGCCATTGTCGGTTCCGGTCCCGCCAGTTTGACAGTTGCCGGTGATCTGATCGCCAGAGGTCACGAAGTGCATGTCTATGAAGCCTTGCATAGATTGGGCGGAGTTCTTATCTATGGAATCCCTGAATTCCGTTTGCCAAATGATGTCGTGGATATGGAAATCGACGGCTTGCGCAAAAAAGGCGTGAAATTCTATACCAACGCCTTAATCGGGAAAGCGATCACGGTGGACGAACTCTTCGAGAAGCATGGCTTCGACGTTGTATTCCTGGGAACCGGCGCCGGCTTGCCGCGTATGATGAATATTCCCGGTGAGAATTGCAAAGGTGTATACACGGCGAATGAATATTTGACACGCATTAATCTCATGCATGCGGATCGTTTTCCCGAATACAGCACACCTGTAACGGTTGGCAAGAATGTTGCCGTTATCGGTTGCGGAAATACAGCGATGGACGCTGCGCGCGTTAGTCTACGTATGGGAGCGGAAAATGTCGCCATTGTGTATCGGCGAACTTTGGCTGAATCCCCTGCCCGTGATGAAGAGATACAGCATGCGAAGGAAGAAGGAATCGATTTTCGCCTATTGACTGCCCCGGTCCGCATTATTGGTACGGAAGACGGCTGGGTTAAAGAAATGGAATGCATCCAGATGGAACTCGGTGAGCCGGATTCCTCCGGACGCCGCCGCCCGGTTCCGATTGAAGGATCGGAATACATCATGCCGGTCGAGACGGTCATCACAGCGCTCGGATTCGGAGTGAATCCCTTGGTTCCGAACACAACCAAAGGCCTGGAACTCAACAAATGGGGAGTCATCGTGGCTGAACCCGAAACCGGGAAGACCAGCCGCAAGGGAGTTTTTGCGGGCGGTGACTCGATCACGGGCGGTTCCACGGTCATTATGGCGATGGGGCAAGGCCGAATTGCGGCGCAGGCGATGGATGAGTATCTAAAGAGTGGTAATTGGTAAAATATATTTGGAAATATACAAGAAACTTCCCTGGATTATAAAACTCTTTCCGATGAAAATTAGGAATCCATGCGGATTTGCTTTTCAAGCATTCGGCCGTATAGAGGATTGATGTAAATTTCGCTTTAAATCTTTATCGGGGAGTTCCTATCATGAATCGTATCATCTCTTATTTCGTTATCACGAAAAATAATCTTTTTCTCGTCTCTATTGTTCTTCTATCTACAATTCTCTCTTTCATGGCACAATCTGCTCCTACCCCCAATGGGCACGTGCAAAAATGGCATCCTCTCACCCTCACCTTCGAAGGACCGGAATCGAGCGAAACTGCCGACTCTCCGAATCCCTTTCTCGATTACCGTCTCCAAGTTCACTTCACGGCCCCTCGCGGCGTGGTCTATAACGTTCCTGGTTTCTACGATGGAAATGGAAAAGACGGCGATACGGGTACAATATGGAAAGTCTGTTTTTCTCCGGATGAAGCAGGCAAGTGGTCATATAAGGTCTCCTTCCGAAGTGGAGATCAAATCGCTGTCTCTCTCGATCCGAACGCGGGCAAGCCTCTTCCGCTAAACGGCACGGAAGGCCATTTCACTGTCACCGAACGTGATCCCAATGCCCCCGGCTTTTTGAAATGGGGTCGCCTTGAATATGTCGGGAAATTTTACTTGAAATTTCGGGATGGTTCCTATTGGATCCGCGGGGGGGCTGACAGTCCCGAAAATTTCCTTGCCTATGCCGGATTCGACAACACACCGCCCAGCCATCGATACGCCCTTCACAAAGAAGACTGGCAGGACGGGGATCCGGATTGGAATGATGGAAAAGGGAAAGCCATCATCGGAGCGTTGAACTATCTCGCGGGCAAAAATGTCAACAGCATCTATGCACTGACCATGAACATCGGCGGGGACGGCAAAGATGTCTGGCCCTGGTCCGGCAAACCCGATCCGGAAGGAAATCCAAAAAACGACAACCTTCATTTCGATATTTCTAAACTCCATCAATGGAATATCGTCTTTGACCATGCTCAACGAAAC
The DNA here is from genome assembly GCA_964412555.1 of uncultured bacterium. Taxonomy (GTDB): domain Bacteria; phylum Hinthialibacterota; class Hinthialibacteria; order Hinthialibacterales; family Hinthialibacteraceae; genus CAYPPG01. Next base: position 105,259 of record CAYPPG010000020.1, read on the forward strand.
GGGATATTCTTGCATCTCGTGTTGAATGAAGCGGAAGCCCCAAACAAGAAAGAACTCGATGAAGGCGAACTTGGCGTCGAGCGGAAACTGTACTACCGTGAACTCATCGCCCGCTTCGGCCATCACCTCGCATTGGAATGGAATCTGTGTGAAGAATACAATATCGGTTTCGATTTCGGTCCGGAACGCATTCGGCAATTCGCCAGCTATATCGGCGAAGTCGATCCCTATCATCACCCAATTACTGTTCATTCGGCAGGCAATCCTTTAGAAAAATTGCGGTTCATGTTCGGTGATGAACGCTTCGATATGACCTCCATCCAGCTCAATCAGCGCCGTATCGACACTTTGTGTGAAGAATTTCGCCAGGCGACAAAGCAAGCGGGACGTCCCCTCCCCGTTTCGATGGATGAATTCACGGTGGATCAGGGACAGCGAGCGTCTCACATTCCTATCGACAATGCGGATGCCTATCGCAAACAAAAATTGTGGCCGGTCTATCTCTCCGGTGGGATGATTGAATTTATTCTTGAAGGTCTCCTTCAGGTCGACGATTTCAAAAGCGGCGAAAAGGATAAACTCTGGGAGTATGTCTGGTATGCCCGCAAATTCATGGAAGAAAACCTTCCCTTCTGGGAAATGGAACCGGCGGATGAACTCGTCACCGGAGAAGGCACAATTCCTGTCGGCCTTGGCAAAGGAAAAACGTTCGAACTAGATGCACAAGTCTTTTCAAAAACGAATGAAATCTACGCAGTCTATCTTCCCATCGCTCACCCAACCGGTTCAATTGACCTATCCCAGACAACCGGCACTTTCGAACTCCGCTGGTACAATCCCCGCACCGGCCGGTTCGAAGGAAAACCAACCAGTGTGGAGGCAGGCAAACGCATCCCGCTCGATGATCCTCCCAAAGACAAGGATGAAGATTGGGTTGTTTTCTTGAAGAAAAACGATTGAAAAATACCCTCCCGCCTTTATGGAACAGTTTTTGCACTATCCCACCTTGAATAATGAAAAGGTGGGGTATTATGGGTAAAAACTTAACACACAAACTCATCGAATCACATCTTGTTGAAGGCACAATGAAACCGGGTGAGGAAATTGGTCTCAAGATCGATCAAACCTTAACCCAAGACGCAACCGGGACTATGGTGATGCTGGAATTCGAGGCTATGGAAATCCCCCGCGTCAAAACCGAATTATCCGCTCAATACGTCGATCACAATTTGATTCAGGAAGATTTCAAAAATCCCGATGACCATCTGTTTCTCCGGAGTGCCTGTCAAAAATACGGAGTCTGGTACAGTCGGCCGGGAAACGGTGTGAGTCATCCTCTTCATATGGAATATTTTGGTGAGCCTGGCAAAACATTGCTTGGTTCCGACAGCCATTCTTGTGCTGCCGGCGCTCTGGGAATGCTGGCGTTCGGCGCGGGTGGTCTTGAGGTGGCAATGGCGATGGCGGGGAAGCCGTATTACCTTGAAATGCCCAAGGTGATGGGAGTCAAACTCATTGGCGAAATGCCTCCCTGGGTCAGCGCCAAAGATATTATTCTCGAAATGCTGCGCCGCCACGGTGTGGATGGTGGTGTGGGGAAAATTATTGAATATTACGGCTCCGGCGTGCCCACTTTGAGCATCATGGATCGTCATGTCATTGCAAATATGGGTGCAGAACTCGGCGCAACTACCAGTGTGTTTCCCTCGAATGGTCTTACAATATTCTTTCTCAAGCAACAGCGCCGTGAAGACTGCTGGGTAGAATTGTACCGGGATCGAGATTCTGAATTTGATGAGCATGATGAAATTATTCTTGATGACCTGGAACCGCTCATCGCTCTCCCGACTTCTCCTGGAAATGTCGTTCCGGTGCGTGAAGTGGCAGGACGTGAAATCTATCAATCCTACATCGGTTCCTCTGCCAATCCCGGCTTGCGCGATTTCGGTATCGCTTCTTTGATCGTAGATGGCAGACAAGTCCATGATCGTGTTTCATTCGATATCAATCCGACATCCCGCCAGGTTCTGCAGAATCTGACTTCGATGGGATATTTGTCGAATTTGATCCAATGCGGCGCACGACTGCATCAAGCCGGCTGCAACGGTTGTATCGGCATGGGGCAGGCGCCCGCTACCGGTCAAATCAGCCTGCGAACCGTCCCGCGAAACTTTCCCGGCCGATCCGGAACGAAAGAAGATCAAGTTTATCTCTGCAGTCCTGAAACCGCTACCGCTTCGGCACTAACCGGTGTGATTACCGATCCACGAACTCTTGATATGGAATATCCGCACTTTAATGAGCCGAAACCGGAACAAGTTGTCATCAATACAGACATGCTGATCCCCCCTGCGGATCGCAATGAAGATGTGGAACTCGAAAAAGGCCCTAACATCGTTTCTCTCACCCCCTTGGAGGCCTTACCCGATTCAATTGAAGGTCCGGTACTTATTAAAGTGGCTGACGATATCTCTACCGATGAAATCATGCCGGCCGGCTCCAAAGTGTTGCCTTTCCGCAGCAATATTCCCGAAATCAGCAAATTTGTTTATTCTCAAGTAGATGAGACTTTTTATGAACGGGCGATGGAATATCAAAAACAGGGATTCTTTATCGTAGGCGGCGACAATTATGGACAAGGATCGAGCCGCGAACATGCCGCTATCGCACCGAGGCATCTTGGTCTGAAAGTGGTACTTGCCAAAAGTTTTGCTCGTATTCACCGGCAGAATTTGATCAATTTCGGAGTTCTGCCGCTGGTGTTTGAAAATCCCGATGACTGGGAAACCATCGACCAAGACGACATGTTAAGCCTTGCGAACGCTCGTGACGCACTTCAAAATCAAACGATTCCGGTTGAAAACAAAACCAAAGAGAAACAATACTCGACAAAACATTCGCTGACACCCCGCCAACAAAAAATCATTCTCCAAGGCAGCCTAATCAACACCATCCGTCACGAAAAAAACGAATACTGAGACAATTTCCGTCTATATTTCCAAATTACACATACTTGTATAATTTGTGCACACCTTGCCTTTCCTCCAAGCATTCTTTACAATCGCCGAAGAGATTCTTGTGTAAAATTATTTTTATCTTATACCCATAGGATAGGTCACGCATTACGATCCATCAAAATTTTAATCGCGTATCAACCAACCATGGAGCAACAACCATGAAACAAACACATTCACAATCGACACGCCGAGATTTTCTGAAACAAACCTCTGTCGCAACTGCCGCTTTCATGTTCATTTCTCCTCACATTTTGGGACGTGAAAAATCCACCCCACCAAGCGACAAACTGGCCATTGCCGCTGCCGGTATCGGAGGCCGTGGAGGCCATAATCTCGGTAAATTGGAGGGAGAACAATTCGTTGCCTTTTGTGATGTAGACGAGGAACAAGCCGCAAAATCTTTAAACAAATATGAAGGTATCCCCTTTTACCACGACTACCGCGTTATGCTTGATAAGCACCCCGACGTTGATGCCGTCGCGGTCAGCACTCCGGATCACACCCACGCTGTTATCGCCATGGAAGCCATCCAACGCTGGAAGCATGTGTACTGCGAAAAGCCTCTCGCCCACAACCTTCATGAAGTCCGTTGTCTGATGGCCGCCGCGGAAAAACATGGTGTCCAAACCCAGCTCGGTAATCAAGGTCATTCGTATGATGATATCCGAAAATTATGTGAATGGGTCTGGGATGGCGCAATCGGGCCGGTGAAAGAAGTGCAGGCGTGGTATACCCGTCCTTACGGCAACGGCAAACCTCGTTCTTCAGAGATTCCGCCGGTACCGGGATCTTTATCTTGGGACCTCTGGCTTGGTCCCGCTCCGGAACGTCCTTATCATCCCGACTATCTACCTGGTAGCTGGCGCAGTTGGTTGGATTTCGGCACTGGTGTACTCGGCGACTGGGTCTGCCACATCCTCGATCCGACATTTTGGGCGCTCAAATTGAATGCTCCAATGTGCATAACCGCTACAAACGGTGAAGGTGTGTACTCCCCTGAACGTTTTCCTCTCTCTTCCTCGATTGAGTACGATTTCCCCGCTCGCGGCGAAATGCCTCCTGTCAAAGTAACTTGGACATATGGACAAGAACTCGATCTCCCTCAATTAAAGGACGAGAAATTAGGAGATTGGAACTCGAAAGCGGGTGCTCTTCTCATCGGCGAAAAAGGCTGCATCCTGCACGGATCTCACGGCGCAGGCAACTGCAAAATTCTTCCCGTATCAAAAGCGAAAGATTACCAGAATCCTCCCGAATTCATCCCCCGTGTCGAAGGCGGTCACCATCAGGACTGGATTCGCGCCTGCAAAACCGGCAAACCCGCTGGCTCCAATTTCAATTACGGCGGTCCCCTCACCGAACTGGCCCTACTCGGTGTTATCGCTACTATTTATGACCAGCAAACACTCGAATGGGACAGCGAAAATGCTCGATTCACCAACAACAGAATCGCAAACCATTACCTCAATCCCCCTTACCGCGAAGGCTGGTCGTTATAAAAGGAAACAGATTTTCAATCAATTGTATAAGTGGTGCATGATGGATCGATTCGCCGAAATCCTCCTATTCCCTTACAAATTCATTTTTTATAACATCGAATAGAGGATTGTCCCGGCGTTGAATCAATTCTTCATGCGATTTTCCTTCTTCACGGGCTTGCCAGTATTTCCACCCGAGTTTTTCGGTTCCCAGTTCGTAATCCAGACCGTCCCAATCATGCGCCCGGAATGAATAGAATGCCCAGTGCCATCGATGGTGGTTGAATTTCTCGATCAGATCCCTTAAATATTCCTTCGCTCCAGCGACACGTCGATCGCATCCGAATTCACCGACTACGATACGATTGGAAGGGATGTGATGGCGTTTGGCCCAGACAATAGGCGTTTGAAAACGTCTATTCAGTGTTTCGATCGTCCACGGCTTCGTTTTATCGGAAGAGCCAACCGGCATTTTTGATGGATAGGAAAAACGGCTTTTGTTGATCCGGTAGGTGACAAAAATCCATGGTTCATAAAAATGAAAAGAGTAGAGGATGTTTTTTTCTTTCAGAGGTTGCATATATTGCATTCCTTCCGGGGTGGCATGGAAACAGCAGTCGAGGAGAATCGGTGTATGGGGATCCACCTCGCGAATCGCTTTCACGACTCGGCGATTAAATCGGTTTAAGTCGGCTGTCCCCTCCCGATTCTCATCCAACCATTCATGAAATCCATCTCTCCCGGATTCAAAACCGTCCTTGCGGGCGGGATGCGGTTCATTCAAGGGATTGTAAGCAACGATTGCCGGATGGTCTTTCAGTTTTCCTGCCAGGTCTTTCCAAAATTGCAAAGCCTGTGTTTGATACCTTTCATCGGTCCATATACGGTAATCGAATTGATAGTCGTTGTGTTGTCGGAATCGCTGCCCTGGAAGGCTAAACATGGTGAGAACGATTTTCACGCCATAACGATTAGCAATATCCAAAACATGTAACAGCTTTTCGAGGTCAGGTTTTGGGATCCCTTTGTATTGATCCGCATCCCCGATGAGAAAATCCCGGCGGGCGGCTTTCCAAGTGGCCGGTGATAAGCGGATATATTCCAATCCAAGTTCACTGGCGGCCTGGAACCATTCTTGGTGGTTTGCTCCCCCTCCTCCATTGGCGCCTTTGCGCTGTGTATCCCAAAAAACCATTTTATCTTCAGCAGAGAGAAGTGTACTTATACATAAAGACAAGATCGATAAAAATAAACTGGTTTTTCCCCATTGATCCATAATCGACACCTCCTATGGAACTCGAATCGACATTCTTGCGATGTTACGAATATAATGTTGGCGAAAGCTGAATTCATTCGAATACTTATTCGTTTCCTTGTATTTTGTTATATTTATCTTTAAAATTTAGTAAAATCCTCATTGACGAAATCATTACAGAATAGTATATTGATAGCATCAACAGCAAATCCGACGATTCATGAATGAATACCGCTATGCAACTTTTTCTCGATATCCTCACCATCGTAATCCCTGTTTTTGCCGTGATGGTCTTGGGTTTTTTGTTGAAACGCCTTCATTTTATTGATGACGGATTTATTGCCCAAACCAATCGTTTGCTTTTTGTCGTTTTATTGCCTTTGCTCCTTTTTTATAAGATAGGAACTTCCGACTTCTTGAACAATTTCAATGGAAAACTGGTTGGAGGGGCTGTCTTGACAATTGCAGTCGGTTTTTTTCTGGCGTATGCCTATACTACTCTGCGCCGCTATTCACCTGCAAAGCAAGGATCCTTCTGCCAGGGTTCTTTTCGTGGCAATCTTGCCTATGTCGGTTTGGCCGTGGTGTTCAATGCGTATGGAGAAGAGGGATTGACACGCGCGAGTATCTTGATGGGATTCATGGTTCCTGCCCTCAATTTTTTTTCCATTCTATCTCTTCTGCTTCCTCACCATCAATATACACCCAATGGCTACGGAAAGCTGATCAAAGAAATAGTGTTGAATCCGCTGATCATCGCTTCTTTTGCCGGGATCGCATGGAGTTTCGCCGCTATCCCTTTTCCTGCACTGCTGGATCGCAGCTTGAATATCGCAACCAATATGACCTTGCCTTTGGCTCTCGTTGCCATCGGCGGGGGCTTCTCCCTCGAAGCATTGAAAGGCGATGTTGTGCGAGCCTCCATCGCCGCAAGTATTAAACTGGTATGGCTGCCCCTCATTGGTGCGCTGATTCTTTATCTACTCGATGTCACAAATTTGGACCTCTCCATCGGAGTCCTCATGATCGGCACTCCCACGGCTATGGTTTCTTACGTCATGGCCTCTCAACTTAAAGGCGATATAGCCCTAGCCAGCTCCATTATCATGTTGACAACCCTCTGTTCCATTTTTACCTTTGTAATCGCATTGTACCTTTTAAGTTTCTTCTCTCTATAACTGGGAGCGCAACCTGGGAGCGCGGCCATCCTTGGCCGCATCTTTCAGCGCATTAAGTCACTTCCTCA
>CAYPPG010000021.1:0-111488 GCA_964412555.1 uncultured bacterium
ACGGGTCACACCTAACCGACTCCAGGGGGGTCAAAGGTACCCGGCTATTGACAAGTTCAAAAGGGGGCTTTTCTATTATAACGTTTCTTCAATATTTTTGTTTCCCCAACAGAAATATGTACGATAGTAGCGTGCGGATCGATTTAATGAAATTCAATCTATCTGAGTAACGCCTCTGTACCTATTTTCAATCAACAATTTATCCACAGAATATTTTCCCTGCTGAAAGTCTCATCTTCCAAGATCAATAAATCTATAGAGTTATCTAAGCACAAATTTCATTTTTCCCACGGTTTATTCACAAAACTCACAAGTTATTCACAGGCATACTCACGAAGCGAACATAGAATAATCCATTGTTTTTATTGAACTTAGATCGTACTTGCATTTCTTTATCAACAACTTATGAGCAATTCAAATTTATCAAGGATAAGCCCATAATTTTCAATTTGTTAGATCGAATCAACCGAAAACAAATGTACATGAACATTCATTATTGATGATTTCGTTGAAGTAAATTCATGACAAGCTTTTTTTGTAATTCACAACGAAAACACCGCTATTTCATGAATACGCGATATTTTCTTACCTTTTCTTAAATGTAAAATTCAAATGAAATCAAATGATCGATATCAAGAACAAAGCAATATCGTCAATAGACCACGACTTATATCGAATAGGACCAATCACAAAGGGTGGCAATGATAAGGAATGAAAAACTCAATGACTTGCTTCCAAGAATTATCAAATCTGTGAAAGGCAGTTCTATTCCTGCCTTTCACCGTAAAATTCGATTTAATTTATTCTTCAGGAGGGCATTCTTCAATTATCCGTTTGTATTCACTCAACACACAATCTTCCATCTGCTTTCGCATTTCTGAGTTCAATGGATGAGCGATATCGGCATATGTTCCATCGGTCTTTTTGCGGCTCGGCATAGCGACAAAAAGTCCGGAATTACCGTTGATAATTTTCAAGTCACGTATCACGAAACAATCATCAAGGATAATCGTGACAAAAGCCTTCAGCTTATCATCGGGTTTTTTAACCGGATAGACTTTTACTTCTGTAATTTCCATCTATATGTGCCCTTATTGTTTTGAGAATACTTCTCTTACGAATATATCATTTCCGAAAAAGAGCATGAATACGAATTATTTTTTCTTCTTTTTATGACGATTCAAACGTCTTTTCTTCTTTCGTTTGTGAGTAGCAATCTTGGTTCGTTTTCTTTTTTTCCCAGATGGCATAAAAAACCTCTTTCTGTGGATGAACATTGATGGTATTTATTTGCAAAAAGGTAGTTATAGTAACAAGTTAGGTATTTGTCAAGAGCTAATTTTGAAGTCCCCCACCGATCACCGGAAGAAACAAGCCAAAAACGATCTTTTCACACACCTTATCAATGATACCTCAATTTTTTGATTTCTCCATTACTGCGTAACCAAATCGCTTTTTTGGAAGACGGATAGAAACGGAAGGCAATCGCATCCATAATCGTTGTATAAGGCTTTTCCGAGAATTGCATCTTCTGATTATATTGATGGATTACTCCATATTTATCCAACAATATAATGTTATCCCCCTCTGAAAAAACGATGTCACTAATCACTTCCCATCCGAAATCGCTTTGCGGAACATCCATAATTTGTTCATCATGCTCTTTATAGACTCGAGCCGGGCCGGATTTCGAAGTGTACGCCACCGAAAATCCTTTCATATCTTCCTGATAATCAAAGTCAAAAAATTTTCCCTGGTTTCTTGGCAGATCAAAACGCTGTACAAGATTCTTGTCATGTAAATCGATCCTCAACAGGATTCCGCTGGCGGATAGAGCAACAAGTTGTTCTCCAGTATCTGTTGATTCTATTCCAATCCATTCCTCTCCCCCAACAATATCATGTAAGTTTGCCCACAATACAGGTGCTCTCTCAAAAGGTGACAATTCTTCTCCCAAAAAATATTCATAGCGATAGGTCCATACGGTTCCATCTTTACACAAAAACAAAACGTGGCGATTCGCAAGGGTTCCATCAACGGCTTCACTGCGAGGCCATGATGTAAGTCCCGAATTTTCAATAAGATATGTTACTCCTTTGTTTTCACAGATCATGCGGCCCCATCGATCCAAAAAAATAATCATTTCTTCTGAAACGGGGAATGCATCGATCAACATCGGAATAGCTTCATGGAGTTTGTACATTTGAATGCCCCTCACTGCACGAATCATTTCCGTATCGACCAAATCATAACACAAAGAAGTGTATTGACTTCCCTTGAGCCACAACAGCGAGAGCACTTTGTAGGCAGAGGAATAATTCCCTGCTTTCAGCATACTGCTGATTTTTTCTCGAGTATTGAATCCGTATTTATCCAAATTCGTTTCCTGAACACGATACCGATTATCCAGCAAAACAAGAGTATCACGATGGGGGAGTGAAACGAGTCGTGTATATCGATCGGTAATCTCACCGGGCGAAACAGTGTCTTCGTAAATCAATGTTGAACCGGTGTAATGAATGTTGCCGTTTAAATCGAGCGTTTGCAAACCCTTTTCATCATGGGAAAAAGAAAAATCCCGCACAATGGGATAAAACCATTGAGTTTCAAAGGGAAATGTCAATTCGTCCTTATTATAAGAGAGCCGGTTGTGAACATCGATTGTGACAGGTTGATGGGAATAGGTGAAATCTAACGCCATCGCCTCTTTGTAGGATGGAATTCCTTCCAACAACAATTTCCCGGTGAATGACTCCCAAACACGATTGAAATTATCCAATACACAGATTTCCCCGTCACTTTTGCGAACCGCAAGGTCTACCATGGCAACAGGCAGATCACGATTGGACGGAGGGGGAGAAAGAAAAGTAGTAAGGAGTTCGGCCTCCCCCCACACAACATTGCCCGATATTCCATTAGCCAATATGTCTTGGGTAACACTCAGAATTTTTCCACTTTCCATCAACATTACTGCTGAACCATCCAGGGTTAAATCCCCAGCGACAATATCCTTTTCGAGTGGTTTTTGAGGTGAATAAATCCAGTGAAGCCGTTTTTGTTCATAGAGAAAAATTCTTCCCCGTTTGTCGAATAGGAAAAGCCGGTCCGGAACGTTCGGATCAACTACCAAATCGCAGGCCCAGCCGGGATAATCAAAAGCTCGCGCTGGCAGATTCCCAAGTGTTGAGACCATCCAATCATCCATAAATTCCAAAATCTCTCGATATTTATCAGGCGATTCTTCCAACGCCTGGTCTGCCAACCAATAAAGATTGGTTTCATTTTTTGCAGAAAACGCTTTATCCATTTGTTTATAATAAAAATCCGGGATAACCACACTGACCGCAGGTCCCAGGTGATGAAGTAGTAATGGATATCGCCAAAAAAGAGCATTTTGCAAAATCCATGCGGCAGATAAACCCGCGCAACACAAAAAAAGGATCAACAGTCTTTTTCTCCAAACTCGGGAGTAAAATGAATCGCTCATCGTTGTAACTCCTAGTAATGAGATTGTCGGAAACATGAAAGTGAATAAATCCCAATCAAGGGGAAAACCGATAAAGGAATAATACAGAAACCCCAACATCAAAACCGGAATTCCGGCATACACTAAAAAAGTGTAAGAAGAATGACGGAATTTTCTCATGATTCTCCGAAATCGGCATGGAAGACCGGATAAAATCAACGCAAATGGAACAAAAAGAATCAACAACACCTCGTTGGCGAAATCGGCAAGGTGAACGGAAGAAAATGTCGTATAACCAGCCACTTGAGCCGTTTGGTTCAAAGGTATAAGCAGGGATGGTTTCCCTATTCTCGTAATAATGCCCGCAAAAGGATTCGCATAGGATTCGAGAAGAGCCAAGGAAACCAAGGTTGGGACGATTACAAGCAATATCTGCAAAACACATTCGCCCAAAGTGAGTTGTTTCTTATTCCATGCGATCCAGACAAGATATAGATAAGAAATTCCCAATACACCGTTCCAAAATGCAACAGCAACCGCAATTCCAAAACAAAAGCTGACCCATGTCAACGGAATTCGGTCTCGCAAATAAAACAATCCGGAAAATAAAAAGGCTACCTGAGCCAAAATCGGCAACGCATATACCTCCTGATACCCGCAGAAAATATTCAAAACAGGAGTAATCAGAAAGAATAAGGGAAGTAGACAAGAAAAAGGAGGAGAAAAACGCAAACTGAGAAAAGCAATGGTCAGAACATATATACCACCATAGATACACGACAAAATCCGATAAACAGTCACCAGATTGGTTTCCGGCCAAATGCGCAATAGTTCCGAAAGCCAACACCGAATCAATGTTTCCAAAGGAGCATGTTCGACCAAGAACGCATACCCTTGTTCCGCAGCATGCTCGAAATGCCAGATATCACCGGAATCGGCTCGGTTTATACGAAAATACCAAAAAATGGCCAATGAAAGAAAAAAAATGAGTGCACTGGTCACGACTGGTGACGAAATCAACCGTTTTGACAAAAAACGGTACACACGTAGATAAAATAACCACCCACTTTGAATCGCCTGCCGGGAAATGAGAAAGGGAAAAAGGAATGCCAAACAAATGAACCAAAAGGAAAGAGGAACAGCGTTCAAACGATCAAGAAGCCAGGGATGAAATTGACCGAGTTCTAACAAAATCAGCGCCGTGCTGATAATGATCATCCACGACGCGATTCGATACATCCAAGAACAAAAATGGCGTTTCATACAAAAAGAAATGGGGGAGTAACTCCCCCATCTTGACGATCCGTAACAATAATAAAGAATTATGGACCAACGCGAAGAATATCACCTGTGCTGGAGGTTCCATTGGAGGGATTGTACATCAATTCCGCCAATGTGAAATTGCTTTTTCGCACACCCGCACGGCGGGTATCGCTCACGCGAGCACCTGTGTATTCACGTGGGTCGAGTTCGCCTTGGTTGGCGCCATTACCGTTCTGGCCATCCGGTCCATAACTGGTCAACATATAGTAACTTTGCCCATTGGAACCATAACCGTATCCAAACTCATTACCGTCACCTCTAAAAGGATCATAGGGAATGTTGGAAATGTAGGCTACCGGCGTTGTCAGATAGATTCGGCGATCACCGCGAGTTCCGATTGAGATGTGGGCGATATTGAGAACTGCATCACCGGCATCGTCGACACCTCTGTACTGACGGCGCATACGAATACGATCCGTGTCCATCGGCGGATAGGAGTTGTTATCGATAAAGAAAGACTCTAACGAGTTCTGCAAACTCCGCATTTCTGATTCCGCACGAGCGACTTTGGCGCGAACCTGCGCGTTCAAAAAGTTCGGCACAGCAATCGCAGCCAAGATACCGATAATCGCCACAACGATCAACAGCTCGATCAGCGTAAAACCTTTCAGTTTCTTCATCCTGTGTCACCTCCTTTCGTCAAAAAATGGTGCAGGATGCTGCTTCCCAAATGACGTTTGGGATTACTCCTGATTTTGGTGATAATAAAAATATATAAATCCGGACAAACAAATAACACCATCTTATCAGGAGTGTTCCGCAGTGAAACCGTCCGGCTCCACGCGGGTGATCGTCGCATCACAAATCATTTCTATCATAGTGTTTTGGGGTTGTCAACCCCGAATAACAATAATCCGTATTTATTTCCGGTTATTGGATTCTCACTCTCTCCGCCTTGGTGAATAACGCTCGATACCCGGACCAGCCGGTCCTGCTGTTGTAAAGTAAAGAAAAAAGGGTGTATTCCCGAATCGTTGGCGATTGACGGTGCGTAACGAATTATCGATTTGAATTCGATAGCGCGCACTTTGACGAAGATTCACACGTACCATAATTCGCGTACCCAAATTCGTGGGTGCATAATCATAGACAGGAACAGAGTCCGGCTTGGGATTAAAACGAATCGACCTTTCAAAAGAATTGGGATCAATAGGAGCATTGGTTTCGATTACGATCGGCTGCAACGTATTGATCAACGCATTCCGTGCACCGACGGGAGGCACAGTATTGATGATCAAAGGTCCATCTGTAGTAAAAGAAAATCCATAGGGCTCCGCTAACCGCACTCCTTTCGGAGTCCTTGCTTCGGGAGTGATCACCACGTTGTAACGGGTTCGAAATTGAACGGGAACCGGTGCCTCTTGATAAAGACGTATGTGAAGGACATCCATATCCGACAGTTCGCTTTCGCGATTAAAAAACGCATCGAAATCCACTTGCGGTTCAATGATAATCGCACGCTTGACGGAATCAGCGGCCATTCGTTCACTGAAACGGACAATGATATCCACCATACCGACAATCGGAACATTCCGCGCACCGTCTCGTGGAAATGTTTCAACAACAAAAGGAGGTTCGACATCTTTTTGTAAAATAACCGGATCCAATACAGCCGATTGATCGGCTAATACATCGACTCCGTCCAAATAAAAATTTTTATACCCCCCTTTCGAATAGATCAGTGTGTAGGCATTGACTGGAATATTCTCCAACACAAATTCCCCGCTTGGACCGGTTACAACATTGAAAGGGGTTCCCTCCAAAGCAACGGTAATTCCTCCATGATCCGATTCCCCCTCTAAAAAAGCTGTGCCTCGAACACTTCCTGTTCCCGGTTCTTCGTTTTCCTCTGCAGGGATAAGAATGACATCTGTTGCTTGTGAAACTTGTTCCGGAAGGACATTTACACCATAAATCCTACCCATTTGATATCCCGGGTGCTCTGCCACCAAGATATACGTTCCGGCTGGAACGCCCACGAACATATAACGCCCTTCGACATCCGTCCAGACCGATTGAGCAATTCCCAGTAGTCGAACTGTAATATTTGCATGATCGTCTTCTTCTTTCAGATAAGCATGACCCTGCAAAATTCCCACTCCACTTTTTTTCTCGCCGGTATCATCGGGATAAAGCGTAATAATAAATCCGATAGTGGAACTTGAGGTAGCAGGAACCGGAGCGCGATTCGGCAGCACATAATCCTGATACCCTTCGTGAGAAAAAATCAAAGTCTTGGGTTCGGAATTTAGTCCGGAAATTTCAAAAAAACCACTGGCACTCGTGACAGCATAGGTAGTGGGCATATCCTCTACATTGACACGAATCCCTTTATGATTGCGGGAGTTTTCCAAAAATGCCGATCCTCGAAGCACATAAGAACCCTTTCCTTGATTCGAAGGAGACGGTTCAAGAATAAAGCCCGCTGACTTCAATTCAACTTCTTGAATCTGAGTTTCTACTCCATTATTTACCTCGATATCTTTTTGGTAGGCGGGAAGCCAACCTTCTTTCATCGCAAGTAAAACATAGGTACCGGGAGGAACATCATCCATACGAAAAAAACCCGATTTGCTGGTCGATACGCTGAACTCGGTGGAAAGAAGCACCACGATTATGCCTTCATGATTTTCTCGATTCGGAAGACGAATAAATCCACTGATGCTCCCGGCTGGAACGACTTCTTTGGTTAATTCGACCGGTGGCAGTTGGGAACGTTCACCTCTCTTTACAAGAACTGTTTCGCGATGGTCAAAATATCCCGGGTGTTTCATGACCACTTCATATTCCCCAGGAGGCAATCCGACAATGGTAAATCCACCGTCACGATTGGTTATCGCACGATATTGGGTGCCGGGTAGAAGTATTTGAATTCCTTCCAGATCCGTCTGCCCTGCAAGCGCGACTGTTCCCTCGATTTCCCCCACTTTTGATTGTTGACAGGAACAGAAAAAAGAAATGAACAAAATCCATCCAAAACCCATACACGGAAACACATATCGCTTCGTCGAATGAGCACTATTTTTTAAAATCATGAAACACCGTCCATTTTCCAATCCATTGGAAATGCTTTGCTTCCCGCCTGAATCTCGCATTATTTAGGTTTGATTTTTTGCAAATCGTTACGAATTTCTTCCCACCGTGCAAGAAAGGTACCACGACCGTCGTTTCTGTAGATTTCATTATCGACAATCCGTAAAAATGTGGATCCAACACTCAGGACATGAACATCTTCCTTTCGAAAGGTATATTCAATGATGAACAACATCGATGCATCTGTAGAAACCCCTCCCAAACCATATTCCGTCATCTCCGGGTTGAACACGAGAGCAACTTTCATATCATCAAATAACATTCCGATAATTTCTCTTGAACCGCTCATCGCTTTATTAACGATTAGACTCACTTTCCGGTTGGGTTCATGAACCTTGAGCAAAGTCACAAACTTTGTTGTTTCTTTATTTTCTTTTGGTTCCACACATATATGCCATTGAGTGGCATCAAATCCGGCGGATGCAGGAATACAGCCGGAGGTTTGCTGAATCCGGACTTCACTGGGCGAAGCGAATGCTATTCGTACATTGCTTATCTTATTGGTCGTGTCGATCTCAAATTGGTTGTTAATTTGGAATGGTTCATTCGAATGCAAATGAAATTGAAACGATGACGGTTGTGGCGCTTCCAAATCATCCACGAGAATAATCGTATCCGGCTTGATGAAAAATGCATGTCGAACAAATTTTTTCAATCGTCCTTCATACGCTTCTGTTGCATCCCCAGCGACATAATCGACGATATCGCTGAGATACGAATCGACGATTTTTCCCTTCGCCAGCGGATGATGCTTCTTCTGCCCCTGATCATTGACAGTAATGCTGTTATCCGAAAATGTTTCCCACATCCAATTCACATGATGTGGACTTCCATGCCAATCTCTATGACCGGATCCAAATAATATCGGAATCCCTCCTACAACAAGATTGAATGAATTTTGCGCGTTGAATCCATGGCTCTGAGTTCCAAAGGGACTGCTTTTAAACAAAAAGTGCACATCATCTGACGGATCAAACAAATCGGAATGGAGAGAAGCAATTCCCACATCCTGGAATATTTTGGATTCGGGTCTCCCTTTCGGTTTCTCTGCGGAAACATCTTCCAACAAAGCATGGAATATATCTTCATAGCTTGGTTGATCCGGAGGATATTCAGAAGGATATTGTGCGGCGTACCACATCCAATCTTTTCTTTCGAGCTGAGCGGCAAAGACACGCATCAGTGAGGCATTCCTGCCCGCCTCGTAATGGTCAGAGCTATCGCCGAATCCACCATGAATCGAACCGGGAGGATTCACATAAAAAGGAAAATCCCCCGTCTGGCGAAAAAAAGGTTTCCGATAACCATCGACGCCAAAACCCACTCGCATGATATCCAGCCACCATGTAATTCTGCTCATATAAGAATTCCAATAAGCCACTCCTTCATGCCAGCCGCCGTCTACTCCACCCCATACCGGGTATACATTGAAAAAAACATCCAAGGCATAAGACAGCCATAATTTCGCTTCGGGAATGTCTTCAATAAATGCGATTCCTGCCTCACCCAAAAAATGCCAGGCGCGATTATTGTGGCTGCTGAACGGACGAACCGTATGCTGGGAACGATGATGTAAATGAGTGAACACTTCTTGTCCCCGTTGTTTCATTGTTTCAATTATTTTTTGACGGTCCTGCTCGCTCAGCGCCTCATAGGCCCAAGTATACGCGCGAGAAATCCGGCTCAGTATCGGCATTGCGCATTCATCGTTATACCGATAACTTGTCGTACCATCCGCCGGCCATGAAACGACGGCCATAATCCAATCTCTTGCCCGTTCTCCGTACTTTTCCTCACCGCTCAACAAATAAACAAAGGCAAGGTTCGTTGCATGTTCGACCGCCTTACGAACGATTCTTCGGTTTTTTCGCCACAAGTCGATATCCATTTTTTGCCGTGTGCGCATTCGTCCTCCTGGGTAGGGAGAAGGCTCTTCTTTAACAATGGGTGTTTTTATCATCTGATCGGCATGTTCAAGAAACGCATTCCATAAAGAGCGATGATCCTTCTTCAATTCGGACACAACATTTTGAAGCATCTCAGGCCGTAATAGAATCTTTGGATGTTTCTCAGGAAGAGTAGCGAGCACAGTGTCCAACGAAGGTTGCGGGAACTGCACTGCATCTTCCGGAATAGTAAAGGAACGAACGGTACTCCATTGAGCCATATTCCCCGCATCATCGAGATAAGTATACCGCCAATACCATGTTCGGGCTTCAAACACATATGCAGGGCAGTGAACATTGAGATACAATCCATTGACTTGATAATCAACGGATGAAAAATCTTTCTCATGCGAACATTGTAGAATGTAAACCGCCGCGTTCTTTTCCGGGAGCCAAACAAAACCGGGGGGATTGGTATCCGTGACCGCTCCATCTTTTGGATGATAATCGACTTCATCCACAGCGGATTCACGATTGGAGACCGATAATTCTTCACCCGACACATTAGGAACAAGCATCCCCCATCCCCAAAAACAAACAAGAATGACTTGTGAAAAACATGAAGCGAGACGAACTCTGGTTAGCATACACATATCCCTCTATCGAAATTTTGCAATAAGTTTATGATTCCGGTTCATAATACCGGCGTTCTTTTTCAATCACGGTATAATAATGTTAAGGTAGAATACATTCTACTATTCTTTGATAAACAATTTTGAAATTCAATATGTCTATAATTCTATGGTAACGTTCCAGATGGTACAATTGGAACAACACCATTGACAAGAAGGAATGACGACAGTATTTTTCTTACTCCAAATAGCCATGAAGTCGAATGGAAAGTCCGGAAGAAAGTCGGCTTTATGATTCACGCGCTCAATAAAAAAAAGCATGGAGTGTTATCATGGCCAAGACAAAAACAAAGACCGGTTCCAAGAAAAAAAATATGAATGAAAGATTGAAATCTTTAAAAGAATCGCTTGAAAAAGAACGAGATCGTATCTTACAAGAAATGAAAGAAAAACACAGCGTCGATGAAATCGTGGCTCATGGAGACCTTGTCGATCAAAGCAACGATTACAGCGAAAGGGAAGTCCTTTTGGGTTTGGCGGAGCATGATCGCAACCGTCTCTTGTCCATCAACGAGGCTCTTTCCAAAATCGAAGAAGGGACCTACGGTGTCTGCGCAATGTGTAACGAAGAAATTCCCGAAGCCCGGCTTATCGCCATGCCGACCGCGAAATACTGCATCAAGTGTCAATCCGAAGCGGAAAACTACGGGTAATAGCATACAGATTCTTCTTTCCATATACAAAAATTTCTCCCCTCGCCAATGGCGAGGGGATTCCTTATTTTACATGAACATTTCAACCCGCGATGAGATATTTCTCGTTTCATTAATTTCTTTCGCTTGAGCGAAGAAACCAAAATTTTATTCTGTTTTAATACACCGTTGAATTTCACCTTCTAAATTACCCGAGGATGAAAATAATCAAATGCAAAAAGAAGTGGATTCTCTTGACATGCATACGCCAATCATTGATGCTTACCTAAAAAGAAGATCCGATTTCAAATAGGTTTAATCAAATGATGACATTATCCCGTCCACGCGCTTTTACGCTGATCGAGTTGCTCATTGTGGTCGCCATTATTGGGATACTGGCAGCAATCGCTGTCCCGAACTTCATGAACGCGCGCGTTCGGGCAAAAGTGGCGCGCGTCGCTGCGGATATGCGCAACGTCGGAGTGGCGTTCGGAGCCTATTCGGCAGATCACAATGAATTCCCCCTTGGAATCATTACTTTTTTGAGCCCTCGTGAAGCGCACAGTTGGGGCTTTTTGCCGGAGTCACTGACCACACCGATCGCATACATGTCGTTTCTTCCAATCGATGAATTCAACCTGGAATATAAAATCTATGGAGAACAGGACGCCACTGGACCATCGCAAGCAGGACATCCGCATACTCGATATCGAACAGCCCGGCGGAAACCGTATACAGGCCCTAATGCCGGCTCGACACAGGAACAATGGCTGGCGGGATGGAAGAATATGCTCGCACGAACAAACATTGACGGGAATTATATCCTCACCAGTCCGGGTCCCGACAAAGTGGAAGATATTTTACCCGCCTATAATCCTCATCCTTATGATATCAGCAACGGTTTGATGAGCTCCGGGGATATCGTATATTCGGATGGAGGATTGTCAGGTTTACAGTAAAAATGATTGAAAACTCTTTTCGATTCAATCACCTATTTTCATGTTTGATGGAGGAGGCAATTGCTATGAAAAAAGTCCTTGGAATCCTATTTGGTGTACTCGTGATCACGGCAAGCGGATATGGGCAAGAAATTGTCGAAGATTTCTTTACCGCAGAAGGCGATAATTCACCGATCACCCTCAATGGGGGGCAAAAATGCGGGCAGCGCTTCACGGCCACACAGCCGTTCGAAGGCATTCAGGTCAATGGACCGACTTGGAGTGTGGACGGAGAGAAGGGAATGACAATCCGTCTATATGAATGGGCGGGAAATTACGATGAGACAGTAACACAGCAACCTATCGCAGTGAGTGTATTGGAAAATTTGAACGACAATGACTGGTTTCTCTGCCCGGCGCCTCGCGAATTGCCCCCTGGCGAATATTTTTGGGAGGCTTCGGAACCGACCAATTCCAATCCGGATGCCATCGATCCTTTTCAAATCGGTTGCTGGCTTTGGAACAGTAGCAAATATCGAGGTGGAGAGGCGTACTTCAATGGAGAACCATATGACGAAGTCTCGACGGAATGGTTCAGGTGGTATGGTGACGATCAAGCCGGTACTTGGACACCGTTTCCTTTTACTTTCGAGGATAATTCCAGTTTAGCCCAACAATTCGATGTTCCATTTGAATTCAATGCCGTAGGGCTCGCCAGCCCGACTTGGAATGGATTCGGTGCCGCTTACCGCATGAGTCTCTATCCATGGGATACGGATTATGATACAAGCGTTTCACAAACCCCAATCGCGCAAAAGACTTTTACCAATCTATCGGACAACGCACGAAATGAACTCATTCTAGACACACCAGCGGATCCTGGTGAATATCTCATCGTAACCGATCAACCGGTTCCCAGCAGTACCGGCCAAGTCGGCCATTGGGGCTGGGTGGATTCTAGTTGGGAAGATGATATCAACGTCGCCTATATCGACGGAGTCCCACGAGATGATTTTGCGAGTTATGATCTATTCATTGGAGCGCCGACTCAGGAAGTGGTCGGGAAGGATTTCGCATCCCGTTCCGTGACCGGTGTTGCTGTCCATATCCATCATTGGGAAATGTATTGAATCGAACGAGCGGGAGAGAATACCGTCATGGCCACCAACCGTGAATATTATATTGCCCTGTTCAGCATCCATGGTTTGATTCGAGGTGAAGAATTGGAACTAGGACGGGATGCCGATACGGGCGGTCAAACAAAATATGTAGTCGAGCTCGCGCGGGCTTTAGCGAACCATCCTCATGTTGAGCGGGTCGATCTTTTCACTCGCCAAGTCATCGATGCGAAAGTCGACGATAGCTATTCCGTTCCCGAGGAATCAATTGCCCCTAACGGATACATCATTCGCGTTCCATGCGGTCCGAAACGTTATTTACGGAAAGAAGTATTGTGGCCGTATCTCGATGAATTCGCGGATCAAGTCTTAAAACATTTCAAGAAAATCGGGAAATTACCGGTTTTGTTGCATGGACATTACGCCGACGCTGGTTATGTTGGATCCAAACTCTCTCACTTGTTGGGACTCCCATTCGTGTTTACCGGTCATTCACTCGGGCGGGTTAAACTCGAGCGCCTCCTAGAAAAAGGATTGAGCCGAGAAAAGATCGTCCAACAATACAATATAGACGAACGGATCGAAGCCGAAGAAAACGCGTTGGAATCCGCGCACTTGGTCGTTGCCAGCACTAGCCAGGAAGTGGAAGAGCAATACAAACAATATGAACGCTACAATCCTTCCACGATGACGGTCATCCCCCCGGGTTGTGATTTGAATCGTTTTTACCCACCCAAACGGAATTTTTTCCGTTCCCCAATTCCAATGATGGAAGAACTGTCGCGTTTTCTCCGGCAACCGCACAAGCCGATGATTCTGGCAATCTCCCGGGCAGATGAACGAAAAAATATTACTTCTCTGATTCACGCGTACGCTCAGAATTCTTTTCTGAAAGAAATGACGAATCTTGTCATAGTCGCCGGGAATCGAGACGATATCCATTCCTTGGATTCCGGTCCTCGAGATGTATTGAACCAAATTTTGTATTTAATCGATTATTATGATTTATACGGTTCCGTTGCCTACCCGAAACATCATTCCACGGATGACGTCCCCGATCTGTACCGGATTGCCTCGATGACCCACGGTGTTTTCGTGAATCCCGCTCTCACGGAACCCTTCGGTTTGACGTTAATCGAAGCCGCCGCCTGTGGACTTCCTATCGTTGCGACGAATGACGGAGGCCCGATTGAAATAACACGAAATTGTGAAAATGGGAATCTTGTCGATCCCTTAAATGCGGATGAAATCGGAGAATCGATAGAAGAGATATTAAGTAACCGTCAAGAATGGATGAAACTTTCCAAAAATGGATTGCGGGGTGTCAAAAAGCATTATTCGTGGGAAAGCCATGTGAAAAATTATTTGAAACGGCTTCAAAAATTAATGAAGAGAAAACGAGAAAAACCATTCTGGGTGACTTCCGGGAAAAAATTGTTAAAAGCCGACCGGATTCTCGTGACGGATATCGACAATACGCTTGTGGGCGATACGGAAGCGTTGGATCAACTTGTCGACAAAATAAATGAATCGCCAAAAACGATGGGATTCGGAATTGCCACGGGGCGGAATATTGAAAGCGTCACAAAAGTACTCGATAAGTGGAATATCCCCCGGCCGGATTTCTTGATCACATCCGTGGGAAGCGAAATTCATTATGGGCACAATTTAACGAAAGATAATGATTGGCGAAAGCACATTCACTACAAATGGGAACCCGATCGCCTACGGGAGATGATCGAAGATCTTCCCGGTATTAACATTCAATCCGAAGAAGACCAGCGAGAACATAAACTCAGTTTTTTCATCGATCCTTCAAAAGCTCCGAAAAAACGGGAAATTATCCGTCTGCTGAGAAAAAATAATGTGCAAGTGAAAGTCGTTTTTTCTCATCAGCAGTATCTTGATTTTCTTCCCATTCGGGCATCCAAAGGTCTTGCCATTTGGTATCTGAGTAACAAATGGGGTATTCCCATGAAAAGAATTTTGGTTGCAGGTGATTCCGGAAACGACGAAGAAATGCTCACCAGTAGCGCCCTCGCTGTTGTCGTTGGTAATTACAGCGCTGAACTTGAGCCGTTACGAAAGCGTCCGGGCATTTTTTTTGCCCAAGGCGCCTTTGCTCACGGTATCATAGAAGGAATCGACCACTATAATTTTCTTGGTGAAATAACACAGCCAGAGGAATCCCCCAAATGACAAAAGAATTACAGAACGATATCGAAACCCATCGGAAAGCAATCTATTTTTTCCTCCGCGAGTTAATCCATCAGGAAAAAACTTTTTTTCTCCGCTCCGACCTTGAAGATACCCTATTGAACTTCCTGTCGACAGACTCGGGCGCGGATCTAAAACAGAGTCTATTCGGGCATTATATGCATTATGCCCAAGAAGCGGTAATCAAGGTCCCTTGGATCTATTTCGCAATTCGCCCCAAAGTGGCGAAATGGGAGTATATCCGGTTTCATTATGAAAACATAGAATTCGAGTACATCAAACCTTCTGAATTTCTCCAATTCAAGGAATATGTCGCCAACACGCATCAACGAGAAGACAATTGGGTTCTTGAAATCGATCTCAGCCCCTTCAATCGAGAATTTCCTCGTTTGCGGGAACCCCGCTCCATCGGCAAAGGCGTCGAGTTTTTGAATCGTCATCTTTCCAGCCGCATGTTCCGTGATTTGAGCCGAAGCGGTCAGCTGATCTTAAACTTTCTTCGCGTTCATCAATACCAGGGACAACAAATGATGACAAACTCCCGTATCACCAACTTCAGCGAATTGAGAAACGCCTTGAGCCAGGCAATTGATTATCTTCAAACAAAATCACCCGACGCCACATGGAGCGATGTCGCCTACCGTTTACAAAACTTCGGTTTTGAACCAGGCTGGGGGAAAACCGTCTCTCGAATGTTGGATACCATGGACCTTCTGACTGATGTTTTGGAGGCCCCGGCCCATGATAATCTCAGTCAATTCCTCGGCCGTATTCCCATGATATTCAATGTGGTGATTATTTCCCCTCACGGATTCTTTGGACAATCCAACGTTTTCGGGCTGCCGGATACAGGGGGTCAAGTAATCTACATACTCGATCAAGTCAAATTTCTCGAAAAGGAAATGAAAAAACGTCTTTCCAAGCAAGGACTTGATATCGAACCGCACATTTTGGTCATCACGCGTTTGATCCCGGAATCGCAAGGGACTTCTTGCAACCAGCGGGAAGAACCCATTATCGGAACCCAAAACGCAAAAATTATTCGCGTCCCCTTTCGGTATCCAGACGGCGAAATCGTTCCTCACTGGATATCTCGATTTCATATTTGGCCTCACCTGGAACAATTCACAATCGAAGCGGAAAAAGAAATCAGCGCCGAGTTAGGAGCTCGGCCGGATTTGATCATCGGGAATTATTCCGACGGCAATCTAGTCGCCACATTATTGTCGGAACGGTTGAAAGTCACCCAATGCAATATCGCGCATGCCCTGGAAAAATCCAAGTATTTATTCTCGGATTTGTACTGGAAGAATAACGAAGAAAATTACAACTTTTCCTGTCAATTCACCGCTGATCTTATCTCGATGAATACCGCCGATTTTATCATCACCAGCACCTATCAAGAAATCGCTGGGAACTCCCACAGCATCGGTCAATATGAAAGTTATTCCACTTTCACGATGCCGGAACTCTATCGAGTCGTAAGCGGAATCGACATTTTCGATCCCAAATTCAATATCGTTTCGCCAGGAGCCGATCCCAACATCTTTTTCCCATACACAGAACAAGAACAGCGGTTGACAGAATTACATGAAGAGATCAATGAACTCCTTTTTGGGGATGGGCAATCCAAAACAAGAGGCATACTCGAAGAACCGGATAAACCGCTCATTTTTACTCTCTCCCGACTCGATTACATCAAGAATATAACCGGCTTCGTCGATTGGTATGGACGCAATCCTGCTCTTCGCGAAGAAGCAAACCTTGTTGTCATCAGTGGACATATCGATCCCCAAGATTCCAACGACCAAGAAGAGAAAGAACAAATCGGGAAAATGCACGAGCTGATGGATAAATACAATCTCGATCACCAGACGCGGTGGATCGGGATGCAATTGGATAAGAATATGACCGGGGAGGTTTATCGAGTCATTGCGGACCGTCATGGTGCTTTCGTCCAACCGGCATTGTTCGAAGCCTTTGGCCTGACAGTAATCGAAGCCATGTCATCCGGCTTGCCAACATTCGCGACTCGTTATGGAGGCCCACTGGAAATTCTTGAAGATGGGATTTCCGGTTTCCATATCGATCCAAACCACGGAGATGAATCCGCCAACCGAATGGCCGAATTCTTCAAACGTTGTCGGGAGCAGGAAGATTATTGGAACATCATTTCCAATCACGCGATTCGCCGCATCGAAAGTCGATACAATTGGAAACTCTATGCAGAAAGGTTAATGACCTTATCCCGCATCTACGGTTTTTGGAAATATGTTACCAATCTGGAACGCCAAGAAACCAGACGTTATCTACAAATGTTTTATAATTTGATGTTCAAAAGATTAGCCGAAAAACTGACTGCATAAATTCAAAAAAAATATATTCTGGAGAATAACCAATGAAAGCCATTATCCCTTGCGCCGGTCGCGGAGAGCGACTCCGTCCGTTAACATTCACAAATTCGAAACCCTTGATTCCTATCGCCAATAAACCCTTGGTGATGTACGCCATCGACGCCATCAAAAAAGTCGGTATCCATGAAATCGGTTTGGTCGTCGGTGAAAATTTAAAAGATATACAACGGATGCTTGGGAATGGAGAACAATTCGGTGTCAACCTCTCCTATATTTTGCAAGAAGATCCGAAGGGAATCGCTCACACGATCGCCATTTCCAGAAATTTTTTAGGAGATTCTCCTTTTCTGATGTACCTTGGTGACAATATTCTTCAACAGAGTCTTGATCCGTTGGTCAATCGGTTTCGGGAGAACAAAGCCAACGCTGTTCTCTTTTTAAAGCGAACGGATAAACCGGAATTGTACGGAATTGCCATTGTAGAAAATGAACAAGTGATACGCCTGTTGGAAAAACCAAGCGATCCCCCCTCAGATTTGGCGTGTATCGGCGTGTATGCCTTTGATGCAAAAATCCATTCAATTATCGAAAATCTGAAACCATCTGCCCGCGGTGAATTGGAAATTACCGATGCCATTCAAGGATTGATCGACAGTGGAGCACGAGTTGAACATCATGTCATTGAAGGTTGGTGGATGGACGCCGGAAATCCGGACGACATGATCGAAGCGAATCGCCTTGTCTTACAAGACTTAGAAACCGATATTCATGCGAATATCGGTTTCGAATCGGATTTACGCGGAAACATTAAAATCGGTAAAAATTCACGCATCGAACGGAGTACGATTCGTGGACCAGTCATCATCGGCGACGATTGTGTTATTCGGGATTCATTTGTGGGCAGTTTCACTTCCATCGGCAACAAATCTGTTCTCGTCAATTGCGAAGTCGAATACAGCGTAGTCATGGAAGAATGTGAAATTCGAAACGTGGAAGTTCGAATCGACAACAGTATTTTAGGAAGAAATGTGCACGTGAATCGAACAGAAAGACGGCCCAAGTCTTACAAACTTGTGCTATCTGATGATAGTATTGCTGAATTACGGTAAGAAAAAATCAATCCTCCTGAGTGCAAACAAGAGAAGGTGATCGATCTTATTTATTTCTCCGTTCCATGCTGACCATCCGATGCCGCCGTCTACTTTCCGCAAGTTTATCTTTTTCACTGACCTCTAAGCCTACAACTTGCTTCTGTTCCGTTTCTGTTGGCAAAGGCTTTTCACTGAAATAATCAACGATTTCGGAATAACGAATTTCGGATTCTACCAGCTTTTTCGCCGTCGAACGCAACTTACTACAGAGAAGTTTTAAAACCACTTCCGCAATATCCGGGTAACGGCGAATAATCATTTTCATTCGATGTTTGTTCAATTCGATTACGCGCGAATCCTCAATCGCCACCACGCTTGCAGAACGCGGCATTTCATCGAGAATCGCCATTTCACCGACAATATCCACCGGCCGGATTTCCCCGAGAACCACCTTCTTCTGATTCATTTCACGGATCACTTGAAATCGGCCTTCCAAAACCAAAAAAGCGCAATTTCCCACCTCCCCTTCCCGAATGAGAACCGTGCCTTTCTTGACATCGATTGCATCTTGGCTGGAAATCTGAATACTGTTTTCGAACATAAGTGGAATCCGATTCTATAACAAGAAAAGTTCGTTCTTTCCTTTCATCATACAACATTCTGGCGCCATAGAAAAGAATTTCTACGCAGTCGTTACCAACTGGCCGTGAGATCTTTGATAGAAGTTATCATTTATAGGATATTCACGTTTCTTGTTCTATCCCGCTGATGGAAAAGATCATAAAGAAGGTTCTTCGGTTATCTCGAAAATGATTTTTCTAGATGACAGTTTAATATCACCAACAGAGGGAAGGAAAAGAATAAATCAGCGAAGAATGTGATTTAACGTGACGGAGAATTTTGATAACGGTCTTCGCGTGGTTTCCGGCCGCCGCTGTAATTTCTTCCCGAACCTTTCCCTCGCCCCTTTCCACCGGAACCTCCACCTCGGCGCGGGGATCGTCTTCGTGAGGAGCTTTGCCGGTCTGCCAAGGCTATGACGACACGTTTTCGTGCCCCATCCCCGATGCTAAACGTCGTGATCCCGGAATTTTCTTTTAATGTCAAATGGATGATTCTTCGTTCCGGCGCGGTTAAAGGTTCCGTTTTGATATCCCTTTTTGTTCGCTTCACTTGATCCGCCAAGCGTGCCGCCAACTCACGAAGATCGTCTTCCCGCCGGTTACGATAGTTATCGATATCGATTACGACTTTCCGCCATTCTTCTTTATCTTCGTTGAGAAAACGTGCTAACAAATACTGAAGGGCATCCAAAGTTTGCCCACGATGTCCAATCAGGGGAGAGGCCTCTTCACCAAGAGTGACGATCAAGGAAGGGCCTGATTCCTGAATATCCATTTCCGTTTCAATTTTCATATGGGAAAGAATATTTCTCAAAAACACGATTGCTCGAATTCGATCGTCTTCCCGTAATTTGGCGCGAACTTGTGCCAGGCGTTTCCCGATTCCCAAAAAACCTTTTTTCCCCATCTCAAGGGGATCAATTTCCACTTCTTCGCGTTCTGCTGTCAGTTGTTGAAGAGCGGCTTGTACCGCTTCTTCCATTGTCTTTCCGGTACCGATCGCTTCTTTCATCTCGTTACACCTCAATATCAGATGGTATTGGCGGCCACCGTCTTTCTTCAATCGATCTATGTCTATCTTCTTCCTTCAAACAGTCATTCGTAATTCAAGAGGATTAAAAATCGTTGCATCTCAATCTTAAACCGCTACTTTTTTTTACTTACAACCGGGGACGGTTCCGCACTGAATTTTTCCATAATCAATCGTTGAACTAAATCAATAAAAATACTGATGACAAAATATAAGATTACCCCCGATGCGATTCGCCAAAAGAAAAAGACAAACATCAGGGGAAATATTTTCATCATGGTCGCGTTGGGTCCTTCGATCTTTTGCATACTCGTACTTGCCAACATCAAGACGGCATAGGCGAGTGGCAAAATATTGACCGTAAAAATAAATCCCGCTATCGGGATATAAAATGCACTGTCCGGTACGGAAAGATCATGAATCCAGCCGAAAAACGGAGCACCGCGCAGTTCCAACGCCATCCCGAACGTGGCATATAACGCAATAAAGATCGGAATTGTCGGCAGCATAGTCAAGCACCCGCCAAGGGGATTTACTTTATGTTTGCGAAAGAGCTCCATTTGCTCTTTTTGCATTTTTTGTGGGTCGTCTTTGTATTTTTCTTTCAATGCATTGATTTGCGGCTGGAGAGCCTGCATCTTTTTCATGGAAGCCATTTGCTTTTGGTACAGTGGCAACATGAAAATCTTGATCAATAAGGTAAGCAGAATAATAGCCACACCATAATTAGGGACAATTTTGTATACCCCTTGCAAAAGATAAAGCATCAAGCGCGTGATCGGTCCCACAAAACTGCGCAGAAAGATTTGGCGCGCATTTGTTAATTTCGCATCCGCCTTTCTCAGCCAATCATCTTCCATCGGACCGACAAACAATTTGAATTTATCTGTATGCGTGGCACCGGGAATGATCTTTTGCATCGGAATTCGAACTCCGGCAAGCGGTTTCCTGACATAGTCAGCTTCACCGCTCGGGCTGGAAATTCCCTTGAATGCAAAATTGGTCGGGGTTAAAGGAACAACAGCTGCGAGAAAGTATTTTTGACCTACACCTGCCCAATCCACTTTTTTTTCGGTTACCGGAAGGATCGGCATATTATAATCGGGCATCAGTTCGAATTGATTTTTTTGTAATTCGCTCAACAAGCTATCTGTCGGTTGAATGGAAACGCTGCCATCCAGTTCTGTATAAGCATTGTTGACAGCATCGGAACGCATGGATGGAAAGCCAAATCCGCCGAACCATGCGACATCGTAATAATTTTCTTCTTCAAAGGTGAGAGCACGATCGGTTTCATTGATGATCCGAACCTGCATATCGATATGATAGCTGTCCGGGTAAAAACGAAACACCTTCTCCAACTTGATTCCGTTGCCGGTAAAGGAAAATGTCAGTTCGGTTGCTTTTGTAATATTCAGCGAGTCATGTTCACATTGATACAAGATGATCTCATCCGAATAATTCTTTCCCCATTTAAAAATCAATCCTGCTTTACGATTCGGAAAAGTCGGGTCGATGGCATTGATCGGCTGAAATTCCTGGTCCTGGTGCTCCTTATAAAAACTTAACTCCAATTGCGCTAATTGTCGCTCATAAGGACTCCCCGTTTTTTGGACCAATTGAAGATAACGAGGATCTTTATAAAGTTTATCATATTCCAACAATTTCCAGGAAATCGGTATAGCACCGCGTGTCGAGAACTCAATCTGATACAAATCGCTTTCAACAAGAACGGCTCCCGTCTTTTGTCCTTCTTCCGCTGTGGCTAGCCAGCTCCAATCTCCTTCTTCCGGTTTCGGACTCTGTTCTTTCTCTTCTTTTGGGACGTCAACAAATGAATCGACATCCGGCACTTTTTTTTGAGGAGTAGGGGTTACTTCCTGAACTGTGGAGGTCCTTCGCTGCGGTTTACTTTTTTGGGGCATGTTTTTGTTGTTGTACCAGCTGAACAGGATAATGATCAGCATAGACAACGCGAAACATATAGCCAAACGTTTTTCCGTTTCCATTTATTCAATCCGGTAATTTCAACAAAAAATATGGAAAATGAACTCACTTTTTGCCAGGCCGCGGCGGCAAATCAATCCCACCGGGGTGAAAAGGATGGCACTTCGAGAGACGTTTTATTGACAAATAGGTGCCTTTCAGCACTCCGAAAGAAGTAATGACTTCAATCGCATATGTGGAACAGGATGGATGAAAACGACACACAGTGCCGAGAAGGGGTGATATCCACTGTTTATACAGTTTCAAGATACCCACAAGCAATTGTGTCGGTAGTCCGAGTATATGCCGTTTTACCGTTTCCACGTCTCAAACTCAGTTGGATTGTTATCGGCGCATTCAATTCGCGTTCGAGTTCGATGAATAATCTTTTTTTCTTTCTCTGCCGGCCAATACATTCTTTTGTTGCAACAAAGTTATCATTTCATGATTCATCTCATCATATGTTGCATTCTTGATATCCGGTTTGGCTCGAACAACAACATCTACCGTCTTTAAAAAATGACTCTTCAGGCGCCGAAAAATCTCTCGCAACCGCCTTTTCACTCGGTTTCGCAATACGGCCTTTCCTATTTTTCGATTGACGACCATTGCAAAGCGAGAAATGGATTCTTCATTCCCCTTTACATGAATCACACAATACTTTCCGCTCACTCCCTGCTCACGAAGAATTCTTCGAATGTCTTCTCTCCTGCGCAAACGTTCAGTTTTAGAAAAACGCTCATTCAACAGCTTTCTTCGCTTTTAACCGATATTTACAATTACATTTTTTCTAACTCAAACAAAACGAGCGTATTATGAACTTACTCTCTCTTTACCAATCTACTTGCACGCTCAACACTTATTTGTGTTTAAGATCAGAAACAGTCAAGCGTTGACGCCCTTTTTGACGCCGGCGACGTAACACTTCTCTACCACCACGGGTTTTCATCCTACCACGGAAGCCATGGGAACGTATGCGTTTGATTTTGCTGGGTTGATATGTTCTTTTCATGATTTTTAATTGTATCGATTAATTTAAAGGATTCAGTGTAATTAGGATACTTTCCCATTGCACACAGTCAAGTACCTAAATCATCTCCAGAAAGCACTCTGGCAAAAACACTTTCTGAATTTTCAAACAAATCCACTTTTTCCATCGATCATCATTGTCTATTTTATAGAGTTGGTATACAGTAATGACCTGCCAGTTAAAAAAGTTCATTTTGGGTCATGATTCTGTTTCAAATTGAGTATAATTATTGCATGTCTTATCCATATCTTTTCAAGCAAAGGACATTTAAAAGACCATGAATATTCAAAACGTATTTGTAACAGCCATTCTTGCTATCCTTCTTTCGTCACTTTTTTGCAGCGCTCAAGAAACAATCGATTATGTAAATTATGCGCGCTATGATAATCCCCCCAATGCCTCATATTTTATAGGCCATACTCAAGAGAGAGAAATGTATGTTTCACAAATTGTTTACACAAAGGATTTTTCCTATCACGATATATCCACATTGAAAGTAGAGACGTTGAAAGGTGAAACAACACCTGATACAAGTTCCAATACGATGTTTGTCACTTATGATGACGAACATTTCATTGTAATTGGAATTATCTTTGTTCACGATACGTTTGGCGAAGTCGATTTAAAATTGGATGAACCGGCAACACATCCAAGATCGATCGTCATCGGCGATACAATTACAAAAACCGGCTCAGCGAAAGTACAATTGGGGCCAATCCCGGCCATTCTCGACGTTTCTCTGACGGTGAATATTATTGGTTTCGAAACTGTTGAAGTCCCCCTTGGACGATTTGAAAACGCGATAAAAGCCGATATCAAAACCGCTGTACTTCTCGCCGGCGTCGAACTCGGTGCTTCAAATACAACCGAATGGTTTCATCCTCTTGCCGGCTTGATCAAGCAGTTCGATAAGGAATCAAGCAACACTATCGAATTGTCAGCGATCGATCCACCGATTGAAATTACAGACGTGACCAGATGGGAAATCTATTGATTCCTTCTTTGAATTATGGCTTCCAATTCTCCTATCCTTCTTTAAAAAAAACAATTATCCTATTATCGTCATTGGAGTGAATCGAAGCAAAAAGAATTCTTATTTATCAATACTGTTTCCTTTATTGAGATGTTCTTTTGCGCACTTTACTTTCTTAAAAACGTGGAATGTCAACATGGAATGACTCACAGAAACAGAAGATACTATCGACACACAACCCCTTTTCACCGCATTCATTTGCTGAACCGGTTTTTTATTCTTATTCTTCTATTCTTAGCTATAAACGAAAAAAGGTTCGCCATCTGCGAAGATCTTGCAAAAGACGCTCCGCCATTAACCTTGATGAGCCTTGAAGAATTGATGAACATTGAAATTACATCCGTCAGCAAAAAACCTCAAGCTTTATCAGATGCCGCGGCCGCGATTTTTGTAATCACCCAAGAGGATATTCGCCGATCCGGAATCTCAAACATTCCTGAAGCACTCCGAATGGTTCCCGGCTTGCAAGTCGCGCGTATTGATTCCAACAAATGGGCTGTTTCCTCTCGAGGATTCAATGATTTCTTTGCGAATAAATTACTTGTGCTCATCGATGGCCGTAGCGTGTATACCCCTCTGTTTTCCGGCGTTTTTTGGGATGTTCAGGACGTACTATTGGAAGACGTCGATCGGATTGAAGTCATTCGTGGTCCGGGAGCTGCGTTGTGGGGAGCGAACGCTGTCAATGGAGTGATCAATATCATCACAAAAAACGCAAAAGAGACACAAGGCGGTTTATTGACTAGCACCTATGGAAAAGAAGAAAAAGGAATAGGAGGCATGCGATATGGTGGAAATATAGGTGAAGACAGTTACTACAGAATTTACGGAAAATATTTCAATCGTGATGCGTACGTTGATGAAAAGGGGGATACGACAGCGGATGATTGGCATGCAAGCCGTGGTGGATTTCGAATCGATTCCACTCTTTCGGATCAAGATACATTGACAGTGCAAAGCGATATCTATGAAGGGAAATCCGGATTGACATTTCTTTCTCCATCCGTTGAAAAACCCTATTCACAATATATCGATACGGATGAACAGGTTTCCGGCGCCCACATCCTCAGCCGTTGGAAGAAAATATTTTCGGAGAGTTCCGATCTTGCTCTTCAACTTTACTATGATTGGAATCAACGAGAATCACTCATGTTTCATGAAAATCGACATACATTCGACATCGATTTCCAACATCATTACCAACTTGGTTCACGGCAAGATTTTTTATGGGGACTCGGATATCGATTCAGTGGAGATGACATTGAAAACTCGTTTATGTATTCCTTTGATCCATCGAATAGAGACGATCATCTTTTCAATGGCTTTATTCAAGATGAAATATCGCTCATCGATGAACAGCTCAAATTGACTCTCGGCTCAAAATTCGAACAGAACGATTACTCCGGATTCGAAATCCAACCGAATGCACGTTTGTCATGGACTCCTCATGCAAACCACACGTTTTGGGCTTCGATCTCACGGGCGGTTCGCACTCCCTCCCGAGGAGATTATCACTTGCAAGCCAACTTTGAATTTCCCATAGACGATCCCAGAAATCCCTTTCCTTTGCCAATCATCGTCAATGCGGAAGGGAACACCGATTTTGTCTCCGAAACACTACTCGCATATGAACTGGGATATCGAGTGCTCATACATGAAAATCTTTCTCTCGACACGGCTCTCTTTTACAACGATTACGATCATCTTCGCACGGGAGAGCTCGTTGCTCCCATTCAAGCTCATCCTTGGATACCTGGACATCTTTTTGTATCCCTTTACGGCGATAACAAAATGGAAGGGGAAACCTACGGATTTGAAGTCGCAGCAGACTATCGTTTTACAAATTGGTGGACTTTGCACACTACATATAGTTTTCTTCAAATGCAGCTCCACCCCGATCAATCTAGCAATGATTTGCTCTTGGAAGCCGCTGAAGGGGAAAGCCCTCACCATCAATTTTCACTTCGCTCTTCAATGGATTTAACCAAAACAGTGGAGCTCGACAGTTGGTTTCGTTTTGTCGACAACCTCCCTTCTTTCGACATACAGAGCTACTTTTCTTTCGACGTACGCTTGGGGTGGCATCCGAAAGACAATCTTGAATTGAGTATAGGTGCACAACATCTTTTTCAGAATCGTCACCCGGAATTTCGTATCCGATCCGGGATTACGGAAATCGAAAGAAATGTATATGCAAAAATAACTTGGAAGTTTTAAATCGGTTTCATTTCATTCTATAATCTGTTATCGTTATGCGCATGATTTACAGCGATCATTGAAAATCGAATCGAATAAGATCATGGGTTGGCCATCTCTTGACGGCAGAACCACAACAAAATTGGGAATACATATCCGATCCTCCTCCGGGACATTTCAACATTCCCTTATTGGCATTCAACAACTTGAGGGGGGAATCATACGGATTGGAGGTGGCAGTCGATTGCCGTTTACAGGATTGGTGGACGCTTCATCTTGCACATACTTTCTTCCGTCTTCATTTGCATCGTATTCATGATAGCCAAGATATCATTTTCGAAAAATTTGAAACGAGGAGTCCTCATCATCAAATATCACTTCGATCAAAAATAGACATAACGATTCTTTCACCATACAAGGAGAAGGCTATGAAGGAGATGTCGGCTCGACATATGGATTACCGGTTCCCTATGCCCCGTATTCGGAACCACTCGATGCAAATGAGGACTTTCACGGCGCCAATCTTCTAACGCGTTGGAAACGCCAATTGTCGGATACATCCGACGTGATGGGGAAAATGTATTTCGATTGGTTTGATCGTGATTATGCGGTTTATGATGAAGAACGCAGCACTTTTGACTTTGAATTCCAGCACCATTTCGCTTGGGGCAAAAAGCACGACCTTGTTTGGGGTTTGGGTTACCGCTTCACCGATGATGAAATGGGGAACACCTTCACGGCGATGTTCGATCCACTTTCCCGTGAGGACCATCTTTTCAGCGCCTTTTTCAGCGATGACATTTCGCTCATCGAGGATCACCTTATATTGACTTTGGGTTCAAAGTTCGAACACAACGACTATAGCGGCTTCGAGGTGCAACCCAGCGCTCGAATGATGTGGATTCCTCATCCACGGCACAAAATCTGGGCTGCTATTTCCCGCGCGGTGAGAACTCCGTCCCGGTATGAACATGATTCTCAAATCAATTTGGAGACTCTTCCTCCCGGTACAGGAGATAATCCCTTACCGTTGCCGATCATTTTTACTCCAACCAGCACCGACACATTTGATTCCGAAGACCTCCTCGCATTTGAAACCGGTTATCGAATAATGCCTACAGAATGGTTGAATTTTGACACCGCCTTATTTTATAATATCTATAACAATTTGTTAACAGCCGAGCCAAATGTGATGCACTTCGTTGCGAAACCATCTCCAGGGTTTTTTCGTGTTCCGCTTATTGCCGACAATAAGTTAGAAGGGGAAACGTATGGTTTTGAACTCGCTGCCGACTGCAGATTGAAGGATTGGTGGACCCTTCACCTCGCCTATTCATTTCTGCGTGTCCAATTACACCGCACACAAGGAAGTCGAGGATTTGTATTCGAAGATTACGAACGGAGAAGCCCGATACATCAAGTATCGTTACGATCTTCGTTCAATCTTTCCAAAAACATGACTTTCGATATGTGGCTTCGCAATGTGGACAACATACTGGATAACTATATTCCCGAATATACAACCATCGATCTATCCCTAGGATGGAAACCGAATGAAACTCTTGAATTCACATTAGGAGCACAAAACCTTCTGGACAATCAACATATCGAATATTGGCATTCGTTAATAAAAACAGAACCGTTAGAAATTCAGCGTAGTGTATATCTCAAAATGACGCTACACTTCTAGATTTTTATTTAACAGCTATAAGTATATAAAGCCAAAATGGTAATGACTGAACGACTGATTAATTGAAAAGATTATAAATACTTTTCAAGGCTTTTAAAAAAGAATCGGTGATATCAACCAATTTTGTCCGTGTATGTTCTGATTCTTTCAGGTTTAAGTGGTTCGAATGGCACTATTATTGCTTGAAAATATATCTTCAGCTTGATTTAATTGAACTTGTAAGTGTTACTAGGCAATGAATAATATCTAACTCACGAATGGAGGTTTTGTTTCTTGGCGTGTGTCATCTCCTGATATTTCCATCGATAAGGGGAAATAACGGATATTCGAAAATGAGTATTTTCATCAATCGGATTTCATTTTTGACCAATGATTTCTCATATTGATACAACCGAAACAATCGAATGATCAAACAAATAAGCAAAAGAAAAATAAATTACGATCAAGGTGGACTTTCTCTTTTGGCTTGAAAAATTTATGCGCTGTATAATCAGTAAAAGCCCTTTTTGTTACCGTTTAAACACCCGAAACTATCCTGTTTTTCAATCGGGTCTGTTTACCCTATTGTCATTTTTGTTTAGAGTAAAGCCACTCATTCTTTTCATTTTTCTTCTCCACACTCACCAAATTGCGATTGCACAAGAAGCCACCATCACGGAATATGGTGTGAAAGCAGCGCAAATATATCGGTTGGCGCATACAATCGATTGGCCGACCAGCGCATTTCAAAACGATAATTCTCCCATCATTTTTTATATATTCGGGGAGGATCCGTTCGGAGATGATATTAAATACATACGAAACCTCGCCATACAATTCGGGAAAAACAAGGGGAGGAAGATCACCGTCCGGTATACAACCCGCCTGGAAGAGTTGGAATTCTGTCACATCCTTTTCATCAATCAATCCGAAAGAACCCGTCTTGCCTCCATCTTTGATAAAATAAAAGACTGGCCGGTGTTAACTGTCAGCGACTTCGAAGGATTCGCAGAACGCGGTGGGATTATCAACTTCTTCTGGTATGAAAGAAAAATTCGCTTTGAAATCAATGTCGACGCTTTGAGACGGGCAGGATTGAGTGTCGCTTCACAAGTGTTGGAGATGACAATTGTGAAAGTAATCCGTGAGGATGAAGGACCATGATGAATTTGCGAGACATTCCCATTAAACGAAAATTGACAACGATTAACATGATGACCTGCGTCATCGCATTGTTAATCGCATCCGTCGCTTTCGTTACATATGAATCTGTTTTGTATCGGCGTTCCATGGTGGAAAAGTTTACCACGTTGGCCGAAGTGATTGCACGAAACTCTACAGTTGCGATGTTTTTTGATGACAAAGAACGTGGCAATACAACCCTTGAAGCCTTAAACGCCGTCCCCAATATCACCTTAGCGGAGATTTATTCGAATTCAGGAGAACTGTTCGCATCGTATGATCAGGAAGGATTCCGAGAAAAAAAGACAGATGCCAAAGTAAATGATTCCAGAAAAACTATTGCAATGGAATTGCTCGAAAAAGAAAAATCATTGCAAGAATACCACTCTTTCACGCGAAACCACCTGGATTTGTACAAACCAATCTATCCTTCTTCCAGCACAGGAATCCAATCGGCAAATCCAAGTAGAAATACAATTGAAATCCAAAAAAATGAACCACTTGGAGTCATTTTCATTCGTGCCGGCATGGGTGAGTTTTATACCTTGATGAGATTATACACTCAAATCGTCGTCATTGTTCTGTTAATTTCTTCACTTGCCGCATATATTCTTTCTTCCAAATTGCAGAAAGTTATCTCTCAACCGATTTTAAAACTCGCACAAACGATGAAGAATGTTTCTTCCATAAAGAATTACTCCATTCGCGAGCAAAAAGAAAGCAACGATGAAATCGGCACATTGATCGAAGGATTCAATGAAATGCTCTCTCAAATCGAATCCCGCGACTCAGAACTTCAAAAACACCGTGAACAACTTGAGGAGCAAGTGGCTGAGAGGACCGCAGAACTTTATCGAATCAATCAAGATTTGGAACAAACCATCATCGAATTGAAGGAAGCAAAAGAAAACGCCGAGGCCGCAAGTCGAGCCAAATCTCAGTTCCTTGCGAATATGAGTCATGAAATTCGCACTCCCTTGAACGGAATGATGGGGATGACAGATTTACTTCTCAATACGGAAATGACAGAAAAACAACACCGCTTTGCCGAGACGGCCCGGCTTTCCGGTGACACATTGCTTGGCATTATCAACGAAATTCTTGACTTCTCCAAAATCGAAGCCGGGAAGCTGGAACTCGAAATCACAGACTTCGATCTTCATCGAGCCGTAGAAGAATCCGTTGAGCTCGTGGCGGAAAGTGCTTACCGTAAAGGGCTGGAAATCGCTCATTTCCTCGATCCGGACACACCGTGCATGGTGCGTGGTGATTTTGCCAGACTCCGGCAAATTTTAATCAACCTTCTGGGTAATGCTGTCAAATTTACACAAGAAGGAGAAATTGTTGTTCGAGCGAAAAAAGAACAAGAGACATCCGGTCATTTGATCGCACGTTTTGAGGTTCATGATACCGGCATAGGAATCTCTCCGGACAGGATTACCTATATATTTGATTCTTTTTCTCAAGCAGATGGTTCGACAACAAGGAAATTCGGCGGCACCGGTTTAGGACTTTCCATCGCAAAGCGGTTGGCAGAAATGATGGGTGGTGAAATAGGGGTTGAAAGTAAAATCGGTGAAGGATCAATGTTTTGGTTCACTGTCCGTTTTGAAAAACAATCAGAGGTCAAAGAAGAAAGAGAAATTCAGGAAAAAGAATTCAAAGGTGCTCGTGCGCTTGTACTCGACAACAACGCAACAAATCGGAGCATCATGCAAAATTTACTGAGTTCCTGGAATATTTACAATATCGGGACGGATAAAACCTTTCACGCAATTGACCGCCTTAGAATCGCCGCAGAGCGCAGAAATCCTTTCGATTTAATTTTTGTCGAAATGTCGATACCTGATTTCGATGTTTATGATTTTGTAAAAACTATCAAAAATGATCCGCGAACTCAATCTGTGTGTGTTGTAATCATGATTTCAGTCGGCAATTCTTACACCATGCAGGGCGATAATCTAGAGGATGTTTGGTTTCTCGAAAAACCCATCCGTCAATCCCATTTGTTCAATTGCATCAGTGAAGCGTTAGGAAAACCGATTGAAAGAAAAGAAGACACGGAACCAGTGCAGAAAAAGTCTCCTGGGGAAGTATCCGGCTATCAGGCCTCAGTTCTTGTCGCAGAAGACAATCCTGTCAATCAAGATGTTACTGTCGGGATGTTGGAATTACTCGGATGCACTGTCGATGTAACCGGAAATGGATTGGAAGCCATCTCTTCCATCTCAAAAAAACATTACGATTTAATCCTTATGGACTGTCAAATGCCGGAAATGGACGGCTATGAAGCCACCCAAATCATTCGTGAGAGAGAACGAACAACCCCAATGACATTTGATGAGAATAATGAACCGCGTCAAATCCCGATCATCGCGTTAACCGCCCATTCCATGGAAGGTGACCGTGAAAAATGCATCGCTGCCGGAATGGACGATTATCTCAGCAAACCTTTCAACGTAGAAGAACTACAGAATATCCTCAACCGCTGGATATTCAAAAAACCTCAAGCATCCACTGCTTCACAAATAGAAAAAACGAATCCTTCAGAGAATGAATCCCCTGACATCGACAAGGGTTTTTCATCTCTTCCGTCTCTCAATCGAAACACTTTCGAAAAGGTGCGCACCGTCGTCAAACCGGAGATTTTTAAAAGCACTCTCACGAATTACATAAACGATACACGGAAAAGCCTGGATACTATCCAGACAGCAATCGAATCGGAAGACGGAATGAGTTTAAAAGAGACAGCCCACCGAATGAAGTCAAGCAGCGGAATTCTAGGTGCTAGGAGGATTTCAGAAATGTTCAAATCCTTGGAACAAACAGGAAAAACCGATTCATTCACAAAAGCAAAAGAGCTGCTACCCGTAGTCGGCACTGAATTTGAGCAGGTTTGTTCTCTTTTTGAGGAGGAGATAAGGAACGAGTAAATTGTTGGAAATAACCGGTTCTCAATACACGGCTCACTTATTTTATATAACCCAGCCGCCTGAGATTCTCCAATTCTCTTTGAGTAAGATCGATTGTTTTCATCATCTCTTCCGGCATTTCGTACAACTTCCCAATTTGTAAGGAAGTGTGAATATGTTTCTTCAAAAGCGTTTCCATTTTCTTCCGTTGAGTTTCCAAATCCTCATTAAGAGGTTTTTTCCCTACAGAAAGTAGATTCTCCTGTTCTCCCGAGTCTTTTGTAAGATCGTACAGTTCCCATTCGTTTTTTTGATTCCACCAAATGAGTTTTTTGCCATTCATGACAATCCCATCTTTATCTGAGAAATGTGGGCCGAGATGAATCCCGCCTCCATGATGAAGAAAGATCGGACGTTCTATCAATTCTTTGTCTGTTTGACCTTTTAAAACTGAAAGCAAACTTTTCCCTTGAAAAAATTGGGGAGGCTCCCATCCCATCAATTCCGTTAGTGTGGGAAACATATCTACATGAGTAACAGGCAAATCGATTTCGTTTCCCATTTCAAATCGGGGCGAATATGAAAAGATGGAAACTGTCCGTACACTTTCTTCGTAGAGAGTGACACCATGATGCTTCCATCCATGTTCCCAAAATTCTTCTCCGTGGTCCGAAACCAACCAAATCAACGTTCGATTCAATAGTCCTTGCCGTGCCAATTCTTTCAACACTTCTCCGATACGCCGGTCATCAAGAGTGATTTCCGCACAATACGCATCCTGTTCCGGGTACGGCGTCAAACCTTGATATAACTCATTCAATGGCTCCGGCGGTTCATATGGCCAATGGGGTGCCATATAGTGAAGATACATAAAGAAAGGTTCATCGATTTTTTTCAATTGATCCAATCCGAAAGGAGTTACTTGATTTTCCCACACAGGGCTTTCGAACGTCTGGAATCCCCGATGAAAGCCAAACGCCTTGATGATCTGCCCATTACTCGAGACGCCCGCAGTGGAAAAACCGTTTGCAAGAAAGTGTTCTGCAAGAAGAGGGACTCCATCGTGAATAAATGCTCCAACAGTAGTGTGCCGTACCGCTCCATGCGCTTTGGGCTGCAAACCTGAAAACATGCTGCCAACGCTGGGTCTTGTAGAGGAAGAAGCCCCATATGATCTTGTAAAAACAATTCCCAAAGCGGAAAGCATATCCATGTGAGGGGCAAGGATGAACGGATGATCATAAGGAGGTGAATGATCTGAACGCAAGGTGTCGATCATAAACATCACAACGTTTGTTGGAACAATCGAGGTTCCTGTCATGCGTTTTGGCGTATGTGCCCCGAAAAGCCGAGACAGGAACGATGGAGTGGGGTGTTTGGGTTTGACTTCTAAACCAGAAACCAGGACCAGTAGAACTTCCGGCCGAAACGCATTCTGTTGTTCCTGTGAGAAAAAAAGTGGTTCTACCGGAGTTGCCGGATGAATCTCTTTCCCCGCTTTCATCCGTCTGTGAAAGTAATCATCCTTTAAATGAAGAAAGCATTTCAAACGATATGTTTTTTGTCTATCCGCCGTGAATGTTTCATCCTCTAAGAGGAGTTCATTTGCAGAAGAATCGATAATATGCCAGCGACATTCCCAATTCTTGAATTGAAGAGTCCGAAATAGCACTTTTGCAATTTCCCCCCCATTCGTGTGCAATACATCGGATTGATATTCATATTCGATTTGACGGTAATCTGTATCCAAGAAGGATTGATGGCTTGTAAGATAAAGACCAACAACGATTCTATCCTCTGCCCCAGCCGCATCGGATAGGCAAAGAACGAGCGCCAGTAATAAAATCACTTGTGCAAAGAAGAATTCCGGTTTCACAATGTACTTTCCATTCGATTCAATCTTTCTCTATAGTATACTACCGTAAAAACAGAGAAAACCTGACATCCGGTATCTCGGCGCTTCACATCTCCTACTCATCCGTATACCATTCTTACTGTTTCTATCCCGTTCCTCACTTATTGTGGATAAAATACCTCTATTACTACGAATGACCACTTCAATCGAAATTGTGTAAATAAGAAAATGAATGATGCCCATGAAATCACGAATACAGTTCCT
Source organism: uncultured bacterium (assembly GCA_964412555.1). Lineage (GTDB taxonomy): Bacteria > Hinthialibacterota > Hinthialibacteria > Hinthialibacterales > Hinthialibacteraceae > CAYPPG01. The sequence goes on from CAYPPG010000021.1 coordinate 34,591, forward strand.
TTACATGAGTATCAGGAACTGAAAGAACAACTCGAAGATGTCGAAAAACACCGGCAAGGCTTATTGGAACATTGCCGAAATCTCGAACATTTACTCAAAGAAAGCATGGCTCACAACCATAATCTCTCGGAACAGATGCATCAAAAAGACGAAGAAATGGCGAAAATGAACAACCATTTGGGAAACCTGGAAGCACAGCTTGAGCAAAAAGAAGAGATAACAACAAAACACATTCTGCATTTAGGAAATTTAGCCGCACTTTTTCAGCAAAAAGAGAAAGATATCGCCAGTTTTTTTCATCATGCCGATGATCTCGAAGATTTGTTAGAAAAATCGACACGCCATGGAACCAACCTAGAAGAACAATTAAAAAGCAAAGAAGCAAATATGGAAAGCTTTATTCGCCATTTCGGAAATCTCGAACATCTATTGAATGAAAAAGACCTTGATTTGAAACAAACACAAGAGAAATTAGCGGAAGTAGAAGCGCGTTGCTACCGCTATGAACAATTATTACAGGACATTGGGATCACACTGTGAAAATTCCATTCACTCACAATCACGATTATAAAACCCTCGTGGATCGAGAAGGAGAGCTGTGGGGCCAATCAAAAAACGAAGTCGGCATTTCTTGGTTCGATTCGAGAACTATATCCCGCTACATTCATCGATGTATTTCCGGCCACCCGGAACAAGACTGGCTAGATTATATCAAAAAACATTATTTTCCTAAACCAGCCTTTTGGGGACTCAACGCCGGTTGCGGTCATGGCGAACTTGAACGGTTGATTCTGAAACGCAAAATCACCGAAAAAATGGATGGATTCGACATCAGCGCAAAAGCGGTAGAACGCGCTCGGGAAAATGCCGCTCAAGAGGGAATGGGAGAACAGATTCGATACTTCCACGCCGATGCTAATTACCTGGAAAATTCCGATCTGCGGGATCAATACGATGTCATTTTCGCAGCGATGGCTCTTCACCATTTTTCCGAACTTGAAAAATGTCTGGAAGGATTCCGTGAGAAACTGAAACCGGGCGGTTTGTTCATCACCAACGAATATATCGGACCAACCCGTTTCCAATGGACCGACATTCAACTCGAAGCTGCCAATCGTCTGCTGGCTTGTTTCCCGATGGAATTAAAGAGAAATCTTCGGGATCCCCAAAACTACAAGAGAGAAGTCCTTCGGCCTTCCTTGTCGTTTATGAAAAAACACATGGCTTTCGAATCGATTTGTTCGGAACGAATTGTCCCGGCCTTGAAAGATTGTTTTGAGATCCTCGATCGAAAAAATTACGGGGGAACACTCTTGCATTTGGTTTTCGAAGCGATCATGGGCAATTTCAAAGAAGAAACGAATCGAGAACATGCTGTTATGGTGCGGATGGCTATCGAATACGAAAAATCACTCTTGGATTATGGTGTACTGCAACATGATCATGCCCTTTTGATATGCAGAAAATCATGAGGGTTGGCTTTCCTCACCCATTTAAAATGAATCGTTAAATCATCGTATCTTTTTTCAAATCCGAACATGGGTTTACAGGTACATAAATCTCCTCATTCCCATTGATCCAAAAAAGTCACAACAAAAACCAACGCTGAATTCCAGCTAATGGAAGTTTCATTGGAAGCAAAACTTTCCTCTACATCCAGATATGTCAAAGAGGGCGGTGTCGCCTCATTATAGGTTCGCTTCAAAACACTATCATTGAGAAACTGATTCGCCCCCCCGACAAGCAACCCAGGAATTGTGTCCTTCACTTTGTCGGTAATAAGGAAGAAATTATATGGATTCTTTGGCGGATCGCTTCCATAGCCGGTTACAAAACACTTTGATAACGGATTTCGGCCCAAAACATAGTGCAATTGATCGTATGCCGAGTTTATGTATTCCGTGTGGGGACGCACACTATGGGCAAGCAATAATAGAACTGCGTTTTGGAGGATTAAATTGTTCGATCCCCATGTGAATTCACCCGACTGGATACTCAAGCGATACCCGTCGGAATGGTTTTTTCCCGATAATGTATTTGCAAATGTAAGGACATCGTTAATGGCAATCTCTTTCAGGTCCTCATCAATAGTATCCTCAGTCGCCTGCAAAATCGATGCCGCCACCAACGGCATTACATTCCCCCAATAGCCGGTTGCAGAGAGAAACGGCGCCCGTCTTTCCGCTAGCGTAGAAACAATTTCCCGTATACGATCTTCCCCGGTCGTACGGGATAGTTCGACAGCAGCCCAAAGCCGCTCATCGTCATCGTCGGGATCGCTGTACATTTTCGTACTCACCTCCGGTGGATTCTTAAATCCCCCATCGGAAGGTCGCTTTTCCAGGAAACTCCATGCTCGTTGCGCCGCATTCAGACAACGGGCCGAGAATGTCGCATCATGTGGATGATATAACCTCGAAGCTTTTGCAAAGAGTGCACAACAACTAGCGGTTGCAGCGGTTGAAATAGGAAGTATCACCCGGCTTTCATTCTTTTCCAAAGGAGAATGAGGGTTTCCGGATTCGAGCGAGGTCACTTTGTGATAAACTCCCCCACTCTCCGACTGCATCTTCAATAACCATTCGATTTCCCACCGAACTTCATCCAAAATATCCGGAACTCCATTTCCACTTTCAGGAATGTTGATACTTCTATCCGGAAAAACATTTGGCATGATCTCATAAAGGGTCAGGAGCATACCCACAGAAAATGCTCCGCTGGCCACATATTTCCCATAATCGCTGCCATCATGCCACCCCCCAGTTACGTCGATCAACTTTTTTTCAGCGTCCATGGTATCCGTAGCAGAAAAGATCATCCCATCTGTCTGATGGCAGATAGACCGATTCCATTCTCCTGCATATTTTTGCGATAGAGCGGCGCCACACCGCTGGTAATAAAAACTTCTCATTGCATGATTTGACAAGGAACGAAAAAGATGAGGTTTTATTTGAAATGGATATGACTTTCCCAATCCCTCGACCTCTATGAAAAATGTGCCGGTTGCTTCCACAATGCTGAAGTCCACTGCCCATACATTTTCACCGCTTTCGCGATCACCCGCTTCCGCTAATTTCAACATGCCCTTCAATACAATCTTGTTCGTATCGGACTTCACAACATTGAACGGCAACCCCAAATTAGACGAGACGAATGCAATCTTGGGGGAGGCTGGCGAAAATCCGATTTGGTTTACATGAATAAACGGAGAAACTTGTTCCTCCTGAGATTGGCTGACAAAAGCAATAAACATCGCCGCGAGGAAATACAGTATTTTTATACTTATACTTATACTTTTCATTCTTTCTTTTTTCTCCTAAAGAATGGTTTGAAAAGACGAATATCCGGGAGCTTACTTTTCTTTTTAATGATCCAAGTTTTCCGTGGATTCCGATTTGGACACATTTTGCTTTTTTGAACGAGCGCATACTTCCTAATTATACTCCCCTTCTCCCGTCCGTTGCCGAAATGTGGTACCATTCGTTTGCTAGTTAAAATGAATAATAATACCATTGGACTGAAAAGACCACATGAAAACGGTCAAATCGAGGTTTACCCATGAAACGTATATTCTCCTGCCTTTTATTCTCGTTGCTCATGCCTTGTAACGGAATCGTATCCTACGCGGATACATTATTACTCCGTAGCGGCGATCAATTGATCGGGAAAATCATCTCCGAAGACTCCGAAAAATACTTTGTCGATGTGAACGGGATTGTGTTGGAAGTCCGACGTTCGGACGTAACCTCAATAACTCGTAAAGATGATCTCTCTGGATATGAAAGCGGTGAATTTACCTCCCCCGACAGTGTTGGAGACACAACTGCAACAATTCCTCCTTTCGGGGACGAATCTTCTTTTCCCTCACAAACTCCGCAAACGGAAACTCCCACTCTCACTCCAACGCCTTTGCTTCCGGTCGTTCTCCCACAGGGAAAAGCGTATCAAGTAACAGGAAGCGGCGTTCGGTTCCGAGAAGGACCCAAACTGGATTATCCTGTTGTCTCGACGCTTCTCAGCAGGACGATTTTGATCGAAATTGAAACGGCGGAAGGATGGCTGCACGCCAAAACGCTCGAAGGTGTCGAGGGATGGATCCATCCGAATTTCGTCACCCCGATGGAAAACCTTCCTTGCCTTGTCACCGGTGACCGTGTCAATGTACGTGAAGCACCAGGTGAAGTCTATCGCTCTCTCGGTTTGTTGAGAAAAGGGGACATCGTGCTGAAACTGGAGGAACGAACCGATTGGTGGAACGTGTTGACTTCCGATTCTATTGCCGGGTGGTGCAATAAAGAATATCTTTTCCCTCTTGAAAACGAGCGGATATACAAACCGAAAATGAGCGCAGTCCGAAACAGCGATGTCGGTACTCCTATCCTTTTCCAATCCATGCCCTCATCGAACGGACAGCAAAAAGTCACCTTCACAGTTCGCGATGAAAACATTGTCGTTGCCGGAATTGCAAAAATAATCGTGTTCCATAAGGATAAAGAATTATTCGAACGCAAGGCGCCACTTTACGTCAGCCCCGATATCTTTCAACGCAGCCGAATGAAAGACTCTATGGCAATCATGAATACCGGCATGCCGGAACAATTGGCTGTCAACTTCATCGGTGGTGATATCTTGACGATGCTTGGCCATCGTGTCAGCGAAGGGTGGCAGTATGAATTGACATTACCAGACTCCCAATCCATCCATTTCGGATTCGTCGTTCAAGAAGGCCCTGCACATGGCACTCTCATTCTTGTCCCGTAGAAGTGATTTCCAGAAAACCTTCCGGTAAATACGTCTTTAAGGGGCATTCTTCACACTTCGCCGTTCGCCTGCAATAGCTGTTTCCTACCGCAACGATCTGTGCATGAAAATCTTTGTACAATTCCACATCTCTCGGCAAATTCTGTTCAAAATACCTGCGCATCTCCTCATACTTCACTCCTTCTTCCATCCATCCATGCCGTGTCAACACCCGATATGTGTATAAATCCACGACAAAAACCGGGTGATTACCCGCATACAGTAGTATCGAATCGGCGGTTTCCGGTCCGATGCCGTTCACAGAAAGTAATTGTTCCCGTAACCGTGATGTTTCTTCGCGAAACATACGAGATACACTGCCGGCATGGTTTGATTTGAGAAACGAGATGAATTCCTTGATCTTCTTGGCTTTCTGATTGAAATACCCGGATGAACGAATCCGCTCAGCAAGTTCTTCCTGCGGAATCGCGGAAAGACCTTTATACGATAAAACGTTCTCCTTTTTCAAATTGGAAATCGCTTTCTCCACATTTTTCCAGGCGGTATTCTGCGTTAAAATCGCACCGGTAATAATTTCTATCTTTGTCTCTCCCGGCCACCATCCGCGATGACCAAAATGATTCTTCAGCGTCTGATACACTGCAAGCAATTGATCTTGATTCATTCTCTACACGAACACCTTCCATCTCCAATTCATCCCCGCTTATTGTAACTTCCTCTTCTCTTTTATCCAATTCGCGAAATTTCTCTTGACTTTTTGAATAATGAGCATATACTCATAATTAAGACTACTAGAAAGGAGACAAAACCATGCCAGGTTTTGACAGAAGAGGACCGCAAGGACAAGGACCCATGACAGGAAGAGGATTAGGGTATTGCGGTTCCGGAATGACAACCAATCCCCAACTCGCCGGTGCGGGTCGTGGAGGCCGACCGTTCGGCGGAGGCCGTGGGCGTTGCTTCGGCGGAGGCCGTGGCGGATGGTGGAATGGCTGGGCCGCACCACCTCAACCGATGGAATACCAAGAAGCGGCAAGCGCACCTGCACTCGAACAATTTGAAGAGTTAAAACGTGAAAACGAAGAACTCAGGAAAAAACTCGATGAATTGTTGAACAAAAATTCATAATGCAGAAATTGGCAAGGAAAGCCACTTTCAAATCTTGTTTTGAAGAAAGGAGACGAATGATCAAAAAGCATTTGGGTGTCTGTCTGCGCGCCCTTGCGCTTGGAGAGAGAATGAGAGGCACGCCCGGTTGCCGGTAAACATCATTCTCTCTCCTTTTTCTTTCCTGGATTATGTGGAAAGCAAGGAAGCGGCAGGTTGATCCAGCCGGAGAAACGCATCGGTATGCGTTCGTAGTATAGAGGCAGGGCAACTTGTTTGAATGGGTCCATAGAGAGCATTTTTCACGGCTTCCGCCTTGCGTTCATCCGGGACAACACAATTGACTGTCTTCGCTTGCATAATTGCCGGCACGGTTAATGAAAGAGCGAATTTGGGAACGTTATCAAAAGACGGGAACCAACCTTCACCGTACTGCTGGTTGCGGCACGGTTCATCCAATTCCACCACTTTAACCAATTTCGGATCCTTAAAATCAGCTACCGGTGGATCATTGAATGCAATGTGTCCATTTTCACCGATTCCGATGCAGGCCAGATCGATTTCCCCACGGGTAAGTACTTTTGAATAACGTTCACACTCTTCGTCTAATTTATCCACGCATCCGTCCAAATAATGTACCGTTGCCGGATTCACTTTGTTAAATAACCGTTCCCGCAGATAACAGCGAAAACTAGCGGGATGGTCATCACTCAATCCGACATATTCATCCAGATGAAAAGCCTCGACCGACTCCCATGGAATTTCTTTTTCACACAAGGCCGCAAGAAACTCAAATTGTGACGCGCCTGTAGCGAAAATAACGCGCGCTTTTCCTTTGGAAGAAACAACCTCTTTGATTTTGTTTTCCACAAAGTCCGCGGACGCTGCACCCAATACTTCTTTATTATCGTACACAAGTACATTCAATTGATCAAATTGAAATTCATTCCTCGGTTTCAGCATTGTATTTCTCCATATATAGAATAAACAAGTCTCTCAATCACCACTTATCATTTTGACACGTTGCCGGAACAACTGAAGACGCGGCTCCGCGAGAGGCTTCATTTTTTGTTGAATCCGCTTTTCCGCATCGTCCAATTCCTGATTCAATTCTTTAACAATTTCACCGGTTATTTCTGATCCTACTTCTACAAATTCCAACGTTTCTATGAAACGTCTTATATACGGAGCAGCACCGGCACCAAAATACCATTGTCCGTATTGTTCCAGTATATCACCAAGTTCCGGCTGGGGTGACCAGCAAAGAGTCGACCACACGAAACGTTGAAGTTCATCCTCCGGCAACGAGGAAATCCCGATCGCTCCGTAAGAAAACGGAGCGGTTTCATAAAAACGTTTCGCTAATCTCTTCGTGGAAGTCAAAATTGTAAATTCATTTTTTCTCTTCTCTTTTTCAGTGAATCGAGAAGAAGATTTTGGAGACAAAAATGTCATGACCACTAATAGCATATCAAAAGGCATCTCGAGCCGAATCATATCATCGCAATCCGGAAGAGGGCCGGAAATGATTGCACGCGCCATTTTGCCCAAATCGTTTTCCTGGAAAAGTACATCCAGTTCTTCCTCACCCAAACCACTGGTACCTAGCCATAGTTCCGTTGATAGAGAATCCAACTTCACTTTTTGGCAGATTTGCCTTGTATAAACAATCAACTCCTGGGGATTGCACTTCTCCAACGAAGTTGAACATGAAAGATCTTTCAAGGTGGATATCCACATAATATCAGTATCGGTAATCAATTTTCTTATCTCCATCTCATGCCCGTAAACAGAACAATCTGAAGGAAGTGCAGTACGCGATATCTTTTTTAAATTGAGTTGATCTGTGAATGTTACTAATTGAGACTGAAAATGGGGGGATTTCTGAATCCCTGGGGATTCAGGGAAATGAATGCCAACAGCGTTGTTCCCCAAGAGAGCAAAATCTTGAAGCAATGATTTCCAATGTTCGAACGATTGTTCCACACCATCAAAGAATACACCGCGCAATGGAACGAGCGGTTGAAGATCGATTCCAGAATCAACCATTTCAATGGAATTTTCAAAAATTTTCATCCGCCGCAAAATTGCCCCTACGCCGAAATTCGCAGCAGATTCCGAACCACACAAAATAACTGCAACCGGGAACTTCCATTCGCTCAGTATTCGAATATGGATATGTTCGGCATAATCTGAATGTGACCGGATTGTCATTCGTTCCAATTTTTCCAAAATGACATCCGGTAATGTCTCAAGCGTTCCCATCACGATAAAGAAAGAAATGTTTTGCTTACCTTGACCGGGAATCCAATCGTGAACTACATTCACTCGCACATCGATCCGTTCCTGCAAATGACTGCTGAACAAATCCACGGCTCTAGCAAAATGCTCCTCTTGAAGAGAGGGGATACTCACACAAATCTGAGAATTCTTTGGTATAGTAATATTCACCTTGAACTAACAACATGCGTGGTTTTATCCTCCACGTCTGTTTCTCCTTGTCAATCGCTTCCTTCAATTACTATACTGTTTGTAACAAATTCCGTGAAGGAAATACCATGATGAAATCCATATCCATGCAAATAACACTGGCGATACTCCTATTGCTTTCCCACAATTGCGGTAAATACGAGGCGAAACCGAAAATCACATTCAGTCATATCCTGAGCGATCAATCGGAATGGCACGTCGGAGCGGCAAAATGGAAAGAACTTGTCGAAGAGAAACTGGGCGATCAATTGTCGATACGCCTAGTGACAAACTCCTCTCTTTCGAAAAACAATCAACGAACCGAGTTGGAGATGGTACAAGCCGGAACACTCGGCGGCTCTTGGGAATCCTCCATTCTCCTAACCATCATCGATCCACGATGGACAGTCTGGTCTCTGCCATGGCTGTTCGATTCCTACGAAGAGGCGTCGAAAATTTTCGATTCGGAACTTGGAAAGGAAATGCTCGCATCACTAGAAGACAAAGGAATCATTGGCTTGGCCTATGGCTTCAACGGATTTCGCAGGCTAACCAACAACACGCGTCCCGTCGCAACGATTCATGATATCGAAGGTCTCAAAATCCGCGTGCCAGCGATTCAAATGTACACCGCGCTTTTTCGTCTTTGGGGCGCAGACCCGAGCCAAATGAACTTCGGCGATTTGATCGTCGCTCTGCGCGAAGGTGCAATGGACGGACAAGAAAATCCCCTTCATGTCATTCGTTCATCCGGGTTGTATGAGCTTCAGAAACATCTAACCCATTGGGAATATTCCTTCGATCCGATTATCTTCTGTATCAGCAAACAAGTTTGGGATAAACTAACACCGGAACAACAAAATGTGATTCGGAAAGCCGCCGAAGAAGCATCGGCGTTTCAACGGGAAACGGTAATCCAAAATGAAAAAAAACACCTGGATTTTTCGAAAGAAAATGGCGTGGACATAACCATTCCACATCCCTCGGCCATTGCGGAATTCAAGAAAGCATCAGTGCCGATTTATGAAGAATACGAAAAGGAAATCGGCGCATCACTGCTAAAACGCTTTTTAAAAGAAACAGAATACGAAAAATGAAAGTAGGGTGGGTTGAACAACGTGAAACCCACCATTTCAGCAAAGGAAATAAATGAGATATATATTCGAAGAACGACTACTCGTCTGTATCATCTTGATTCAGGTTTTCTTCGTTTGCCTGGGTGTCTTGTCCCGTTATGCCTTCGGTTGGTCACTCTCGTTTACAGAAGAGTTGACACGTTATCTCATCGTCTGGCTGGCTTGTTTGGGTTTCCCGGCATGTGTCGCTCGAAAAGAAATGATCCGCTTTCAATGGCCATGGAAAAAATCGTCGAAGTTCTACCTTCTTACTCGCTATGTAAGTGGAGCGGCAAGTGTTGTCTTTTTTATTGTTTTACTTGTTTCATCCTTGAAAATGATCCTTCTCCAATGGCGTTTCGAACAAAAAACAAGTGTGATGGGATGGCCCATTTTATGGGTCAGTATCGCGCTCCCGCTTTGTTGTGTACTATATATTTACAGAATGTCTTCAAAAACCAACCGAAATACCTGATTTAGCCTTCGTGGATATCAATGTATTTACCCAGTTTTTCTGTTCCTCAGTATCAGGAACTGGGCATCCCCGAACATTGCGAATACATTCCCAAGCACTCTCAGTATCTTCACCGAAAGAAACGAGTAATGATGCTGCAACAAGGCTTGATCTTCCAATACCTTGCCGGCAATGCACACCGACTTTTCGATGTGCATTAAGAGCCGTTTCCAACGTTGTAACCAATTGAGCAAAATCCGTGCGGGAGTGTGGAACACCTCGATCCGAAATCGGAAAGGATAGAAAATCGATTCCGTGCTTATGTAACCATTTTTCTTCCCGCTCCAATCGAAGTTCCGATATTTCATTTATGGTGAGTAAAGAGACGATTATATCAAAACCCGAGTCTCGCCATGTACGAGCATCATCTTCAAGCCAATCACCCCCACGAGGACGAGATACGATTGCTAATCGGCCTAACCATGGTCCAGGAATCCAAAATTTTTGTGTTTTCATAAAATTCTACTCCTTACTCTGATTCCTCTTTGTGAAGAATTTCACGGGCCAATGTTTCAATATCAACGCCCCTATCGCGAAGGACTTTTATACGGTGATGACCATCAACAATCGTACCATCAAGTCTAACCTTAAGAGCCCCAGGCTGTCCTGGAAGAAGAGATGCAATGAGCACCTCGGTTTCCAATTGATCGAATTGCATCAATTTTAGTTTACTCAAGGAACTTTCGAGATGCAAAAACTTCAACGGTGGTTGAGGCATTATTCGATATCCCTTACTGATACAATAACATCAAACGACTTTCTTCCAATTTTCCCACGGCCTCCCGCGACAACAGCGCAGGATGATATTTCCATCCACTCTACACTCCAATGGCGTTTCGAACAAAAAACATGTGGGATGGGATGGCCTATTTTATGGATCAGTATCGCGCTCCCGCTATGCTGCCTACTTTATATCTATAGAATGTACTGGAAATCCGATAGAACTTACTGATATATCCGTAATTAATGCAACATCCATTTATCAACATTCACGGTATCCCCCTCAATAGTAATCCGAACATCCTCCGACACCAATGAAAGTGCTTTCTTCTCACGATCAAAGCCGTACATATCTTGTATCTTAATGAGGTATTCTCCATTCACCGCGCCTTCCAAGGCTTTGAAGACATAGGATGCCGTTTCAAAATTTCCATCCATTCCAAAGGGATAAACCCAATTCACAATTACTTGATCACGAGTGGAAGGATAAAAAACGGGATTTTTTACTAGCATTAATTCACCGGGTAAATCAGCCGATATAACATCTTGAATGGAAAAAGCGGTCGTATCATAGTCCATGGAGAACTTTAAATTTCCTATAGACACATTTGAATCTACTTGTAATCCAAGATCGAATACCTCTCCGGGGCTGACGAGCAAGGGTTCCATGGATAGAGTTACCTCTCCAAATGTTTCTTGAGGCGAAGGAATTTCCCGATCCACCAGGAAATCGGATTTAGAAGGCCAGTCGGAGAGTAATAAAGTACCCATATCAGGCTGGATCGAATCCAGATAAGTGACCGTCAAATTACTGGAATTTAACGAATCGATTTCCAGGGAATAAATTTCAAATCCGGATTCACGATTTGAACTGAACAACAACATTTCTCCACTTTCATCCCATACCGGATCCGTATCGACAGACGGATGATTGGTCAAACGAAGCTCGGTCTCAGTGGTGGTGTCCAAAAGATAGATTTCTTTATTGCCATCCCGATCCGAGACAAAAGCAATTTTGTCTCCCTCCGGCGACCATGCTGGTTTGGAATCATTCCCAGGACTGTTGACTATATGTACCAATTCCGAACCATCTTCTTTGACCGACCATATATCCATATCTCCTTCACGGTCAGAGGAAAATGCGATGACATCACCTTGAGGAGACCAACAAGGATCAATATCGCTTGCATCGTGATTGGTGATTCGAGTTGGGCCGGTACTCTCTTCACTTTCCACAAACGCTTTGATCATAAAGGGACGATAGGATTCGGACTCCCATTTCTCTATCGTGGGATTATAGGCCCACCATCGGTCTTGATTGTTGCTATCAACACTTCCAACCCCCAAACCCGGACCGTAATCCTCACTCATATATTCCAACCCAACAACAAATTCACTCGGGACTTCCACATCTTCCAATTCAACCGTAAGCCATCCATCTTCAAATGGCTCATCAATGCCGGTTGCAATCACTTCATCGGTAGGACCTTCAGCATAATGAAGTACCTTCCAACGGAATTCTGAATAACGATCTTGTATGAAAAAAGAGATGTTTTTTAGAGTCCCCGGAGTACATGTAAAATGGACTGCAAAGATTGACCCTGGCGTTGAAAATTGTACAGCTCCAAACCAATTTTTGAAATAGGATAGTTCTCCGCTCAAACTCGGTCCTGATTCATCCTCAAGTTTTTCCGTATATATTTCCGGATTTCCATCCCGCTCAGAGACGAACACGATCTGATTCCGCTCAGGATGCCAATCCGGATCGTAGTCCGGACGCTCATGTCCTACAATTTGTCCATCCTCTTCCTTCCCTGCTTCTATCATCCAGATATCATCATTGCCATTGCGGTCCGTAACGAAAGCGATCTTTTTTCCATCTTCTGAAATAGATGGATCGGTTTCGTCCGCCGGGTGATCGGTAATTTTTCGCGGTTTTTTCAGCTTATTTCCATAAATGTACAAATCCCGTTGCCCCTCTTTCCCGGACACAAAAACAAAATTGCCAAAATCTTTTGCCAACACCTGAGGTTCGAAGGGGCCAAATTCCGATGTATTTCCCTGCGAATCGATAACAATACCATGCAAAGCAGTATCGGGAGGAATCAAACCCGATACATAAAAATTGTTCCCGTACAGCATGGACTTTCCAACCATGACCAGCCCTTCATCTTCTTTATCCGCGTAAACCTCGACCGTGCTGCCGGTTTGAACATCTTCTACAACACCGGTAATGTTGAAATCATCCCAATTCACATTCGTAATAACGGGCGATTGGATTTCATTATTCCCTTGATTGGACAGTTCTATCCCCTTGTCGAGATTGCGGGAAATGGAATTTCGTGAAATGACATTCCCGACAGTCCCCGATCCTTGTACAAGAACGCCGTCATTTCCATTCTCTGTAATCTGGTTGGCGATAATCTTATTGTGATGCGCCCCCCCACTGATTTCAATTCCCGATTCCTTGTTTGCATTGATAATATTACCCGTGATTTCAATTCCACTGGCGTTATTCGTTAAATGAATTCCGGTACCGTTCCCGTTCTCTCTATTCCCGGTTTCCCATTCCTCGGGTTCACCAATGATGTTTTGCAGGATGGTCACATCGGTATTCTCTTTCTCGATCAAAATCCCCACTTCATTCCCAAATTCTATATTGTTTCCCTCTTCTTGACGCTCGCCACCAATGACCACGTCCTTCCCCGAATCAATATGAATCCCATTTATTCCTTCCAATCTTCCGTTATTAACGACGATGCTCGAAGTAATGTCGATGTCCTTTGTTTCATCCCCGGTAATATATATACCATCCTTCGTGAAACCACTGACATTTACACCCCGCTCGTCATAGCCGAGATCGATGGATTGACAGTTTTCTATAAAGATACCATTGAGCGCATTGTTAAAAACCCACATACCGGTACGCGGCCGATCTCCAAATATTTTTACATCACTGCATTCGATGAGTGAGATTCCATTGAGCATATTATCATCTGCTCGCGAGAGTTCGAATACAAGATTGTTCGATTGGAATGCATGATATCCGTTTTCGCCATTTCTATAGATATCACATCTCAATACATGAACATCTTCCGATTGTTGGATGGATAAGCCGGATTTTTGGCCACCTGGACCCAATTCACTATTTTCGAGATTTATATCTCGGCTGTTCTTTATCGTCATACAATTTGTGCCGGAAGTTTCTCCACTGCTCCAGTCAAACCTTGCGCCGCTCACGTCATTGAGCAAGATTCCCTGCATCGTCTCCGCGTCGCAATGACTGTCTGTCACCACAACATTGGTAGCATGTTCTATCACCATCCCATTTTTTTGGCTCTCGACAATTTGCTGTACATCTAACAGAAAATCATAGGCGCTACTCATTATGAATCCATTTTCATGCCCATGGATATAGTTGTTCCAAAGATATCCTTGGTTGGCGTTTTCTATCAGGATTCCTATACCTGTGGTTTTGTCCATCTGATATTTTTTTCTGTCCATAGTGCCAAAAACGTCCGGTAAAGGAGCCACGCGTCTCCAATACCCTATTGAATTATGTTTCAAGATAAATGAGGGCTTGTTACGATTCGGAGCGCCATAGATGTTATGGATGTGGATTCCACCTTTGACATTGTTCGCGAAAACACTTCTGTCGACGATTGTGCCCAATGCACCGTCCTTAATCTCCATTCCCCAACCATCGATTTTATAAAGCATTCTGTCAGGATCATCCGGATTGCCGGTGGAAAAACCACAACTCACGATCTCATTGTTGTCCGTGCCTTCCCCCGCAATCGTAACTCCATTCCCGCCACAGTTTTTCAAGCCACCGCCAGTAATTAAATTTTGCGAAGCTTGATTTCGGATGATAACAAAATCGCCACCGATAAATTCTTCCGGTTGTAAGCCCCGATTGCTGCATCTTTCAATGACGTTGTTCGAAGTCGACGCTCCTTCAATGACAATAGCATGACTCCTGGTCGCCATGATGCGGCAATCTCGCAAGATATTGTTATTGCAACCGTCGGTAAGCCATATTCCATGGTCGGTTTGGGGAGATTCGGTATCAATTACATACGGCCTTTCGTACCTGTCAATATACCGAGGTTCGAAATGGTTAGAATTAAAAACATTAGATGTTGTACTGGCGCCGCGAAGTACCAAACCATACGGGTTATGCTGAAAATAGTTTTTCACAAACAAATTACGCTCGGAATTGAACAGTTCAAGCCCATTGACACTGTTGTGGAAGAATACATTAGCGCTGATTCGATTGTCTTTTGAATTTTCCAGATAAACACCATGGCCTTGATTGAGACATAAATCAAGGCGATAAATTTCGTTATTATCTGAATTCAACAAATCAAGACCATTTAAATCACAATTCTCAATTGTGCAAAAATTGATTCTATTGAGTATGGAATCCGCAATTTTTATTCCATTTCCTTGGCAATTCAAAATTGTCGAGTGAGATATTTGGTTGCCGCCACCGCTTTGTATTTCAATTCCATTCCCCGCACAACCATCGATCTCAACCTCGAACTCATTTCGCACGCCACCCATGATTTCAACAGCGTTTTTCTTGCTATCCACAATTCGCGTTTCGATATCATTGTCGTCGCCTTTGATGATCAATGGAATCTCCTGTTGCGATATCAGAGTCCCAATCCTCACAAATGAGCTATTATTCAATGTTAATGAGTAAAGCATATCCACGACGCCATCGACATAAAGATTATCATCGTTCTCCAATTCCAATCCGAGGATCTCATAGGGACGCTCCACGCCAGACGCTACGATTGTATCCTCATACCGTGCGCCGCCACCTTGTATATCATCACCGCCAGAAATATAATCCGCTTCTTCAGAATTTTCCCAACCATCAAGGGTTATTTTTTTCTCTGTGCGTTTGGTTCCTCCTCCTGAATAATGCCATGTGGTATATATATACCTACATTCAGTACCCATAACAGATCCCGTTTCTCGTTCGCTTCTTTTAACTGTATGCCAGTATGTTTCACCCTCTTCATTCTTACGTTCATATTTATCATAATATACTTCAATATTTTCATCATCCCATGGCTTTTGAAAAGGATAAATGCTCCCGTCCGCAAATGCCACAGCCTCCGACAACGTCAATTTTCCATCCGCTTTCCGGCCTTCTTCATAAGAGTTGACTCGAATCGTCCATCCCCCCTCAAAATCAATCGTGGGGTTATCGGTAATGCCCGGCTCACGCACAATTTGAAGGGTTTCGGACATTCCCGCAGGTGTCCAAACGCGAATCGGCATTGGTTCTTCCGCGACATCCGTCGGAGGCATGCGAAAATGCAAAAGTGAATTTAATACATAAAAAGGCTCAAGAATTTCATCGCCAACCTCAATCCGTAACGGATTGGATTGATAACCATAATAACCGAAATTGTCACCGCGCAATTTCACGACTCCGCCCATCTGGATCGAATCGGGAACCACCTCATTCAAGACCGGCTTATCAAGAATTTCGAACTGAAAACGCTCTGTCTCATAATCCCCATTCGCCGGAGACTTGATATAAATATCGTATTTTCCGGGTGGCTTATCCGGTACAAAAAAAGTAATCTCTGTGTCCGTTCGCGATTCGATGAAAGGAACCACCCCATCACCGAAATAAACAATATCTTTTTCCTCTAAACGGAAAGGCTCAAACGAGGTTCCATGAAGATGGATTTCGGTTCCTTCAAATCTCAAAAGCTCACGCGTATCGATAGAAGGATAATTATCGGGAAGTTCAGTAAAGCCCTGGGCGGGGGTGATACTGGTCAGCACGGGAATCCGTTTCAGCGAAAACCGCTGGGGAGCTGCAATTCTAGACATTGCAGAAGGAGTCTCGACAACGACACGGTAGGATTCGTCATAGACCAATTCATCCGGCACCTCTACCTGAATGGTACTTTTATCCTCAACGGAAATAATGCGGCCTTCATAGACAACCGATTTGCTTCTCTGCTCGAAGAGTACCGTATTTTCATGAATCCCTTCTCCGAAATTTTCACCGGTAATCGTGAGAATTGTTCCATAACCGCCTTCAACCGGATCCATGGAGAATATTTCGGGTGAAAAAGGATCACCGACGACAATCACAAAAGACTCAAGCGGCGTTGGACCGGCCACAATCTCGAAATCATATGGATTGGCGATATATCCATCGAGCGCCAGCATCCGTTCCCCGATACGTCCCAGCGAAGAAATCTTGTCGAGAACGAAAAGAAGCTTGTCTGCTCGTTCCAGGGCTTTTTCCAATTGAGTGATTACTTTAAGACGGGAAACCATTGCTTGGGGAACGGCAGTTGAAAATCCTTTTGCTACATCAACCGCCACGGCCGATAAAATATGAAGACCTTCTTTACTATTTTCAAGCAAATTATTTCCTGAAAAATTGGCATTCGATAATTCTTGGGTCAGTTTACGCACGCCATTTTGCACACCTTTCTTTAAGCCCGCGCGTGCCCAACGTTGAGACTCACCGGTGCCAAGATCAATTAGATCCACGATAGCGAGCGCAATATTCGTTACGGTTGCAATGTTGGACCAAGACTGCCCTCCAGGAATATCCTCGATCGTCTTGAACTCTAATGAATCCTGATACTTATCCGTGTAAATACATCCACTGTAATTACGGAGAATATATACGCCCTCTTCACCATCTGCAAAAGGAAGTGAGCTCTCATCAAACATGGCATTGTAACCTGGCGTGACGATACTATCGATCGCGGTATAGACGATATCGATTTTTGCTGTCCATTGATTGGCAGGAATTGCTGTCGCCACACGGTATTCGGATACATTTAAGGGACGATTCACAAGTGATGACATGGATTCATTCAATCCCTTCGGCATATCCTCCAAATGAACACGATATAAAACGGAATACCAATCAAGCGGGCTATATCCCTGGGCAGCCCAAGGAAAGATACTTTCGTAGGGTTCCAATTTCGGGACCAACGTATGATTTTCTGCATCATAATCGACATGCGTGTAATCACGATCTGCTCCAATAATCAATGGAGCGCGGCCGGAATTGACGGCTTTGACTTTCATATTGGTTTGCAAGGATTTCGCGGAACCTGAAGGAGGATTCATAGGACGCAGTTTCCCTGGATCATTAGAACGTGATCGTGTAGAGCTTCTTTTAGCTGGGTTCTCGTTATCCAGTTGAACAAGTAAAGAACTTGGCATGGCATCGATCAAAGCCAACACCGCTTGATCCCATGCTTCCCCTACAACGGGATCATCGATCCCGGCGACTCCTTGCGGATATCGCTCTGCAATGGCATCGGCTAAAGCGTTGGTCTCCTCTAACTGATCCATTAGATTCAAAGCCATTTCAGCACGCGCAGGATCTTCACTCATGATAAAAGGATGCATGAAAATCAACGCTCTTGCCGTTGTATCCGCATTGACTTCAATGGAAGAAACGGGAGCTTCTCCATCCATAAATGGAGGTTGGATGGACATATAAGCAAACTCACTGTCGTTTCTCGGAACAGCGGCAACAATAAAAAGACGTTTTTCGGGCATTTTCAAGAAAAACGATCCGGTAGAGGATATTTCACTTGAATCCGCATATCCGCAAGTAATATCAAAATGGTTATGATCAAGCCCCCCATCAAGCTGAAGGTTACCTTCCCGCTCCACTAGAATGACAAAATCACGGTCACTGATGGCTTCTCCACCCACGGTCTTGACACGGATTCTGCCGGTTGTTGCTTCTTCCGGCACTCGAACAAGAATCCGGGTAGACATGACTTCTGTAATTTCTGCTTCGACTTTCCCGAAAAAGACTCGATTGTCTTCCGAAGAGTGTGTCAAAAAACTGGATCCAAATATGGCAACCTGTTCCCCTGCAGCGCCGCAATTCGGCTCGAAGTCGTCGATTCTTGGTACGGAATTACTGTAATCGGCGCTCAATTCTCCTTTCGACACCAACCCAACAGTGTATTGAAGGATTCTCTCCGCATCTTCTTTTGTCAAAGCGCCATCACCAACAGTGCGGCCATCGGTTCCCGGAACCGGATAGACATCCCCTCGCAGCAGAATGTCATCGGTCGCGGATTCAAGACCCTCCACAATTCGCATGATCAAAAGTGCATCCCGCCCCACAACATACCCATCACCATCGGCATCCCCGGGGACAAATCTCTCCTCTGCGCTGGCAATTGGGGTAACGGCAGTGATGAATACCAATGCAACAAAACATTGCACGCTTTTCATTATTAAATTTAAATTAATATGTAATTTTTGAAAAGTAATCATTAGAAAAACCTATTTGTAGGGTGATTTGGGGATTATACAATGCAGAAAATAATCCATACAATCGAAGATATTACCATAAACATACCGGAGAATTCAACGGCGGTTCACCCTTTGAGCGGATAAATTAAGTGTGCAAAATTATGTTACACACATCTTTCTGTCACAGGATTACGAGATTCCCTACTACGTCAATTCGACAACTCCGAATAACTTGCCATTACTTTTTCCACACCTTCCCTTGAAAGCGGTGCGGGATGATATTTTCCCTGACTCCACAAATCATACGTGCTCATCCGATACGGACTATCCGGATGTTCGGATTGCCCGATCGGCAATATGGATTGCGCCGAATCGATATCATGCATAGGCACCCACTGCGAATAGGATTGGCCGGTTTGCGATAAAATCGTTCCTCCATCGATGCAGGTCAACATCGGAAATGTCAGATCTTTCTCTTCATCCAATGAGGAATAACCATCGAGGCTCTCGAAATAACCGAGAATCTGTCGATCTAGCTGCTCCCGTGCAACCGAAAGCCATTGATCAGGATTTCGCCCATAACGGCTCTCCGCTGTACTCCATGCATTCGCGAGAGTCTCATCGATGAATGCTACTTCCAATTCATTCAATTCCGCTTTCGGTTCCTTTTTATGTTTTTCTTTTACCGTCTTCAAAAATAAACTCAAACCGGACTGCCCACCGCCATACTTCAAGGTCAATTCACTCTGCATAAGCCGGAACATGGTATTGATGACATTCGCCACTTCCGTTCCCTTCACTGTCATATCCGACCGCGCCCCTTCTTCATACCATTCTTCAAGATAATCTAGTGTCTTCAATGTATCTTCAGAAAGTTTCGCTTTCTGCACATCCCGCAAGAAATAACCAAGCCGGACAATCTCACGCTTGGCAGGATTTACACAATCGTAATGAACCGCCTTGACCTCTTCCGGTGTAAATTTCTCTTTCCTTCGCAACCGTTCTCTCAACCGCCAGGAACGGTCGGTGTCACCCCCTGAACCGGTGCTGATTCCGATGGGAAGTGGATAAAAAGAACCGATCGGACGATGATTCGCCGTCTGCAAAAATCCCCGCTCCGGATTCACGACATGCGGCAACAATTCATACGGAACATATCCCCGCCAATCATACTTGTTCGCTGTCCCAAGATGGGAAGCGCGGCCTTCATCCAACGCGTGACGAGACCGAACCGGCATCGCCCCAAGAGTCCAATAGGCGATATTCCCTTCCCGGTCCCCAAAAACAATGTTTGCGCTGGGAAACAACCACCCCTCGATTGCATGGGAAAACTCATCGACGTTTTTTGCGCGGATCATTGAAAAGAAACCTTGTATCGTTTCACGATCCTCGATGCACATCGGAACACGTTTCAAAACGGCTTCTTCTCCTTCCCGAACATCATGGGCAATTGATGACACCACCGGTCCCAAATGCGTCTCTTTCAATACAAGTGTTTTATCCTCCCCATTTTTGACTTTGATAGTTTCCTCCCACACGGTCATATCCTGCCATTCCCCCTCATAAAAATATTGATTTGGTTTGTCGGGATCGACGTTCAAAAGGAATTGATCTGCCTGATCGGCGCCAAGTGCCGTCAGTCCCCATGCGACATTTTCCGACCACCCGATGAGTATGATCGGACTGCCCGGCACACCGATTCCGCGCGCATTGAACGTTTTTCCTTGTATATGGTATTCATAGAACATGGATGGATTCCGAACCGGTGTCTGCGGATCACTGCACAAAACGGACGAACCGGTTGTTGTTTTTTTTCCTCCCAAAACCCAGGCATGGCTGAACTTCGGTCCTTGCTCCCCGGATTCACTCTTGGAAAGAATTCCGTGTTTCTCCGCAAACTCGTTTACCTTCTGCAGCCACTCTTCACTTATATCTTCCGGTTGAACGACCGCGGCAGCATCGTCCGGACCAATGGGTTCAAGGTCAATCTTTGTTTCTATCCGTTCGGATTGTCTACCGCGGCCACCCCTTCCACCTCTTCTTGCCATCGCAGCACGGTCGAATTGTCCACGTCCTTCCTTTAATCGATGATAAACCATCGTGTCATGAAGCCCTTCGCCGGAAAAAAACATTCCCATATGCCACCACGACACAAGACAATCGGCCGCAGTCCACTCTTCCGGCTCCAACCCATATTGTCTAAACAGATAAAGCAATTCTTCGGGATGTTCCCGAATATGATCATTGACCCCATCACAATAGGCTTGCAGCAAGTTTTTCGTTTCTCCATCGAGATTTTTCGCGACTTCTTTTGCGGACCGGTAAACTCCAAGTGTGCGATATTTTATATCTTGCGTAACAGAGGTCACTCCGCGCTTCCGATGATTCATTTCTCCCACAACCTCGGATAATCTCCCCTGAACAATTCGCAGATTGAAATGCATTTGAAACGCACGGTCTTCCGCAGTGGCATACCCCAGCCCATACATTGCTCCGATGTCCGTTTCGGAAAAAATATGCGGGACTCCCCACTGATCACGAATAAGTTCAATCTTTCCATAAGAAGCGGCATAACTCTCTGCAACAACCACTCCGAATAAAAGAATCCCCATCATAAAATCACGTTTTAACTGTTTCATACCCGCTCTCCTAAAATTTCTTTAATGACGACACTTGAGATTCTCTCCTTATTTTCAATTAGATCAATAGCTAACAATAATTGTCGGAGCGCGGGCATCCCTGCCCGCATCTTCCAACGCGCGCATTGACAGCCACCGCTTATGTCAACAATAATCAAGAAAATCATCCCAAAATGGAGAACAACAAATGAAAGTAGTTGCGTTCAACGGCAGTGCAAGAAAAGACGGAAACACGGCAATCTTGATCCGTAAAGTCCTCGAAGAACTCGAACGAGAAGGAATCGAGACGGAACTGATCCAGTTTTCCGGTGAAGCTATTCGTGGATGTTTGGCATGTTACCAATGCTTCAAAAATAAAGACAATCACTGCTCAAACGACAGCGATATCGTGAACGATTGCATCGATAAAATGATCGAGGCGGATGGCATCATCCTTGGCTCTCCCACCTACTTTTCCGATGTAAGCGCGGAAATGAAGGCCCTGATCGATCGCGCCGGTTTTGTGGCCCGCGCCAACGGCAATTTTCTTCGCCGCAAAGCCGGTACCGCAGTTGTCGCTGTACGCCGCGGCGGCGAAATGCAAGCATTCGACACAATGAATCATTTCTTCATGATCAGCGAAATGATCATCCCGTCATCCTCGTACTGGAACATGGGATTCGGTTTGGAAAAAGGAGACGTCAATAAGGACGAAGAGGGGCAAAAAACAATGACAACTCTGGGTCAAAACATGGCCTGGTTATTGAAAAAAATCAATTCATAATAATGCAATCAACCGTAGGGGCGGTTCGCGAACCGCCCCTACGAAAATGTGGCTACTGAATATTCTCAAAAACATATCAACGACATTTTATCGTCCAAATATCTTCGAATTCGTCAACTTCCGCGCGAATTTCATCCGGATTATCGCGATTGTACGGTTCCGTGGGTAAATTAGCCAAGTACGTCGCATCCGAAAGGGACATTTGGCCGTGCCACACAAGCGGAGGAATCGCCAGCAAAGCATCTTGGCCTTCATCTCCTAATATCACGGTCTGATATTGTCCTTTCGTCAGACTTCCCTCACGATCATCGTACAATCCTATTTTTGAGGTTCCTTTCACTACATAAAAATGATCCGTTTGTTTCTCGTGTTTATGCCACGCCTTTATGACTCCCTTCCGTAAAAACGAAATGTAAATTTGCCCGAATTTGATAAAATATTCATCATCACAACGCAAGACCTCTGTCAAATACCCGCGATCATCGGCATGGCGCTGCAATGGAACCACTTTGACTCCATCGATCATCTTGTAGACCTCTTTCGAATAAGAACTGTTTAGATTAGCATTTTCCTGAACATCGTAGCATGAAAAATCAGAACGGAAATACCTTACCATTATCCACCGGTTTTCCTTTCTTTTAATGGATAGAAGGAGAAAGAATGCGCGTTTTAATCGTCGGTTGTCTCGGTCAATTGGGCACGGATTTGGTTCAAGAATACAACAATGAAGAAGTGATCCCTTTTGACGTGGAAGATATGGATATTACGAATGAGGAAATTGTCTTTCAACAAATAGCCAAAACAGCTCCTGATCTTGTGATCAACGCCGCTGCGTTCACGAGAGTCGATGAATGTGAGCAAGAGCATCTGCGGGCATTTCAAGTGAATGCTATCGGTTCATTGAATCTGGCGGTTGCCTGTAAAAAATGGGATATTCCCTTTGCTCATATCAGTACCAATTATGTTTTTGATGGTGAAAAAGATTCTCTTTATGTTGAATCGGATTCAGCTCGGCCGATCAACTCATATGGCCTATCAAAACTTGCTGGAGAGTATTACATTCAATACACCTGGGAGAAACACTTTATTTTCCGCGTGGCGGGATTGTTTGGATTGACACCCAGCCGTATGAAAGGAACGAACTTCGTGGAAGCCATGCTTCGCCTGGGTTCGAAAGGTACTCCTTTGAAGATCGTATCGGATGAATATCTAACGCCAACATATACGAAAGATGCGGCTGTAACGATTCGTCATGTGACGGAATCCACTCGCTACGGTATTTATCATCTCACCAACACGGGTTGCTGTACCTGGTTGGATTTTGCCAAAGAAATCTTTCAACAATCCAATTTAACCGTTTCCATTCAACCTGTAACAGCGGCTGAATATGGAGCACTGGCAAAAAGACCGAAAAACTCTTGTTTGGAAAACAAAAATTTAAACGAGCTTGGCCTTCAACCTCTGCGATCATGGCAGGAAGCGCTGAAAGACTATCTGTTACGCCGATCAAAATTAAAGGGAAAATGATAAGACATGCTGAGTCAACGGCTTCGATATTTTTTCACGGCCTTTGTCGATCTAATCTACCCTCCAGCATGCATCATTTGTGGAGAGAATGTCGACAGTGATGAACCACCGGCATGTAGAAACTGCATCGAAAAAATCGAGTTTCTTTGTGAGCCTCTTTGCTCCAAATGCGGTTTCCCAATTCGCGAATGGAACAATTCCCTTTTGAGTTGTACGGATTGCCCAAACGGGGATATTCATTTCGATAAAGCGAGATCTCTCGTTTCATATTCCGATGAAAATGTACGGACATTGATTCATGGCCTAAAATACGAGTTTCAGACTTCTTTGGCGGTTCCATTAGGTGAACTTATGCTTAAGGGATTCGATCGATATTATGGAAATTTCTCATATGACGCCATTGTTCCGGTCCCTCTTCACAGAAGCCGGTTACGTGAACGCGAATTCAATCAATCTTCTCTTATTTCGGCACAACTTGCAAAATCCAAAAACATTCCCCTTCGGGAAGATCTTGTTATACGCAAAAAAAGAACTGTTCCTCAAGTGAAACTCGAACCGCAGAAGCGTCGAACGAATCTACTTAATGTGTTTGAAATCGGAACTGCAGAGTTCTCTAAAAACAGCCGAATCCTCATTGTAGACGATGTCTACACGACTGGTAGTACAGTTAACGAACTTTGTGGCGTATTAAAACGTGCCGGTGTAAAAACGGCGGATGTCTTAACTCTAGCTAGAGCAGTGTAACCTCCTTGATACATTTCCTTCCAATAGGAGCAGTTTTGAAGCTTCATCGCGTGAATTAAATAAGTCCCATAAAGCTATCATCACTATCCCTATCTTTCGCTTTTTCAGATAAAATTCTTAACAGAAAAAAGAAGACACGGAAGGATTCATTGAATGTCCAACATTTCAAATCCCTGTAATCATGAATATATCATCATTATCTGCGGCAATGAAATTTTGCAGGGAAGAAGACAAGATCGGCATATTCGCTTCCTGGCACGTGAACTTTCTTCTATCGGACTCATTTGTGATGGATGTCATATCGTTGGTGATAGCGAAGAATACCTAGCCAAAACGATCAAAAATGCACTGGATGAAGTTCCACTCGTTATCGTGACCGGCGGTCTCGGACCGACAATGGACGATATTACCCGTGAAGCCATCTCAAAAGCGACAAACATACCCATGACGGAAAATCATGAAGCCCTCATGATGTTAGAAGATCGTTTTCGTTCTCTTGGAAGAAAGATGTCGGAGAATAACCGTCGTCAAGCCCTTGTCCCCGCAAATGGTACATTTTTTCCCAATCCGTACGGTACCGCCCCCGGATTGGTTTATGATTATCAAAATAAATTCGTTCTCGCTCTTCCCGGTCCGCCGCGAGAGTTGGAACCAATGGTAAAAAAGAGCGTGGTTCCTTTTTTACAAGACCAATTGAACGTGCACCCCTGTATCGCGAAAAAATCACTCCATTTTTGCTGTATCGGAGAATCGAACATCGACGACATTATCCGAAAAAAAATCGGCGCCGTTGAAGATTTGGAGATATCATCACTCTCTCATCTTGGAACCGTTCAACTTACCTTATCGCTTCCGAATGATTCTCGAGAATCAATCAATCGTTTGCAAGAATACTCTCAGTTAATCACGGACGAAATTGGAGACTATGTCTACTCGGAAAAAGGGGAAACCTTGGAAGAAACTGTCTGTGCTCTTCTCCGGCAAAAAAACATGACACTCTCTGTTGCCGAATCCTGCACAGGAGGGATGCTTGGTGAAAAAATCACTTCGGTTCCAGGTTCATCTTCTCTCTTTCTAGGCGGAATAATTTCGTATAGCAATGAAATCAAAGAAAAATTGTTGGGAGTCAATCATGACACATTATCCTCCTTTGGTGCCGTCAGCCCCGAAACAGCAAGAGAAATGGCAATAGGAATGATTGATACTTTTAAAAGCGATTGGTCATTATCGATTACGGGGATAGCAGGGCCTGACGGAGGCACACATGAAAAACCGGTCGGTACCGTATGGATAGCCATTGCGGATTCTTCCCGTAATGTCCATTCTTTCAAGATCAATGCAATCGGTGGAAGAAAATCTGTTCGGGAAAGAAGTTGCATCTATGCGCTTGATCAATTGAGACGAAATCTCCTCGAATTGCCATTACACCAATGAGCATTTCGATGGATTTTTACTCTTTGGAAATTGAATGAAAACGTATTTTCGCTTAATATTATAGGTAGAGAACCGATATTACTGATACATGGCAATTTTTTCGTATCTTGCTCCTTCATTTACGATCCTGGAATAAACGGGGAATGAACGTGATTTTTAAGAAACAAAATCAACAAAATGAATCCGCAAACCACATTCTTGAATCGGATGCAGGAAAAGTCACTTTCCTCGTCAAAAAAGAAGTAAAACAGTTGCTTGATGCAGGTCGTAATCACTTGGATGAAGGGCGAGTTCAAGAAGCCATTCAAAAATACAAAAAAGCTCTCGAAGCGGATCCGAGTTGTGCATTATGCTATTTCAATCTTGCCTATGCATCCCATGAAGATGGGAACAAACAGTTAGCCAGAAATCACTACGAAAAAGCAGTTGAATTGGAACCTACTTGCTGCCTTTTTTTAGAGCATCTAGCTAGGCTGAATTTCGAAGAAAAGGATTACCGTGAAGCCATTCGATTGTTCCAAAGAGCGTCGATGGTGGGCAATCTTCAGCCTTTGAGCATCGGATTGTGGGGCCGGGCACTTTTTGAACTCGGAATGTACAACCAGTCAATTACAACATTTGAAAATCTTCTCGAAGTGGAAAAGAGAGAAGAAATTCAAATCGGCGCTAATTTTTGGTTAGCGATCGCGTTTACAAAAATAGGAAAAATGGCCGCTTCCCGAACAATCTCTGAAAAAATCTTAAAGTACAAAAATGTTGATCATAAAATTTTGTATGAGCTCGGAGAGAATTTCATAGAATGCCGGTGTTTAACATTGGCACGCAAAATCTTTGAACGGTTAATTATTGAAAAAGAGGAACTACTGCTCGCTCGTCTACGTTTAGAAGATATTAGATCGCTTGAATCAAAGATCAATGATATTATTCCCACATTGTACAACTTGGAAGAAGAACGATTACTGCATCAAATCCACTCTTTATTCGAATTTGGAAACGATAGGATTTCAAAAGCTTTGATCTCCTTTATCAATTACGATTCCGCCCCCGTTCGAGAATGCGTTATTCGCTATCAAACGACTTTTGGATATCATACAAGCAGTAAAATACTTCCCTTCCTGCAAGACAAAATAAACTATGTAAGGGAAGCAGCATATGATTATTTCGAAAAACTGGATGATGGATCCTATTTAAAAGTTCTTCTCCAAGGTATCGAAGATCCATTGATTTCAATTCGCCGCCGAGTCACAAAATTCGTTGGCAGATTCGGTACGATAGAACATCTTCCTAAATTGGAAATGGTCCTCGAAGATCCAAAAAACCGTGAATGTAGAGCAGAAATCAAACAAGCTATCTCACTTGTTAAACAACGATATCAAAAAAATCTCGATGCTCTTTACAAAGTTTCTGTACCTACGGAAATCATTCAAAAGGAAAATTCAAAGCATAAAGGATGGAAACTCTGGCTCTTTCTATTCATTCAATTCGCCTTACTTTCCTATTTCCTGTATGTATTGTTCACGCGTTTTTGATTCCCTTATTGAAAATTGGTCACATCATCTTCTGCTACAACTTCCGGTTCGTTACTATTGATATTCCCTTCTCTAACCCGGTCCTCTTTATCGATATATCCATCATTGTCGTTATCCTGTTCATCCGTATCAATCATGGATCCGATTCCCCCATTTTGCATACTCGGTGTGATCGTAGTTCCATCCGGTCCAAATGAAATAAGTTGAAATGAACTCGGGCGATAAGGTCTTCTTCTTTTTCCATCGATCACCTCATATGCACAAGGTTTATCCATTTTGTAATTTCCCCTGCCACCAGGATTGTATACATCACTACTCACATAATAAATTGGATTATCCCACGCATCGATAATTACATATTCATCTTCAGATGCAACCAACATGCTTGGAGGAACACCGGCTTGCTGCAATATATCTTCTCTCCTCCCATCATTTGGACTCATGACTTCATTGATCCATATCGGTTCGCCTTGATGAATCAAACGAAGATTACTTTGCTCCACCTCGAAAGGAACTTTTCCTCCGAGTAAAGCGGAATAAAGCAGTTGAGGGTTATAACTTTCCGGATATTTTCCTGTATCCGTTTTGTAAGATGATATCGCCAGCGACATATTTCCAATCAAAGCCGCCGTTTTTGCAACTTTTGCCCTTCGCATGTTTTCCCGAACATTCGGGACCAAAATAACAGACAAAATTCCAATGATGGCTACAACCACCAATAACTCCACGAGAGTAAATCCCTTTTTATTCATGTCTATTTCCTGTCGTACCTTTTTTCATCTGCGCACAAATGATAGTGTATCTCTACTGTAGAATATAAAGACACAAGTGAAAATTGTCAACTTTCACTACTTTTGATTCGATTTTACTTATGATATGCTTGCTATTGTTGTAAAATCTGTGGATTTCCTGTTTAAAACGTTGAATAAAACCTGAATAATACACGATTCGTTGTTGTTCTGAACAAGAATTTCAAAGATTTTCAGGACTTATTCACAAGTTTTTACATCGGTAAGCTGAATATAATCAAATATTTATCCCATTTTTTCTACTTATCCACCGTAATAGGGAGTAATAGTAAAAAAGAAGATACATACATAAATATTTAATAAGAACTTGAAGAAGGTGGGAAAGAACATGAAATTTACCAGTTCCTATCAAACATGGGGAAGAGGAATCAACGCTGTTCAAAACGCAACTGGAAGCGTTATTTCAAATCCCATTGTAGAAAATATCTTTGTAAATTGTCAAGATGAGAAAGTTTCTTTTATCGCAACCAACCTCAATCTTACTGTTCGATGCGATGGAGAAGCAAAAGTAGAAGAAGCCGGCTCGATTGTGGTACCGAAAGAAGTGATTACTAAAATCGTCCGCGATTTCCCAACAGAAGATGTTTCTTTTACAGAAAAAGATGGAGTCATCCAGATAAAATGCGGCGAGTTCAGCGGGAAACTGAAAGGTCAATCCGGTGACCTGTTTCCTCCCTTTATGGAAGTGGAAGAAGGCGAGGAAATAAATATACCCGTAGAAACATTGAAAGATATCATCAGAAAAACTTTGCATGTTACATCTCAGGAAAAATCTCGGTATGAGTTAAACGGGGTAAAATTTGATATTTTAGATGGCAAAATGAATTGCGTTGCCACTGATGGACGGCGAATGGCAATGTACACCTATCAGAATGATGAGATCAAGAAGAGCATTTATTCTCCATTGATTCCTTCCAACACTCTTCAAGAAGTGCAACATTCTTTTCCGGACGAAGGAGATGTTAAACTGAAAATACAGGAAAGAAAAATTCAACTGATATGCGGTGATTCGACAATCGTTTCCAATTTGCTTTCCGATAAATTCCCACAATATGAACGCATTATTCCGAATGAACAAGAAATGGAAACACGGATCGTCATGAACCGTGAAAATCTACTATCCGGTGTTCGAAGAGCTTCCATTTTTGCTAGTATGGACACCAGCATGATCATTGTACGGATTGAAAATGGAAAAATAGAGTTTTTTGGGGAACGGTCCGAAGTGGGAGGTGAAGGAAGAGATTATATGAATGTGGATTATCAAGGCGAAAAGTTGGAAATGAGATACAACTATAAATACATGATCGATTTTCTCCGTGTTATGGATGAAGAGGAAATGGAATTGAAAATGTGGGAGCCTTCAAGACCAGGAATTTTGAGAGGAGTTGGAAACGAGGCGTATTTGTACGTAATTATGCCAATGAAACCACCTGAAGAACAAGAAGAGTAACTATAAAAATATCAATAAGTTAACCTAGCAAACCGAAAAAATTTCTTGCCGATTTGTGAATAGGGATTATACTAAGGAATACCTTCCGATTGTATCGTCATCAAGAAAATATGAAAAAATAATTTGAAGTGATGGTAAAAAAAGGGAAGAAATTTGTGTGAAAAAATAAGACATCTTTTACGTTTGTGAGGATAACAAAAAATGCAGAATAATAAGGAAGAATCAAATTTCAGAAAAGGAACAAAATTTGATCGCGAACTGGCAATTGAAAGAGCGTGTTATTGTCCCTCCTACAGTCCAAGCAAAATCAGAATCCAAGAATATTTTGTCTGTGATCCACCAAAACCTCCATTGGATATCTGTGAGGAATGCCCAATTAATGGACTGAGAGAACCATCCACAATCGTCATTGCAACATACTCAAAACCAGGGGAATTAGAAGATGTGGATGAAGATGATGATTAAAGAAGGATAATTATTGTTTTTCCAACCAGAAAAGCCCGATGAACGATAAGGCTAGCAGTAACATGGTATCGGCGAAATCAATAAAGCTCTGAGGACGAAAAGGATAAACATCGGAAAAACCGAGATCGGAAAGGCGTATTCCAAGCAATTTGGTGATAATGCCGAGAATAATACTCAAGATTGCCAAATAGACAAATATTTTTGGTAAAGATTTCATAACAGGATCCTCTTTCTTTTTGAGATGAAAGCCATTTATACCATAAAAATGTTTTAAAAAAAAGCCAGCTAAAAAATCCACACTTCAAAAATGGTCAACCAGAAATCTCCATCTGGGGGAAATACTTCGATAACAATCTCATCCGATAAAATTTGATTTTCAAGCGAAAGAGAGCTGGATCGAGCATCAGGATCATACTGTAGACTGCCAATCGCTTTCTTCTCTTCTTCTGTGATAGCATAAACTGTGTTTTTATAGGGATAATCATATTTTTTGGTGCCGTGAAAAAGAACAATTTTGCGGAAAAAAGAAGGAGATTGAAAGTGGATGGAAAAAAGGATGCCGGCTTCGGGAATCTGATCGCTGGACCAATAGCCTTCCGGTCCAAACAGGCGAACAGAAATATTGTGATCTTTCGAGGCATTCAAATAGAGAGGATTGGAAGAAGAAACATTCCATTGGTCCTTTCGGATAGAAATGCTCTCTGAATCGGGGATGTACAAAGTGTAACGATCAAAAGAAATTTTTTTATACTCTAATTCCTGATTGAGCAAACGATCGAAATGAGAAAGAGAGATAGGGATATAGTTAGTATCATTTGTTTTTGGATTGTTGTAATGGTAGTCGTTGTGAAAAAGATAAGCCACACGATTGGAGCGCATTACTTCTTGTGAACAAGAAGGAAGACGACGGAGAATTCGATCAGTGGCAATGACATCCAGTTTTGAATCGAACATCAAGCATTCTCCAATCCAATCTTTGCCATCGATGTTTTGAGAGTAATCGAAACCCTGATCGCAAAGCACGTAACGGACATTGTGATAATTCAAGGAATATTTGATTTTATCGAAATCCGTTGGGAGTATCAATCCAGCAGAAGAAAGACTGGAAGGTTGAAAATAGAGAGGAGAAAGAAAAGAAAACGTGGAAGCGATAGAAACGAGAAAAGAAAGTATAAGTCCAAAGGAAAGAGCAGGAGAAAGTGACCATAACCAGGAGAAAAGGACATAGAGAATAAGTGGGAAAGACCAATATAGAGGCAAAAAATACCATGGCCAGATTCCGAAAGGAGAATAAACGCCGATGAAAATGGAGGAACAGATAAATAGAAAAATAAAATAACGAATGGTTCTTCTTGAAAGAATGGTGTTGGATGGTAAAAAACGTGAGGAGAGCAACGGAAAAAGAAGAATGCTAAAGATGTATAGAATAGGAACAGTGGAAGAAAATAATGCAGAAGGGATATCGTGCAATTGATCGTAGGGTGGACGGATTCCGAAAAAGGTAGGCAAACATTCATCTAAAAAGCGATTGAAAAAAGGGTGCTCATCGAGTAGACGAGGAGAAGGCAAATTTCTACCAGTGAAAAGAAATTGCAAAAAGGAAGAATCAAAGGAAGTCCAGATCAAAAACCAATATGGAAATGAAAAAAGCACAAATCCGGAAAGAAAAACAAGATGAGAGCGATGAAGAAACACAAAAGAGATGAAATTTGAAAAAGGACGAAGTTGAGAATGTTTTTGTTTCGAATTATACAGAAGGAAAAGGAAGAAAAGATAGGTGGCAAAAACAAAAGGAAAGGAGAGCGGTAATTCGTAAAACGATAAGGCGGAAAGACAGCCAAGAAGAAAAGAAGGAAAAATTCCACAACGGTTTTTCCAAAATAAAAAAAACAAAATAAAAAAGAGAATGGAACCGATAGCAAGAGAAAAAGAGTATCCGAACCAGCACTTGGAAACGATCCAGTAGAAATGAAGACCGGAAAAACAAAGAAAGAGAAAAACAAAGAAAGCGGTTTCTTTACTGCCGAAACAGTAAAAAGTAAAGATCGTGACAAGGGAAAAAACAACGCCAAACAGTAATGGGAGGAAATGAAGCAACGCGGATGGAAAATCAAAATAAGAGAAAAGAAAAGAAAGAGGAAAAACTTCGGACGTGCCTTGATAGCTTTGACCGTAGTGAAACAACGGAGGAGATTGACCGAGAAGAAGTTCTTCACCCATCAACCCAAACGCCGCTTCATCCGCCTCATATTGACAAAAACTTAAATTATAAATAAAAATATAAAAAGAAACGAGTAATAATAGTAAAAATAAAAAAGATATCGGAAAAAGAATGGAATAAAATCTATTAAAAAAAGTGTTAATATAATTTATTATATTATTAAATAAAGGAATTAAAAGAATAAGTCCTAAGAAAACAGATAAATATTTAATTGTGTAAAGATTATGTATGAAACGAATATCAAAAAAAGAACTGTTTCCTAGAAAAGGACCCGGCAAATATTCGTATTGTTGTTCAATATTATCAGAAACGCTGACGGATAAATTGGGAATAGGATGACTTTCTTTTACAATGCAGGAAATTTCGTGAAATCCAGGAGAAAGATCAATCTTAACCGTCGAGAAACGAGTAACATCGTCATTTTTATTTGTTTTTAATAAAATATGATCGATAAACCAATCGATGTCACCATGATTTGAATAAAAACTGATGGCACGGATAGGCTTTTCAAGATAGAATGTTCCGGTTATCTGAACTTCTGAAAAATATTCTGAAAGAAAATCATACGAAAACAAAGAAGGTGAAATTCTAAAATGATCCAAATCAAGAGTCGTAGATAGATACGGTTTATTTTCTTCCTTTGCAAAGGAAATCGTTAAGCCCCTCGACGGGAGAAGAAAGTAAAATGAGAGAAAAAGAAAAACAAAAGAAATTCCTATGAAAAAGGGGATACGATCAAAGCGGCATGAGGAGATATAAAGAAGGAAAGCAGGCTTTTTTTCCTTGAACCATAGATACGTATTTGACGAAAATGCGAGGAGAAGAAAAAAAATTATGGCAAATGACTTAAAAGAAATAGAATACCTTGTAAAAAGACCAAGATAAAAGATCGAAAGAAAAGAAATGGAAAATATGAATTGAGCGAACATAAGAATTGACCGTACTAGGTAACAAACGTATCATACATGCAAAAGTAGAATTATAGCAAGTGTTTCCAACAGGAGAAAAAGAAAAATGCACGAAAAAATCCGCGTCTTGATCAACGGTGCAAAAGGAAGAATGGGAAAAGAAGCTGTAAAAATAGTAAAAAATGAAGAAGACATGGAACTTGTTGGTGAAACGGATTTAGGTGATGATTTAAAAAGTACTATCAAGGAAACAAAAGCACTGGTAGTTGTGGATTTTACGTCGCCGGCATGTGTATATGATAATGTCAATAGTATCATTGAAAGTGGAGCCGGGGGGGTTGTTGGGACAACCGGATTGAAAAGTGAGCAAATTACAGAAATTGAAAAAAGGTGTCTTGGGAGAAAGCCGGGAGTGGCGATTATCCCCAATTTTGCAATTGGAGCAATACTGTTAATGGAATTTGCAAGGCAAGCATCAAAATTCATCTCAGATGTCGAAATTATAGAATTGCATCACGAGAAAAAATTGGATTCTCCCTCAGGTACTGCCATAAAAACAGCCGAAATGATCGCAAAAGATAGAAAAAAAGATAAATGTATTGTTCCACGTGGAACAACAAATGGAGAAGCAAGAGGAGAAAAATTTAATGATATTCCCATCCATAGTATTCGTTTACCCGGTCTTCTTGCTCATCAAGAAGTGATTTTCGGTACAATGGGACAAACACTGAAAATCCGTCATGATTCATTGGATCGTTCTTGTTTTATGCCAGGCGTGATTTTGTCTATTCGTGAAGTGCTGAAAAAAGATGGCTTGATCTACGGTCTAGAGAATATAATTTTTAGCAATGGATGTTTATCATAATTTTTACCTTAAATTTTTATCATCTTTGGATCGAAGAAAACTGTCTTTTGATCAAATGATCAATGATAAATTGTTTCTTTTTTTCTATCATCTTCTAAATCAGACACAAAAGTACAATTTGACCGGGTATAATACAATTGACGACTGTATTGATTTTCATCTTCTCGATGTCTTAGTGATGAATAGCAAAATTGATTCATCCTCTATCCGCAATATGATCGACGTAGGTTCAGGAGGAGGAATTCCGGGTATAATTCTATCCATCTTTAACAAAGATATATCAATTTTATTACTCGAATCTAGCAAGAAAAAAGTGTTGTTTCTTCAGATGGTAATTGATAGGTTGTCATTAGAAAATTGTTCTATAGTGAATGAGAGAGCAGAGATTGCCGGATGTTCAAAAGAGTTTCGAGAAAAATTTGATTTTGCAACGGCACGTGCGATTGGTTCTTTGTCTTTAACTTTGGAACTCACAGCTCCATTTAGTCGTTTAGGCGGAACGATTCTTCTTCCTAGAGGCAATCAATCAAGCCGATTGGCAACTAAAGATTATTACCAGAAAACATTGGGAATTATTCTGCGTGATCGTCTTGAATACAGTTTACCTAGAAGAGATAAAAAGCACAGGTTATTATTTTTTGAAAAGAAGAAGTTCACGGAGAAGATTTATCCTCGAAGGTTCAATCAGATTAAGAAAAGACCTTTGTGACTGGATTATTTCTTTCGTTTCAATGTTTCTTTTTATTGTACTGTTGTATAGAAATCACAGTTAAAATTGTTCCACGTGGAACAAAAGGATTTTGAGTGTGTCTCACATAATTTCCGTTATCAATCAAAAAGGTGGTGTTGGTAAAACAACAACTTCAGTAAACCTTTCCGCTAGTTTGGCATCTTTGAATCAAAATGTGATTATTATAGATTTTGATCCTCAAGGGAATGCAACAAGCGGTGTTGGAATTGATAAAAACCATTTAGATAGAACGATTTTTGATGCTTTGGCGGATGAAGCAACTTTTCTTTCCACTATTTTTTCTACTGTGATTCCTCGTTTGCATATTTCTCCCGCTAATCATGATTTACTCTCTGCTGAAATTCACTTTTCCTCATCTGAAAATGGGAAAATGAGATTAAAAAACACGTTAAGTGAATTCTTTTGGTTTTCTCCATCAGTGGATCATCCTGATTTTATCATTATCGATTGTCCACCATCTCTTGGCCAATTGACAATTAACGCGATTCTGGCATCCGACTCAATCTTGATTCCTGTTCAATGTGAGTATTATGCTCTTGAAGGTTTGACTGAAATCATTAATTCTTCGACCATGATTCGTGATAGTTTTAATCCTTCTCTTTCTCTTGAGGGTATACTTTTGACAATGGCGGATCGTAGATTGAATCTGAGTCAGCAGGTCGAAGAAGATATCAGGAGTGCATATGGAGAGAATGTTTTCAATTCTGTGATCTATCGCAGTGTACGTCTAAGCGAAGCACCAAGTCATGGATTACCTATTTTAAAATATGATCAAAATTCTCCTGGTGCTTTGTCATATCTGAATCTTGCTAAGGAAGTGATCGAAAATGAAAAGAAAAGCTCTCGGTCGTGGCCTTTCCGTTCTTCTCGCTGATATGCCGGAAGACAAAAAGAAAAAGAAAGAAGTCTTCGATCTACCCGTTGATAAAATTGTCGTGAACCAGTTCCAACCTCGTTCCTCTTTCGACGACGATTCATTGCTTGAATTGGCTGATTCAATTCAACAGTACGGTATTCTACAGCCTCTTCTCGTTCGGAAACATGCTGAAATCACAGATCATTTTCAGCTCATTGCCGGTGAAAGGCGTTTACGGGCGGCGAAAATAGCGGAGATCGATACCGTTCCCTGCCTTTTTCTCGATGCGGAAGAAGCGGACATGCTTCAACTTGCTTTAATAGAAAACATTCAACGTGCAGAATTGAATCCCATCGATGAAGCTAGAGCATACAAACAACTTTCAGAGCGTTTTTCTTTAACACAAGAAGAAATATCCGCAAGAGTTGGAAAAAGCCGGGAATCCATTGCGAATTCCCTACGATTATTGAACTTACCGATTTCCATTCTCTCTATGGTGGAAATGGGTGAAATTTCCCTTGGTCATGCAAAAGTATTGCTGTCAGTAAAAGATGAAGAAAAACTCGAGCATATTGCAAAACGGATTGCCGATGAAGGGATTTCTGTTCGTGAAACGGAGCGTCTTGTTCGTGAAGAAATCACATCTGAACCGAAAACACCTGAGAAAAAGAAGAAAGAAAAAGATCTACATATTCAGGATCTTGAGCGTTCTATAGAAGAATCTTTGCAGACGAAGGTGAATGTAAAAATGCGCGGTAAGAAAAAAGGGGTGATTGAAATTCATTTTTACGACTTTGAACAATTAGACGGATTGATGAAAAAATGGAATGTAAGGTTAATGTAGAATCCATTGTGAAAAGTATGTTCTTATGACAAGTAATCAATCAAAACTTGAATCAACAAAAAAAGATGGTAAGGAATACATTTCCATCGCTATTGACACTATTCATACCAAGAATATGCCATCTTTCGATTTTTATATCCGCAAAAAGGATGAAGATCAGCCTCTTTTGTACAGAAGTCGCTCTTTGCCAATTTCTCGAGAGGATTTACAGGAATTAAAGGAATGCGGATATAAAAATCTTTGGGTGCCACAGCGTGATTATAAAACATATGATCACTATCTGAATGAAAACATAGAAAAAATTATCCGTGATCCCAATATTCCTGTAGAATCGAAGTGCGAGCTGACTTATAACGCCTCTTCTCAAATTATGGAGCAAGTTTTTGATTCTGCAAATCCGCAAGAAGTCATCGAATCTTCATCTAAAGTGCTCGAACCGGTAATCGAAGTTATTTTTGCGAACGAATCAGCTGCCCATAATTTCATTGTTCGTACGAGCATGGACTACGCATTATATACACATTCGGTCAATGTCTGTCTATACGGGATGTCACTCGCACGAAAAACTCTCGGTATTTCCAAACAAGACGCCATGACTCGTTTTGGCCAGGGTTTGTTACTCCATGACATCGGGAAAACGGCTATACCCAAAGAAATATACCAAAAAGCAGAACCGCTGTCAGAAGAAGAATGGGAAATTATGAAACAAGTACCCATTAAAAGTTTGGATATTGTCAAGGAGTTGGTTACCATTACACCGGAAACGGAATCGATTATCTTGCACCACCATGAGCGTCTCGACGGTTCCGGCTATCCGTTTGGTCTGAAAGCCAATGAGATTTCTATGGGTGCAAGAATTTGCGCGATTGTCGACGTATTCGACGCATTGAACACACGCCGTCCTTTTCAAGACCGCCGTTCTTCGTTTGATGCCTTGAAATTGATCAAAGAAGAAATGTCGGAGAAATTGGATATGGACTTATATAAAGATTTCGTTTATTTATTCCTTCCTCCAACAATCCAATGAAAATAGTGCCAAAAAGCTATTCCATAGAAAGTGAGTTATCCACTGTTTGTCTTGAAGAATGCCTGCTCGTATTAAAAAGGGGAGGTATCGTTTGTGTGCCAACAGATACGGTATATGGACTGGTTTGCTCTGCGCAGGATAGGAATGCCATTTGCCGCATGGCTGAAATAAAGTCTCGTCCGGAAAAAAAGCCATTTGCTCTTTTTACCAATCATTTGAATCTTTCATCACCGTGCCCCATGGCTGAAATTCTTGCAAACCATTTTTGGCCCGGTCCTTTGACGATTGTTGTTCCAGAAGATGTGAATTATCCATATTCTTTTAATGGCAGTGTGGGACTTCGTTTCCCAAACAACGAATTCATCCAAAATCTTTTATCTGAATGGGATGGTTGCTTGGCAAATACGAGTTTGAATGTAAGCGGAGAACCGCCGGTTTGGGGATTGGGAGGAGTCGAAAATGTCTTGTTAAAGGTTGATTTGATTATTGATTCGGGGCAACTACCAGAACGTGAACCATCAACTGTAGTCGATTGTACGGTTGATCCACCTAAAATCTTACGAGAAGGTACGATTCGGCAAAGAGAGATCAAAAAAATTCTAAGTGTATAAATATTCTTGTGGTATAAAACAATCCTAAATATACCATCCTGCTCATCCTTTTATCTTGGCCAATCCGGATTCAGACAAATTTTACGCTTTGTAACGCAAATAAACAGTAAAAATGTTCCGTTCTCTAAATCACCATCGGTTCTATCCCAAATAAATTGCAGTAGTTCGTTAATTCCTGTTTGAAATCTCCATAAAAGAATATTTGATGAAAACCGGGGTAGCCCAAATAATCGGTGACATTGTCCAATTTCACCATCACGGAAACGACACAACCTCCTGAAGGCGGAACAGAAACATTGTCATAGACGGAACCGGATGAAATGATTAACTGCGGCGGTTTATCCGGGTTGTTGCTCAGGAGCATATCAGCGGAAGTCATTCGTTGTCCAACCTTCCAGTGGGGTACGGGGACAGCGTCACGCTTACCGTGGTGATATGAAATATGATATGGCTCGGGTGGTAAGGAAACACCTTTAAGGCGAGTCGGACAGGTACAGTGCGCGCCGACTAGGCAATTTTTGGCTGTTTCCGGTACCGGATCTTGTTGAAAACCGGGCCGATCAAAGAGATATTGAACCAATGCATGTGTGACACATGCGCCTAAATCGGCTTCACATGCAGCAGGAATACCATGATCCAGCATTCTAGACCAGGAAATACAAGGAAGACTGACTTTCGTGTGTCCAAGTGCACCGAGGCAATCCATCGTAATACCATCGCCTTCTTCTCTTTCAAGAATATTTCTTGCGACGACGAAACTTTTCACGCCATTTAGTAGATCTTCCCGCGTTGCACCGTGTATCCTCGTCGCATTTTTCATATATTCTTCCGCGATTTGTTCGATTTCATCACTCACGGCTGTTCGATTGTACTCTTCGAGAAATGTGGGGGCAGGAACATAGCGTAGTTTCGTACCAAGGTGGCGAAGGTCGTCGTCTTTTCTCTCTTTTCCTTTAATGACAATAAATCGCATTTCCCGAAGTTTGGCGTTGGCTTTTATCATTTTTAAGCCATACGCGGGTTGATCGAAATCATCCGTCGAGCAAATGAAGCAATTCTTCTCTTCAGCGACTTTCCATGTATTTGTTGTGAATGCAGCGCCGATCGGGGCAAAAACGACAGTCGGGATACCGCTGTCTATGGCATGATACGCAGAGGGCCAGGAATGCTCTTGCCGGTCTAAAAGAACAACGAACAAACCATCCGGATTGCTCGCTTTAGATTCGGCAACCCATTGTTGTGTTTCCTCTAAAGAATAAAGAGGAACAGTTCGAAGATCGATTTGAATTCCTTCTTTTTTCCCTGTTTCCTTGATTTTGTCAGTATACATGCGCAGTGCCGCTTCACCATCATAAACAGCCCCCGGCCATCGCATGCCATATTCGCTTTTTCGGCGAACAAAAGCGGCTTTGACCTTGGGGACATATCTGGAGGCAGGACCTGCGGGCGCGATCGCTTTGTTTTCTCCACCAAAAGCGAAATTCATATTGGGCATGAGAGATGCACCCAGAAAAGAACCGCCGGCGAAAAGAAAACCACGTCGGGATAATGTGTGAATGAATGATGGATGAATCGTGTCGTGGTGAGACATGATATTTTCCTCCGTATGATAAATATCGCGGGCATTTCACGGTTAACAGAGATGCACCGGGAGTACCTCTTTTATCATAGGGTTATTCTGTATGTATCGTAAAGGTTCTTGAACGGAATATTACTTCCATACCGACTTGAATTCGTTTATTATATAGCCATAGGGGTTTTGCATCCATTGATTTTCCTTCTTTGTGAAAAATGGGGAAAATGTATAATGGTTATGGTTTGGTCGTTGGATCTTCCTGAATCGGGACACCGAGATATTCGAGGGTTTTTACGATTCCCATTTTTAACGGAGTGCGCGTATATCCCAATTCTACGATTGCTTTGTTGGAAGAATAGCGCCAATGGTGTTTATACACTTCGATCATGTCTCGTGTAAACTTGGGTACATAGTTTTTGGAAATCTGTGCTCGGAGTTCTTCGACCCATGCCACTTTTTTTAAGAGACCTAAAGGAATACGGCGTTTCGGCCGTTTGATTCCTGTCAGAGATTCAAGAATTTGAAAAAATTCGATCAGCGGAGCATCTTCTCCTCCGAGGATATATCCTTCCCCGGTATTTCCTTTTTCCAGTGCGAGAAGGTGCCCTTTTGCCACATCATTGACATAAGAGTAGGTCCATCGGTATGTACCGGGTTTGGGGAATCCCGGAAGTTTTCGGTTGACATAGTCACGGATCATTTTCGTGATGTGATTGCCTTGCGTATCTTTTCCGGGTCCGTAAATCAGACAGGGATATACAATGATGATGTTGTTTCCCTGTTGAATTCGCTCTTGGACGTGCTTCAAGGCTATGGTTTTGCTTTTTGCATATTCAGTAGTCGGATAGTTCTTCGTGTTATTCCAGCGTTCATTGGCCGGCTTTTCTTCTGTGGGGCCTAAGGCAAAAAAGGAGGAGGTGTAGATCACACGCATGTTTTCCTGATCACATGCAGCCCGAAGAAGATTGGCGGTACCGACAACATTGATTTGGTGAAAGACGGTTGGATCTTTTTCCCAAATGGATACCAGACCGGCGGAATGAATGACGGCGTCACATCCGCTGAGCGCTTTTTTGATAGACGATGGATTTAGCAAATCTCCCTGTATATATTCGACAGAGGGAGGGAAATTGGTATCGTGTTTTTCAGAACGGCCGAAAGCTTTCACGTCATGTTCTTGTTCAAGCGCTTCGTTGACGATTGTTCCACCGAGATAACCGCTGGCGCCGGTGACCAATATCTTCATTCATTTACCTCCAAATTCATAATTAAAAATAGTTTGCTGTTTCGGAGAAGAACCGGCAAGTGCTTCATACGGATTCGTCTTTCTCACGTTTGAAAGCATTTTTTATTCTTCTTATCTCTTCTTTCGTGAAAATATCGAAAATACGGATACAGCAAAGGAGTAAACCCACATAAAGAAATGGGACGAATAAAATATATAGAGAGGGAATCAGCCGGATCAGGAAACCGCACAGCAAGGAAACGGCAAGTATTTGCGTCGGTTTTTTGATCGGAAAAGGAATGACGAATAGACGCTTTGCAACCCCAAACATCATCGTAAATAAGATGAATTGAGTGAAAAGCGTAGCATATGCACCTCCAGGTTGTTGAAAAATGGGGATCAAGTACCAATTGGAGAGAAAGGAAATCAAAACCGCCAAGCCGGTGAACAAGACGAGCCATCGTTGACGGTTCCGGGTCGTGAAGAGAGCGATAAAGAGTGTATTGAGCAACGAAAAATTCAAATTCACTGCGAGGGCTACAAGAACCTGACCAGGGATGACACCGGTTTCCTTGATGAAGTTCATCCATTCATACGACCAAAAAGATAAGAGTACGGATGCCGAAATCGTGCAGCTCCATAAAATCATAACGGACTGACGGAACAGTCTTTGATACGCCTCTTCATTTGTTTGATAGTAGCGGGATAGGACTGGATAAATCGCGATCAGGTAGCCGGTAATTAGCATGGTAATTCCTTCCAGCAGCTGGCTCGCATAGGTGTAAGGTGCAACAGCCTTCCGGCTGCCCATTAAATATTCGATCATCATGACATCCAGACTCATATAGAACACATTGAAGAATCCGTACGCCGCGAGAGACCAAGATTCGGAAACCATGTATCGAACCGTTTTCCATGAAAAGGCGCAGTTCTTGATGGAGAAAAAACGTAGTGAAAAATAACCGAGAAGCCCGAACCATAAGAGATTCTCCATTGAAACGGCACCGGCTGCAAAGGGTAGAGGAAGCGTAAACCAAAGAACGATAAATAGTAAAATTAATGATGTGAGCCGGACCGGCAGATTGGTATAGAAAACGAATTCCATTCTTTCAATCGCTGTGAAGCAGCTACGGATAACGCCTGTGAAAGAGAGCATCGCCGAACCACACAATGCCGCATAGACGACTCCAAGTTCGAAGAGAGAAAGACTGCGAAAAGAATAAAGATAAAAAAATACTCCGATAAAAAATACGGCGGCGAGTATTCCTTTTAAAAACAAACCGTGGATATAGTAAGTGGGCACTTTCTCATAATTCCTCGCGCCATCCCGTGAAATGAGATTATCCAAACCGCCATCCATGAATGTTCGCCCTAAACGGCCGACA
Organism: uncultured bacterium; assembly: GCA_964412555.1. Lineage (GTDB taxonomy): Bacteria > Hinthialibacterota > Hinthialibacteria > Hinthialibacterales > Hinthialibacteraceae > CAYPPG01. The sequence continues at coordinate 77,183 of CAYPPG010000021.1, forward strand.
TAAAACGCATAGGTTATGATTCCAAAATGGACTTCGGAGAGGAATCCCACCAAGAGGGCATATCGGATAAAGCCTGAGCCACGGCCGAAGATGTTGAATAATGCCATGAAGATCGAATTTCTAAGAATGGGTTTCACGGCTGATTCTCCGATGGCTCTATGCGAATCCGGAATGTCGTCAGCCGAAGGATTCGCGGTGTATAGGAGGGCTTGTCCAAAGGTTCAGCGGGAATATGAATTCGTAGTTCGAGCAGATTACGATTTTTAAATTGGGAAAACCGGAAAACGGCGGAATCTACTTTCTGTCCGTTGAATTCATGATTTTGTACCTGATTGTTCATTTGTAGTGAACAATGGAAGGGAATTTGATAGGGATTTTCCAAAGCGATTTCAATGTCAATCTTTCGAAATTCTTTCTGAGGGATATACAAATCACAGCGAACCGCCATATCGTGAGAGAGAATGATGCTTCCGTTCCGGATGGCTTTTGGCGCAAAACAAGATACCCGCAAATCTCCATCACCCGGATAAAGGGATTGAAAAGAATTCTTTTGAAATAAATCCAAGTAATAGTGTGCGCTGTAATCCTTTGGATTTCGTACTATGTAATTCTCCAAGAGAGAAATGGCATTCGCTCTATTGTTACTGTTGCATGCAATGAGCGCATGGAGGTATTCCGTCACCTCTCCCTCATCCAATGCTTTGGGATCAAAAGGAGCAATATCGTTCCATACATTCTTGGAGGAAAACCGCAGATAATTGTAAAGATCGACAGAATTCACTTTTTTATCTGTTTCTTTGTTATGGATCAAAGCAATTCTATATCCGGCAAGCAGGTTTAAATTCCCGTTATCGTAATGGGAAACGGTGCGATATTGTAATATGGCTTCATCCGGACGGTTCGTTTTTTCGAGGATCACACCCATGTTGAAGTAAGGCCATCCATGGTTCAACGAGGGAAAGAGAAGCACCGCTTTTTCGTATTGTTTGAGGGCGGTATTGAAATATTTTTGCTCATTTTTGGCTAGAAGAGTTTCCGCTAGTTGAAAGTGCAGTTTCGATAATTGTTGACCTTCCGGAGATTGGGGACTTGGTTGTAGAACATTTTTCATAAATTGCAGAGAAGACACTGCTTGTTTCAAATACGGATCGATATGTTTTTCTTGAGCGATGGATAGTAGGATGGACTCAAAATCTCCTTTTTCATTAACTGTTTTATAAAGGAATACTGAAAAAAAGGCCAACAACAATACGGTTACGCATAATAGAACGGCTCTCTTATCGAAGATTTTCATGGAAAACTCGCGATGCTTTCTTCATTTATTCAAGTGAAAATTTATCAAATATTGAAACCAATGTTGAGCCGTATTCGCTGTAGCTTTAGGGAGGGTTGAACAACGTGAAACCCACCTTGTAGCTAATATATAGACCACTGCTGAATCTCTGTTTCCCCAGCGAAAGGTTTCGCCCCCCGAAGAGGACCACCATCAGAAGCAGCAGCTCGATATGATTCTGCGGATACTCGAAGAAAATCTTCCTCTTCCGGATCGACGGAAAGAAATTCGGGATCGGATGTGATGACATTTGTGCGTGTAATCGTTTCTTCCTCAAAGCCGAAGAAGAGTTCATGATCTCCTTCTGCCACCACGGCGACATGATCCAATAGAATATTTGCAAACGTGAAATCGATCGGGGCCGCCGCAGGAATCTGGGTAATAAGGAACGTATCGTCATGATCTTGACCGGCAACAATGGAATCTTTTATAGAAAGAGTCAAGCGTTCCAATCGATTGTTGGCTGAATCACTGCTCGGATCGAAGACCAATGTATTCAGATTGTTGAAGAAAGTCGAGTCCGTAATCGTAAAGGTTCGTTCGGAAGGCGGCACCCAAATACAACTAAGTCCCCAATCCGCTGTGTCGGCGATCAGTACATGGTCGGCTTCAAAAGAGAATGTAGTATCGGAATCGATCGCGATGCCGTTATATGTGTTCATTACGGTCACGTGACTATACCGGTGATCACCGCTAAAACAGCGAATTCCTGTTGATCCGATACCACCAAAACCACCATTTACTACGATTGGTTCAGTCGCAGTACCTTCCAAATTGGCGGTCAAATTCGACAGGAATTGGAAGCCGAAGCGGTCGCCGTAAGAAACATAGACATCACGAAATGTTACAGTTACGTTTTCCCCGCCAATGATAAAACTGTCATTGCCGGATCCGAGTGAATCCGGATTGCCGTCTTGATCGATATGAGTGACAGTGACATGCTCAATCAGGGCATCGATGGTACCGCTTGGAATTCCGGAGAATGTGGACAAGATCTGGAATCCGTCGTCGCCGAAAGGGACGGCATTGGTGAAATCATGTAATTCTCGTCCATCTGTGGAAAGTGGTTGATCGGAACCATTGTTGGAAGTGATCAAGACATTGCGAAGAGTGACGGAGAAATGATCATCGTCGCTCAACGGGCGAATATCGAAACCATCATCTCCGGGAGGATTATTGGCTGACGGAAGAAAGATCAGGTTTTCAAAAGTCATATCGACGGCGGCGCTGTTCACGATCCCGTCATCCTCGCGTCCGGATAATTCGTCATTTCTCTGAAGGAGAATAATCGGTCGGTCATCAGCGGATGCTCCTTGGATTATTACCGGTATGCCGATAACAAGAGCTTCTTCGTAAGGACCGCCACCAATGATCGTGATTTCGTTGGGTTCTTCCGGATTGGAAGTGACCGCATCCAGTGCTGCAGATACGGAATTGAAATCGCCTCCTCCTCCACTGTTTACAGTAACCGATTGAGCATAGCAATAGAAGTACGAGGAGAAAAAGAGGAGAGTAAATAATTTGATTTTTTTAAAACCCTGCGTTTTCATTTTGCAGATTCTTTCCCAAATTGTTCTGTTTTTTTGACGAATTATAGACAGTATTATTATGAATGTGCAAGTTCAATTAGGAAGGGTACTCATCAATGGGTAAAAGCGTGCTTCCCGCTTGCTGAAGAAAACAAACAGATGTGTTTTCATTGCGGATTAAAATTTCTTTTTCTTTTTGTGCTTCTTTGATTGCTTTGAGGAAGGAACGCGGCGAACAAGGAGGTATCCCACTACAAATAGCGCCATGAAGACAACGGTTACGATCAACATATCGGGATTGACATCGGATGGAAACATAGAGAAAACATCCTTCGAAAACAGGATCAAATCATCAAACGATATGAGAAAAGATATTACGGCATGCGAACAAATTCAACCTTCCCATCCAGTGTTTCTTCCACGTGAACGGGGAAGGTAATCACTCCCGCTACGGAGTCACCGCGAATTCTTCTCATGAGAGAGGCTCCTCGAAAGAGCACACGATGGGTATCGTTTCTTCCATCAAGAATGACATTTGTATTCACGGTTGTTGTCAGACGGAAATGATCTTTGTTTAAATATTTTAATTCCGCGAAGTTTTCATGGAGGATTTGATCGCCGGCTAGCAGAGGAGGGGCGAGTTGAGGATGTGGTGAGGAAAGATTATGACCGAATCGAAGCTGCACCGTTTGAGGGGATTCATTGGATGGAATACGATCAATTACCAATGGTTGAAACAAAACCGGATATTCATCGGATGCCAATGCCATCATGAGATTCCCAAATAATGTCAAGCCGGTCGGTATGGGATAAGGAAACCGAGTCTTGATCTCATTTTGCGCGGAATTGACACTGTGAACAACGCCGATGTTGGTTGTTTCCGCCAATTGTACACCATATGTATCGTAACGCAGCATGCTTCCACCAATCAACCGTAATGAATGCAATTCTCCATGCTTGAATCGAATATGTCCAAACGAACCGGAAAAAATGAGTTTGCCGCCTTTGTATTCTGCTTCATATGTATAATCCGGACGAAGGGCGGAGAGAAAAATGTCGAATTGGTTTTTTCGTTCGGCAACAACGGCGGTTGCTTGATAATCCCGCTCATTTCCGGAAGGGGACAAAGGTAAGCGAAAAATCGTTGTGTCAGGAGTTTCATTTCGGAAAATCTCGTGCACGCTTATGAACAAGTCACCGAGATTCCCTGCAGCGTTTCGTCTTAGTACTACCATTGGTCGACCAGGATTTTTTGAGAGGGTAACCTCTGAGCCAGCCGGATCGACAACCCACATCCGTTCAGACGGATTTTCTTCGACATCCGGCTTGAAGTCGAAGAAATAATTATCTTTTAGTTTTGTGCTTGCTAAGGAAATATTCGATTGTTTCCAACTTTCGTAATCACCGGTCTCGGGTTGAAAAGAGGTGAGCTTTTCATCAAAACTGGTATGCAAATTTCCCGAACCAACGTAGAAATAATCGTGGATTTCACCGCCTTGTACACGGAACAAATCCAGAACATAAGGGGGGGCCGCATAAATATTGCGTTGATACATGCTTACGGGAGTGGAAACATCTTCGTCTCGATAGGCTTTTCTTGAGGTATATTGGCCAGAGGCGTATGCGGAAACATAGGTACTTTCTTCCTCAAAAGGAACGAACGACGAAATGATGGCAGTAAGGGGAGAATTTTTTGTCTCTTTGGATTGTCGGGTACGATCGACGAGAACCGTATTGATCGTGGGCATGTCGAGTTCTAATGGCTTATTTGCAAATGAATTAGAAGAGAGTTGCATGGACAACAAGGATGTTCGATTCATCGAGAGAGATAGACCGGTATCGAAAAATACAGAAATCGGGAGATCTGATTCAACGTTGTGGAGCATAGCCACACCGGATTGGGGGAACGGTTTTGAATGAAGAGTAACTTCTTTTGATTCAATCGACGAGGCACCCAAGAGAAGTGCTTCACCGCTTCGAATATTGTCTTTATAGAATTTGTTGAGAATAAAACCGTATTTTGGGTTTTTGAATATAGAATTGGCGCGTTCCAAGAAAAGGACAGTGTCACGGCCTATCGTGTTTTGTGCAGAATATGGAAGATTTCCGGAAGGATAAGCTAGTTCGCAGATTATGTCCGCTGTTCGCTGCAGAAGTGGATGGAATGGGGAGAAACGTTCTGCATCGATGTTTTTAAATGCTTTGCCGGCTTGAAGCAATGCTGAGCATGTGGAAATATGCTCAGCAAGTGTTGCTTTCAATAACAATCCTTCATTGGTGAATTGAGTTCTCAAAATATGTTTCAACGGTTGGATTGTTTGATTTCCATCGAGGGCCAAAGAAATCTGTTCAGAGGTACCGTTTATCATTCCGGCGTAAAGACAATTGGAACGGTATAAAATGTTTTTTTGAAGAGCGGGATTCCCAATCAGTTCCTCGAAGAGTATCTGCGTTAAATCTCGAATGTTTGAACGCAATCTTTTTTGTAGGTCTTCCGGAATTTGTGAATATTCCGGAATTGCATGTAAACAATCGTATGTTTGCAAAAGAAGGAAAGTATTCGCCGGAGAAAATGTCGCATTAAGCAAGTGGTTCTCCGTTGTTTTGATAAAGGAAAAAGAAGTTTTTTGAATGGTCTCAGTTCCGCCAAGAATTGCGGCTTTCACACACTGATTCCATGCTTGGACTTCCTGAATCTCGGATTCAACGATTTGATTGTCTATCGTGAGGTCAGTCCAGCCGACACGTTTTGCGGTTTCGCGAACGCGGCGTATATGATTGGTGGTAAAAGCGTGAGGAGGAGCATCCAATGCGTGAATTCCTGATGTCGTTTCTTGTTTCTTCGCAGGAAGAAATGGAGTGAAGCAAATTGTAAGAAGTAAGAACGTAACAAAAATAGAGTGTTTCTTTCTCATAACGAAATCCAGAATGAATTTAAAGTTTGGAACTAGAATGTCAATCTCGCCGCTCGGGCAATTGTTGATAATTCTTTGTGTAGTAATGATAACACAAACGTTTCGAATTGACGGGAGCAACGAAAAGGGAGTTGATGAAGAGGGATTATTCTACACAATCAATTTATCCGCCGATTTGCGACATAGCCCGTTCCGGGCGGATAAAGTGGACATCGTTGATGTAATGGCGTTCCGGTTTGTTACGTAGCACGTGGAAGAGTTGTTCGCGTACCGCGTTATCCCCACCACCGTTTCGCAGTGATTCGCGTAAATCCACTTCGCCGTCTTTCATCAAACAACCACGTAATTTTCCGTCCGGAGTTAAACGCAGCCGGTTACAACGAGCGCAGAATTCATCCGTTATTGCACCGATGAAACCGAGTTCTCCTTTTGCGCTGGGGATGCGGAAGCGGGAAGCCGGCCCCGCGGTTGGATTGTGTTCATCGATTTGTTCGAGTCCCATGGTCTGCCGAATTTGCTCGCGAATATCGATCACGGAAAGCACTTCCCCTCGAATCCAGGAAGTCATGGGATTCAACGGCATTTGTTCAATAAAACGAACGTGATAACCGGGATCGAGTGTCAACCGTGCAAAATCGAGTATTTCGTCGTCGTTGAAGTGTTTGCAGGCAACCACATTGACTTTTGTGGGACCGGGAAGCAGATTGACCGCTTTTTGCAGACCTTCCAGAACGCGTTGGATTTTGCCGCCGCGGGTGATGTGTTCAAATTTATTTGGGTTGAGACTATCGATGCTAACGTTGATTCGTTGAAGCCCTGCTTCGACCAAACGTTCGATTTTTTCTGTGAGAAGATGACCGTTTGTGGTGAGGCATAAGTCTCTCAATCCCTCGAGAGAGCTGATTTTTTCAATGAGCAAATGAAGATCTTGTCGTAAGAGCGGTTCTCCACCGGTCAAGCGTATCTTTTCGATTCCCTCCCCAACGAAAACGCTTGCAATCTGTGCAAGTTCTTCAAAGGTGAGGAGGTGATATCGGCCAAGAATGCGAAGTCCTTCTTTCGGCATGCAATAGGTACATCGGAAATTGCAGCGATCCGTTACGGACATCCGTAAATAGGTTATTTTTCTGCCAAATTGATCATATAGAGCTTTTTGAGTCATGAGCGCGACAATTTTTTCTGTTCATTTCTCATTATTTCTTGAATGTTCTTGAAGCATCTTAGGTGAAAGCATGAGAGAAAAGAAGGGCATATAAAAAGTAAAGGAAGGGATTAATATCGATACAGAAGGAGATTATCAGCGATGATCGACGAAAAAATTCCAGGTCCTGCGTTTTGGATGATGACCAGAGGATAAAAGTCAGGATTTGCTGCGGTCATTTCTCCACCAATTCGTAAAACGCGATACTCCCCATATTGAGGGAGGGAATTCCCGTCTTCGAAAAGCGCGAATGTGCGGCGGCCATTGGTTAAGACAAACGCGATTGTTCCACTTTTCCCGGAAACTCTGCGCACTTCGACTTGAGAGAAAAAACGATCCGGTAAAAACTGTTCCATGCTGGTTGCGCCTAATGCGATATTGGATGCAATTTGATTCGGATTGACGGAAAGCCGCATTGCCCAATCGTTGCTATATTCGCGGATTGCCTGGACACTGCCATTCACGAAGTTGTAATTAGTTATCAGATGAGCAAGGGAATGATCAAACGAGCCGTCCGGAACCAAACGCACTGTCGCATTGTTGATCGATCCCATGGCGCGAAGAGTGAAATTATCGAAAAAGACGGTAGCAGTATTTGTTGCCTCATGGGGTTGCGCTACCTGCATACCGAAACGGATGGAATTGGAAGGGGGACTATAGATAAGCGACATTTGGTGGTCTTTTAATGGAGGGATTTCTCCTTCATTTGCCAAATTGTAACCGAACTGATTGTCCATTTTTCCATCAAAAGCAAGCAGTGCGAGCGATGTGGAATTCGAGGAGGAACTGGTGGAAATTTCGGCGTGTAAGAATTGTGTCCCTGTGGGAATCTCTTCATTGGAAATCAATAGTATCGCTTGACCAGGCTCGGCGTTAACAACCATGGCGTTGCCGGAAAACATCTCTGTATTTTCAATATCCCAGTTTTGGATAGACGCCGGAGAGTAACCCGTTGGAATAATTGTTTCGAAGTAATTTTCAAAATCACCGTGGATATCGAAATCGAATATATAAAATGGTACTATCGGTGTAGGCGTTTCCGTCGGAGTCGCTGTTGCGGTCGGAGTCATTGTCGGTGTGGTACTCGGAGTCAAATTCGGTGTTTTCGATGCTGTCGGTGAGGGTGTGAACGTGCCGGTTGCTGTCGGTAATGACGTCGATGTCGACGTCGACGTCGAGGTTGATGTTGGAGTATGAATGAATGTCGGTGTATCGGACGGGACGGGGGTATTTGTCACTTCTGGGGTTGGTGAAAGGGTGGGGGTAATTGTTGGGCTTGGTGTAATGGTTGGTGTGAATGTAAATGTCGGTGTTGGAGAGGAATTGGGTGGGGGAGTTGGTGTTCTTGTGGGAATACCGGATTGTATCACACCAATGAAATCAATGGCGAAAAAATTTCTGATCAGTCCGGGATCGATACGTATCGTTTTGATGATCTTCGGTTGCGGAAACAAGCGGCTGTAATCAATACCATACGTTGTATATTGGGCTTCCGGGACGGAGGAAAGGCGAATCGGTCCGATAAAATCATTTGATTTCGTGATAAAAGATATATCGATCGGGCTGGATGTATTGAGGAACATGCGCAGGACAAATTGTGTTTGGGAAAATGTATCGATATTCAAACCGGTTCGCGTTAGGATTGGATCGACACCACTGGATAATCCTTTCATTAGGCCGTCTTCAACAAAAATTCCTTGAATATACTGATTGGTTTGCCATCCTTCCCGATTGCCGTTTTCATTGAATTCGAAGAGAGGTGAGACGGCTGCGGTCACGCTCAATATGATGGATTGAGTGGCGCTCAGCTGTCCATCCGAAGCGGAAAAGTCGAGATGAAAATTTTCTTTGTACTGATTCAGTTGAGGGGTAAAGGTCAATAGGCCGGTTGTGGCATTAAATGTGCTGTTCGCTGGCTGGTTGCGAATCCGGAAGGAGAGGGGATCAGAATCCGGATCGGATGCGAAGGCCAATAAATTGAAAGTTTCTTGTAGTTGAATGTTTTGATTTTCATCCGGATTGAGATAAATACGGGGAGGTCGGTTGACGTTCGTCACATGGATTGTTCGAGGGGCTGTAACCGTGTCAATTCCATCGGAAACAAGAAAATCAATGTTGTAACGGCCTTGTTGAGCAAAATCGGGTTTGAATGTGATGTTACCATGTTTTGGATCAACGATCATATTTCGAAGTTGCGGACTCACACTATATGTCAGAGTGTTATCGGGATCCGGATCAACGCCGACAACAGTGATATAGGTCGTTTCGCCTTCTTTGACCGTCAATTCTTCTAGAAAACTTACTTGGACCGTAGGAAGCCGATTGTTATTTTGCACAAATACCGTCGCATTGCGGATCAATTCAACAAATCCGTCATTGGCTTTAAATTCAAATGCATAGGTTCCGGATTGGATGTAATTCGGTAAGAAGCGGAATATTCCTGAAGAGGGATCCAAAAATGAGTTTTGTACCGGAGGAGAATAGGAGAATTGATAGGGTAAGGTTCCTGGATTTTCCACGCGTAATTCAAGAGTGATAGGATTGTTTTCCGATGTGGTTACTTTTGTTGAAGGGTGGACGATCAAGTTTGGAAGTGGATTGTCAGCCGGTTGAAGAAAGGAAGTATGAGATTGAATCTCAACGGGTAATATGATTTGGCTCCCGGCAAGTGTAGTGAAGAGAATCAGTAGGGGTAATGGGGATACCATTATATTTCCTTTCCATTCAAACTATAGGTTTTGTTTTGCGGTGTAATTTTGATACAAAAAGTCTCGAGAACAACATTTATTGAAAAACACATTTCAGCTGTGTTTCACTATAGAATCATCGGCTGTCTATGTGTTATTTTAACAGAATGATTCTTTTTTGTCTCATAGCCAGATAAAGAGATTGTCAAACGTTGCGCACTTGAATTGAGTCGTTTTTTTGGCGAAGATGCTTTTTTCAGATACTATGATTAATGGTGGGGTAATTTGATTTTAGCTTCCTGGTCAATGGTTTCTATATTGATGTTGTTTTTTCTCTTTTTCTGCTGATGGTTTTATAAATTATAAATGCAACAGAAGAGTGTTCGTTTTTGATTCATCCGTTTGTTTGCCGGGAATGAGGAGGAGTTTGTCAACATGTCGAGAAGAGAGATAGAAGATACGGTGCGAAGGGCAACTAAATTAAAGAAAAATGAGAGTGAGAAAGTCATCAATACCATTTTCGATACGATTGTCAATACTTTAAAATCAGGGGAATCGGTTCAGCTGATTGGATTTGGTACTTTTTCCGTTCGGGAGCGTGAATCCGGAGAAGAAGAGGGAAAAACTGGAAAACAAAATAGTACTGTTTTTAAATGTCCCGTATTTACTCCAGGGAAAACCTTGAAAGATACGATAAAAGGGAAAAAGTAATGTTCTCTGTGCAAGAAAAAAAAGAGACCTTTGACTTGTGAATAGGAAATTTACCCAAATTGTTCCAATGCGCGGGTACGATGATAATCTTCCAGGTCGATCAAGTCTGTTTGTAATCCGACAATTGCCTCGAAACTTTTTTCATCGAGAGAACGCAGCCATTGGCTTTGAGCAAAGCTTCTCAATGCGACGAGACCTTCCCAGAAGCCCATATCTTCCAGTGGTTCTTCAATCAGTTGAACATACTGGGCAAGGAAATGATTGGCGATTGATCGGTCGTTTTCTCTCTGTAAGCTCAGCGAGGTGTAGGCGACATCCCAGCGGAGGTCCCCTATCGCAGTATGTTCCCAATTGATGACAGTCCGTACGTTTTCGTTCTGAATAAGAACGTTATCCAAACTAAAGCATCCGTGCAGAAATACGTCGGGATAGTTTTCTTGGCGTTTTAATTGTTGTTTAGCGTGTTTAAAGCATCGATTTAATTCCTTGTTTTCAAGTTTCTGTATTCTTGACTCCAATTGTTTCATCGTATATGTCGTATTGACAAAAGGAATAAGGGGGTGCTTTGCGGGGATGGTTAGATGGAGGGTTGCCAATTTTTCTGCCAACGAGTTTACTAATTGTTCTTGTAAAAGCCGCAGACTCTCGCCAATTTCCCACCATCGAATACCGTCACCGGGATCCATGATCAGAAAAGGCCATCCAAAAGGTTCCCGTGAACTACTGAAATTATATGGGAAAGGAACGGAATATCCATTTTGGTAAACGTGGCGCAGGACGGAATATTCTTTCGATGTTTTGAGGTTTTCTGTTCCTCCCCAAATAGAAAATAATCCATGATAGAGACGTAAAATCATGCGTAATTCCGTATCGGGTGTTTCAAGGTAAAAATCATAATCTTGATGAGGGAAAATGCGATTCAGGCGGGGGACGAGGGAGCGAAGATTCATGGAAGATTCAGACGGAAATACTTTTCGACACACAGATATCAATGCGTCTTCCAACCAGTCATACGATTTCGCACTTTTTGATTTCACTTTGTCGACCCGAGATTCCTTTTTTTGCTCGAACTGCAGCAATCCAGCTGGCCATTCCATCTCTCTTATTATTAAACCCTATTTATTCGCATTTTTGAATGATTATGGAGCAAAAATACCTAAAACATTGTGTAAATTTTCTATCCAAAAAGGTAGCGGTTCGATCACTTCTCCGTCGACAAGCGCATACGGAACTTGTTCCAACTGAACAAACATACTTTTCCCTGTAACAACTTTCACTTTCGGGTGATGGATATGTTTTTTGGAAGGAAGACCGTTAAAAATGCGCAATAACTCCATTCGAGTGAGTGACTCCGAATAGATAATTTCGAAAAGTCCATCCGTCACATTCGAAAGCGGGGAAATCGGCATATCATGTCCGGTATATTGGGAATTGCATACAGCCAACATGGGGGAATTGATGTCTATTTCTTCCGAACCGTCTATTTTTAGGGAAATGTTGTAGGCCGTGAGGCAAGGCAGCAAGTAAAAAAAAGCGGCATGATATCCGTAATGACCAAACCATTTCAATTTTGTGTTCCTCAATCGGCATGCCTGCGCCAGGAAACCAAGCCCGATGATATTGTGAAAAAAATAAACTTGTTCATTCGATTCGGATTGAATCGTCACCTTTCCAACATCCACTTTTCGAGTATTTCCTTGAATAATGGTATCGGCAGAGGAAATAGAGGTATGAAGCTGAAAATCTCGCATGAAGGAATTACCGGTTCCGAGGGGTAGTATTCCAAGAGTAATCTTTTGGAATTGGCCGCTGGACATGATCCCGTTGATGACTTCGAAAGCGGTACCATCACCTCCAGCCGATACGATTCGCTCTGCACCGTCTTGGATGAGAGATTTCGTGAGTTGGATTGCGTGGCGGGGGTATGCTGTTTCATATACTTCCGTTTTAAGGCCGTGCTTTTTAAAAAGAGAAAGAATCGGCGTAAGCCGTTGACGCGCTCGTCCGCCGCCGGATGCGGGATTGAGAATAATACAAAAGCTGTCTTTGGTAGGCATGATTTTGTTTAATCGACGGTTAGACCGCGTTTGCGGGCTTCCAATTTTAATTGATTCAGCCTGCTCATTTCTTCACGCATGTCTTTTCGGTCGACGGTTACGTTCCCTTTTTCGAGCTGTTTTTGGTATGTATCCAATAGATGCCGAAGTTTGTGAATTTGTTCCAACAAATCCTCATCATTCCAGTTTTTTTCCATGATCTTTACCTCCGCTTTTACTTTAGCACTTTCCCTCCGGGAAAAACAATTGTAGTTTTGTAAAAACGTCCGAATATCGTAAAAGTGATTCAAAATTCTCCTAGAGTGTACGGGAATGAGTCGTTTTAAATAGAGGGAGATTGAGAAACGTGTTTTCATGGTGGGCGCGATTGGCTTTTCAACGTATTGTGTCTTCTTTACCGATGACAGTATGGCTTTGGAAACGATATTTGCGTCAAAAATATTTGTCTACGATCGATGAAGAAACGGTTCAATCCGCGCTCCATCAGCTTGAATTAGCGAGGGCGCATCATCTCCCGCTTCATGGGAAGACCGTTTTGGAGATCGGTTCCGGTTGGAAGCCTATTATTCCGTTGGTTCTGCGGATGGCGGGGGTAGAGCAGGTTGTTATGCATGATGTTTCCGAGACGATGGATTTGGAGATGCTCAAAAAAGCCGTACAGCAAGTGCGGGAAAAATCGATCGCGGCAGGTCCGATTCTCGAGAAGATCGGTTTGAATTTGGAGAATGTTCCTTCCAATTATCCTTCCAAGTTTCAAGAAGCGCTGCGAATGTTTCATTTGGAATATCGGATTGGTGAGTTGGATGTGAAGGATGTGGATGGAATCGTTTCTCATAATGTTTTAGAGCATGTGACGGAAGAGGAGCTTCCCAAACTGTTGAAACGATGTCATTCCTTGTTGAAACCGGGTGGGTGGATGATTCATTTCATTGATCACTCTGACCATTTACAGCACCGGCATCCGGAGATCAGCCCACTTCATTTTCTGCGTTTTAGCGAAGAGAGGTGGAAACGTTGGTCTGTCGGTCCTTTTCATCAAAACCGGTTGCGCTGGTATGAATTCGAAGCTCTTTTTCGACAAAAAGGTTTCGAGATACTCGCCTGGGAAAAAGAATGGTATCAAGGCGTGGTGGATGAAATAAAGGGCATGGAATTATGTACACGGTATCGATCCGCGCTAGCGGAAGATTTGGCCGTGCTGAAAAGCAGAGTGGTTTTGAAGAAAAGTTCTGTTTTGCCTGATGATAGCAAAGGTATGTAGCATTTGTTATTCTGGCAAGTAAAATTTTGATTCTATTTTTAGCGGGGTATAATGAACTGTGAATACTCAAATACGACAAAATTCTTTGTATTCTTGCTCTGTTGAGGGAAAAGAGAATACCAATGAACGATTGTACGAATATATCATCCCACTGTAAACAAGCAAATTATCTTTGGCCGAAGGGAAGAGAATTGACCTATTTGGGATTGATTTGCCTTATCACTTTCTTTAGTGGATATGTGACTTATAGCCGAGTGCTCGACAAAATCGATGCTGAGTGCAAACAGCATTTAATGTTTTTTGCAGGATCTTTCGAGTTGACAGAACAACCGGTTTCTTGTGAGCAACTATTTCCAGGAAGGTTGAATGCGGAAAGAATCGTTTCGGTGAATCATACAGAAACCGAACCCAAAAAATCTGTTGCCCAACCACAGGAAAAAGAAACAATAACTATTGTCAACGAGGGGACAGAAAATCCGACGCTTCTTTACCGTGGTCAACCGATGCTGAAAGTTGGTCCACTACCGGAGGTTGTTCTTTTCGCGGTTGAATGGGGCTCCAACGATTTCCCTCATCGAGAATGGTTGGATTGGATGCAGAAATACCGTCTGGGCTATGGCCGAGTCTATCCCGAAAACGGTCATCCGTGGGTGCCTTATGACGCCGATAAGCGGCTATTTCCCTTTGAAGTGGTTGAATGGAAAGATGGAAGGCCCATCGTGGATTTGAGTCGTTTCAGTTCCGTGTACTGGCAAAATTTTTCTCGCGTCATCCAAGAGTGTTCCAACCGTGGTATTATGTTACAAATGCAGCTTTATCAGCGAGTTTTTTTTCAAACGCGTGACGATGTAGCCACCTGGGAAACAAACTATTTTCATCCTCGAAACAATATCAATGATTTTTCCGTGCCAGAAGCTCGGAACGGTTACCCTTTGTGGAATGAAATGGTTGAACATCCGGTATGGCGGAAAATCCATCGCGGTTGGGTGGAGCATATTTTGGATGCCATTGGCGATAAGGGTAATGTCTTTATCGATTTGATGAATGAGGGAGCGTTCAAAAACCAGGTTTCAAAAACGTGGATCGAATATACCCTCGATATCATCGAAGAGTGGGAGAAAAAGAACGGTATTGATCTCCTGGTGGGGATGGATTTTGATCATTTCTACAAGAAAAACGATCCGGGTTTGGAGTATGTTCTTAGCCATCCGCGAATGGAACTGATTATTTGTGAGGGATCGGAAGGCCATGTGGTCAAAGATCTCACTGCCGGAGAGCGGAAACCGATTCGTGAAGATTTAGCAACGGTGTATCGTAAGCGTTATCAAAAACCAATCATTAGCACGAACAGTCCTAGTTATAGTATTGATGAAAATCCGGATGCCTTGCGTCTATACCAGTGGTATTCGATGATGGTCAAGGTGCAGGGAGTGGGTGTATACGCCAAAACGTATCCTCTGGATTTCGAGAATGCAAACGTCAAACAATATGCTCGACAGTCGCTCATCCTGATGGAGTTTTTTGAAACTTTACAAGATTATATTTCTTTGAAGCCGGATGCGGTACAAATTTCCAAAGGACCGGGGAAGTATTGTATGAATTTTGTTTCCGACAAAGAATTTGTGGTCTATTTGCATACCGGTGAGTATGGAAAGAGTCTTGATGAGGGTGAGGTGCTTGTAATGAACGATTTGCCTTGGGATTCGGGAGAGTATTCCGTGACGTTCCTGCACCCAGTTAATGGGAAAAAGGAATGTCAAAATGTTGTTATTGACAATGGAAGATTGAGTGTTGAATTGCCCGCCTTTTATGAAGACTTGATAATCCATATTTTGCGGTAATGACTTATACCTATTTCATGGGGAGCCGTATAACTTTTTTTCCCACTCGAACTGTTTTGCCAGACCTTCTTCCAATGAGGTTTTCGGATTGTAGTCCAAAAGTTGTTGCGCTTTAGTCGTGTTGGCGGAAGTATCGCGGACATCGCCTTTTGTTGGGGGATTGAGTTGTAGGATCGGGGTGATGCGAGTGATTTGTTCCAATATTTTCAAGGTTTCTCGTAGAGCGATTCGGGAGCCTCCCCCAATGTTGAAGATTTCTCCTTCGACCGGTTTCGATGCGGCTGCGAGATTCGCGGCGACGATGTCGTCGACATAGGTGAAATCACGGGTTTGGGAGCCGTCGCCGAGTATGGTAATCGGTTGATTTTGCAGTAACGCTTTGATGAAGATATGAAATGCCATATCCGGCCGTTGGAAGGGGCCGTACACTGTGAAGTAGCGAAGAGATACAGTCGGGATTTTGTAGTTGGCAAAATAAAGGGAACAAAGATGTTCTGCCGCCAATTTCGTGGTTCCGTAGGGTGAAAAAGGACGGGGGAGAGCAGATTCGCTTGTCGGCAGTTGGTTTGTGTTTCCATAGATAGATGAGGAAGAGGAAAAAATTACCCGAATGTCCTTTTGTAACGACTTGATAGATTCGAGGAGTTTTTGGGTCGCTTGAATGTTGTTGCGAACATATTCATCGAAGCGTTCGCCCCAGCTTCCCCGAACGCCCGGTTGCCCGGCGGTGTGAAACACGCAGTCGGCTTGTTCGAGAAGAGGCCGTAAATCATCTGTTACCAGGTCACCTTCAACGAACCGGAAGCGTTCGTTCTTTTCAATGGAAGACAGATTCTTGCGTTTTGCATTGGGATTGTAGTAATCGGTGAGGGCATCGATTCCGATGACTTGTTCACCCCGTTCGATGAGCACTTCGCAAAGTCTACTGCCGATAAAACCCGCACAACCAGTGATTAAATATGCCATTCCGCCTCTATCCTGAACGATGGAGTTTCATTCATTGAATATTTCAAAATTTCCCGAGAATAAAGAAAATTATTATCTCTGGGAATCCATAAATTCCAAAGGGATAAAAGCGGAAAATGGAAATAGGCTTTTTTTTCGATTTTCCTATCCTTGTGACCACCTTCCCCATGAAATCGGATGTGGATAACATACTTTTTTTATATTGATGCACAAAATTGTCGTTAAAAATAGTAGATCGATCCGTTCAATACAGTAACTTTTCAGTAGGATTTGACCGATAGAAGTCCATAATAGATGGATGCGAAGAGTCATGAGATCATTAGTAGGAGAAAAGAATGTACATCCTTGGGATAAACTATTTGTATCACGATTCAGCGGCCGCTTTGATTCGCGATGGGGAATTGATTGCGATGGTGGAGGAAGAACGGCTGGTTCGTGAAAAGCACACGACCAAGTTTCCCGTTAAATCGGTTGATTATTGTTTGCAGGAAGCAGGAATCGGGTTTCAAGATATTGACGTTATCGTTTATTCGGCGATACCTAAACTTCATGCCCATAAAAAAATTTTCCACTGGCTCAAAAATGTTCCAAACAGCAACCGTTATCTTGCCAGAGAAATTTTCTATACACTCGAAAAAGAAAAAGAGCGTCTTCTTTGGCAGCAGAAGATGAAGCATTTTTATGGAAAACTACCGATCCTTCACTTTGCCGAGCATCATCTATGTCATGCCGCCAGTTCGTTTTTAGTTTCCCCATTTGAAAGCGCGGCGATTCTTTGCATCGATGGTTCCGGAGAATGGACGACGACAATGCTGGCGCACGGAACAGGAAATGATGTCCGGGTGGTTCACGAAATGTCGTATCCCAATTCGTTGGGAATATTATATGAGACAGCGACCCAGTTTATCGGTTTCATCCCCAATTATGATGAGGGGAAGGTGATGGGACTTGCGCCTTATGGGGATCCGGAAGTGTTCCGGGATGCGTTTCGTGATATCGTGAACTATGATCAAGCGCCGAATGTGACTCTGAATTTGGATTATTTTCGGTTTCATTTGGGAGAAACGATTACCTATTCGCAAAAATTCATCGATGCGTTCGGCGAGCCGAGGAAACCGAAAGAGGAGTTGAAGGAACATCATAAAAATGTCGCGCGCGGTGTGCAAGAAATTTTGGAAGAGGCTGTGCGCAAGGTTGCCATCTTTTTGCGGGAAGAAACGAAAGAGAAAAACTTGGTGTTGGCAGGTGGCGTGGCGTTGAACAGTGTCATGAATGGGAAATTGATGAAAGAGGGGATTTTTGAACGGGCATTTATCAATCCAGCTGCGCATGACGCCGGGACCGCGTTGGGGGCGGCGTATTGGTATTATCATCAGGTGCTAAAGAAAGAACGGAATTTCACGTTTACTCATCCGTATTGGGGGCCGGGTTTTTCGAACGACGATATATTGAAAGTGCTGGAATATTCAAAAGTGAACTATGAATTCTGCCCGGATTCGATTATCGAAAAGGCGGCTCAAGCCCTTCAGGATCGGAAGATCGTCGGATGGTTCCAAGGACGTACTGAGATGGGGCCGCGCGCATTAGGAAACCGTTCGATCTTGGCCAATCCCACGTTTGGGGAAATGAAGGATTTATTGAATCGGCAGGTAAAACATCGGGAATCATTTCGCCCGTTTGCGCCGTCTGTTACCGCGGAGGATCAAGGACGGATTTTCGATTGCGATCACCCTGCGCCGTATATGTTATTCGTGTTCGACATTTTGCCGGAATGGCGGGATAAAATTCCGGCTGTCACGCATGTGGATGGGTCTGGGCGGCTACAAACGATCATCAAAGAGTATAATCCGAAATATTATAATCTTATACGAGAATTCGAGAAACATTCGGGTGTGCCTGTTGTTCTTAACACTTCTTTCAATATCATGGGTGAACCGATCGTGAATACGCCGGCGGAGGCGCTGCGCTGCTTCTATTCAACAGGAATCGATGCGCTTGCACTGGGTGATTATTGGATTGAAAAAAGTACCTGATTATGATCATAACCGTCGTTTCTCTTTGGGCACATAAATTGTTTCGGCCGGATGAATCGCAACTGTTCGGCGGGGCGGAGTTGCAAGTCTATATTCTTTCCAAGGAATTCGCGAAATATCCCGGGGTGAAAGTGCAATTCATCACGCGCGGCCAAGGTTCTGCGGAAACGTTTGAAAGCGATGGGATTGAGGTTCATAAGTTACCCTATCGAAGCCGTTCAATATCTCGTTCCATTTTCGGTTCGCTCGATCTGTACCGCAAATTGAAAGAGTTACCATCCGATGTCTATCTTCAGCGCGCCGGGGGAGTGGAAACCGGATTCACGGGAGCGGCTGCCAAGCGGAGGAAAAAGCCGTTTTTATTCATGACCTGCCATCAATGGGATGTGGATCGAACGAATGAAAGAAATCTAGGACTTGTGGGGGGATGGTGGTACCGCCACGGATTGGAAAACACTTCTTTTGTCATTACGCAAACAGAAAAACACAAGAAGTTGATGCTTGAAAATTATGGGAAAGACAGCCTGGTTTTGCGGTCTGCGCATCTGATTCCCGAGTCGATTCCCACGGATAAAAAAGGAGTTTTATGGGTTGCACGCTGCGAACCATGGAAAGGGCCGGAGGCGATACTCGATCTTGCGGAAACGATGCCGGATGTATCTTTTACAATGGTCTGTCCAAGATCAAACGAGCCGGAACTGTTTGCAAACATTGCATCCCGAGCCGAGAAGATCTCGAATCTTCACTTTATTCCGGGAGTTCCGTTTGACGAAACGGAGAGTTTATTTGCATCCCATAAAATTTTGTTGAATACTTCATTGCATGAAGGGTATCCCAATACATATATTCAATCCTTCAAGTGGGGAACACCGGTTGTGAGTCAACATATCAATCCTGATGGAATATTGGATGAGCGAAGAATGGGGATGCAAACCGGTGACAAGCTGGATGATCTGGCAGCGGCAATACGATTATTACTGAACGATAAGTCTCGTTGGAATGAGTGCAGTAAAAATGCAAGAGAGTATGCGAAAGAGCAGCATGATTCTAAAGTGATTGCCGGAAAAGTTTTTCAAATTTTGAGCGATTTACACGAGAAGAATCATTGAAATCGATTGGGGGAAAATTTAATGCCCCCTTTGCATTTTTTGGCGAAAGCAGAAGGTGAAATTTCGATGTCCAATCCGATGAATGTTCCGGAACATGTAAAAAATCTATATTCCAGATATCCGTTTCCCGGTCCGGGGATGGAGACGGAGATTGTCGAGAATTTCAAACATGCATTGGCTTTTTTACGGATTTCCGAAGAGGAATTGAAGGATGCCGTTGTGATGGATGCCGGCTGTGGGACGGGGATCGTCGCGATGTATCTTGCTTCAGTCTGTAAAGAGGTAAAAGCGTTCGATATGACGGAAGCATCGTTGGAGCAGGCGCAATCGCGGGCGGAGCAGAGTGATATCAAGAATATCGAATTTCGCTGTGGTTCCGTGTTCGATGTTCCGTATAAGGATCAATCGTTCGATCTGGTTGTGTCGAGGGGGGTTCTCCATCATACAGAGGATGCGTACGGGGGGTTTCAAAATATTGTTGAAACGTTGCGGCCGGGGGGGAGAATTCTCGTCAGCCTTTACCACAAGTTCGGGCGATACCGGCATCGGTTGAGACGGGCGAAAGTGTCCAAACTGGCCGGGGATGATGTGGAGAAGCGGACGGAAGTCGCGAAGCAATTGTATTTTGCTGATACTCCCGACTCGGAGATCGAGCGGATTGAAACGTTGATCAGCGACCAGTATGCCCATCCGCATGAAACCTATCATACGGGCGGGGAAGTGCTTCGCTGGTTTCAACGTCATGGGATTGAGTATACCGCTTCGTATTTCCCGATTTTTCCGGCCGAGTATTTTGAGTTGAGCGATCTCTTGTTTCCGCCGGAGCGAATCCAACGTTCGTCTAAGCATCGTTTGGCGTATACGTTCTTGAATGGCATGAAGACGCTCAAAATCGATAAATTGATTTCGCTGCTTGGGGGGAATACTTTCATTGGACGCGTGCCGATGGAACTATCCTTTTATTTGTTTAATATTCAATATTTTTATATGACCGGCATCCGAGAAACGGAATGACGTAAGGAGCCGATATCCTTGCCAAACGCAAAACAGAATCCAGATGTGGCAAGTGACTTGTATCAACAAGCACAAGGGGCTGCTGATCGAGGGGATTGGGAAGAAACAATCCGATTGTTAGAAATCATTGTTGCACAAAATCCACGGCATGCTCATGCTTGTGCAAACCTTGCCTGGTTGAGTTCGCAAACCGGCGATTACCGTTCTGCGGTAATGTATTACTTAAAGCTTGTTCGGATTCGTTTTTGGGATTTGCAAACATATGGGCGTTTTTTCCAAAGTGGGTGGTTTCTGTTTCGGCGGCAAATGTGGAAGGTTTCATCCAAAAATTCTTTTATCGGAATTTTGCATAAAAAGATACGTTCTCTTTGGCTCTGGTTTGCGGGATTTTTAACAAGAATCATAGAATGCAAAAAAGCTCGCAATGCCCCTCTATCACACTATCTTCATTTTTACCGGTGCATTGTGTTTTCGGCCGGTGTCAATGAAATCGAGTATTTCAAGTTTACTGAAAACAAATTTGTTCTGGATTGTTTGGCGGAACGTGGAACGTGTAGAATCCTTGACCTCGCGAGCGGGCGTTCTTCTTTTCCCGCCTATCTAGCAGAGCGGGGGAATGAAGTTGTTACGGCGGAATTGGATTGGACTGCACTAAGAACACAGCAAGCTTTGAGTGCATTGATTCCCGATAATTCCATGTATTTTACAGCTGGAAATTTTCTTTCCTTGCCCTTTCGTGATGAAGTCTTCGATCTGATTACGATTATTTCTTCCATTGAACATATACCTGATGACGGTGATATCCGAACAATGGAGACAATTTCCAGGATCATAAAACCTGGAGGTGAGTTGCTCATTACTGTTCCCGCAGGATCAATATATGCGGAGCAATGGACGCTGCATACGATCGGGCATGTGTATGAGGAATGCAGTGCAGAGGGAAACCGGTCCGGTTTTCTTCGAGTCTATGACAGAGAAGCTTTGATGAAACGTCTTATCGAACCGAGTGGATTGGAATTGATCAGTATGAGGTTTCTTGGAGAAACATCACCGTGGGGATGGCTTGGTTTGGGAAGGAATTTTGTGGATCATCATGGCGTGGTCCATCCCAGCCTCTTCGCTGCGCCACTATGCTTATCGCTGTGCCGTGAATTACAATGGGAGGAAGTGGGAACTGCCCATTGGGCCGTTGCTTGTTTGCGGCTTCGAAAGAGTGAATAATCTATTCGAGGCCGTTCTTGTAAAAACTTTATTCAAGCCTGGAGGAAATCGTGTATCACCTTTATCAAAAACAATATTTTTATTTGCTTCTTGTAAGTATTTTGTTCCTCATGATGTTTTCAAGCCAAGAGATTTTGGCGGTGAGCATCGAATCCGATGATGTGAAACTAACGATGGATGACGAGACCGGGCTGATTACTGTGGAGCAGAAGAATCCTCCGGTTGTTTTGGGAGAAGGATTGATTTTAGGTACGATTCAATTGCCGAATGAAGAAGTGGTTGAGATTTCTGAGCAAGGTCATCCGTCAATGTATTTCGGACTGACGGGGAAAAGCCGAATCGATGTGGTTGTTCCATTTGAAGAACAGGGATTGATGTTTTATATGGCTCTTGCCTTGGAAGGTGACACTTTGTATGTCATCTTCGATAGGAAACCGGTTGGTGTGGTTTGGCCGCCGGTGGCTATGGTTCCGGGTAATGGGGAAACGTTGGAGCGCCTACAAGCGCCGGTTGATTTTGAAGAAATTATGCTCTTGCCCAATCTGATCCGTTTAGAGAAGGGGAATGCCGGGAATCTCATTTTCCCCTATCAGGAAGGCACGCTTCTAAATTTTTCGCATGAGCAAAAAAAGGATAGAAATTTTGATTTATTTCAAAACAGTGGATTGACAATGCCGTTTTGGGGGGTCAGCACGCCGAGTCATAGTGAAGTGTGCATTGCCGATTATCTCTATACAAACATGCAGTATCATCCGGAAGAGGATGCATTGTACTTACGCCCCCGGTTTTTCCATGATCCGTACGAAATTCCTATTCGGATGCAAATACGCTTTTTGGGGAAAGAAAAAGATCATATTGATATAGCCAAAACCTATCGGAGGTATCTTGCCGATCGAGATGAACTTCCTTCTCTCGAAAAGAAGGTTTCAGAGAAACCTCAGCTTATGCATTTGCTTGAAGGGGCGAATGTGAAATTTCCGATTTATATGAAGCATGAGCAGCGTCCGGATGAAAACGGAAACACGCCGCCTCCTCGTGTTTATAACTATCAGACATTCGAAGATGTCTATGATGTGCTGAAGGATATGAAAGAAAACGGCGTGGAGAAATTGATGGCCGTTTGGTGGGGGTGGGGGAAGGAAGGATATGATCGCTTGCATCCGGACTACTTGCCGCCGAATCCTTCACTCGGTGGAGTGGAAACCTTTCGCGAGATAAACAATAAAATTGAAGAATTGGGATTTGCGGTCGGTTTTCATGACAATTATACCGATATTTATGAAGCGGCGCCTTCGTTCGATGAAGGCAGCCATTGTCTTGTTGCACCGAATGGAAAAAATCGACAAGGTGGTTTCTGGGCAGGGGGACGGTGTTGGCTGCTGTGCTCGACGGAAGGAGTAAAATTTGCCAAAAGGAACTTTGAAGAAATGGAGGATTATGGTTTCATCAACGCCTGCTTTATCGATGTTCTGACCGCGGCTCCGCTTTTCGATTGTTATTCTCCGGATCATCCGCACACGAAGTGGGGGGATATGGCAAACAAACGGAAGATGATGGAATTGGCTGCGGAACATTTCGGGATTATGGGAACCGAACATGGGTTTTCCTGGGGGACGGATTTGTGCGATTATTTCGAAGGAATCACGCATGATCCCAATACGCGGAACGAATGGTTTGCCGGTTACGGCACTTCGGTACCTCTCTTTTCGGCTGTGTATCATGACGCCATTGTGCATTATATGCATCAAGGTGCGGCGGTGTATCCGAGTGCTCCGGACCGGTTGCTATTTAATTTGCGCGCAGGCGGGGCGAGTTACTTTCGAGTGGTACGCGATCAGTATGAGAATTCCGAATGGAAGGATTACTTTTTGCGTGCGTATCGATTGTCGTCGAATGTGATCAAGAGAACGTGGAAATCACCGTTGACCAGCCATGCGTTCTTGTCGGATGATCAATTGGTGGAGAAAGTGACGTATGGGGATGATGTGATGATAGTCATCAATCGGTCCGATGAGGAATGGCAGGGGGCTATCGATCGTCAACGGTTTGGACCGGTGGGTGAGCCGTGTGATCTTCTGTTGGCTCCGCATGGGTTTGCAGTGTCGACTCCGGATTATGCGGCGTTGTATGGTTCGAAGTGGGGGGAAGTCCAATTCGATACATATGAATGGAAAGCGTTTGAACTAGAGAAATAAAAGTGGCATTTAAATATGCCTTTTATGAGGAGAGTGAACCAATGAAACGACGGAAATTTTTCAATCTGACCGCGTTGACAGGTGCGGGATTCTTTTTGCCGAAAAAGTTCTCTCACGCTGAAAATCGAAGTGAAAAGCCGAATTTCATTCGGGAAGAGGCGAAAGATATTCCCATTATTCATGAAGCCGATATTTGTGTATTGGGAGGTAGTTGCACCGGTGTGTTTGCAGCGATTCGGGCGGCACGGCTCGGAGCGAAGGTGGTTATTGTCGAAAAACAAAATAACTTTGGCGGAACGGCCACCAGTTCGTTGGTCAATGTGTGGCACAGCCGGTACGGGACGGAATTCAAACAGGAAATCATCGCAGGACTGACGCTTGAAACGGTCGAGCGGCTCAAGAAACGAAACGCCGTGAACGAGCGTCATCATAATGTCAGCCATGGATACGATTTCAATTCCAATGAATTGAAGATCGAACTGGATGAAATGGTCCTGGAAGAGAAAATCAAACCCTACTTTCACACTTTTTTCACGGCGCCGGTGATGAAAGATGGGAAACTGATTGGTGTTCTTGTTGAAAATAAGTCCGGGCGCGGGGCGATCAAGGCGAAGATGTTTATCGATGCAACCGGGGATGGCGATCTTTGTCATCGATTGGGATTGGAGACATATGTTGCGGGTCAATTGCAGCCTCCTACGACGTGTGCACATTTTTCCGAATGGAGTTCGTTAAAGGGATACTCGCTCAATAAAATCATCTTGGAACATCACGAAAAATATAATTTGCCGGAAGGTTTTTCGTGGGGGTCGTATGTGCCCGGATCGGATGTATACATGTTGGCCGGAACTCGCGTGTATGGTGTCAATTGCGCTGTTGCCGAGGATTTAACGCGGGCCGAGATGGAAGGACGGAGGCAGGTGCGCGCCATTCAAGATATTATCCGTGAGCATTGTCCGGATAGTAAAATTACGCTGCAGGCGCTTCCTTCGCAGATCGGTATCCGTGAAACGAGGCATGTAAAATGCCAGTATCAACTGACCGGGGATGACGTGCTGTATGGCAAACGATTTGACGATGCGATTGCGAATGGAAGCTATCGCGTGGATATTCACCATCAGGAAAAACCGGGAATTACTTTTCGTTATCTGGACGGTACCGAGCGATATTCCCGTCCCGGGTTTCCGACAAAATCGGGACGTTGGCGTGAGGAGGCACCGGAAAATCCGACCTTCTATCAAATTCCATTGCGATCACTTATCCCGGGTACCTATGGAAACTTGATCGTTGCCGGTAGGATGCTGGATGCCGATTTGGTCGCGTTTTCCGCCGTGCGGGTGATGGTGAATATGAATCAGACCGGTGAAGCGGCGGGGACTGCAGCATGGCTAGCGTTGTCCGAGAATAAAGCAATCGGTGACATCGATCCTCAAAAAGTGCGAAAAACGCTGAAAGAGGGGGGATCGATTGTTCTTTAATCCCATTCATATCTTGTTCAAATCCCATCTACCGGTAGAATCCACAAATACTCTATTAATATCAATCGAATTTAGAAAAGGAAATACAGTATGAGTTCAAGAAGACAAATGAAGAAGAAAATGAGACGACACTCAAAAAAAGGACAACAAGGCCAAACACCTCAAAAAACCACTCCTCAAGCACAACAAACGAATGAAGAAATTCGTCAAGAAAAAACGAATATGGCCGATGCGAGACAGGAGCCTAGTGCTTCACAAAAAGCAGCGCCTCTTACAACAGCGCCTGCTTCTCCGCCCGTTCAACCACCTTCGGAACAACCGACCTCGAACGGTCCCGTATATGTTGGATTTCTTGTCGTAATTGCTGCGATAGCCGCGATGGCATTTTACACGAACAACCGATTAACCGAACTGGAAAAGAATGTGGTCAGTGAAACGAATTCGATAGCCGCTTCTTTACAAGAATCAGAAGCCGGGACGGAAAAACAACTGATTGCGAATGTTTCCGATGAAGCGCAGAAAATTATCGAAACCGTTCAGGCGTTGAAAACATCGACGGATGAACGGTTGACGAAGTTGAATGAAGAAATCGATTCTGAATTGAATGCGAAAGTGGATCAAGCGACGGAACGGCTTGCCAATCAGCTCATACAAATTTCGGAGAATATCGAAAAGATGGAGCCGATTGCGCAGGGGATACAAAGTAAACTCGATCAAATTCAGACAGAACCAATTGCTGACTCTATTGCATTTCTTTCTTCAAAGTTAGAGGAAAAGAACGCGAATATCCTTTCGTCCATTCGTCAATTGGATACAGAAATGGAAAAAGTCCCAAGTCGCTTCACCTCAGAACTTCAATCCATCGAGTCTGGGATACTCTCGGTTCTTTACCACATACGTGAAAATGGTGATGTACAGCAGAATCAATTACAACAGTTATTGACCGATTACCAGGAGTTAAATGAGAAAGTACAAAGCGGCATCAAGTTGCTGCAGAATGAGCTGGAAGAAGTTGATGAAAACCCCATTGATTTTGCTTCGGAAGATCAGACTGCAACACAATAAACGGCTCACTTGAATTTTTGGGAGTGACTCATGGCTCTCGATTTGGAGAATTTAAAAAAAGCGGTCGTTTCTCTCCAGCAAGTCGTGGAGCGTTCGCAGGACAATGCATTTATGGAAGGTCTGGACGACGTTGCACAAAATGCGATCCGGGCGGGTGTCATTCAACATTTCGAGTTAACTTTTGAATTATGTTGGAAATTCATGCAACGCTGGCTTCGTTTGAACACAACCCCTGAAGATGTGAATTTTCCTCGTACAAGAAAGGAATTATTCCGCATTGCAGGCCGGTACGGCTTGATTAACGATCCCATCCCTTGGTTCGAATATAGTAAAGCTCGCAATCTCACTTCGCATATATATGATGAAGAAACGGTGGATTCCGTTTACGAAACTGCTGTTACATTTGTGCCTGATGCACAATATCTACTTCAACAACTGGAACAAAGAAATAATTGATGTGGAACAAGAATATCTTGCCGAAGTACTCAATATTTTAAGAAACTTTGTTCCGGATTGTGAAGTGTGGGCGTTTGGTTCGCGTGTCGATGGAACCGCACGAAAATATTCCGATTTGGATTTAGTCGTTGTTGGAAGTGTGCCCTTGGAGCCGCAAATTATGGAAGATTTGAGAGACGCTTTGGCGGAATCGGATCTTCCAATTACAGTGGATGTGTTGGATTGGCATTCCTTATCTGAAAGTTTTCGTGAAATTATCGAGCGGAATCACGAAGTAATCCGATTATAGAGTATCGTACAGAATTAAAAACAGTGGAAACATTGATGGAAAGGAAAGGTTGCATGAAAATCCGGTACTTGTTCCCAATTCTTGTTGTGATATATGGGATTTCTAATTTTTGTGAGGCGGATGAGAAGGCGCAAAAGCACGAGGCCATTACCATCGAAGATGTAATCGCCGCAGAAAAGTTGATTGATCTTCAATTTACAGAGGAAGAGCAAAAATTGATGCTTGGCGGGCTGGATGGGAATCGGGAGAAATACCAGAGATTGCGGGAACTTTCCATCGAGAATTCCGTTCCCCCTGCGTTTCAATTCAATCCGGTTCCAGCTGGGATGCAATTCGAAAGGGAACAAAAGCCGTTTCAAATGGGGCCGGTGAGGAATGGGTATCTTCCGGATAATGTGGATGAGCTCGCGTTCTATTCGGTGCGGGATTTGGCGGAACTTATTCGGGTAGGGCGCGTTACCTCGACAGATTTGACCATCATGTACCTTGACCGTTTAAAAAAATATGGTCCTAAACTCGAATGTGTTGTCACTTTGACCGAGGAATTGGCTATGAAACAGGCAAGGCGCGCCGATGAGGAAATCGCCGCGGGACACTATCGTGGGCCGCTGCATGGGATTCCGTATGGTGCAAAAGATTTGTTGGCCGTAAAGGGATATAAAACAACCTGGGGAGCCATACCGTATAAGGATCAAGTGATCGAAGAAGACGCTACAGTCATTCAACGGCTAGAAGAAGCGGGTGCGGTGCTGGTCGCGAAACTGACACTAGGCGCGTTGGCGTGGGGAGATGTTTGGTATGGCGGAAAAACGCGGAATCCGTGGAATTTAGAACAGGGATCGAGCGGTTCGTCCGCGGGTTCCGGAGCGGCGACATCGGCGGGGTTAGTGGCGTTTGCCATCGGTACGGAGACGTGGGGATCGATCATTTCACCATCGACGCGCTGTGGGGTGACCGGCCTTCGGCCGACGTATGGCCGGGTAAGCCGCGCAGGTGCAATGGCGTTGAGTTGGACAATGGATAAAATCGGGCCGATTTGCCGTACTGTGGAGGATTGTGCGATTGTGCTCGACGCCATTTATGGGCCGGATAGTATTGATCGGACGGTGATGGATGTTCCGTTTAATTACAAACCAGGAGTTGATTGGACCGATTTGCGTATCGGGTATTTGCAGAATGAGTTTGAGAAGGTTTATGACAATAAAGAAAATGATCGTGCTTCCCTTGAGAAGCTACAGGACTTAGGAGCGAAGTTGATTCCGATTGAATTGCCGGATTATCCCATCTCTGCGCTTTCGTTTATCCTGCATGCGGAAGCGGCGGCGGCGTTCGATAAATTGACGCATTCGAATGAAGATGATCTTCTTGTCCGGCAGATCGCGAACGCCTGGCCGAATGTGTTTCGCCAGTCGCGATTCATTCCTGCGGTTGAGTATATTCAAGCCAATCGGGTTCGGTATCTGCTTGTGGAGGAAATGGCGGATATCCTATCCGATATCGATGTCTATGTTGCTCCGTCCTTCGTGAATGACAATAACTTACTGAACAATCTTACCGGGCATCCCGCGATCTGTGTTCCGAACGGATTCGATGAAAACGGCGGCCCGACCAGTATTTCCTTTTTCGGGCGGTTGTATGACGAGGGGACACTCTTGGCGGTGGCGAAGGCGTATCAGGACGCGACGGATTTTCATTTGCGGCATCCTATTTTGGATTGGGTCGATTGATGCGGATTAATTCTCTTTCAACATGTTTTC
This sequence comes from uncultured bacterium, assembly GCA_964412555.1. Classification (GTDB taxonomy): domain Bacteria; phylum Hinthialibacterota; class Hinthialibacteria; order Hinthialibacterales; family Hinthialibacteraceae; genus CAYPPG01. The sequence goes on from CAYPPG010000021.1 coordinate 106,301, forward strand.
TTTTTTTGACTTCTTGATGAATTCTATGTGCCAAACCAATAAAATTCACGTCAACAGTGCAGGCGACAATACCACAATGATTATGGTTTTGTTGATGAAGACGGATAAAGTGTTTGCGATTATGGGTCAATAGAATTCTGTTCTCAGTATTTGCAAATGACAATACGGACTCATCCGATACAGAATGACCTGATTGGCCTGTTTCCTGGATTGTCAAAACATCTTGTCCCAATCGTCGTAGTTCTTCTACTTCCGGTAATGGGAAATTTTCATTGGCATAGAACCGTGCCATATTCAGGTTTCCTCATTTTCACGGATTTGAAGTAGAATTTCGTTTCGGTGAGTACGAAAATATGCCCAAGCAGTGGTCAAATCTTCAGCACGTAAATTGGGATATGAACGTAACAAATCGGCTTCACTCATCCCCAAACGCTTGGACTGTACGAGTACCCATACCGGAATCCGTGTACGTACAATGCAAGGTTCACCTCCGCATACATCAGGGTTGCTCTCAATTCCAGGAAACGAATCGCCCAAATCTTGAACAATCCATTGAAGCAATTGTGCTTTTTCCGCGCGAGTCATTTCTTGCAGGATTTTTTCCGCTTCTTGAATGGTTATCACGATTTTCAATCCTTGTTGTTGATTCGGTTCTATTTTACTTTCGAATCCTATGTGCAGGAAGGATATGCTTTTTTGAAACGTACTATCCTTACAAAAAAAGTGAGATTCTGAAAGGAGATAGTCCATCGGATGGAGGAGTATTCTTCTGTAATTTTTCTCTTTCACGTGGTAATTCGGCTATAATTTATACATATTCAATGAGGACTTGAACGATGCATGACGCGGTCTTGGAATTGAAAAAGCGGCTTCAAGAACGGTATGGGGAGCGGCTGGTTCGTTTTTTGGTGTTTGGTTCCTATGCGCGGGGGGAGCATAGTTGGGAATCGGATATTGATATTTTTGTTACATTGCAAGGCTGTGTAGATACCATAACAGAATTTGTGGTTTGGGATTTAGCATTCGAAATCGAATTGGAATTCGATGTTATCCTGGATGTGAAGGTATATTCCGAGGAAGATATCTTGAATACCATTCTCGGCGTTACCCCATTTGTGGAAACCGTAATGGAAGAGGGCATAGCAGTATGAATCCGGAGCAACGAAAAGACATATGTCTCTACCGGTTGGAATTGGCCGATAGAACGTTGCAGGATGCCAATCTCCTTATTGGCCATGGCTCATTGCGAAGCGCAACGAATCGTATGTATTATGCCCTGTTTTATGCGGTCAATGCTTTGGCTTGTGCACATAAGTTTAAAACATCCAAACATTCCGGTTTGCGAGCATGGTTCAATAAAGAAATCATTAAAACGGGAGTTATCGAAAATGATATGGGATCACTTTACAATAAAGCTTTTGAGTTGCGTTCCAAAGGTGATTATGATGAATTTTATTCGCTCGATGCGGGAACGGTGAATTTGTTGCTGAAAACGGCTCCCGACTTTATCGAAATCATCCGCCGTTTGACTCTGGAACGGTTGGAGGAGGTTGGAGCGTAGTAAAAGTTAGCTTTCTGTATATTAAAATAAGATAAACCGATAACGGGTTTTTTGACAAGATCAACCTATTCCGCAATAATTGAACAATAGGACTTTTGAAGATGTAATTATAAAGGGTGAAACAATGGTGGCTACAGAGGAACTAATCAGAAGAATTCGCTCCCTGCCCCCTGAACAAGTGCAACAAGTTTCCGATACTGTATATGTATGAGGATATTCCGATGGCAAAACCTACAATCATGCAACCACCTGGATTTGATGAGTTATCCGTAGAAGAACAGATTGAATATATCCAGTCACTGTGGGAACAAGTCGTAACGGAACCCGAAAAAGTGCCAGTACCTGACTGGCATAAGAAAATTATTACTGAACGTTTGAAAGCCTACCGGGAAAACCCCGAAGAAGGCGATTCTTGGGAAAAGGTACGCGATAGAATTACTGAAAAACTTGGGGATTGGAATAATGGCAAATGACCAAGTTGATTGTTGTTGGAAATGAAGTCCAGCTGGATATAGAAGAAGCAGCATTATGGTATGATCATCATAGCTTTGGTTTGGGGAATTCCTTTATTGCCGACTTGGATCGTCTTTTTGAAAGAATTGCTTTGGGACTAAAACAATTTCCCAAAATCGAGGAAAATGTTCGTCGTGGAATTTTGAATCGTTTTCCTTACGGTGTTTATTTTATCGAAAATCCAACGGATATTGTAATTCTTGCGGTATTGCATCTAAGCCGGCAACCTGGATTGTGGAAAAATCGATTACGTCAGTACGGTGATATTGATGAATGATATTTATCGCTTTAATGAGTATGATTTTGATATTTCACTCAAACACGAACACGAATTCCCCCGGTTTCTCTCGAGTTACCATGACTGTTTTTTGAATTGTTCCTCCGGATTTCGTTGTAATCGTAATTTCATAGGTTCCCGTAAATCCACGAGTCTTTGCAATCCCTTTTCCATCCGTTTTCACATCTTCTGTTGTCCACCATGTTCCTTTGATGAGTGACATCAGTTTGTCATAGGCGGGTTTGGGGGACATGTCTTTGCGGAGGAAGCCGGCGGGTGCTCCCTGCCAGGCGCGGTCGTCGGAGAAATCCCACCATGTAAACGCTTCCACTTCCGGGCAGGAAAAAATGGTGCGGTAAAAGCGTTCGACTTCCTCCGCCTGTTTTTTCTCTCCTTCCGGCGTGGTTTCGCCCCACTCTCGCGGGCCGCCTCTGCGGCGGGGGCCGGAAACAATGGTGGTTTCGGTAAAGTGGAGGGGGACATTGTATTTAGCGAATCGTTCCACGACTTCGCGGATTCTTTCCGTGTTCCATGCGCCGCTGTGCATGTGGGATTGGATGCCAATGGCGTCGTAGAGGCGGTTCCCGTTTTCATCGACAAGGGAGTCGATGACATCTTCGTAGATTTCCCGTTTTTCACCTCGAATTGAATTGTCCCGTTCGGCGCGTTCGCGGGTATTCAGATAATAATCGTTGATGAGGAGGGTGGCGTCCGGATTGGCTTTGCGAGCGGTTTGGAATGCGATGCGCGGCATTTCCATTTGGCCGTATTCTTCCCACATTTTGGTGAGCTTCGGAGAGCGTTTCCAAAAGGATTCGCGGTCAAATGCGGTGGCTTCGTTGACGACATCCCAGATGTCGATCAATCCTTTGAAATTGGTAACTTCACGTTTAACCCGTTCCATTTGCAGTTCAAAAACTTTTTCCGGATCATCGGGAATCCATCGCGGATCGGAATAATTCCATACTAAAGGATGCCCTTTGCGTTCGATGCCATGTTCTTTGCACCATTCCGCTACCTGCCGCCAATGGTCTTCCCGTGTTATTCCTTCCGCTCTTTCATAGGCGGCCCAATAGAAACCGAGTGTGGCGAAATTCAGCAAATCCGCAAAACGTTTTTTATACAGCCGGTCTGCTTTGGTGTCGTCGTCGCTCCAACGGAAAATGTTGCAACCGAACAAAAATTCGTGGCATATTTGACGAATTTGAACCGATGCGCTGTCAATTGGTGAACTGTCCGCTTTTTTGACGGTGATATGAATGTCTTGCCGCCGGTTGCGCTCGATGCGGTCTAAAGCCTCCAATTCGAGAACGAGTTCATCGGCGAGCTGTACAGCTTTTTCGAGAACGTCTTTCTTTTTATCAGGATTCGAACATTGCTCGAGGATGGTAAGGGCTTGAGACGTTGCGAGTGTGGACGGTTTTGTTCCTTTCAGTACTTTTTTCCATGAAGAAACGAAATCGCTTAGATCAGCTTCTTCTTTTTGAACGGCTTTGTTAAGAGATTGCAGCCAGAGTATACCGTTTTGCATGGTGTCGAGAAAAACCGGTAGAGGAGCAGAAACATTTTGTTCTAGGTTTCTTTTCAACTGTTGTAGGTGATCGATTTTTCCGGATAGGTTAGGTTCCTTGGAAATTGCATGTGGAACAGTGAACAATATCGATGCGATAAGAAAACGTGTGAGGGTAATTTTTCTCATAATGATTGTTTCTCCCTTTTTTGTATAAATCTGGATTTTTAGGATTTTTGTCTGAACAGGATAGGATTGTAGATATCTTAAACAAAAGTGTCGAGCGATCTGTAATCAGTTGCCGTTTTTGAGAATCGTAGTATAATTACTCACAACTTATCCATCCAGTAAATCCAAACATCCTGGCCAATCCGGATTCAGACAATATAAAGGATATTTATAATGCCCTTTAAATGTGAACTCAACGGAGGCCATTCTTGAACAGGTTCGGACACCATCAACTTATGATAATCGGAAGCATTTATTTGTCATAGATACAATCCACCTGATTCAAACGTTCGGTTTGCACCGGATTGGAAATCTCCACTTCTTTTTCCCACAAATCCGAAACGACGCATCGGTCATTGACGGCAACAGCGTGTATGACAATCGTATCATTTTTCCCTTGATGAGTCAGTACAACCGTACCATGTCTCTCATGGCTGCTTGTATCGCGTCATGATGAGATCGAAAGACTCCGATATCCAAACGAATTGATCGTCGATAAAATTTCTGACTCCGTTTTTTCCCCAATAGTACAGAGTTTCCGGATCGTTGGGATCCGGTTTTACACTCCAACGATAGATATTTCCGGTATATGCGATTCCGGATGATCGTTTCTCGAAATTGTGATAATCCGTCACATATCTTTTCATGATCGCATCGACATCGATTCCGGTTACCAGTTGGCGATTGGATTCTAGTATATCATTTGGTGCAGGTTGTGCTTGCAGGTCAGAGGTTAAAAGGATAAGTATGAGGAAGCATTTTGTATGGTGGAACATGGTTTATCTTTCTTTTATTATAAATCGAATCGAAATCCCATATTTTTATCATGCTGTCGGAATCTCCACTTGTAATGATAAATTTATTATGGGGAGAGAGATCGAAAGAGTGAAGAATATTTTGATACGCTGAAAACTCATTGATCAATCGTCCAGTTTCCCACTCAAAGATTTTGATGTTTCCATCAACATGCCCAACTATGAGATATTGTCCATTCTTGGAAAATCGAAGAAAAGAAGCATACATGTATGCTTCATCAAAAATTCGGAGCCTCTTCGCTATTTAGTATGGGTAGAGGGTAAAACCTCCGGCAGTTTGAATT
>CAYPPG010000022.1:0-108454 GCA_964412555.1 uncultured bacterium
TGAATTACGTCTAAGAATAAAATCGGAACCCTAATTTTTGCAGTACTTTAACCTAGGCGAATTTTCCGACTCTGCCTGCTCGGTAATCGGGATGATGCCAATCCATCATCGAGTGATAAAAGGCGATTTTCAAACCGTGCTTTTTACATGCATGAACCAATGGCTCTAACAGGTCACGCCCGGGGCCACGGTCTTCTGCATCATAATCCGTGTATTCGCTGCCGAAGAGGCAAAAACCGTCATGGTGTTTCGAAGTGATCACGATATAACGCATCCCTGCCGCTTTGGCCAAGGTGACCCACGCTTCGGGATTGTAAAAGCGGGGATCGAATAAATCCGCCAGCGGTTCGTATTGTTCTACCGGAATGTTGTCATTGCTCATAACCCATTCCGCCAACTGGCCGGGATTGCTGCGGGCTAGGATGGAGTAGAGTCCCCAATGGATAAACATCCCGAATTTGGCTTCGTTGTACCAATAGCTGCGCTGGGCACGCAGGTCGTCCGCTCGGCATGATAGGGCAGTGAAGTGGCAGAAGATAAATGTGAAAATGAATAGAAAAGAGAGAGTTCGTTTGATCATGTTGTCTGTCCTTTCCACTATTTTGTCTCAGCTTTGACGATGCTATGTTCGATTGCCTCGATCAGCATTTGGTCATTGACGTCCCGTTGGATACTATAGGATACTCCGCGGCCGCTTGTATCCATGAATCGTTGAGGTGATTCGGCTTTTGTCAGGAGAAGAAAGTCCGTTTTGGGACGGCCCATTTTGATCGTATTCAAAACATTTAAGTCTTCTTCCGCGGGCATTGATTCGTCATAAATGACTAAGTCTGGATTCTTTGCCACGGCGTCTGCTACCGCTTGCTTCGGGATGGAAGTGTGAAATAAGACAGCCCCTTTTTCTTGTAACAACTGATTGATTCGTTGTTGTAATTTTGTGTCTTCGGTGATTAAATAAATTTTTTTTCGATTTAAAAATTGACTTGAATCCAAGATAGAATCTCCTTTATTTGGTTTATTATAGAGTAATACCGGAATAGATCATTTTTTCAATTGCTGAGGGATGTTTAGTAGTTTTCATTGGTGGAACCGCCCGAGCGAATCCAGATATCTCCCAAACTGCGTAACCCATTGGAGGGGGAGTAAGGATAGCCATACCCCGGCGGATTGTTTCGCTGGCCATCCGGTCCGTAAGCGACCAAAACAAAATGGTCGTTTTCAAGAGCGGGGACATCCCCGAGTCCTTCTTTGCCGAAAACCAATGCCCCACAATCGCAGCCGTCGATAGCGGGTTCGTTATCGAAATAGAGATAAGTGATGGGGGGAAGTTGATCGGCGGCGATGAGAGTGCTAGTTGAGTCGTTGAAGCCTTCCATTTTGACGGCGAAGGGATCCTGGGGGATGGAACCCATATAGGCAATCGGCGTGGTCAGTGGTGCCAGAACACCGGTGGTTCCACCTCGATTGTTTTGAGTACCCCCTACCCCGTTAAATATATTTTTAATGCGATCTTGTCCCATTTGTGTGTCATCATCCCAATAATCGACGAGCATTACATTCTTATCCAATCGAAGCGATTCAATGGCTGTCGATAGAGATCGGATGTCGGAATAGGAACGGGCGATTTTCGCCCGTGCCTGCGCATTGAGGAAATTGGGGACAGCAATAGCGGCTAAAATTCCAATGATGGCAACTACTATCAGCAACTCGATAAGGGTAAATGCGGATTTTTTCATGATTGCCTCGTTTTATCTGATATTGATTGGATCTATTGGGCATAACAAAGGGATGAAATTCCATACGTTGAAAAATGCGGACAAGGATGTCCACGCTCCCAGGATTCATTCAACAATCATACAAGAATCTTTTTTATGTTCTAGGTAGACTTTTGATAGATGTTACCGTGTATTTTCGAAAACGGTGTTGACATTACGTTTTATGGGGGATATAATGCAAGCAAGCACTTGCTTTATGAGGAAGAATCATGAATTCGACACGTGAGAAAATCATCGAAGCCGCTCTTCGGGTTTTTAGTCAAGCCGGATTTATCGGAGCAACTACCAAAAATATCGCCAAGGAAGCCGGCGTGAACGAGGTGACATTGTTTCGGCATTTCGGGAATAAGGAAAAATTGTTTGCAGAAGTGATCCGAAATTATTCCGCCATTCCCCACATCGATGCGATGCGGGAGAAACCCGATGCTTCATTCGAAATTTCGATAGGGGAACTGTCCAAACAGTTGATGCAGATTTTCGAAGAGCGGAAGGATTTGATCGCTCTTCTTCTGTCCGAGGGGCCAAAACAATCGAAGAACGCTAAAGCCATTCTCGAAGGAGGACCGGGGCAGGTGATTCGCCATTTAACACAATGGTTTGAGGAGGCGGTAAAAAGCGGAAAAATTCGAAAAGTCGATCCTGAATGCGCCGCCCGCGCTTTCTCAGGGATGTTTTTCACGTTTTTGATTTTGCAAATAATTCTTCCCGGCGATCTGGTGATTCCGATCGACTCGGAAATGGCCCGCAGTACGTTCATTGAAATTTTTCTTCATGGAGTGCTACCGGAGGATAAACGAACATGAAAAAACTAATTCCACTTTTGTTACTTATTGGCGGTATATCGATATGGTGGTGGATGCAAGATCGGTATACACCTCGTGCTGAATATTCAGGGACGATCGAGGCAGACGATGTGGCAGTTGGTTCGAGAGTCGGCGGGCGTATCATATCGATCGAAGTTGATGAAGGGGACGCAGTCAAAACTGGTGATGTGCTACTGCGTTTGGAAAGAGAGCCGCTTGAAGCGCGATTGAAGGAAGCCGAAGCGGAACTGGAGCGAGCCAGCCAACAGTTGAGAGAACTGGAAAATGGCTCCCGTATTCAAGAGATCGAGCAGGCGAAAGCGATCTATGAAGAAGCCCGGAACCGATGGCGTTTACTGAAAAAGGGACCGCGTAAGGAGGATATCGAGGCCGCCCGTGCGAATCTGGAAGCCAGGAAGGCGGAAGAAGAATTGGCAATCCTTACGGAACGGCGGCAAAGTGAGCTTTTCAAGACAAGAAATACTTCGGCGGATAATCTGGACCGTGCGCGCAAGGAACTGGCTGTTGCCCGAAATCGGGTTCGTGCGGCGGAAGCGGAATTAAACCGCTTGCTGGCAGGATTTCGAGAAGAGGACATTCAAGCGGCATGGGAGAAAGTGAAGAATGCATCCGCAGCATTATCACTTGTTCAAGAAGGCCCCCGCCAGGAGCGAATAGCACAAGCACGGGCGGCAAAACAGCGGGCAGAAGCGGCGGTTGAAAAAACACGGATCGATCTCGATGAGACGGACATTATTGCACCGTCGGATGGGGTTGTGGAAACCAATCCCCATGAGCCTGGCGATTTATTGGGTTCGAATCAAACCGCATTGACGCTGATTCTTTACAAGCCGCTGACTGTTCGCATTTACGTTCCGGAAAGCCGGTTGGGGAATGTACCGCTTGGGAAAATAGTCCAATTTTCTGTAGCCTCTTTTCCGGATAAAACATTTCAAGGAGAGATCGTTCAAGTCAATCGACAGGCGGAATACACTCCCCGTAATGTTCAGACTCCCGATACGCGGGACGATCTTGTTTTCGGCGCAAAAATTGAAATCGACGATCCGGAACATTTGCTGCGGCCCGGGATGGTCGCGGATGTGTTTCTTTCATCGGAGAATGGTCCGGAGGAATAGAGATGGATACCACAATTGAGGTTGACAAGTTGACCAAACGCTTTGGGGATTTTACTGCGGTCAACCAAATCAGTTTTTCGGTGAATCGTGGGGATATTTTTGGTTTTCTTGGCCCCAACGGTTCCGGAAAATCGACTGTGATCCGGATGCTATGCGGATTGCTGTCGCCGACCGCTGGAAATGCACGTGTATTGGGGATCGATGTGATGAAAAAACCGGGAGATATTAAGCGGAAAATTGGGTATATGTCACAATCGTTTAGTTTGTATCGTGATTTGACAGTACGGGAAAATATTCGTTTTTTCGGGAAACTCTACGGATTGAGCAAAAGTAAGATTTATGAAAAGGAAGAAGAATTATGTGATTATTTGGGGCTGAATCCTTATTTGAATCGCCAGGCCGGTAAATTATCGGGTGGCTGGAAACAGCGTCTCGCTCTCGCTTCCGCACTCATGCATGAACCGGAAATCGTGTTTCTCGACGAACCGACTGCTGGAATCGACCCGGTTGCAAGACGTGAATTATGGAATTTGTTATTCGATCTTTCGGCGCAAGGGATCACGCTTTTTGTTTCAACCCATTATATGGACGAAGCGGAACGCTGTACTGTAGTCGCCTATATTTATTTATCCAAATTGATTGCTTGTGGGGAGCCGTCATCCTTGAAAAATATGTCGGAAGTGACTCCGGAAGGCTTCCGCCGGATTGAAATCATCGCTCATCCCATTACCCAATTATTAGACAAATTCCGTACGCATGATCAAGTTCGTTCGGCCACAATTTTTGGGGAAGCCGGGCATTTTCTGGTGGATGAGAAGTTTTCGGATGAGGATATAAAGGAATATGCGAGTTCGATCGGATTTGACGATATTTCCGTACGGAAGGTGTCGCCCACATTGGAAGATGTGTTCGTCTCGCTGACATTGGCTGAGGAGGAACGCAACTCATGAAAACGACCGGATGTTTTGCCATATTGCAAAAAGAATTGCTTCACATGGCCCGCGATCCCTATACGTTGTTGTTTGCCATGCTGCCACCCATCATTCAAGTGATCGCGTTCGGGTATGCCATCGATACCGATGTCCGCGATTTGGCGACGGTGGTGTATAACCAAGATGGCCGCGAAGAAAGCCGGACACTCATCGATACATTTATAAATACCGATGTTTATAAAATTGTTGATCATGTCATGTCCCATGAGGAATTGAATCGCGCCTTGGTCGAAGGATGGGCGGTTGTCGGAGTGGAAATTCCACCCGATTTTACGGAACGGTTGAAGGCCGGCGAAAGCGCTTCCGTCGGTGTGTTTCTCGACGGTACCAACAACACCATTGCATTGCAGGCGATGTCTACTGCCAAGGGAATCGGACTCGTTTCGTTAATGGAAGAAATGAAGAAACTGACCGGACATGCGAAAGTGGAAAGCCCCATCGATGTTCGCCCGCGGGTACTCTTCAATCCTGATTTGCTTTCCGCTCATTTTTTTGTTCCGGGAATCATCGGAGTGGCAATTCAACTCTCCTTGACGATGCTTGTAGCTTTTGCCATCGTGCGGGAAAGGGAAGTCGGGACACTTGAGCAGCTGATGGTCAGCCCGGCCACCCGGATGGCTTTATTATTGGGGAAGGTGATTCCTTATGTGTTTCTCGCGTATGCGGAAATGGGAATGCTTATCCTAGTGATGCGGTATCTCTTTGGGATCGAGATTCATGGGAGTGCAGCTCTTTTGTTCGGGCTTAGCGGAATCTTTGGGTTTGCGGTTGTCGGGATCGGTCTCTTGATCAGCGCGACTGCCCAAAATCAAGTGCAGGCTACTCAAATGGCGATAGCTACATTGTTGCCGTCAATCTTCTTTTCCGGATTTATCTATCCCCGTGATACAATGCCGGATCTCTTTTATGCGATTAGTTTTTTATTGCCATTGACTTATTTCTTGGATATTATTCGCGGGATAGTTTTGCGGGGAGCGGATTTTATCAATTTGCTGAGAGCCGTCGTTCCGCTTTCCGTCATGGCGCTGGGATTGTTGTTTCTTTCGGTATTGAAATTTCGCAAACGGTTGGATTGATTGGAAGTCAACACTATAATCATATGGCAAGATGATTACTATTTTATTCGCTCTCGGATTCCTCCTCCGGCCAAATCAACGATGCCCCCACCGATAGAATCAAAATCCCTGCGATCAATCCCAGCGAAATTGTGATGGGAATGTGATAGATATCCGACAATGTCATCTTGATCCCGACAAAAATCAGAACAACAGACAATCCGTAATGAAGATAGTGGAACCATTGAATGATTCCTGCCAGGGCGAAGTAGAGTGCCCGTAGCCCCAAAATTGCGAAAACATTGGAAGTAAAAACGATAAACGGATCAATGGTGATCGCCAAAATAGCAGGGATGGAATCGACTGCGAAAACGACATCGGTTGTTTCAATCAGAAGAAGAACCAAAAACAACGGGGTAGCCACGAGTTTACCGTTTTCACGGAGAAACAACTTACCGTACGTCCGGCCCTTCGCGACAGGAAAATATTTGCGAGCCAGTTTCAGCACGGGATTCTTTTCCGGATGGACTTTCTGCCCCTTTTGCATCGCCATCTTGAAGCCAGTATAGATCAGGAAAACACCGAACACATAAATGATCCATTCCAGCCGGTGGATGAGCGATACTCCCGCCGCGATGAAAATCCCCCGCATGATCAATGCCCCCAAAATCCCCCAAAACAATATCCGGTGCTGATATTTCGACGGGATTTGAAAATAAGAAAATATCAGCAAAAAGACAAAAATATTATCGACACTCAGCGATTTCTCGATCAAATAACCGGTCAAAAACTCCAACGCTTTTTGAGAACCGAACCAAAAATAGATGCATACATTGAAAAGCAGTGAAAGAACAACCCAAAAAATACTCCACGCGATGGCTTCCTTTACTTTCACTTCATGCGCTTTGCGGTGGAATACTCCTAAATCCAAAGCGAGCATCGCCAGAATGAAAATAATGAATCCAACCCATAAACCGATACTTTCAGTCATTTATTTTCTTTCAAACATGCTGGGAGCGCAGACATCCCTGTCCGCATTACAACGCGCGCAAACACTGCTCCGCACCTCCATGCGGGCAAGATGCCCGCGCTCCGTAATTATTTCTGAAACCAGGGGAAAGTATACCAGGACAAGAGGAAGAAAGAAACTCTTCAAAAACGATGTAAAAACGAAAATTATCGGATTTCCATATACACATTGTAAAATGGTAATTCATGAAGGTACAATATTGATCTTGGATAGAACCAACAAAACCAGCGTAAAAGTGTAGTAAAAATAAATATGTTTCGATCCGCAGCATTTCTCAAATTGATTCGAGCCTCCCGGCAATTTTCACCACTCAATGTCATTAAATTCATTGTCCATATCCCCAGTTTTTTCAAACTGTTCTCCCGCTTATTGCACGATCCCCGTGTGCCGTTTCATTTGAAATTCCTTTGCTATGCCTCGATCGTTTATTTCTTCCTCCCCATCGACCTCCTGCGGGATTTCCCGTTCTTTTTTATCGGACACATCGACGATGTGATGTTTCTGATCCTGGCTTTCCGTAAATTAGTGAAAGATTCTCCTGAAGAAGTGGTCATGGAACATGTGCAAGCGATCAGTGAAGGGCAATAGGGGCAAGTTAAAAAGAGAAACATAAAAAAAGAAAAAGGCCTCCACAAAATGGAAGGCCTTTTCCAACGAGAAGAAAGTGCTCAACACTACACCGAATATTTCTCTCAAGATAAATCTATTACACCTTTTTGATACGAATCTGATTTTATTTTTCGTTTAGGTTTTCCAATAGTTTTTCGATTTGCTTAATTTGTCTGGAAAGAATTTCGATTTGTTTTTGTAGTTGTTCCATACGCTCACAGACAGAAGACAGAAATGGGCGTAAAAATCCCGGCCGACCATTATCAGGTGAAGTTCGATCTTCTAAACCTCCACGAAATCCCCAAAAGCGGTCTTCATCATGCGCACCTCGCAGAATGCGTTCAAACTGTCCATATGCTCTCGGACCTCGCGGAACACCTTGGAACTGTCCTCGTCCTCTCGGCCCTCGGGGAGCCTCTTCAAACTGTCCACGACCTCTCGGACCTCGCGGAGCCTCTCCATACTGTCCTCGTCCTCTCGGCCCTCGGGGAGCCTCTTCAAACTGTCCTCGTCCTCTCGGACCGCGGGGAGCCTCTCCATACTGTCCACGGCCTCTCGGACCGCGGGGAGCCTCTTCAAACTGTCCACGACCTCTCGGACCGCGGGGAGCCTCTCCATACTGTCCACGGCCTCTCGGACCGCGGGGAGCCTCTCCATACTGTCCACGGCCTCTCGGCCCTCGCGGAGCCTCTTCGAACTGTCCACGCCCTCTTGGACCTCGTGGAGCCTCTTCGAACCGTCTACCCCATCTACGAATATCTTGGTTCTCGGAATACTGTTCTCCTCGTGGACTGTTTCCTCGCATGCCCCACCGTGGTCTTTCACCTGGGCGGAATGGGGGAGACTCAGACTCTACATCACGATCCCGTTCTCGAATCCATTGCCGTTTTTCAGGAGAGGGCGCAGGATCGATTTTACCGGGAGCATGATCGGTCGGACTTTCCACATTTTGCATGGGATAATCCTTCACGGATTTTTCGGATTCGGCGGTCCAACCGTTTAATGTCAGCATACCGATCAGAGTTCCACCGACGATCATTGTGATTACTGCATTTTTCCTTTTCATGATTGTACTCCTTTTCAACGTGGTTTTGGGCTTGGGGAATGAGCCTTTATTTTGTTTCTATTGCTTATAACGAATCATGCTCGAGTTTATTGGATTCTTTTTCATTTTTTTCAGATCCGGCGAAGATGAGTCAATAGACCAGCCGGCAATCCATGGTAAGATAGAAGCTCATGATTCCATTCCGGAGGACTCGCATGATGCTACAAAATTTGTATAAGACGATCATCATAATTCTCATGTTCCAATTGACGATGCCTTTGTTCATCGACGCAAAAGAAGCGAAGGAATATCAATTCTATGTCTCGCCCACCGGCAATGATCAGAATTCCGGAGAAACACCATCCAAGGCATTTGCCACGATTGAACGGGCGCAACAGGCAATACATGCATTGAAAAAATCCGATCAGTTGAATCGCCCCATCACTGTATATTTACGAAGCGGAATCTATCACTTATCGAACCCCTTAGTCTTCACCGCCGCAGATTCAGGAACGGAAAAGTATCCGATCACCTATACAGTATACAACGGTGAAAAAGCGTTGATCCGCGGAGGCAAGAAAATCAGCGGTTGGAAACGTTACAAGGATAATATTTGGATGACCGAATTGCCTAAAGTGAAAAACGGGGAATGGTCGTTCCATCAACTGTACGTCAATGGTGAACTCCGCAGGCGTGCAAGAATTCCCAACGAAGGGTTCTATCGTGTAGCCGGCTTCCCTGACGGCGGTCGGGACGTGCACTACCATACCGATTGCCAACGGTTTGAATTTACACCGGGGGATATAAACTCGAATTGGACGAACTTACAAGACGTCGAAGTGATCGTGTACCATTTCTGGACCGATTCCCATCTCCCCATCCAATCCATCGACACGGAAAAGAACATCGTCACCTTTCAACACAAGGCGGGCAAAGTGTTTACCGATGATTTCACGAGTGATGGCGCACGGTACATCGTCGAGAACGTTTTCGAAGGGCTGGATCAACCGGGCGAATGGTATTTGAACAAAAAAACCGGTGTTTTATATCTCATTCCCAAGCCGGATGTGGATCTCCGGACAGCCGAAGTCATCGCCCCGGTCGCGCCGGCATTTATTCACCTCGAAGGGAAACCGGTTGAGCGGGAATATGTGGAACATCTCTATTTCCGGAATTTATCATTCATGTATACGAATTTCGAACTGCCCCCAGGCAATTCAAACGACCGGCAGGGATCGGCAAGCGTGCCTGCCGCCATCACGCTGACTGGTGCAAAGCATTGCGCCTTCGAAGATTGCACAATTAAAAATATCGGAACTTTTGCCTTTGAAATATCAGACGGATGTTCCCGAAACTGTATTTCACATAACAATATCAGCTACATTGCCGCGGGCGGCTTTCGCGTAAACGGCGGAACACAACACGATCATCCACTGAAACGCACAGGCTACAATGAAATCACAGATAACGTCCTGCATCATTTCGGAGAAGTCTATCCCTCCGCAGTCGGGATTCTGTTGATGCACACCTTCGGGAATACGGTCGCGCATAACTTGATTCATCATGGGTGGTATACCGGAATATCCATCGGCTGGAATTGGGGGTATCAACGCAGTCTCAGCCGCGACAACAAAATCGAATACAACCACATCCACCACATCGGCCAAGGGTTGCTCTCGGATATGGGAGCCATTTATACACTCGGTGTATCCCCCGGAACGGAAATCGACAACAATCTTATCCATGACGTGGAGGCCAACCACTATGGCGGATGGGGCATTTACAATGACGAAGGTTCAACCCATCTGCTCATCAAGAACAATATCGTCTACAACACGAAATTTGCCGGATACAACATCCATTTCTGCAAAGAAGTGACTGTTCGAAATAACATCTTCGCATTCGGCAGGTTGCAGCAGTTAAGCCGTAGCCGCGTGGAACCGCACAAGAGCTTCTATTTCGAAAACAACATCGTCTATTGGAAGGAAGGCGAATTGCTGGATAATAAATGGAGGGATCAACCCTACTCCTTCTATTTCCATCCCAAAAACAAGAGCGGGAAAAGAGAAGTGACCAGTACATTTGATATGGATTGGAATGTGTATTACAACCCGGCTCTCTCCGTGGATGAAGCCGATTTCAACGGCTTATCTTTTGAAGAATGGAAAAAACTTGGGAAAGACGAGCATTCCCTCTATACCGATCCCCTCTTTGTCGATCCGGGCAATTACGATTTCCGGTTAAAATCGGAATCCCCGGCATTCGATCTCGGTTTCAAACCCATTGACATGAGTACCGTTGGGCCAAGAGAAAAGTAATTTGCTATCCAGAATGAAAATGCACGCGTGATAAGATGCGGGTAGGGATGCCCGCGCTCCCAGAATTGTAACGCCGCCGTCCCTGCGGCACTGAATCGCTCACAGAAATCTACCTATCGGTTCACCCAGTTCTACACTCTTTCCGGCTTCGATATGAGTTTCGATCGACCCTTCGGGAAACAACATCATAACGGTAGATCCCAATTTAAAAGCCCCCAACAATTCCCCTCGCGAATACCATACTTCTTGTTTAGCGACACATTCAATCCCACTCACCATAAATGATCCAACTAAAACAAGGATAACCGGACAATTTGTCCGCGTTTGTCCATAGATCACCAATCGCTCATTGGTCACTTCCCCCCACTTGAAAAACAAAATCGGCCAACAAAATGAAGGATGATACATAAATCGATTCACCTGCATGTCCATCGGAAAAAGAACATAGTGAAGATTGAACGGAGACAAATAGAAATTCAAACAAACACCGTTTTTAAATTTTTCCTCTTCTTCCACTCCATGGACAATTTCTTCAAATGAATAATATTCTTGCCCATGAATCCGCCTTTTCCCTCCGATTTCTTTTGAAGGAGATAAATGTTGAACTTCGATCAATTTCCCCTCGACCGGTGAAACGAAACCGTCGTTGGCAACATCAAAAGAGGTTCTCTTCCCTTTCCGTAAAAAAATCCTATTCATCCCGCTTATGTCAAAAACAGTTTCGAATAGCGATCGTTTGCGAGGAAAGGAATTCTTTTTGATCAAATCATAAGGGGATGTGTCGTTCGGCATAGCGGAGGCCTTTCTCTGCAGTTTTATATAGTGTAGTAACTTTGCAACATGGGATCCTGCCCGTGAATCAATACATGTTTTTCCTTCCTTCTTACAATATCCGTTGTTGCTTTATTCGTGAAGTCTGCGATTTCCATTTATACTGACTTGCATACTCTATCAGCCAATATCACTTTTTCAGCAGAGTAACTTTATAGTATAATGAGGACTGAATCGATATCGAAATCTGAAATGGGAGACGTGAAAGCATCATGTATCAGTTACTATTCAGTGCGACCATATTGTTGTTTACCTATACTGCTCAAGCGGATACTCCACGCCATATCCTTGAACTGAATGGGCTATGGGAATTTGAACAAACCAAAACCGCCTTACCGCCAACGAGATTTACTCGAACTATCCCGGTTCCCGGACTGATCGATTTGGCTGCACCTCGGATCGATCAATATGAAGAATACTTTCAAGGCACGCACGAACCCCGCTATAGTTGGTATCGAACCACATTCCGTGTTCCGGCTGAACATCGCGAAAAATATGCGGTTTTGACATTACGCAAAAGCCGATTCAACACCCAAGTGCTGCTCAACGGTCACGATCTAGGAACCTACATGGAATGCAACACCCCCATCGATTGCAATCTGAACGAATTCATCAATCAAGACGGCACGAATGAACTTTTGATTCGCATTGGAGACCGGGCGTGGCTCCCCAAACAATCCGCCACCGGGATCGACCGTGAAAAATTTACGGACATCCCGGGAATTTGGGATGATGTGTTCATCACATTTACCGGCCCGTTTCGTGTGGAACGCTCCCTTATCCTGCCGGATTTGAAAAACGATTCAGCAACAGTAAAAATACTCATCGAAAATCATGCCAACATCATCAACCGGAGTATGTATCTGATCGATGTACAAGGCACTGCGTCGGTTGTTATTCGCGAAAAAGACAGCGGGAAACCGGCAACCGAGGAAATCAAACAAGATTTTACTTTGCGCTGCCAAAACCGCACATCTCTAACTTTTCAAATACCTGTCAACGATCCCCATTCATGGTCGCCTGAAGATCCATTCCTCTATGAAACGGTAATTACTCTGTCCACGGATGGAATCCCATCCGACTTCTATAAGGTTTCTTTCGGAATGCGGGATTTCGAACCAAGCGGCCGCACTCTTCATTTAAACGGCCAACAAATTGTCTTACGCGGCTCTACGATCAATCTGTATCGCTTTTTCGAAGACCGTGAACGCGCCGGATTACCATGGGACAAAGAGTGGGTAAAAAAGATGTTTATCGAGATCCCCAAATCTCTTCATTGGAACGCCTTTCGCCTGTGTATCGGAATCGCACCCAAATTCTGGTACGACCTCGCCGACGAACATGGAATCCTGATTCAAAATGAATGGCCGATGTGGCAGGTTCGCGGTTGGAATCAACAAATCCGGAAAGAATACACCGATTGGGTATGGACGGATGGAAGCCATCCCAGCATCATCATATGGGATGCCATGAATGAAGCCAAACACGATTTCATCGGCAATATACTGCTCCCCGAACTGCGAAAACTGGATCCGACTCGAATATGGGATGCAGGTTATATGACTGCAAACGATATGCCCATAAACCAGATGGAAGAACCGCACTATTACCCCTTCCATCACGGCTGGTGGTGGAAAGATGACGATCTGAAAGAAGAACGGGAATCCTACCGCTTCGGGAATCTATTCCATAAGCACAAAAAGTTAGGAGAAACGAAATATCAGGGATTGCCGATGGTCTTGAATGAATACAATTGGCTGTGGCTGAACCGGGACGGCACCCCCGGCATTCGCACAAAAGGGCGTTTCGATCCCCAGGATAAAACCCCCAAAACAAAAAATTACGAATATTTTAATGAAGACGGAACGCAAGACTATCCGAATCGAGGCAATTACGACTATCTATTAGGACCGGATTCAACCGTCAAGCAGCGAAGAGAATTGCAAGCCTATATGATAGGCATGCAAACCGAAGCCATTCGCGCATCTCGAAATCTCGCCGGCATTCTTTCTTTCTGTTACCTGACAAACAATTATGGGTATACGGGCGATTGGTTCATCGACACCATCAAGGATTTAAAATCCAGCCCCACGTTGAAATGGATGAACCACTATTTTTCACCTTTCGCCGTTTTTATCGATGTAGAAGACGGCCGGTATCAAAAGGAACCGAAACATTTTGAACCCGGCACTATGCAGAGTATTAATTTATTCGGTATCAACGATACCCCGGAAAAGAAAAGCGGAAAGGTCATTTTGCAAATGATGAACCGGGATCACAAGATCGTGTTCGAAAAAACCGAAACAATCGAGGTCGATCCATTCTGGGAAACATTGCTGCCCGTCATCCTCCACATTCCGGATAAACCGGGCGGCTATCTTTTGCTTTCTCACTTATATGAGAATGGAAAGAACAATCCACCGCAAATCAGCAGACGATACATCCGGATTGGAGAATTGACCGATCCGGTTTTCCCGGAATATGAAGTGGATTTACCTTTGCATTGGCCTGAGTAAATTGGATGGTTTTATGCTTTAGTTGTTGCGCCCCGGAAAAATCACTTCATCCCCCTGTTGGATTCTTTTCGAATAATCCAATTCTTCCGCCTTGGCTTTCGCATCCTCAAAAAATTTCACCTCGTGGATTGATCGATGCTTTGAGCGACGGAATCTCATGATGAATGGAGGTCATCGTTGCTTTGATTTCGATTCCATCAATTGCGCTGTCGACTTTATGCAGGATTTCCTTGATCTCTTCTGCCGATTTTGCCCAAGTATGATTCATTATGGTACCAGCAAAGAACAAGATGGCGAGAATGAGAGTGTAGAAGCTTGAATGAATGGTGTTCATGATAAACCTCCATCATATTTTACTTATCAGGAATTAAAAAGATATAATGTTAATTGTATCACAAACAAGGGGATTTTGTCTAAACTTACCTTATTTCCCCCACGTAGAGATGTACAATATTGTTGTACATCGCACATAGTCGAAAGGATTGAAACAGTCCATGGCAATACAAACAACGTACTCCAATGCCAGAGCCAATTTGGCGTCGCTTCTTGATCAAGTAACGGCTGATCGGGAGATTGTCATTATCAACCGGCGCGGCAATGAAGATGTGGCATTAGTGGCTGCCTCAGAACTAAGCAGCCTTCTGGAAACAGCGCATTTACTGAAATCCCCCAAGAACGCTGAACGTCTCCTCACTGCATTCAATCGCGCTCATTCAAGAGAACTTCAATCTCAAAGTGTAGAACAATTCCGTCAGGAGATGGGACTTGATCAAGAAACATGAAAATCGTGATGAGAAAAAGTCTATACGGGAAGCGGTCTTTCATCCTGAATTCCGTGATGATCTCCGATATTGGATAGAAACGAACCGTAAAATGGCCTTACGAGCATTCGATTTAATTGAAGAAATCATGCGAGAACCATTCACTGGAATAGGTAAACCTGAACCATTGAAATATTTGGGAGCCGGTTGTTGGTCACGCCGATTAACCCAAGAGCACCGAATGGATACAACGTGCGATAGATTATCCTGAGCGGGAGCAACTACAAGCAGACGGTAGAGTTCGCCGTTGGGTTAGAATCGATGCAATGGAAGGGCGTTATCTTAGGGGTATATTGCTTCAGGATCGGGAAACAGTTCACAATGCATTTTTTGACAGAGGATATAAACCATGAAATTACAGTACTTTGAAGACACAGACACGCTATATATCGAATTTCGTGTTGGTGATATAGCCGAAACCAAAGATTTGGATGAAAACACAATATTGGACGTGGATGCCGAAGGGAACATTTGTGCAATCACGATGGAACATGCGAGTCAGCGCACCGATGTTCGTACATTGAAAATTGAGGGGATTGCAGCATAACTAATAATACGAAGGAACGATTCGCAATGTCTCCCAAAGAAAAGACCATCCAATTACTCCAAGAAAAACGAAGCTATTTGCAATCGAAATTCAGCGTAAGCAAGATCGGTGTATTTGGCTCCGTGGCTAAAGGCCATTCCAGTGAATCAAGTGATGTGGATATACTGGTGGAGTTCGACCATCCCGTCGGATTTCAATTTATAGAACTTGCCGATTATCTGGAAAGTCTACTCGGGCGCAAAGTCGACATTTTAACCTCTGCCGGTATTGAAACCATTCAATCGAAACATGTTGTTGATAGTATTCGTGAGGGTGTCATTTATGTTGAAACGAACGGAAATGGAATCTTTTTTTGATAAAATCGTATGCAATTTACAAGTTGTGAATCCCTTGCAGATCATCCTATTTGGTTCCTATGCCAAAGGGAGAGTGGATGAAGAAAGTGACATTGATCTTGTCGTAATTCTTGATCTGGATCTGATCCCAAAGACCTATGATCAGAAACTTGCATTGAAAGTCCAAGTTCGTGAAAGTATCTATGAACTTTCACGGCAAAAACCAATTGATTTGACTATTTACACACGCGGAGAATTTGAACATTTGAAGAAAAATAGAACTTCGTTTTATAACGAAATTATGGACACAGGAAAATTACTGTATGAAAAAGCAATCTAAAGACTGGTTAGATGCTGCAGACGATGACCTGAAAGTGATAGAAAAAATCAGGGACGATGAATCCTTGACTAATATGATCGCTTTTCATTCTCAACAGGCGATTGAAAAATCTCTGAAGAGTATTTTGGAGGAATATGAAGCCAAAGTACCAAGAATACACAACATTATCAAACTTAAGGAAATGACGGAGAAATTCATTCATTTGGAAATGGATAAAATCCTACTTGAACAAATAAATGAAGTTTATTCAGATACACGTTACCCTTCTGATATTGGATTAATTCCATCTGGGAAACCAAGTCTTGAGTTGGCAACGCAGTTCTATGTTTTTGCTGTAAGCGTGAAAAATGGAATAGAAGAAAAACTGAATACGTAAAAATATAGATATATTAGTATTCATGACCATTTTTCCCCTCAACATCAAACTTAACCCCCAACACCCGCGACCCCGCATACCGCCCATAATTAACCTCCTCCCGCGTATCCCAAAACGTCGCCGATTCCTTCGGCAACGGACGGGGAACAATTTTGCAGATGTTGAGTGCGAATGCGGCGTTCGCTTTCGGGATGACGGAAGAGTGTGCCAATTTGACCAATAACGGATGACGGCCTTTCTTTAAAGATATTGTCTTGCTTGAGCGGCCGGGAAGAACGCATTTGATCGCATTTTCCTCTTTCTTCTCATAGACTTTCTCTCCACCAAGCCATAGGACGCAGGGATCGTTGGAACTGATCCACAGTTCCGCTTCTTCATCGTGCGGCACATCCACCCAACAAAATGCATAGTAGGAATGATCCTTTTTCAAGGGATAATGTGCGGCAAAATCGATGTATTCATCTGAAAAGTAAATCGGTTCCGTCCAACCGTTTTCTTCCGGTTTCGCGATCACCTCTGAATCCGGTGTCTTCAGATAAGAAGCGTTCAAATCACTGCCGGCAGCATAGTTAAGCAGCCAAACACGCGGCGATGTTCCATATCGCGGACGATTGGTTTTGTCTTTCACGCTGTGCTCAAAAAAATAAGTGGATTCTTCTATCCCGCGCTCGCTCACCACCTTAATTTGATTCTCATCCATGGTTCCCAATCCCTCCCGGGCGGCGTTGACGACATGTGCCGCATCCGCCGGATTGAGTCCCATCAATCTCATGCAAACCGAATCCACTGCGACCATATCCACTCCCGCGACAATCATATTTCGGCGCACCGCGGTTCCACTTTGCACATGGAGCCGTTCCCTTCCTACAATAGCGTCGACCACGTTGTACTGTGGGCGTCCAATGGCGGCTAAATCGACCACTTCAAGTTCGACGGAATTCCTCTCCGGATAATTTTTATGCAGTTTGGGATCACCAGGATTCGGACCGCCGTATTTTCGGTTAAAGCCGTATTTTGCACCGGCAGCAAGCCCGATGTGATTCTTTAAACAAAGGGTCGCACTCGCTATGACATGGATTTTCATAACAGGAACGTTGATAAACAGATCCGCATCGAGAAAGGATTCATGCACCCAGTAGGTTTCAAATTCGGGAAAGTCGATGAAATCGGGAACAGGGACTTCGCGAATCCGAGAGAGAGGTTCTTCGTAACTGCCGAAATTGGCATCCACAAGCTCGACATGAATACCGTGCTCTTCGAGGCGGTCAACCATGTCGCGGTATCCCATTATTTCAAATCCATCGGCAATCTTGGCTTGACCACTATTATAGGCAGTATCCTTCATGTCGGGCATCAGCCACCCCGCACCGCATTCCGCAATCGTATAATGAATATCGGAAAATCCTTGTTTCTCAATCCACAAAATGATGCCTTCCACCACTCGTGGATCAGTAGTGCAGCCTTTTTCATCTGTCACGATGACGATATTGGGCTTTAGGGTAATTTTTGCCCCATCGTAGAGCAGCGGCTTGAGATCACCGGCTTGATCCAGTGCATGAGCGACCATTTCCTGAACCTGATCGCGACTCAATTCCCGATCGAGCGATACTGGTGACTTTAAAGCCATATCATCCGACCGTACAAATGCGACACGCGCTGCATAATCCTCCGGCAATTCATCCTTTTTCAGCATCGAAACCGGTTTTGCCTCTGATATAGGCTTATCCGGAAATTGCGCCACAATGTCTACGATGATGAGTCCACATACAAGTGCTGCGATAACGATTCGTAAGAAAATACGATTGTGAATTCGGGAAAGGATATTCATGATAAGCCTTTCGATTCGAAAGAAATGATTGGATTGTTTCGGTTTTGTGTTCCAACAAAAATGTAATCCAGGGGAATGGCTGGGTCAAGCAGTTCGTTTTTTGGGGATTATGCTTCTTCTGTCTAGAAACGAAAACGATCCGAGAAACATCATCAAGTCTTACTGATCATATGTCTTTTAAGTGGCGGTTCCAGTGCTTCATTCCACTGAGATTGAATCGCGTTCGGTGCCATTGTTATGGAATTCGAGTCTTGCGATTCAATAACAAAATCAGAATGTCCTAATATCACCATCTTACGCGGCCCGGGGATTACGGATTTGACCCATGTGCGAAATATAAGGGGATGATGATGAGGAATCATTGCCGTAATTTCCAATCGTGTATCCGGACGAAGTGGAACACGCACTTCATGATAGGATGGAATAACGACAATGAGACCGTCTCGTTCCACATCGATCAAATGTCCCCATAACGAAACGTTCTTTCTGTCGACATATTTGATGAACAATCGGATGCCAGGAATCAAATCTCGTGTTGACCGTATTGATTCATTTTCGGTGAGTATTTTCCCAAACAGTTTTTCCCGTATAGATTGGACCATCCACCGTTCATATCGCCGTCCGGTTTCTTCAACAGGACGGGCCAGTTTCTCAAACCACTCAGCCTCATGTAAAATCCGGGCAATCGGCTCCAAATGGGCTTCTTTCGATAAGCGAAGTAGAAGTGAACCTTCTTTGTGAGTTAAACCATATCGGTCTGTTAAGAGGCGAAACTTTTTGACGTCTTTATTTTTTATAAGAAATTTGTGATAGTAAGAATACACCATATACAATAGAAGAATGCATCCTACTAGCAAACACAGAAAGATCAAAATCTCGAATACATTTTCGAGGTTTTGATTTGGTTTAAAGAAGAAATAGTCCGGAAAACGGAACACTGAAATCACTTCCTTTCTACTCATTTTCTTCTATAAGATAGTATAGCAATTTTTGTACCTTTTATCTCGTTCTGGAATGAACATTGTGTGAATAAGAATCGTAAAAGGATAAATAATTTCTGCGAACACGATTGTATTTCTACTCTTCTTGATCGATTAAGATCAAAAGTTGTCTATATATATAAATAACCATGATTTCAATGGAAGTAACCTTTTTCTCATCTTCTTTTCCGTTACTATGTATAAATACCCAACTCCTAGTTTCCATGCCAACCTGTTAACGAAAACAGATGAAGGATTTATTCGATGAAATTGCTTTTTCAGCGTGTTGAATCACGGCTTAACGAATTTGTGAAATTTTTGTATGAAACTCAAAAACATGTGCAGCAAATTGCCATTGCAAGTGAACCTATCGCCGATCCTTTCGATTTTTCCGAAAAAGGGGGCAACTGGCAGCCTTTTTCAATCGGTTCATCCTGGCCGGCGTTCGAATTGTATTTTTGGCTGCATATTCCTATAACAATTCCCGCAGAGTGGAGCGGAAAAGAAGTCGAACTGATCGTCTTATTATCCAAAGACTACACGTTGCATACACCGGAAGGATTGGCATATGTGAACGGAACGTTACGGCACGGTTTGGACAGAAATCACCACACTCTTCTGTTGACGAACTCAGCTGAACCGAATGAAGTTTTCAATGTTGCCATCCGTGTGTATTCAGGAGAACCGCTGCAATACATCACGCAAAACTCCTTGTGTTCCTATCAATTGTCTGATTGCTCAATTGCCGTTCCCAATGCACATGCAAAAGAATTCTACTTTTTGGCAAAATCGGTCTTTGATGTTTTGTCTACCTTTTCGAAGGAATCAAGACTCCGGTATGAATTGTTGGAAATGGTAGGAGAATGCTTTCAGCGAATCGATTATAAACACCCTTTTTCTTCACAATTTTACGAGTCGATCCAGCACGCTTTGGATTTTTTGAAAAAAGAAATACAATCGATTGACATCTTTCCTTCTCGAATACAAGTAACCGGAACTGGGCATGCCCATATCGATATTGCCTGGCTATGGCCGATCAAAAGAACTCGAGAAAAAGCAATTCAAACGTTTTCAACCGTCTTGGAACTGATGGAGCACTATCCGGAATACCGATTCTTTCAAAGCCAACCTCAATTGTACCAATTTGTAAAAGAAGACCACCCGGAATTGTATGAACGAATCCGTCAGCGGATCAAGGATGGACGCTGGGAAGCTGACGGTGGTATGTGGGTCGAAGGGGATTGCAATGTTACATCGGGAGAATCCATCGTCCGGCAATTTCTTTATGGAAGTCAGTTTTTTGAAAATGAGTTGGATTCGGTCTGTTCGATTTTGTGGCTGCCGGATGTTTTCGGGTATAGCGGCCAGTTGCCCCAAATCATGCAAAAGGCTGAAATCTCGTATTTTATGACTACAAAAATTTCGTGGAATCAATACAATCAAATGCCTTACGACTCCTTCCGTTGGCGGGGAATTGATGGGACGGAAATTCTTGCTCATTTTGTCACTACACCAACGGAACACTGGTTTAAAACTTATAACGCTCTTTTGACTCCGGAAGAAATCAAAGGAGCATGGGATGCCTACCATCAAAAAGACATTCACAATGAAATTTTAATTGTATTTGGACATGGTGATGGAGGCGGCGGTCCGACGGAAGAAATGCTGCTTACAGCAAAACATATCAAAAATTTGCCCGGATTTCCCACTGTTCAACAGGGACCAGTCCGTGATTTTTTCTACCGTTTGGGAAAAATACGCAAGAATGCGCCGGTATGGGAAGGCGAACTTTATCTGGAATATCATCGAGGAACATATACCTCGCAAGCCCGAAATAAACGCTTGAATCGGGAAGCGGAATTCCGAATGCAACAAACAGAATGGATGGCTTCAATAGCCTCTCTATATGGTTTCGAATATCCCCGCGAACAGTTGCAAACCATCTGGAAAAAGATTTTGTTAAATCAATTCCATGACATTTTACCGGGTTCATCCATTCATAAAGTATACGAAGAAAGTGAGCGGGATTACGGTTGGATACAAAAAGAAACCGATCAAATCATCGAATCGGCAAAATCAAATCTCACGCGAGCGTCCAATGCCGCATCGAGTCTTATATTTACTTTCATCAATACCTTGGGCTGGTGTCGATTAGAACCCTATAGAATTCCTGATATCGGAATAACAAATGCTGTATCCATGCAATTGGATGGACGCGAAGCGGTGTTTCAACCGATCCAATTCATCAATGGAAATCGAATGATTGTAGTCGATGGACTTCCCTTGAATTCGTTCAGTTTGACAACAGTTGCTTTTGAGCCACACGAGAAAAAGTTCTCTCCTCTGGAAACTTCATCCACATCACTGAAGAATGAGTGGCTTCAAATACAATTGAATCAACAGGGTGAAATCGCTTCTTTGTATGATAAAGAATTTGACCGTGAAATTCTGAATTCTGGTGAACCGGCGAATGTTTTTCAAGTATTTGAAGACAAACCGATTGATCATGACGCGTGGGATATCGATATTTTTTATCAGGATAAACTTCTTTCAACCGGTGAAGCGGCAACAATGGAAATAATCGAAGAAGGCCCATTACGCGCTACACTTAAGGTGACCAAGACAATCTTGGACGGCACAATCGAGCAACATATTTCTATTTATCGCTCTTCCCGGCGGATTGATTTTGATACAAAAATCGAGTGGTCCAACAAAGATGTGTTGCTCAAGGTCTCTTTTCCGGTTGCGATTCATGCGAACCGCGCCACTTATGACATCCAATTCGGCAACATTCAGCGCCCCACCCATTGGAATACCAGCTGGGATTGGGCAAGATTCGAAACATGGGCGCATAAATGGGTGGATTTGTCGGAAGGGGATTATGGTGTGAGTTTAATGAACGATTGCAAGTACGGACATGACATTCGCGGTCACACAATCCGAATGACTTTAATCAAATGCGCCAGTGCCCCCGATCCGCTCGCCGATGTCGGAACTCATTATTTCGCCTATAGCCTGTACCCTCATGCCGGAGATTGGCGTGAGGCTTATATTCCACAAAGAGCTTACGAGTTCAACGTTGATCCGCTTGTTTTCCCTGGGGAAGTGAATCCTTCGATCATTGGAAGCAGTACTCCATTTGCCAAAGTAGATTGTGATCACGTCCTGTTGGAAACGGTAAAAATTTCGGAAGATGAAAACGCATTTGTACTTCGGCTTTTTGAATGCTACAACCAACGAGGACCTGTTCAACTTCAATTTTTTCAGCCACTTAAAAAAGCCACCGAATGCAATTTGTTGGAAAGAGATGAACGGGAAGTGGAATGGAATGAGAATGTACTGAGTTTCTTTATCAAACCGTATGAGGTACGGACATTTAAAGTGTGGTTCTAGTGATTTGGTTTAGAAATTGGAAAGAACCCGGCTTCGATCTTCCAAGGAATAGGGATCCAACCGAGAGTCCTGCTTTTCTTCTTGGGGAACATTTCGATTGTAATTCAATACCAAGTCCCCGACTTCACAACCAATATGATTTGCGATGACAGGACATTTTGCCTTCAAGATAAAAAAGATATTTTGAGGTGAATGGCTCAACGTTTCGTAATTCCCTTGTCCTTTGGCGATAATGAAACTGGCGTTATAGAAATGGTCCAGAAAAGTTTCCGAACAAAGTTCGAGGATTGTGCCAGGGGCATCATTTCCATTATCGATAACGTGAACAAGGTCCGTTATTCCAACAGCTTGCGCATCGGCCATCGTGGCGTCATTGATTATGGGATATCCTCTGACGGCGTAGACAATTTTTTGCATTGGGAGAAGTTCGATCAATAATTTGTCAAATACAATTTCCCCTGCATTGTCCCCGATAAAGAGGATGGTTTCGGCATCATTAAGCGATTGTTGAAAATCTTTCATATCACGGTCCATAAAGTGAGCCGTCAAAGAATGCTCGATTGCATGTTGAACGTAAAAATCGTCAATCTCTTTGTTGGGACCGAAATCGATGATATTTCCGGCTATGGACAAACGGACAGCCGTTTCTAAAGGATTGGGGGATTGACGGATCCGTTTCTTTAATTCCGGATATCGCTTCATGGCAAAGTGATTGAAATATTCTTTTACCTTCTCATAAGGATCGTCAATTCCGGTTATCTCCTTGATCAGCCTGTGGATACGTCTTCCCATGATAGGAGGTGAATCGTGCAAATCCATTTCACTGGCATAACGTAACACTTCGCGGAGTACTTTTTCGTGTAGATTCACATCCTCGGACACGAAACGAATCGCTTCCAGAGATTGGCGGACAAAACAGGGAATACAGTCAAGATAGGTTCTCATATTGATTCATAAGTCCAATGTGGGTTTACAAGATCGATATATCAATATCTGTATATTATACTCTCTATCATGAAAAAGGCCTACCCGTGAAGGGTAGGCCTGAAGGCAATATAAAAAAACACTTATCAATAAAGTTCCCAATCGGCGATCGGGGTTTCATCCATCAATGGATTTTCAAGTACTACAGCGAACGTTTGTTCCGCAGGTGTAAGATCGTTGGTATTGGGATCTAAAGTTACACCATCGGCGGCAATCATGATCCGCTGATTGTTCATGGATACATTGACTTCTTTGCTCATGAAACCTTGAATGGTTTCGGCATCATAACGTTCACTATTGACAAAAGCCAGAAATGTAGGGGTAACCGGTTCCATATTCTCGTCGAAGATTCGAGCAACAACTTGTTCGTTTGCCGGTTCACTTGTCAACACATAGGCTACACAAATATTCCCAAGTTCATCGATAGCAAGTTCACCACGTCCGAAGGTGCCGATATCCCATAATTCGATTTCATTGGCGGTCACTTCTTTATCGGCTTCTCCCGTTTGTGCGTTGATTCGGGATAGTTTCATGTCGCCGATATCATCGTTTCCAAGAATATAGACGTAGTCACTTGTGATCGTCGAGGCGATTCGGGTACCATCCCCACGGCCGGTGTCCGCTACTGTCGTCCATTCAGCCTGTTCCACAACATGCTGTACTTCCGCCGCATTGTTATACAGAGTCATAATTCCTTCTGTACGAACTGCGAATCCGCCGTCAAAGGGAGCCATATTCGACCAGATACTGTGACTGGAATCATCACCGGCTGCATTGAAGGGTCCTTTGATTACTTCGCCGGTTTCTCCGTCATAGAGAGTTCCTACCGCTGCACGTCCGGCGTAAAATACTTCGTTGCGGTCTTCCACGACAACGACCAAGTTTCCATCGGAAAGAAAACGCATATCGCCACCGTAACGCATCTGGTTATTTTGAAATCCCTCGATATCTCCCTGACCGTAAACCGGATCAAGGACATTCGTAATCGGATCTGGGCCATCTGGAGTTAAATTAAACAACTGAAACGCAGCAATCTGGTTTTCAGTATAGAGAAATGCCTGATCCCAACGGTCATTTCCTTGGAATTCATCATACAAATACGGTGTTGATTCAATTCCTACGGCATAACGCGTTTGACCAGGCCGGCGATCCGTGGCAATTCGTGGAGGATTTCCACTTTGGCGAGCCTCATTCAAATTTGCGGTATAAGGATCTCCACCATCGCCATAAAAGCCCCAATATTCTTCAATGGAACCATCCGTGTTGAAGAAAGCGACTTTCATATTCATCCCACTCGTCTGTCCGTCGGGATACGCACCCGCCACAAGGGCTAGTGTCCCATCACCGAGTACATCCGTAAACGGTTCCCAATATTTACCCATATCGACATCTTCGTTAAAAAACAAGGTATCGGGAATCAATACCGTCACACCGGCTTCTTCGTGCGTGTAAGGAACTTGATCCTGTGCCATAATTCCCGGCACAAAACACAAAAGACTCAATGCACACACAAAATAATACTTTCCTTTCATTGGTTCTCTCCTTTTCGTTGATTTGTATTTGGTTTATCGATCCAGTTTCATTTCGACACAGCTGAATATCAAGTATAAATGAAGACAACTCACCCCTTTCTTTTTCAGTTTGACTCTATTCGATGATAGACAATCCATATCTGTATTTGAAGGGGAATCCCCAAGAATTCATATAGATTTATATAAAAATTATCTTGCCTCAACTTTGAATAGTGATTTTTAGCGGTAAATCTACCCTTTTCTCTAAACAGAGTTGATATTCCCTCTTTTTTGCGCATGAATCGGTGCGCGGGCATCCTGCCCGCATTCTTTTTTACGAGAGGATTTATGGGTACAAATTTTTCTTATTTGTAACATATCTATGAATCGGTTGTTTGTCATAAAAGAAAAAGGACACGAAAATCGTGCCCTTTTGTCGATTATCTTCCTGATTTTATTTCACTTATTCCGCTAAGGTCATATTTGACACCGGAATCACGGAATCTCGCAGAAGAATTCGTGGAGAAATGACGACTTCTCTTTCTGAAAGTGGAATTTCTTCCCCCTTTGCAACCGCCAATTCCGTTTTCAACGCTTGGAAAATGGCGTCGACGTATTCCGAAATACACGGAGATACCGTCGTTAAACGAGGATTGGAGTATTGTCCCCCCGGATAATCGCCATGACCAACAATCGCAACTTCTTCGGGGATCCGCAAACCGAGGGACGTTAAACCCCGCATGGCTTCCAGTGCGATAGTGTCATCATAACCGACAACGGCTGTAGGAGCATTGGAACCCCGGAACAAGGATTCCATTCTTGCAGCATGGGTATGCCAGTCACGAAAAACTGACGGATTGATCAGCCATTCATCAGGATTCCATAAATTATGGGATTTCATGAATTCTCTATAGGTGTACCATCGTTCCATAATCGGACCAAAATCAGCTTCGGAACCTTTAGGACCGACATAAGCGATTCTTCGATGGCCAAGTTCGAAAAGATGGTCAAGCATACTTTTCATCCCTTGGGAATAATCGCTGCGAACACAAACCCATGGCGCATCGATGCTTTCCGTCACTTTTTCACAGATTACGACAGGAATTTTGTTCTTTCCAAATAACGAAGCGACCCCTACATGCTTTTTCGGAGTGACAGGAACCCAAATCAATGCATGCACTTCTTTTTCGAATAAAAGCCGGGCATTGTTCAGTTCAATCTCTTCGTCATCCGGAGCATACATCACGAGAACATGGGTATTGTGTTCATTTGCTTCATGAACAATCTCTGTAACCAATTCTTGTGAATACGGTTGTGCACTAGGCAGCAACAAACCGACAACGAGGGTTTCCGCATTGTTTTCTGCCGTTCCGCTGGTTCGCTTCACGACAAATGTTCCGCTTCCCTGGCGGGAAACTAACCATCCCTGCCGTTCCAATTCGGATATGGCACGGGTCACTGTACTCAAACTTAAATCGAATTCTTTCATCAAACGTTCCCGTGTGGGTAAAGGATCACCGGGCTTCAGTTTTCCTTCTTCTATTTGATCACGAAGTCGAATCATAAGTTGAACATACTTGGGCACACGTAATGATTCAAAATTTTTCATTGTACACCTCAACATCTGTAGTAATTGTGAATCGAAGATATCTTGCCTTCTGAAGTCTTCATTATCACTTCGGCAAAATATTTCGATTGGAAGAGCGTATTTATTTCATGTTTAATTGTCGCCAGCAAGTAATTAAATGTTCCTTAATTTTTGTCATTGCTGAACAATATGCTTAATAATCCTTGCTAAAACGTGAGATAAATACAAATGATCTTTAAAAAGGGTAGCCGAGAAATTTCAATAAGCAAGCGCTATTTCAATTGTATATTCAATAAATATTTGAAACAATCTCGAATATTCAAATCCATATTGTATCATTTTACGAGCTATCTATATCTTAAAAATGAGGCGATAAACAGGAAAAATTCCGGCTACAATCTGCAGCTTGTTTTGATAAATTATCTTCATTGCATGGATCGTTAAAAACATTATTTAGTATTCGTATACTATATAATGAGTCGATTTATCTATTCATTTTGTAAAAAGTAGCACGTACAACTTTTCATCTAATCAGGAAAAAGATTATCACGAAACGAGAAAAGTGTCTGATATTTTTTTCGATTGAGGATTTTATACCTCATTTTCATACAATTTTCACTCGATTGTTTGATCAATTGTAATATTTTTAAAGGGAAAAGAAGTGATATCAATGTAGTGAGAGAAAAAGAGTCTATTATTCAGTTTTGCTTTAATCCGCTTGAGTTTGGAGGTGCTATTTTGGGTTGAAGGATGATCTCACCCAAATTCCGCTCTTCCCCCTCACGCCCAATGGCCAATGGAATTATCTGTTCAACAGGGGAATTGTCCGGAGAAAAACCTTTAATCACCAATTCTCCTCCACGCAAAGGGATTTCATCAAGCCTGAAATATCCCTGTTCATTGGGCGCCGTAATTCCTAGTTGTTCTCCGATTGGGATCGTGTCAGAAATAAAATACTGTTTCAAGCCTACTTGGAAACCAAGAGAATAGGGTATCCCTTCCCCGTTGACCAAGCGACCGGTTACTGAGAATTTTTTTTCTTCAATCGTAATTCTCACATCCGTGCAAATCTCGTCTTTTTGGAGTGAAATAGGCTCGGAGAAAGTTGGCGGGGAGTAGTCCGATTTGATAAGAAATCGATAAGGAGCATTGCGGACGGGCAAATGTTCATACAAAAACGCACCTTCCGGGTGGGAAACAGAACGTGGTTGCAAATTCAAATCGAATGAAAACATCAATGTTTGATCGCCGGTTGGATTTTCCATTTGGTATGTATCACGCTTGGATGGCACCAGTTGAATTTGATAATTTGTCACTGGCTCTCCACGTGTATCCATCACCGTTCCACCGATGGTTCCAAATCCTCTCTCTTTGAGTGTGACTTCGATGCGGATATCCTGTTTTCCCCATTCGCTTGTTTTGTACGATTCCAACTCATGAGAGGGTGAAAAAAAGTCGAAGAAAATCCAAGTACCTTTCGGTGGCTGTTCCGAGGTAATCGGAAAGCGAAAGTGCCCGTTTTCATCCGGTTTTTTCATGGATAAGAGTTGCCCACAGCGCATAAGAATTTCCCCTTCTGTCACCGGTGTACCGTCTTCTTCCACGATCCAACCCTGAAAACTTTCTTTCGCCGCTTCCAGTACAAAGTCCACATTGACTAGAGATGAATCTGCAGTGACTTTCACAGTCGAATCGAGTGTTTTGGCAACATATTCTTGTTTTCTGTCTTCTGCTTTTGCAAAATACTCTCCTGGTTCCAGCGCAATTTGATAATATCCATCCGGTTTCGACTCTGTCCGTGTTGCGATCAGGAATAAATTGATATCTTTTGTGAAGCGAACAATTGCATTTTCAATCGGTTGTCCCCCAGAGTTGGTAACCCGACCAATCACCATTGTTTTCGCGTCAAACACAATATCGACATTTTGGATTTCTTCTCCCGGTCTCGGATGAATTTCAACCCCGTTTTTTCTTTCCGAAGTGATACTCGCATATTTCCCGTAGACAGGATGTTCCGCATTGACAAAGACTTGGAAGTCATTTTCGAATACATTTGCATTACTTACGTAACGGTAGGTTCCATCCGGCTGGGATATGGATGGTTCTCGAAAACCATATTGGAAATGTTGATATCCCGGGATTTCGACTGTTCGCTCTTGTAATTCATCGGAATCTGGCCGGAGCATGCTCATCGTTTCGATCACGGCTTCACTTGTATGGGCCATGATATCCCCCATCATGCCGCCTTGCCGAGAATGAAGCATCATTTCCGCTCCTTCAAGGGGAGACCCATCCGTATTCAAAACCCGTCCTGATACGGACCAGGAACGTAAGAGGGAGAAGTCCACACCCGTAACGTTCAATTCATCATTTAATAATATAATTGGATTCGATACCGGATTTTCAAGTGGGAATATGGCTTTTTGAAAGGAAGTGAAGATATAGTTTTTTAATGGAGCTACCCCCACGGTATAGGCTCCGCCTTTCATCGCTGACAAAGTGTAACTTCCATCCGCTTTCGTAAAGGCTTTCACAACAGGGGGGACGGAAAATTGGTTGGTTTTGTTGTTGTAAAGAATCCCGATCAGATTGTCTTTCTGTTGATCAAAAGCAATGACCTCGGCGCCTTCGATTGGTTCACCGCTCATTTCATCGATAACACGTCCCGATATCGAATATTCTTTTCCTTGGAGTGCAATTTCCACTTCGTGATGGTCTCTTGTGATTTCAACATCTTTCATTCCTGTTTGAAACCAACCATGCTCGGCAGTGAGCTGGTAGGAGCCAGCGGGGATATCATGAAATTCGGTTTTTCCAGTTGATTTGCTTGTTTCCTTAACAAGAAGTATGTTGCCGCTACCAGGCTTGGATTGCAGCGTCACACGGGCGGAATACACTGGTTTCTTTTTATTGTCGGTCACCGAGACCATGAATTGGCTATGAGTGGAAAGTACCACTTCATGAGTCTTTGCTTCTGTTACCGCATAGACTCGTTCTTCATGGGGTAAATAGGGAGAAGCATTGACAAACAATCGATAATATCCGGATACGACGGGATCGAATCGAACGAAACCGGATTCATCCGATGATCGCTTCGATAAATCGGCTTCTTGAATCTCTTGTTGTTTGGATTCCGGTTTCAATTTCACATCGGCATTGGGAATCGGAGCACCTTCTTTATTTCGGATCACAACTGGGATCGTGGCTTTTTTGGCAACGATTATCTCACTTTCATTCGTCCCTTCTTGGAGTTCGAATTCAAAAAGTTCAGACGTGAATATTCTCGTGTCTGTTAGTTCAACGTTGGCTTGACCGTGAGTCATTAAATCAAGTGTGCAGATACCTTCTTCGGATATTTGCATGGTGTGGTGTTCCGCTCTGAGGTGCAATACGGCTTTTTCCGGTTGAAAAGGTTTCTTTTCCGTATCTTTAAACAATATTTTCAAAGATGCAATAAATTGATTCGATAAGCCAGTTTCCGGCCTGGATGATTCCGTTATCCGCACAGGAGTCTCGAACGGTGACGTAACATCAATATCCCCATTACGATGAGCTGTAATTTTATTTCCTACAGCTAGAACTTGCGTTTGTGAAGCATTCTCGATTTTTACTTTCCCCGATTCAACGGAAACTGTAACTGAATCCGGAGTTCGTTCCGGAGGATTATCATCCCGGATGAAAACAATTGTTCCAATGACAACAACAAAGCACACGATGAATAAGGACAGTAACCAAGTACGCATGGCAACCTCCAATCTTTATGCATAAAATATGATTAATGATCCAATTCGATGTGAAATACGGTTCCTATGACGGATATATCGAGTAATGGTGTGTGAACAGTCATGGTTGAGCCGGGAATATGCTCTGCATGAACTCGAATTGCTCCTTTGCGGATATAAATTTCACGCTTTTCATCAAAACGAATTGCCAGTTGAGTTTCGGG
Organism: uncultured bacterium; assembly: GCA_964412555.1. Classification (GTDB taxonomy): domain Bacteria; phylum Hinthialibacterota; class Hinthialibacteria; order Hinthialibacterales; family Hinthialibacteraceae; genus CAYPPG01. Next base: position 30,760 of record CAYPPG010000022.1, read on the forward strand.
TGAACAGGATAGAATGGAGCCGTCTGCCAAAGCCAGGTTTACAAATGTATTCTGTGGAGTTGTCACATATTTTCCTATTTGCATTCGTTGTTTCCATAACCATGAAAGGGTTTTTCCCGAATCAATGGAACCGGAAACCATTTGAAAGCGGTCCACCGGCGCTGGCAGCCAATGATAAATATTGAATACCAAGACTATTCCTATAAGAAAGTATGCCAGCGACGGTTTCAAAAATGGTTTCAAAACTGGCATAACGGGAAAATGCCATCCTCTTCCTTTCTTCATCTCTCTTGCCATCCGATTTACGATTTCTTCTTCATTAAAAACCGGAACTCGGTGAGAGTGAAAACCGTCTCGTATGACATCATAGGCTTTCATGATATTTGCTTCTTCTTGACCGTTTTCGGTACGATCTCCCTTATCGTAACGGTCGGATAATTCGAATTCTTTTTTCATCGAGTCGGTGTGCTTCATACTTCACCTACGAAAGGGGCTAATAGTACCCGCATCTTTTTTCTGGCACGACATAATTGCATTCGCACATTCTCCACGGTGATCGATAGTGTTTCTGCGATCTCTTTTTTTGATTCTCCGTTCAATTCATGTAAGACAATGACGGTTCGCTGTATATCGCTCAGCTTTGCAAGAGCACAGTCGAATGTTTGTTCAAATTGGGAAATACAGGCTGCTTCCTCAGGAGTATCTGTGTGAGAGAATTCAATAGCCGACCCGTCCTCCTCATCTTTTAGGGATGCAAACCGGCTGCGGTTTCGTAATCGGTTGATACACATATTCCGTGCCGTCGTCATTAAAAAACCTTTTATCGAACCGTTGGCGGAGCGAAACCGTCCTTGCTTCACCATTTGCACGAGTTTCAGTAAAGTTTCCTGAAAGACATCCCGCGCTTCTTCTTCATCACCAAGCAGCAAAAAGCACAAACGCAATACGGGAGTTGCATACCAAGCGATGACGTCGTGAAAACAGTTCTTGTCACCGTGCAACATGCGCTCTATGAGATCCGCGGATTGGCTGTTCATCGATATTCCTTCTATTTACATATACACAGCAAGGCAAACAAATATAACATACAATTTTCACTTTTTTTGTTTGTTACTATTTTGTTGAATCGGTTTACCGGTATTGTCATGATCATAAGTAAAACTGTACACTATCCTAGCATTCTGATGAGAATGAAACTTATATTTCTCATTTCGAAAAAGGAGATCTTATCTGTGTCTCAACGAACCGGTTTTACTCTCATCGAATTACTCATCGTCGTCGCGATTATCGGGATTTTAGCGGCTATTGCCGTTCCCAATTTCTTAAACGCGCAAATCCGGGCGAAATCCGCACGCACATTCGCCGATATGCGCATGTTGGATGAACAAATTCATGTTCGGTATATAGATACCGGCCTTTGGCTCATCGACGGAAATGACACCACTGAAGGGGAGAATTGCTCTTTCGAAGGAGGCATGCATTACTTCGGCTGCACCTGCGCAAATGCGAAAGTGGATTGCGGTTCCCTGACAAACTTCCCTGGAGCGTTCTTTAACGGGCAAATCTGGGCGTTACTCACTACACCGGTCTCTTATATCAGCGGGATGCCGCTTGATCCCTTCGGTGGAGGATTGTTTTATGGATACGAAGACCGGAGCTGCGCCAATAATGTGGAAAAACGGCAGCATTGGTTCGTATTCGCCGCCGGACCGGATGGGGATCACGGCGATTGGTACGATAGTGGATCACGCAATGCCGAAGCGTATAATCCGACAAACGGATTGAGTTCCGATGGGGATATCTGGAGAGCGTATGTTTTTCGGCCTAGTTATTTCACCGAGGAGTTCCTGGGAGTATTGACCGTAACCTATTAGTTCTTTCCCCACTTGTCTTTTTCTCAATATTTACTCATACCAAAATTGCTGTCACAATGTGTACGCATTTCATTTGGGAATGCGGTAAGGAAATCGGGCAATCACGTAGGATTGCCCCTACAAAATGTAGGGATAGACCTATGTGTCTATCCCGTAATCCCCTTATTCTAAAATAAAAAGGAATTGATTTACCATTATGGAAACATACATAAAAAACGCCGTTATTACGAGTTTTTTGAACAAAACCAAAGACCGTTTCCACGAATACAATGAAGAGCGCACTCTTGAAGAACGGTTGCAGATGGTTTCGCAAATGGAGGGCATCGATGGAGTGGAAGTGGTGTTTCCCTATGAAGTCAACGATGCGGCAAATCTAAAAAAATTGATTGCAGAGAACCATTTGCAGATCGCGGCGATCAACGTGAATGTGAAAGCGGAGCCGGAATTTCGCATGGGCGGGCTGACCTCGAATGATCCGGCAGTGCGGAACAAAGCGGTGCAATTCATCAAAGACGCGAAGGATTTTGCCAAGGAATGCGGAGCGAATAAAGTGACCTGCTGTCCGCTGGGAGACGGATACGAATTCAACTTTCAGTGCGATTATGCCCAAAGTTGGAAATCCCTCGTTGAAACCTTCGGGGAGGCCGGCAGCCACTGTCCGGAAATCCCGCTTTTTATCGAATACAAACCGAGTGAAACACGCGGACGCTGTTTTGTCGACACCGCATCCAAGGCGCTTTGCCTGTTGAACGATATCGGGATCGAGGAAATGGGCATTACACTCGATTTCGGCCATTCGATGTACGGCAACGAGAATCCGGCGGAAGTAGTGGCGATGCTGGCTGAGAGCCGCTATCCGTATTATATCCACATCAACGACAACGATGGGAAATGGGACTGGGATTTCATGGTCGGCACACGACATTTTCTGGATTATGTCGAATTTCTATACTATTTACAGAAATACAGTTATGGCGATTACTTGACCTCGGATACATCTCCGACTCGATGGGATATTCAAGGCACATTCGAGATGAATGCGCGAATGACCAACAAGATTTGGAAACGATTGCTTTCCATCGACCAACAGGAATTCAAAACTCTCATTCATGGTGGGGATTATTTAAAGACATGGCGATTGATCGAGAAGGATATCTTATCGCTTTAAGCAAATCGGCATAGAATACAATAAAGAGGCATTATAGGGAGAGTATTTTATGAAGATGGATGATAATGAACCTCTTGAATTGACCTCGGAATTGGAAACCGCGTTAGAAAAAATGGAAGAGGATTTTCAAAAAGGAATCAATTGGAGTCCACCACTTCGAGGTGAAGAAGCAATCAAGTATCTTCGAACATTACGTAACTTATAAAAGGAGAGACAATGCGTTTTTTTATACAGAATGTATTTGTATTTTTTGTATTATTCGTTTTCCTGAGCTGTGATGCCAAAAAAGCGGAATACCCAGCGCGTGATATCACAAACGTCGTTATTTTTGCAGCTGGTGGGGGAACGGATACATGCAATCGGATGGTCAGTGCGGAGATGGCCGAGATTCTGGGGGTAAATATCAACGTGGTCAACAAAACCGGTGGTGTATGCGGTTCGGTCGGATTGAACGATGTGTATAACCGTCCTCCGAATGGTTACACGCTTTGCGGTTTGTCCGAATCCTGCTTGGCGGCAGGGGGGCAGGGTGGTTTCAACAAACGCATGAATGTGTGGGATTTTTATCTGGTTGGCGGCTCTCCGGATGTGCTGTCGATTACTCCCGATCTACCTTATAAAACGTTAAAGGAACTCATTGAAGTGGCAAAACAAGAACCGAAATCGATCCGAGCAGCTGCCAGTAATGCGGGTTCCGTCCATCACTTGAATTTATTGGCGTTGGAGAAAGGTTCCGGTGCGAATTTCAATTACATTCCCTACCCCGGCTCCGGACCCTCGCACAATGCGGCGATGACGGGGGAGATCACCGTCGTCATCACATCGATTGCCGAGCAGGCGCAGTTGATTCGCAGCGGGAAACTCAAACCGCTTGCGACATTGATTCCCGAGCCTTTTACACTCGGTGAAATCACCATCCCTTCTGCATTCGATGCCTATCCGGAATTGGCCGATTATCTACCCATTCCACAATCTATCGGTTTTGCCGTGCATGGCGAAACACCGGATGCGATCAAACTGAAACTGGCGGATGCCTTCAAGCAGGCGTTGCAAACACAGCGCATGAAAGTGTGGGCGGAAAAGAATTACTATGTGTTGTCCGGCAAGACGGGTGAAGAAGCGCAACAAGTGTATAACTACCTCGAATCGCTCTTTTCCTGGACACTATGGAAACTGGGTGGTGCCACCGTCGATCCGGCCTCGTTAGGCATCCCGAAACCGGAAACTTTTGAAAATCATTAGTCTATTTTCAGGTACCCTCAATGCTGGAAGGAAAACCACTTCGCCGCGCTGATTTCATCACAGGGATCATTCTCATTCTTTTCTCTCTTTGGATGCTGATTGAAACATTCCAAATGCCGATGCGGGACACATACGGCGGAGTGGAAAATGTGTGGTATGTCTCACCCGCCTTGCTGCCTTTGATCATCGGTATTGGCTTGCTGATTCTCGGGGTCATTTTATTGATTCATTCCATCAAACTCGGCGGCGCGCATTATTTTTTCGAAACGTGCAAGCAGTATACGAACCTTCTTTCCGAGTCGAATTATCGTTTCATCGCCATTCTGATCATGTTAATCACATTTGTCTATCTGTTTCTCCCCCGCTTCGATTTTTTTCTAAGCATTCTTCTCTTTCTATTTGTCTTCATTAGTGTTTTTTATTTCGAGGATAGGCAAATTTTCAACCGGCTGGTTTTAGGATATATCGCCGGGTGTATTTTTTTTATTTTGGTATATTCAACCGGCTTGCATCCAATCCTGATTAATTATTACGTATATACAATGGATTTGATCCTATTCGTTTATTTCTTGTTTTTAGCCGCATATACCAAACTCCTTATTCAACGAAAAAGTGAATATCAAAGGAGCTACATCATTACATTGTCTGTTTCTTTTCTTGTGCCATTGATCCTATGCCCGATTTTTAAATATGCGTTGCTCGTTCCGTTGCCGGTAGAAGGAATTGTCATCGAATTCATGAATCAGATTCGTTATTCTTTGTGATGTTAGAGGCATGTATGCTCATCATCGATCCGTTGCTGACTTTTTTTCAACAGTTTTTCTTGCTTTTATCAAGTCCCGCAAATATATTTCTTTTGTTTGGTTCCGTATTCATGGGAATCATATTCGGAGCGATGCCGGGGCTGACGGCGACGTTGGGAGTCGCTCTGCTGACGACACTCACCTATGGCATGGACACCAATACTGCCTTGATTGCGTTACTGGGAATTTATGTCGGTGGAGTATACGGAGGTTCATACGCCTCCATTCTGATTAATATTCCAGGTACCGCGGCCGCCGCTGCTACCGCCCTGGACGGGTATCCACTCGCCTGCAAGGGAGAAGCGGGACGAGCGCTCGGTTTGACAACGACTTCTTCCGCCATCGGAACCTTCATCGGTATGATTTTCGTGGTTTGCTTTTTGCCGCTCATCTCTTATATCGCGCTGAAATTCACATCGTTCGAATTCTTTTTACTCGCTTTTTTCGGGATCATCATCAGCGGAACCATCAGCAGCCCGGATCATGTGTATAAGGGATGGATCGCGGGCTTTATCGGGCTGTTTCTTTCCGTCATTGGCCGTGACCGGCTCCAGTTTTATCCGCGATTTACCTTCGGTATGTCCGAATTGGATGGCGGTTTGGATATCGTTCCGGTTTTGATCGGCGCATTCGGTATCCCGCAGATTATTCAAGTGTTGAAAGACAAACAGGTTCTTGAGGAGGCGAAAAGTTTTCAGAGAATCTTGCCCGGTTTCCATGAAATTGTTCGTAATATCCGGCACATCATTCGTTCTGCCTTGATCGGTGTCGGCATCGGGGCGGTTCCGGGGATCGGGGAGGATATCGCCGGATGGGTATCCTATGGAGCGGCAAAGAACACTTCCAAGCATCCGGAGCGATTCGGCAAGGGAGAAATATCCGCCGTCATTTCTACCGAGACCGCCAACAACTCCGGCATTGGCGGTGCGATGATTCCGTTGCTCAGCCTTGGTATTCCCGGCAGTCCGCCTGCGGCGATGCTGCTGGGCGCATTGATTCTTCACGGAGTGCAACCAGGGCCGATGTTGATGAGCGATCATCCCACATTCCTGTATGAAATCGCAGCCATCTTGTTGTCGGCGTCATTGGCCATGTGGATCACGGGGATGGTGCTGGCCAAACAAGTCGTGAAAATCCTTCGCATTCCCGCCCCCATTTTCATGCCGGTTATCGCTGTGTTGTGTGTCATCGGATCCTACGCACTTGGATTTCGGATTTTCAATCTGTATCTCATGATCCCCGTTGGGATTATGGCTTACTTTCTAACGGAAATGGGATATCCAATCGGGCCGTTGGTAATCGCTGTCATCCTCGGGCCGATGGCAGATGAAAATCTTCGCCGTGCCTTGATGGTGTCGCAAGGAAGTTTTTTACCGATCTTTACTCGGCCAGTTGCGTTATTGCTATTTTTACTAATCGTGATTACTATAGTCAGTCAAATGAAATGGTTCCGGAATGCAATAAAAAAAATGTTTTCGTTTCGAACTAAAACCGGCACGAACGGAACTCCTAGGAGGTAGAGCAACTGTCTTGCTTGCATGGCCCTGCTGTACCCATGAATAGAAAATCGATGTCGATAGATTTTGTTTCAGTTTAGTAAAAGGAGAGAATATCGATGACCAAGCGATTGCGTGTCGCCACAATTGGCGCGGGATATTTCAGCAATTATCAATACGAAGCCTGGAAACGAATGGAAGATGTCGAACTCGTTGCCATTTGCAACCGGACGGAAGAAAAGGGAAGAGAATTTGCTAAGCAATATGACATTCCTGGTGTTTATTCGGAACTCCCCAAATTACTGGACGAAGTGAAACCGGATGTCGTGGATATCATTACACCGCCGGAAACGCATCTCATCTACATCCAAGAAATCGCCAAACGGGGGATTCCGATGATTTGCCAGAAACCGTTTACCCCCAATTTGGCGATGGCAAAGGAAGCGATTCAGACAGCGGAAGAGGGTGGAGCGAAATTGATTATCCACGAAAATTTCCGCTTCCAGCCATGGTTTCGGGAAGCCCGGCGGCTGCTTGCCGACGGAGCAATCGGGGAACCGTATGAAATCGCCTTTCGGATGCGCACCGGTGACGGGCAGGGGCCGGAGGCATACTTGAAACGCCAGCCGTATTTTCAAAAAATGCCCCGCTTCCTGATTCATGAAACCGGAATCCATTATGTCGACACTTTTCGCTCAATATTTGGAGAAGTCAAATCGGTCTATGCGGAACTCCGCCGTTTGAATCCGGTGATCTCTGGAGAAGATGCCGGTTTTGTACTATTCGAGTTTGAAAACAACACGCGTGGCTTGTACGATGGTAATCGTTTAGTGGAACACGACGCCGATGATCAGCGGGTGACTTTTGGGGAAATGGTTCTTGAAGGTTCCGACGCGGTTCTTCGGCTGGACGGGTATGGAAAACTCTTTTTGCGCAAAAAAGGCGGCAAAGAAATCGAAATCCAGTATGAATGGCAAAACCGCGGATTCTGTGGCGATTGTGTGTATCTGATTCAACGCTATATTGTCGATCATTTTCTTTGTGATGTGCCTATGATCAACACGGGCAAAGAGTATTTGCGCAATCTGCAAATCGAAGAAGCGATATACGAGTCGAACGAAAAACAGTGCCGAATCGAAGTGTAATTTAAGGAAAATCCATGCATAAAGTTATCATTTCCGTTGCCCCAATCGATTATGCCGATGTTAAAAGTATCCCACCTGCTGAAGAACTGGCAGCCGACATTTGTAATTGTTGTGCAGCCGGCGCCTCCATCGTACATCTCCATGTTTTCGATCGACAGGGAAAACCAACCGTGGATACAGCGTATTTTGAAGAGATCATCACGAAAGTGCGTGAAGGTTGTGATATTATCATCCAGGGATCAACCGGCGGGGTAGGATTATCGCTCGACGAACGCTCCGTTGCCTTGGAGGTGAAGGGCGTGGAGATGAGTTCGTTGAATATGGGATCGTGTAATGTCGGCGATGAAGCCTATATCAATACTCCGTTGGATATCGAATATTGGGCGGAAAAGATGAAGAAGAATCGGATTGTGCCGGATATGGCCGTATTCGAGCCAGGCATGTTCGTCATGGTAGATCGAGTGATTCGAAAAGGATTGATCCCTGAACCATATGTCTTTGGGATTCCCTTGGGCTTTCCAACCGCTTTACCCGCTACGCCGGAGAATCTTATATTTATGGTCAATAAACTTCCGAGAAATAGTCTATGGAGTTTGATCCATCATCATTCTGAAGATTTCCGCCTTCATGCAGCGGCGGTTGCGATGGGAGGCAACATTCGAGTCGGGTTCGAAGATTCTGCGCATCTTGCGAAGAATGAAAAAGCATCCTGCAACGCCGACATGGTCGCGAAGGCCAGAGATTTGGTGCAGATGGTCGGTTTGAATGTCGCTATTCCGGCGGAAGCACGCGAGATGATCGGTATTGGTAATGGATAATGCATGTCAGCTATTATTGATTCTACAAAAGATTGAAATGTAAGGTTGTACTTATGATCACTCAAAAAGACTATTGTGAAGCACAGTTGTTGGCGGCGAAAATGATTCGTAACGCCGGTATTCATATAACCGACAAAGAAGTGAATGCCATTGAAATCGTGGATTTTGGCTTGAGCCACTTGGCGGTCGAAGGTGTGCAAGTATTCACCATGGTGAATACGGAACGGATCAGCGCGAAAGTGCTGGTGTTGTTTCCCAATCAAACCGAACCGGAACATTGGCATCCACCTGTCGAGAACAATCCGGGTAAAGAAGAAACGATCCGCGCCATCTGGGGAACCGTACGATTTTATATTCCAGGCGAAAATACACTAAAAGAAGGATTCATTCTCGAAGGCAAAGAGCATTGTTATACCATGCGGCATGAGATTGATTTGAAGCCGGGGGATTTACTTACGTTGGAACCGGGCACGAAACATTGGTTTCAAGCCGGAGAAGAAGGGGCGGTGATGTACAGTTTTTCAACGTGCGTAAGGGATGTGTTGGATCAATTCAGCGATTCGGAGATTGACCGGATCACAAAAATTGTGGATTAATTGGAGCGCAGGCATCTTGCCTGCACGGTGGAGCGGATAAGTTCTCATTTGCGCTGAAAATGCGGACAGGGATGTCCGCGCTCCCAGTAACGTCAGCCAGCCAGATTGATTGGAGCGCAGGCATCTTGCCTGCATTATTATTTTTCAGCAAGACCCAAAAGAACGCCACCAATTACGACAACCTCTTCCTGTAACGCAGCTGGGACAATCTCATAGCGGTCTTGAAACGGTTTCATGACGAAGTTCTTGACTTTTTTCTTCAACGGAACCCAATACAAAGGCCCCATAAACGAAACTCCGCCACCGATTACGATCCGTTCGGGATGCAAAAGATTAATGACATTCCCCATAGCTACGGCTAAGGTATCGGTGGTTTCTTCAAGGATGGCGGTCGCGAGAATGTCATGTTGTTCCGCCGCTTCATATACCATTTTCGCAGTGATGGTTTCCGGTTTTCCACCGCTCAATTCCGATAGGTTGGAAGGTTCACCGCTCAGGACGGCATCTTGTGCTCTTTGGCCGATGGACCAGCCGGAGCATACAAGTTCCAGTTTTTCCATCTCTGTGGTATCCGGATCGAGTACCCATGTATGGCCGATTTCCGCGGCGCCATATCCTTGTCCCTCATCGATAACGCCTTCGGTGATCAATCCACCGCCGATCCCACTGCCGATGGTAATATAAAAGATGCGCCGATGGCCTTTTCCCGCTCCAAGGATGGCTTCGGCATATCCGGCTAAGCTGGCGTCGTTTTGAATGGTGGCCGGCACCTGCCATTGTTCTTCTAGCCATTGTTTCAAAGGGAAATTTTCCCACCCTTCAATTTGATGGGAAAGAAGTGTCACGCCCTGCTTCGAGTCGACCGGTCCTCCGAATCCTACACCGATACCGCATAGATTCTCTTTTGCACAATGAGCCTTGTCGATCGCTTCATTCACAAGTGAAGGTAATACTTCCCGAATTCCGGCGCCACCGCGCTTCGGATCGACATCGGCTCGGACAAGACTCATGAGTTTATTGTCTTGCAGACCGATTCCGACTTGTAATTTCGTTCCGCCTATTTCGATTCCGATTGCTGTGTTCATTTTTTTGTTTGAAAACGTTCGCGTAATGTGATTAAAATATAGTGAAAGAAAACCATATGCACCGCTTCGCAGAGTCCCATTTGCATATCATGCGATTGCATTTGATCTGTCGGTACATGAAATGTATTGTGGGCGATCTCTCGTAGTTTCCCACCGTTGAAGCCGGTTACACCGAAGGTTTTCATCCCGTTCGCATTGGCATACTCGACCGCTCGAAGAACATTGGGACTATTACCGGAACCACTGATGGCAATCAGTAATGCCCCTGGTTCGGCAAAATTTTTCAATTGTTCGACGAAGATTCGATCGTAACTGGTATCGTTCCCCCATGCCAGAATATAGGGGGTATTGTCGGTCAAACTCATAACCTTCAGCCGCTTTTGGTTTTCAAAATCGGTCAAAGTGCCCTTTCCTAAATCTTCACAAATATGGGAAGCGTTCGCACCGCTGCCACCATTGCCGATGATAAAGACGAATCGATTGTTATCGTACGCTTCTTCGATTGCATCGACGAGTGCTTCCACTTCGGTGGCATCAACTTTTTGAAGCAATTGGTTAAAGTCAGTCAAATACGAGCTGAGATTCATTCGCACCTCCTTGAAAACAATCTGTAATGATAGCCGTTCGGGGGGAGATAGGGAAGAAGTTTGGGAATTTGTTATCGCCAGGTCCACTCCGTTTGGTTTTGCCCTTGGCGTCCATCGATTCCCCAAAAGCCAATGGTAAAATCAAAGGTGAAATCGTCGCCGACGGTTGGATGATTGCGATGACCGATGCGAAAAATGCAGAAGAAATCGTACAGATCGCGCATAATTCCTATGCGATTGGTGCGGGAAATTCCTTCATCCACATCAAAACGGCTGGAGTAAAACAATTGCCATTTTGGGGATACGTCATAGAGTAATTGCAACACAGCGTCTTTTTGCTCATCACCGGTTACATTCGGATTGAAATTGGGGAAGAGAAATGTGTAAAATCCCAAACTCATTTGCAGACGCTGAATAGGCTGGAGATTGGCATAGTAATAAGAGGAACGAATATCTCCGTCTTCGACATCGTATCGAAGCGTATTGCCAAGAGAAATCCAGTCGAAGGGATGAATAGTGAACTTCTCCAGCAAATCTTTGTACCGCTGATCATTGTATCTGGCAGGATCGTCGAAAAATTCGAAATTGCTGAAGCGCAGATTTTCATCCGGCATTTGATCGTATGCTCCGCCGACGCTGAGCTGCATGAAATCGGAAGTTCTGCCTGAACTATCCTTCCCTTGGATTGTGGTCCGAATCACGGCGGATAGATTATGCATTTCATAGCGGATTTCATCTGTGGGATCGAGATAGGGGAAACGCACTCTTCCGGCGTCTCTGGTCAATTCTTCCAGATCGGTGCTGGGATTGTAGTAGCCGTAATTGAGGATCGGTTCTATGACCGCACGCATTTTGTCGTATCGATCGAGAAACGGATCGAATTCGGATACGAAACGAGTGGATATTTCGGTTCCCCCTTCCAACATGGAACGGGTTTCAGAATCAAATTCAAAAGGAGTCCTTGGAATATATACACTTCGAACGGGATCGGCGTAATGGGTACCTCGAAAGCCGATCCACGGTGTCACCGTGATGCGTCCCGGTAGATAGAAAGGATAGGTAAATGTCAGTTCCCCATCGAACCGGTCCACTTCGTCGACAAAGTATGTGAGATCTTCGATATTGTAATCATCGAGAAAATACGTAACTCCGCGTTCTCTGCGATAGCGTCCATAGTCCAAGTGTAAATCCGCGAACAAATCCGTCTCGAAGAGTCGGGTTGGATACTGCTCGAAATGGACCTGCGGTTTCCGCTCTACAAAAGGAAAACTGCTGTAATAAAACGGATCAAGATTCGCAGCCGTCGTGATACGGAGACTTTGGTCGTCCCACCATTTGGATAGGTTCATGAATGAGACGATATCACGTTCCAGCAAATCAAGGTCCATTTCATGATTGGATTCCGGGCTACGATAATCCCATCGGTATTCGGAATCGGAGAACCGGTGCCCGCGAGCGGTAAAACGCATTTCGTAGGGGAGATTTTGTTCATATTCACCCGCTAGTAAGTAACGGTCATCGCCGTCGAAGACGTAATCGTTGTCCGGTCCTTCCTGCTCGATGTGGTAACCATATACATATCCCTTAGGACCATATTCACCGGGAACGTCAAAACGAGTTTTGAGTCCTTTACCAATGCCGACTTTGGTAAAATAGTCACCGTATAAATCGATCGTGACTTCTTCTGTCGCTTTGATCATCAAGCGGTTATAAATACCTACCCCTAAATCGGAATAATATCCGATATTGAAAAAGTGGGCGATTTGATGTTCTCTCAATGAACCGGTAAAGAGGGGAAGGTAAAAAAGCGGCCAATTCTGGGCTTTAAATAACAGGTTATATGCCCAATAACGGCGCTCGGGAAAGATCACCGTGCGGTTCGGTTCGATTTCGTAATAGGGAACCGGCATATCGTTTGTCGTAAGAGCGCCGTCCAGCAGGGTATATTCCGGTTCGGTGACAGGAGCGGTTGCTCCTTTCGGAGTTTTGGCAGGACGTTGCCGAAATTTCAGTGTTTTTCCATAAAAATAGACACCTTCCGATAGTTGCGATTGTTTTACTTCCTTCAGTTCACCTTCTTCTTTGTCCACAAAATAATGTAAACGCTCTCCACGAAGAATCACACCATATGACCAAAGATGTACATCGCCGGTCGCGCTGAGAATTTGCTTTTGCGATTGATACTTGATCACATCGGCAGTGATCGATCGTTCTCCGAGTATTAACGTCGGTTGCTTGTCACCTGATGGATGAACTTCCAAAATTTCATTGACCAAATCATAAGTATAATCACCGTTTATAATTTCAACCGGTCGTCCGCTTGGATTATTTCTAGCAGTGGAGGCGGATTCTTGAGAAAACGAAGGAAGAGAAAGAACCCAAAGCCAAATGGATATTGTGGGAACAAATCGTCTCATCATTGGTATATAAATTCGTATTATTCTAAAATGATATCGCAAAAGAATATGAGATACGTTATTACAGGTTGAAGGCATTTACAACCCTTTGGCCGGTTTTTGACTCAGGTTATCGAGAATCCATTGGGGAATTCGTTGAGGAAGGATTGTATCATTACGCGTTTTGCAGCACACCATTTTGGTTATGCCATTCACGATTTTAATGGGTTGATTGGCTTCAGAGACTCTATTTGTACAAAAAATTTCATAGGCGAAAGTAAAAAACGTTTTGCCCATCTCGGAAATCCAAACATGAATGTCAAGTATATCATCGAGCCGTGCCGGCGAGAGGTAGTCGAGTTCAGCTTTACGGCAAACGAATTGGCAATCCTGCTTGACCATTTCGCGAAGGGTGATTCCATATTCTTCGATATAGAGCGCGCGCACCTGTTCAAACATTCGCAAATATTGAGCATAATACACCACACCGCCGGCATCCGTATCGGCGTAAAAAACGCGGTAAGGATAAGTGTGTTCCCGAAAAATGACGGGTTGGAATCGTTCGTTCATTCAATTTCCCCGTACGGTTTGGTCGTTGATCATCGCCGGAGTTTTCATTCGGCTGCCGTTTCTGCCATTGATCGGCTTTGAGCAGGATTTTTTGTTTTTCACATCCTGGGCATCGTATATGGCAGACCATGGTTTTCTTGCCGTTTATGATCATCCGGATGAATTGCAATTTGGTTTTGTCAACTACCCACCGCTTTATTTGTATATTCTGAATTTTTTAGCACATGTTTATCGATTGTTTTTAGGTGGTCCTTTGGAAACCCGGATTTTCCTTTGCATGATCAAATTGGTTACGGTTTTTGCTGAAATTTGTATTGCGTTGATGCTATATCGAATCGGAGAGCAATTGAAGGACGGGAGAACGGGAATTCAGGCGTTGATTTTGTTTTTTTTGAATCCGGCAATCCTTTATGTCAGTGTTTATTATGGCCAAGTAGATGCGATATTCACCGCATTTTTGTTTGCATCTTTTTACTTGCTCATGCTGGATTTGTATTTTTGGGCGGGTTTTTTTGCCGCTGCGGCATTCTTGACTAAGATTCAAACCATTCCTTTCATTCCATTGCTCTTTTTTGTTCCTGTGGCACGGCGAATTCCGCAAAAATCGCTTACATTGATTGGCGGCTTTTGTCTTGCCGCTTTTCTCATACTTTCTCCGTATATCCTGACCGGCCGCTTAGGATTGGTGTATCAAAACAGTGTAACGAGCAGCCTACAATGGGGAAAATATGTAACGGTAGGCGCATTCAATGGATGGTATCTCCATGCCGACCCGAACACATTGGATTTCCGCATTTGGGGATGGTTGTTTGGAAATGACGGCATGCTGCACGTCAATGTTCTCGTGCAATGGCTGACGTACCGAAACCTCGGTGTGTTGTTGTTCGGTTCCGCTTTTTTGTTGACGTTGTACCGGATATGGCATCGTAATCACGCGAACGATTTGTGGATTGCAGCCTCGCACTTGGCATTCGCTTTTTATATGCTCCCCACCAAAGTTCACGAACGTTATTTGTTTCCTTTTTTTCTTTTTTATGCGGTATTGGCGGTTCGGAAACCGTTTCGCAAGATGATCTTTGTGGCATTGAGTGGAACTTATCTGATCAATTTGATGGTTATCTGCCCTTTATTCGCGAGACCCAAGCAGGTGGAAGAAATTGACTCGACGTTGGGTCTCATTGCCGCTGCTGTCAATGTCTTGATTTACATCTTGTTTTTGATTTATGAATATCGTGTTCCTGAGCAACCGGAACGAAAATATTCTCTATTGGCAAAGACCACATTTGTCACTTTTTTGTGTATTTTTGCTGTATTGTACATTCGCCATCATGAACGGAAAAATGATCCATATGTTTTGTACTTGAGTGATCTAACGCCTGTGAATTTTCAGCAGGATTGGCCGGAAAACGAGGGATTGGATGCAAGAAAGGTCATCGGCCACGATTTATCGGTAGACAAACAGCAGCTGCGAATTCGGGATACGATTTACCGTTACGGCCTCGGCAGCCATGCCAATGCAATCATCGAGTATGAGTTTCCGGGGAAATTCAACTTGTTTGAATGTCAACTGGGCGTGGACTACGAAGCGATGCCTTTATTTGAGCAATATCCCGGCCTGGCAACCGTTTTCTTTGAAATCTATGTGAATGACGTAAAGCGTTATGAAAGCCCGTTGACGATTCCGACTACTCCTCCAAGAAAAATCACTCTACCATTACCGAAAGCAGAAGGGACGACTCGATTGAAATTGGTTGTGAAAGACGCGGGGTATCGCAATGGGGATCACGCGGATTGGGCGCTTGTTAGAGTCATTGAGACCTTTTAAAAAGCGGTTGATTTTCCAATATGCAACAGAAAAAATGACAAAAGAGCAGAAAGCACGGTTTCGTAAAGCAAAGTCAAAGTAACGATCCACATACTTTTTGTGTTTTTCGGATTATTACAGCATTTTATTCATTTCGTCAACTTCATTTTCATCGAATGAAATTTCTTCTTCCTCCGTTATCGGAGCTTTTGGGAAAAGAGTGTTCAGGCGTGCGCATGTTGTAAAAAATACGATCCCACCTCCAAGCAAATAAAGATGATACGTGAAGAGTCTCCATAACAAGATGACGATACCAATGACCGCTTGAGGAATAATCAATTTCAGAATGAGGGCCGTTGACACTTCAACCCCACCGCCGCCACCCGGCAAGACGAAAAGCAATGAGCCTAAAAAAAGAAATCCCTGCAACATGAATAGGAGAATTGGATCATTCGGTATGGATAAGGCGTAAAGAATCAGGGGAAGAATGCTGTACCGGCAAATCCACTGAATGCTGGCCAAACAAAACGTCGCCAATACGGAAGTGCCCCGCATCATAAACAAGCGGTGCAATCCCTCTTTCATCTGACGCCACCCCACGATCATTCTCCATTTGAGGAAACGGCTTCGAGCAGGTAGGCGATATTTTAAAAGAATCGGCCAGATCATGATTTTTTTTGAAAGAGATTGAATCAAACGGTATTTTATGATCAAGCAAATTACGATTACAGCACAAAAAATAAAAATCAACAAAGTACCCCATTCGACAGATTGTAAAAGATTTAAAATCTTGGGATTTCGAATGAGGGAATACAAAGCAAAAGGAAATAAGCAAGAAAAGAATAGAGTATCCAACGCAACATCGGTTGCCAACATAGAGGTGCCATGGGCTAAAGGCACACCGGCGCGGCGGAGGAGTCCAAGCCGGATGACGGCTCCCCCCATTCCGGCGGGAGTTGCGGCGATTCCGAATTCAGAGGAGAGAGAAATCGCGATGCTTTGCCGATAGGTTAAATAGTATCCCAAAGAGCGGGAAAGAATCAGGATTCGTCCACCGTTGCACAACCAGGCAGTGATAACCATCACAATCATAACGATACTGATTTCCCATCGAAAATGTTTGAGTTGTTCGATGGTTTCTGCTTCCGTCGTGAAAAAGACGACTATCGTTGTCGCCAAAACGCCCAGAATCACTCCCTGCAACGCATAGCGAAAAAGATTCTTTTGTGTCAGTTTTTTTGTTCTTGCCATAAACCGGGATGATCCTACTCTTGAATTGTACGCAGAGTGTATCGGGCTGCGATTTGTATGAAACCGACAATCAATATAGTCAGCCTGAGAAAAACTACGAATATACGTGGTTCTTATTTCTATTTCTTGAGCTGGAGAACAGCCATAGTCTTGTTATTTAAAGATGATTTGAGAGGTTGGCAAGGTGGGTATACGTTACCAATTGCCGTTTATTCAAAAGTTGCGCGATACAAGAACGAATCATGAAGCGAATCTCCGGGTATTTTAAATCGTCCGGATGTACTGCGATTCGGATGATTTTTGCCGAACGATTGAGTGATGACCAAAATGACACCCACTTTTTCGAAACAAACCTACGCCATCGGTTTCGTGAACTAAAAACCAAGGTCGGTGCATAGACGGTCTTATTTGTTTGAAGAAAATCCAAATGCTGTAGGGTTGTGGTGTAAAGGAGTTCCGAATCGCGAATCGCTTCACGGGAACCGCGGCTCAACAACCAAGCGGGAGCGACAAATCCTTTTGTTTCCAAGTGAAGTGAATGGAACATCTCGAGTCCATTTGTAATTCGCGTTTTCGCTTGGTCGTAATTCAGCTGATAAAATTCACCTTCTCCGGCCGTATATATCCGTCCCATTCCTTTGGATATCCATCCCCCTGTAACAATTTTCGCTTTGTGTGAATAACCATGAAGGCAAATTTCATGATTGCGATTTTGCATTGTTCGCAACCAATCGAGAAATTCAGGATATTCGGCGATTGGATATTCATCATGAAAATTGGGAACGACGAGAAGAGTCGTTGTCAGTAAGCCTAATTCCTCCATTTCCGTGAGAAAAGGACGATAGATTTTCTCGGAATGAGGGGTTACGTCGTGTAAAGATACTACGAGATATTTCTTTTGGATCGGTTCCTCAACCATGATTCTTCATTTCAATTCATTGACGACAGTTGTGACATAGGTTTTTTCATCGGTATGGTCTTGAAATTTGCTGATTTCTTTTTGATCCATAATATGGAAACCAAATTTTTCGAATGCCCGCGCCGTGCGGCGTCCTTCTTTGGTTTGGATTTGACCGAAAATGCGTTTGTTTCCGCGTTTTTTCGCCCATGCAATAAATGAGCGGATCAAGCGCTGTCCCTGCATACAATTGCGATGCTCTGGAAGGATATTGAAATGCAAATGTCCTGCTTGTTTTGGTGCAGTCGGAGTTTCTTTGCGGCCTTGAAAACAGCACCATTTCAGAAATTTGTGGCTTTCCCGATTATATCGCCCGAAGATCAGACGAGAAAGTACTTTCGGGGTGATAACGGTAAGAAGAAGACCTATCTGAACCAATTGATGATATCGATACCGCGTACAGCCGAGTAAATAGCCGACTATTTCTTGATTGTATTCCACGACCCACGCGCTTTCCGGCTCCCAATCCGTATAATAACGTGTTAAAAAGTCAGCGAATACATCACGGTCACAAAAGATAGGATCGATGGGATTTCCCGAAAAACCGGTTTCACAGCAAATATGGCGGATGGCCTCGCGGTCAGTGGGTGAGTACGGGCGTATGGTGTAGCTCATCTTGTTTTTCATCAAATTCGGGAATCAAAAAATCTTCAACCGGTTCTCCTTGTAAAATATGTTCATAGAGACGAAATATCCGGTCAAATGTCATCCGGATCGAAAAATGTTGAACCATCCGGAGACGGCGTTCTTCGGGGCTTTGAGATTCGGGGATATTATCGATTTGATGCACGGCGGCTGCCAAATCCGAAGGACGAGCCGTATCGGACATGATCAAAGGATATTCTCCGGCAACGGTTTCATCCAAGCCCCCGTTTTTGACAGCAAGCACACGGGTACCGCATGCTTGCGCTTCCAACGAAGTGATACCGAACGTTTCATAGCGCCCGGCATGGACGAATAAATCCGCCGCAGAATAGTAGGAGGTCAATTCCGAAATGGACGTCGAATATTGATACCATGAGATCGACGGATTTTCTTTTACCGTTTTTTGGACAAAATTTCTCAGCTCACCATCCCCAACTAACAGTAGATGGTATTTTCCCTGACGCCGGTTTTGAGCCGGCAGATAATTCATCATTTCAATGAGAGAATAAATGTTTTTTTCCCGTCCCAAACGTCCGACAAAAAGCAAAAGGGTATCATTTTCAGAAAGGCCTAACTCTTTTCGAACCTTATAGGCATCCGGATTGGGATAAAAACTGTGAATATCGGTTCCCAAGGGAATCCGGACAACATGTTCTATTCCGCATTCACGCAAAAGTTGTTCCATCCGCCGGCTCGCTACGATGGTTGCGTTCATTCGATTATATAAATCCTGTACATACCGGTTGATCCAGCCTGATAGTATATTTTCGATCCGTATCCCACAAAATCGGCTGATTGTTCTTCCTAATGCCCGGGGAAAATCGGAATGATAAAAAGCTACGATGGGGATATTCGTCTGCTTTGCTGCTTCTAGTGCGATCCACGCGGAGCGGTAGGGATCTCCCACTTCAATGAGATCCGGTTTTTCGCTCTCAACAATGGATAAAATTCGTTTTCGGTTCAATAACATACGGTAACTAAGTGAACCGATCAATCGGAAGGATTTTACTTCGTAAAAAGTCGTCTGAAAGCGGCTATAAATGCTGTTCTGTTCAGCCGGAACAATAACAATATGCTGATCCTCCGGCCGGGAGGAAAAACTTTGGATTTTATCTTCAAGATAACGTTTTACACCGCCACTAAGGGGGCTGTAAAACTGAACAATGTCACATACTTTCATGAAAGTATTCTCTTCCGTTTGTTGCACTCAGTGTAATCAAGCTATTCAACAATAGCCTGATACATGGTACACTAATACCTTTGGAATCTCAAATGCTTGTAGAGGAGTAATTTATGAGAAGTACACAAATACTGTTTTTGCCTTGCATTTTATTCGTTTGTTTTGTTATCCCCCTTCTTTCGCCGGTAGAAACTCAAGCCACATCCAATACTTCTAATACGTTGGACGCCGAGGAAATATTTCAACGGGGAAAAGAATTTTATTTGGAACACAAATTCGATCAAGCCAAAATCCTCTTTCAACAATGCGTCAATCAGGAACCCAAAAATGCAGAATATCTCTGTTGGCTGGCTCAAAGTATGTCTTATGCATTGGCGGAACAGGCCAAGCAGGGAGCTTCCAAGTTAACGATGATGCCGGAAGGTAAGATGATCCGAAATTTGTTTACCAAAGCGGTTGAAATCGCTCCTTCCAATGAAAGGGCCAGGCTCGGATATGCGATTTTGCTTCGGGATATCCCGGGCTGGCTTGGTGGAGATCTTGAAGAAGCGGAAAAGATTCTCAAAGAACTGTTGAAGGAAAATCCCCACAATATATTCGCCTATCATCACCTGGGAAATCTATATATTCGAAAAGAAGAAAACTTCAAAAAAGGCATTCAGTATTTGATGGATGGAATCAAGGAGGCGGAATCACGCACTTTAGCCAGTGAGGAACAAATGTTTCTCGACAACATGTACCACGCCGTAGGAAAAGCGTATTTGGAAAGTTTGGAAAAAAGTGAAGAAGCACTACCCTACTTGGAAAAATCATTCGCAATTAACAGCACTTCTGTGGTAACGATGATCGACCTGATCCAAGCCTATCGCAATCTGGGCCGAAAAGAAAAGGCCGGAGAAATATTGCACAAGGCAGCAGAAATAGTCAAAGACCGGAAATATAAACGGTTCAAAAAAGATATCGAATTGGCGGCAAAACGTTTGGATATGGAAAAAGAAATCAATTTGTAGAATCTTTACCGCGCCGTTATTGAAATTCTTTCCATTTTCTTCTATTTTCCTTCCCTATTCACAAAGAAGAAATAATCCGTTGCTGAAATCGAAAATTTTTTTTATTTTTTTGAGCTGAATTCATTGACAGGTGTCTTATTTTTTTGGTATGTTAATTTCTTCGACGGGTGCGTTCCAAGCCGTCCCGATCAATCGTGATCATGGAGAATATCATGTATGTACGTGTTCTTTCGAGTGCCACCATTGGAATCGATGCCTATATCATGGAAGTGGAACTGGACATCGTTTCCGGTCAGCCGGGAATCACGATTGTGGGTTTACCCGATGCGGCGGTTCGAGAAAGCAAAGAACGCGTGCGTTCCGCGATGGCAAATTGCGGCTATCAATTCCCGCCCAAACGTATGACCTTGAATCTGGCGCCGGCCGATATCCCAAAGGAAGGATCGTCTCTCGATCTCCCGATTGCGGTCGCCATGTTGGTGGGGATCGGTATTATCCCGATCGAAGCGACAGAGAAAACTTTGCTATTGGGCGAGTTGGCATTGGATGGAACGCTTCGCCCCATTCATGGAGCCTTACCGGTCGCGATTGCCGCCAAAGAAAACCATGTAAAACGATTTTTCCTTCCGGAACAGAATGCGAAAGAAGCGGCGGTGGTAGACGGGATCGATGTGTATCCCGTCAAAACGCTGTTGGAAGCGGTTGAAATACTGACCGAACCGAATTCCCATGCTCCCTTTCAGATCGATGTAACAGCGATTTTTGCCGAAGCCGCCCGCCATGAGGTCGATTTCTCGGAGGTGAAAGGGCAGGAAGCGGTCAAAAGAGCATTGGAAGTGGCGGCAGGCGGAGGGCATAATTTAATTATGGTCGGCCCCCCCGGTTCCGGAAAAACGATGCTGGCGAAACGGTTACCCACGATCTTACCGCCGATGAGTTTCGAAGAAGCGTTGGAAACCACAAAAATTCATAGTATTCACGGCTCACTTCCTTTAGACAAACCATTGATCGCAGTACGTCCCTATCGTTCTCCCCATCATTCGGTCTCGGACGCCGGCTTGATCGGGGGCGGCGCTTTTCCAAAGCCGGGTGAGGTGAGTTTGTCACATCATGGTGTCTTGTTTTTGGATGAATTGCCGGAATTTTCCCGAAATGTCTTGGAAAATCTCCGTCAACCGCTGGAGGATGGGGTTGTGACGATTTCCCGCGCGTCCGGCTCCTTGACGTTCCCAAGCCGTTTTATGTTGATCGCCGCTGCGAATCCTTGTCCGTGTGGTTATTTCGGGGATTCGACTCATGCCTGTCAATGTTCACCGGGAAAGATTCAGCGGTATATTTCCAAACTATCCGGTCCGCTTCTCGACCGAATTGACATTCATATCGAAGTACCCAGTGTTTCTTTCGATGATTTACATGCTCCTCCGACGGGAGAGCCGTCGGAAATGATTCGACAACGAGTCAAACAGGCGAGAGAGATTCAACGGCAGCGTTTTGCCGATACCGCTATTTTCTGCAATGCGCACATGGGTTCGAAAGATATCAAAAAATACTGCAAAATGGATGATGTGACTCGCGATATGCTGCGGTCAGGATTGGAAAAATTGGGATTGTCCGCTCGCGCTTATGATCGAGTGATCAAAGTGGCGCGAACGATTGCGGATCTATCAGGGAGTGATTCGATTCGGCCGGAACATGTGTGTGAGGCCGTGCAATATCGGACGTTGGATCGGAAATTGTGGCTGAAATGAAATTATATTGACATTCTTGCATTCCATGGAGCTTAAAATACTGCTTCGTTCAGCCTTCCTCTACGACATTCATACCCATCAACCGTGCGAGGTGATAAGCACTGTTCATATGATCACCATAAAACACTACTCGGTGTAACAGCGTCATGGCATCTTCCGTCTCAAGGACACTACTCCAATTGGCGGCCATCTTCGCCGCGTCGCGAACTTCGGTGACGATTTGAGTTCGACAACCGTGGACCGCCTTTTCCGGAACATCGATGATTTCGCCTGTCGAAACGAGTATTGTATCCAGGTTGACCAGTTTCGTGCGCGTGATGGTCTCCCCGATACGATATTGAACCTCGGGTACACAGCCGCTTCCACCGACCTCGGAATGCCCGCGCAGGAGGTAAGGCGCTTCCATGCCATCCGGGCCATCCATTTTCAGAGGCGCCGTACAATGGGCGGTCCAGAGCGCGTTACGGGATGTATCAAAAGTGGCATTGCCCTGGAAACCGGGACGATCGAACGCATACTGAAAGAGAAGCATGGTTAGCACAGAATCCATATCCCCTTCGCATGCCGCCGGGATGCCTTTGTCGCGAAGGCGGGTAAATCCCAAGCAGGGAAATCCTTTTTGCAACCATCCCATACAAGTGCCTATGGCCAGCCCTTGGGCTTGTTGTTGTTCAACAAGATTCTGGATGGCGATACTGATCCGGGCGGCCTTTGTGATGTCTTCCGTGTTTGGTTCGATGATCTCCTTTGCATTCTTTTTCCACCAGTCGAATTCATCTTGTACTTCCTGATCATCCGCCTTGGAGATCATATCGTCGAAAGTTTCCTCTTCAACAGCCACGACATCGGCCCCTAACCGCTTCTTGACTTCCTCCGGTGACTGGGCTGGCGCAGTGCCTCGGGCCGGAGGAAAGACGAGAATTCGAGTCTGCTGCATCATAGGAATGACTCTCAGCAAACGGAGTGCTCGTTCAAGTTCGTAAAGGTCATCGCTGGCGAGAAGGGTGACGGGATGCCCTTGACGATGCCAGCGGGGCGCATACATCCAATCGTGACCGCTGGCCGGCAAAGAAAATACCGCCATGGGATGATTGCCATCGAGAATCGGCTTCACGACTCTTGTCAAAGCGAAATTTTGTGTATTGACCGTAAGCACCGGTACTTTCGGCCCAGCCTTTTCCAACAAAGCAGCTGTTTGCTCATTGTTCGTCGACTGCCCAATGATCAGTTCGATGTTTCCCAGTTTCTTTTCCACCTTGGCCAGGTGATTTTTTACTGCTTTCACTTGATGTTCGTCGGCTCCCCAATTCCGGTCATCCGATACGGGTGTGCCAGTGAAAATCACACAAATTTTCACTTTTTCACTTCGTTGCGGGATCGCGGTTTGCGAAGCCCATGCGTGAGTCCAGGATGCGCTGGCGAGCATCATTCCACCACTCAAACCAGTACCCAAAAATTCCCGTCGCGTGCAGTGTTCACACATTGTATTACCTCCCAGCGATAAAATGATTGTTGTATTTACTCATGAATCTACAAGCCACTATAGCACTAGAGAGAGCAATTCAAAGTATTGCGTTGTTCTACTTGAAACAGGATGAATTGTAATTCACTTGAAATCGATGAATTTGATGATTCAAGTACATTCCACGATAAACAGATATTTTGCTTATTCTTCACTATTTCTCAGAGAATTCTCACAAATCAGAGGTATACTTAATGCTGCTGTGAATTGTAAGATTTCGAATTCATTTGATGAGGCAAAAAAAGATTGTGGAAAGGAAAATCAGGTATTTGTCGCTTCTGTTTCCTGCAAAATACCGTCATGAAAATCGATGGGCTTCCATCATTCTCTTTGCGCATGTTTTGTTCATAATGTGGCTGTGGACTCCTGTAAGCACCGGGCCGGATTCGAATGGTTATTATGTCCAAACCCGTCTGTTAGCAGACGAAGGACGTCTCTGGACAGAACACGAACAACCATTCCAATTCATCAGTCCCCATTGGCTGATGGTCGGTAACAATGTCCTGATAAGCCGATATCCCCCTGGCTTACCTCTTCTTCAGGCGATTCCGTACTGGTTGTTTGGAACGGGATATACGCTGCTTAACCCCTTGTTTATCAGTGGTACCTTACTTGCCGTCTATCTTCTCACCCGAAAATGGGTGGGGAAACCATGGGCGCTGCTCGCCTTACTCATTACGGCAGTCAATCCCGTCATGAACAGTTGGGCTTTTCAAGGCGATGCCCATCCGGCAGTAGTTTTTTTCATGGTCTATGGTCTACTCGCGATCGAATACTGGAGAAAAAACAAATCCTGGATCGGGCTGATTCCCATGGCGCTTTGGATGGGAATGATTCCCACATTCCGTTATCCTGAAGCGCTATACATACCCGCTTTCAGTCTTTTTATCTGGTACGAGCAACGTTGGAGCCTGCGAGGCTTCCTGCAAGGTATGCTTTTTGGAGGAATCGCATTTCTTCCCTTACTCGGAGTTTATGCTTACAACCAATACTTCTTTGGTACGTTTGGCGAAACGGGATATGGAAGTGGCAGTGCACTATTTTCTCTTTGGTTTTTTATCCTCAAATTCATTCCCTATATTCTTATGATTATTGGTTACGGTGTCGCTGTTTTTTCCATTTTGGGAATGGCCGGCTTGGTTTGGCTGTGCCGCATTAAAGACACTCGCTCGATCGGTATTCTGTTAACAGGAATCATTGTGCCCGTAACATTGCTTTATATGGCTTATTATTTCTTTGATGGAACCATGCGATTTCTGATGCCGACCTTTCCCTTGTATATCATTGCCGGCGTCTGGTATCTCAAGTATTTGCATGCAACCTATCCGTCCAAGATGGAAAAATGGTCACCTAGAATCATTGCCCTTACGTTGATTGTTTGCCTCATAGAATGTGGCTTTGCTATCCCATCCAAAATATGGATTCAGAAGGATATTTATGACGTTTCACAACGGATTTCAAGAATCGTTCCCAAAAATCATGTCCTGATCGCTCCCCACCACATACAGAACCAAATGGATTTCCTTGGAGGCTGGAAACTTGTCGATGCCTCAATCCTTTCCGGAAGAAATAGACACAGACCGGGAATGCCGGGAAAACAGGAAGGGAAACCAGATCAAGGATCCTCTATGATATTGGGTGGTTTGGATCCATCTTTCATGGACAAAATGATGCAGCACGATAAACAGCAAGAAATACGTAAATGTTATCGTGATAACAAAACAAATCGTGTCACCTCGAAATTTTGGCAGGACCTCAAAAAATGGATGGGGAATCAAAAAACTTTCTATTGGTTCGGTACTGAGGAACAAATGAGGAGTCAGCTTCCCAATGAATTTTCTCTTAAAGGCATTTCTGAAATCAAAATGCCTGCAGGAGGATTCCACAGAAGTCCACCACCTGGCCCTCCACCTGTCCGTCCACGTGATCCCACAAACGATGATAAAGGCCGGTTTGTCACCAACTGGATATTAGCGAAGATTTCTTTGTGAAATACACGATGCTTTTCCTTCACAGGTTCTTTTGACTATGAACAAATAGTCAGCAGTGCACTCTTGCATATCGGATTGAAGGTGAGGGTTGAGATTATGTTGACATTCTCTTATTGGGTTTATCCCAGTGGATCCTGGCTAAGAATACGCTGCCATTGCTGCCATATTTCTCGACTCCCTTTGGTTGCATCCATTCGGCTACTGTTACCCACGTTTCATTTTCCGTCACGTCGGTGACACCGAAGTTTCCCAGGCGTGCGCCGCGTTCAGGAACAAGGACTCTTTCTGTACTGCGAATCACATGAAGCCGCTCAGGATCAACCTGAGCCATAAAGAGAGGAGCGCGATGACGGAATACATGATCGTTGTCCGCTCCCCTGCGTGTATAGACCAGGAACAAACCGTCACTATGGGTAACCCAATGCTGTTGGGTGTTGTAATTCCCTAACCCTGAGCCATCATCAAATGTCCATGGTTTGATCGGTTCAAAATGCAGCCCATCTTTACTTTGTGTCACAAATCCCTTTTTGTCGTTACGAATCGTCAGGTAATATTCTCCGTCAAATCTCGTTAGCGAAGGTTCGTGAAGTCCTCGTGTTTGGTCATCGATCGCCAGTTCGTTTCCATGCTCGATGTACCGCAACGTTTTGCCGTTAAAAGAACAGCGTGCGACAGTGACATGGGAGTTTTTCCCTGGCGGTCGAAAGTAAACAGGTAAAAGGATCGTTCCATCTTCTAAATCATAGCGTTGGGTACAACCGGCTCCGGCGTCATGGAATTTTTTAGGATCGGGCATTTCCAGTTTCCGCCAAGGACTCCATTCATTCTGTTTCGGATCATAGGTTGAATAGGCAACATGACGAGGTCGAGGATGCGTAACTCGCCACTCGGGGGTGTAAACCACTGTGTGTCCCGTTCCCAGAAGTGTCTTGGATTGCCGGTGCCAAGTCGGCCAGAAATCGCTGACTGCGACAGGACGTTTCTGGCCGTCGATTGTTTCATAGTGGGGAGATAGCGCTTCAATCTCTTGTGGTTCCGTCCAACTTTTACCAAGGTCATTGGTGTGCAGTCCATACATCCCTTTGAACACATCGCTGCCTTTCAAATGCAGGGTGTTCATTGTCATAACCACCCGCGGGAAGTCATTTTGTCCGGCACTGGGTACGATTCCTGCGCGCGGATGGCACCAACAACGCTCTCCATCGAATAAACGAGTCGGAATATCGCGAGTCAATTGATAATCATGGGAGAAAGATGCGCGTGCTTCGTCTTCTGCCGACAAAACAGAAGGGCAAACAATAAAGGAACTCACACTCCCGCACAACGATGTTTGAATAAACTGCCGTCGTTTCATGGAACAATAACCTCACTAATCTTCACATAATTTAAAATTCGCGAACCACGATTAAGGATACTATCATAATCTACCAAATAGCACTACGCTGATATAGTGTTCGATCATGATTGCACAAAGTGCAATGCTTGACGTCAGACATTCTTCCATGAGAAAATCGAAAATACAAATCAAAGACTCGAAAAATACAGTAAAGCATTAAAATTATAGGAGCGAATAATGACAAAACATACACGTCGTGAATTTATGAAAAAGACAGCGGCTTTCACCACCGCGGCTTTCGTGTTTCCACACTTCGCCATCGGCAAAGAAGGCGCTTCGCCCAATGACAAATTGAACGTGGCGGTGATTGGCGCTGGAGGACGCGGCAGTGCCAGTTTGAAAGGTTGCTCGGACGAAAACATCGTTGCGCTGTGCGATGTCAGCGATGAAAGAGCGGCGAAAGCGAAGAACCAATATGAAAACGCAAAATATTTTCATGATTTCCGGATCCTGTTCGATAGAATGGCAAAGGAAATCGACGCCGTTTGTGTCGCCACACCGGATCATACTCACTTTGCCGCAGCCATGTGCGCCATGCAAAACGGCAAGCATGTGTATGTTGAAAAACCGCTCGCGCATAATGTTTGGCAAGTGCGAACGCTCAAGAAAGCCGCGCATCATTACAACGTGATCAGCCAAATGGGGAACCAAGGCCACGCCACCGATGGTATTCGTTCCATTAAAGAGTGGTATGAAGCCGGTGTAATGGGAGAGGTAAAAGAGGTCTTTGCCTGGTTCAACGGACCTAATTTTCAAGGAAATTATTTTTCCAAACCGGAAACCTATCCACCGAAACCGGAAGAAGTTCCCGAATATCTACAATGGGATCTCTGGCTCGGTCCGGCCAAAGAACGTCCGTACAGCCACTACTACATCCCCCGCCATTGGCGTGGATGGTACGATTTCGGGAACGCCGAACTGGGCGATTGGGCATGCCATACCTTGGACGGTCCCTTCTGGGCATTGCAACTCGGTATGCCGGAAACCGTTGAAGCAATCAAGCGTAGTCCCTCGCCCGAAGGTTTTACGCCTGACCGATCGATCATCCGTTTCTCGTTCCCCGCGCGCGGAAACAAACCTTCTGTGGTTCTCACTTGGTATGATGGTGGCTTGAAACCGGATATCCGCCCGGAATGGGGTTTGGATCAATTGGCAGGGAGCGGAATGATCATGCATGGCGATAAATGTTCCCTCATGACCGGCGGCCGTCCCAATAATCCCAAACTCATACCGGAGAGCGTGTGGGAAGAATTTTCCAAAAATCCTACCGAGAAAAGCATTCCCCGTGTCCAAGGAGGACCATGGCAGGAATGGATCGACGCCATCAAAGGCAATGGCTCGATGCCGGGATCATGCTTCGACTACTCTTCCGATCTCACCGAAATGGCCTTGCTTGGTGTCTTGTCGCAGCGTTTCAATAAGCGCATTGAATACGATGCCGCAAAAATGAAAATCACCAATGATTCCATGCTGGATGCTTACATTAAAGAGCAGGTTCGCAAAGGCTGGTCATTTGGAGAGGAAGTTTGGAAAGCCTAAAAACATGTTGGATTAAAACTGCAACAAAATGTTATGACGGAGGCAGTATGATGTGTATTCGCTTTTTGCGTTTTATTGCTCTTTTTGTTTTACCATTGACATTGACGATTACGCCCATTTACTCACAAGAACAGAACGTATTTATTTATGATAATCCTGGTGAAAGTTCGGGGGATTTGACGGGAACCACTGACTTCGATTCAACCGAAAACCGCAATCTTACCATTGGATGGAATGCGGATTCAACAGGTGCATCGGATTGGCATATTTATGTCCGCAAAGGATTTGGGGGGATGAAATACCTCGGCCACACGAACGATGGAACGGCAACCCGTTTCGATTGGTATTCCGGTGCATCGAATCTTGACAGCAATTTTGCCAATGGACCTGATTTTAATTCCGCGTATTCATTCCGCGTGGTGCGAATCGATGGGAATCTTGATGCAGATGATTATTTCGACATGGTTATGCCGGTTGGTTTCAATCTCGAAGGTGGAAATCCGGTGTCTCTCGCTCAGCCTGAAATCCCAAATTTAAATCCCGGTCAAATCGTGATTTATGATGACATTCTTGGTGGCAATGATCTTGCGCCCATAGGCTCTTCCGGTTCCGATACCGACGAAGCCGGTTCCCGGGCCATTCAGATTGCATGGAATTTCGATCGCAAGGCATCGGAAGTCAATGAGTATCATATTTTAGTGAGTGTGGACGGCGAAAAGTTTAATTTCCTTGGACAAACCTATACCAGTAGGCTGAATTATTTTTGGTGGACACCGAATCGGCTATTTCGAACCAATGCGGAATACGCGGATGGCCCACAAGATGGTCATACATATCAATTTAAGGTTATTTTAAGTCCATTGTCCGGAGAACGAGCCAATTTGATAAGTGGAATGTTGAGTTACTCTGTATCACAGTTAAATGCAGAGACAACGCAGTTTCCTACACCAACCTTAACACAACCGATTCCGGATAGCACCCTTACGCATACTCCCTTCTCGACCTACACACCAACCCCGACACCAATATATACTCCAACAAATACACCTCCAATTGGCTTATCATCAAATTGGTCTTTTCTTGGAGGAGAATGGTCCATCATTGACGGGACATTGAAAGCGGTTTCTCTCGATAACACGGATCCCAAACATGCTTGGATTAATTTGGATGTTGGAAATAACTATACTGTTGAGGCGGATGTAAGAATTGACGCTTGGATTGACAACGATGATTATAGCCGTGCGGGCGTCGCCGTACGATTGAATCCTGAGACGAATAATGCTGTGAACCTTATATTCCATGAAAATATGGAAACAGTCGAGTATTTAAATGATAAACTCGCTTGGTCAAACACAAATGATAATGCTTTTCTCTGGAGAACAGGAATCTGGTACACATTCCACGTGGTAGTGAATGGCAATGAGATCCAAGGATACGTTCAATCTCTTGAAGCGCCAAATGAAGAAAAATATCACTTGCCAAGATGGAACTTTTCAGAAAGGGATTCGGGATTTCCGGGTTTAACCGCCAGTTCTAATCCCGGTGTAAACGTGTCATTTGACAACTTTCGAGTATTTGTAGAGGATCAACTGGTTTATGAAGACAAATTTGATGGCAATCCAATTCTGAACCCTTTCCCTGAAATAACACCGACAAAGTCAACAACAAGCGTCCCCACTCCTACACCAAACGCAATGACCAATATTAATACAGAAGAGAATTTCCCTGATCCGAACTTTCGGGCTGTTGTCGAGGAGTATATGGGAGTATCCCCTGGTGGTGAATTTACGGCGCTTGACGCTGCACAAAAAAATGGATCGTTAGATTGTTTTGATAAAGGGATAGCCTCTGTAAAGGGCCTCGAGTACTTTTTAAATATCACTTCTTTTTCTTGTGGTTCCAATACTCTGACTGAATTGGATGTATCGAAAAATAAAAAATTAATAGAGTTAAAATGCGAATCAAATCATCTTTCCTCTCTGGATTTATCACAGAATACAGGGCTGCAATCACTTTACTGTTCAACAAATAAAATTTCTTATTTGGATTTTTCGAATAATGAATGTCTTGGCTCAATTTTTTGTGATAGGAATCAGATTGAATCTCTTGTTTTACCGAAAAATAATAGAATTGATGAGATCAATTGTAGTTACAACAATCTGACAGACATCAAGAATTTAGCAGACTGTAATTCTTTAATTCAGGCGGATGTCAGCAACAACTACTTAGACTACGATGACTGGAATGATGTTGTAGATTTAAGAAATAGATTAGGCTTTGTTCCATACCATAAAGATGAACTAAACAATAGTGATGGATTTTCTTATTCACCCCAGGCTTCCTTTGCGCCCTACAATTGTGATGCGTCTAGCGTTCTTGATGAACCAGTTACGATTCTTGTCACCAATGCAAACGATAATGTTAATGGGAATGTTACTGATGTGCGTACTCTCTTGGATGATCCTGGCGCGGATGGTATCTCTTTTCGAGAAGCGTTGATTGCATCCAATCGCACAAAAGGATCAAAGCATATTATGTTTTCTCTAGATTTAAAAGGTGAGGTAATTTCCTATGGTTCCGATGGTTATTTCAATCCATACTTTCTACTAAGTGGAGACATATTGATCAATGGTGATGTTGATAATGATGAAATTGCAGATATCACTTTAGATGGATCACATACAAATGCATTACCAACGGGAATTGCCATCTGGTCGAATAATAACACTGTGAAAAATTTAATTGTAAAAGATTATTCATGGGCAGGTATATCAATCAACTGTATCAATCCGTATATTACACGAGAAGCGAAAAATAATCAGGTGATTGGTAATCACATTTTATATTCTACGAAAAAATGGGATATGGAAGGCGCATGCATCGAAATATCTGACAATCTTGGCGGATATGTCGCAGCTCATAAAAAAACAGATTTGCTTATTCAAGACACACTTATTCAGGATAATTATGTGAAAAACAGAAATACGGGTATTATCGTTCTTGGTGGAAGCTTAGGCGGATCGAGAAATACAATAGACAATCTGACAATCAAAAACAATCATAGCATCGATAACATGATTGGAATTGGTGTTTTAGCAGGCGATGTTCATAACCAATGGTATGGTATGAATCCAGCCATGGAACGAATTTATTCTGCAAGTAATCGAATTACAAACCTGTTTATCTCTGATAATATAATTGAAAATGGGCATTTTTTCGGAATCAGTGTCGCTGGTGGAATTGTTGCGGATAACGAGAATTCCGTTGAACATGTGGAAATTTGCAATAACACATTACGTTCACCAGGTGGAACCGGAATCTATGTATATGCCGGTGCGGAAGGAGATGAATATATCAAAGGGGGCAACAATCGTGTTTCTGGCGTATTGATCAAACAAAATACCATTCACAACGCCGTGGATTATGGCATGCTTCTAACCGCGGGGCAGCATCATGAAACCGAATTTAAAGGAACAGATTCCAATCTTGTAGAAAATGTCACGATTGAAGACAATCAAATCAATATTTTTAACACAGCTGGTATATTTGTATCAGGCGGTTGGGCGGTTCGCGGTCCGGACGGTGTTCAGAATAATGCATTCAACACTCTGAAAATTTTGAATAATCAAATCGTAAATACCCATAAACAAGGAGAATACGGTGTAGCCATCAAAGTTGTTGGAGGCGAATATGGGGAAGGACCGGGACAAGCATTGAATAATCATGTTTCTGATTTAACCCTATCCAATAATTACATTGATGGAAATGATCAAGGAATATGGATCATTGGCGGATCCGGTGAAAACGCAAAAAATAATACGGTAACCGTCACTGAAATGGTGAACAATACATATTCAAATACGGTAGGTAAAGTCCAAATCAATGACAATGAGAATGGAGCGACAGAAAATCAAGTCATACACCCTGCATATGTAAAATCAGATTTATATTGCACAGATGATTTAAGCAGCGATGTTCCTATCACACGTGACGAAGACCCTGCATGGGATAGGGAAATCATAATACGGTGGCAACCGCAGCCCGATTCTTATCAAGATTTTGATGTTCATGTATCTGTGAATGGAGAGGAGGGCATGTGGTTGGGGCAAGTGCAGGGGAATGCAACCTTTTTTGTTTGGAAGAAAAATGCGCCATCCGAATATGACATAAAAGATCCATTTCAAGATGGTCCACAATTTGGGAATACGTATACCTTTTCTGTATGGGCAAGAAATCCAGGAACTGGGATCGGAACATCTGCTGGCATAGTGTATGTCGAAGATGTTGATGCTCCTACCGTTACACATACACCAACCTCGACTCCAACACCATGATCGAATTCTGTCATAAACATGAACAACGTTGAAAATATTCTCGACTTGAACTTCAATTTATTGTTCAAGAGTTCATGAGATTCCCAGGAAATGAAACATTAAGAATAAGATCATTTAACCTCAAGAATTTAAATATCGAAGATGGCTTGCTTTGCCCTAAACCAAACCGTAAAGGCTGGACATTTAGGGAATTAGTATGAGAGGTTTAAAAGTGACAGAATAGAAACAAAATCAATCCATTTCGATTAGGAACAAGTGGGTTACATGAGTATCTTTGTGCTTTACTCTTTCTCAAGATTACGAAATACTCTTTTCTTCCTCGTCCAATACCTCGCGAAGTTTCAAAGCGAGTGTTCTTTGATGAAAGGGTTTTGAGATAAAGGAAATATTTTCTCCATGGATGCCGTTCCACACAATCTCATTATCCGTATATCCCGACATATAGATTATTTTGATTTTTGGATTGATTTGCCGGATTTCCTGGACTACTAGAAGGCCGCTTTTTCCGGGCAAAACCATATCGGTGAGCAATAAATCGATCGTCTCCGAATATTCTCGATAGATTTGAATCGCTTCTATCCCATTCTTCGCTGAGAGGATTGTATATCCATAGTCTGTCAGGCTTTCAACGATCAACTTTCGAACAGGATCATTATCTTCAACAACCAGGATAGTTTCCGTCCCTTTGGTCTTTTGCGCCGGACGGTTTGAAGCCAACGTTTCACTGAATTCGGTGATTCGCGGAAAATAGACATAAAACGTTGTGCCGGCTTCTAGTTTACTTTGGACAAAAATATGCCCATGATTTTGTTTGACGATCCCGTATACAGTGGACAATCCCAATCCGGTTCCTTTACCACATTCTTTGGTGGTAAAAAAAGGTTCAAAAATGTGATTCAGATTCATTGCATCAATCCCCACACCGGTATCCGTTATGGCAAGCATTACATGAGAGCCTGTTTCAAGTAAGGGTTGATGTTCGGCAGGGATTTCATCTCCTTCCAGATTTTGAATCGTGATTGACAATTGGCCGCCGTTGGGCATAGCATCCCTGGCATTGATGACAAGATTCATGATGATTTGTTCGAATTGGCCGGGATCGATGAAAATCCAGCTGGAATCCGCCCGTATTTCGGTTATGAATTGAATATCCTCTCCAATCAATCGGCGAAGCATTTTTTCCATCTCTTGAAGGATATCCTGTACTTTGACTGTTTGGGGTTGGATGACTTGACGGCGGCTAAACGCAAGCAGTTGACGGGTTAACGCAGCGGCACGATTTCCCGCATGGATAATTTCTTCGAGATTGGAACGAATAGGATCATCGCTTGGAATTTTCCGGAGAATGATTCCACTGTATCCATTAATTACGACGATGATATTATTAAAATCATGAGCGACCCCGCCCGCCAATTGGCCGATCGCTTCCATCTTTTGTGCATGAAGAAGTTGTTCATGCAATTTTTTCTTTTCGGTAATATCCCGCGTAATCCCGATAATTTCCAGTAAGCGACCTTTTGAATCATAAAGAGGCGTTGCTTTGGTTTCTCCGATACATTCTGATTGATCGCTGCGTTGGTGCACCAGTTCGATCGTGATCCCCGAAGAATCCTTTTCCTCCGGCAGTGTAGAAAGAATTTCATTTTTAAGAGTTTTAAGATCACGGGAATGGATAATCTTCGTAATGGGATTTCCGATCAATTCTGCCGGTTCGAATCCAAACATGGTTTTTGCAGCGGCATTGATGAAACGGATACAACCCTCGGCATCGATACTCCAAATCACATCGTTCGCATGATCCACTACCAGACGATACCGTTCTTCGCTTTTTCGTAATTGTTCTTCGATCCTTTTTCTTTCATAGACTTCATTTTGAAGTGATTTCGTGGTTTCTTCCAACCGTTGAATTTTTTGATGCAACTTCCGTATCAAAGTCTCATTGTGTTGTTTGTAATACTCCTCTTCATGCTCGATTTGCGGTGAGGCTGCTTTCAAAACTCCTGTTGAATATTGAGCCAACACATCCTGAATGATCGAGAGAAATATTTCCGGTTCTTGAGGTTTTATGAGAAAGCGGTCCGCACCAAGGCTGAGAGCGAATTCTTCATCTTTCGGATCTGTATATGTGGCGGTATAAAACACAAAAGGAATGGTTTTCAGGGCCGGATCGTTTCTCCATTCCTTGCACAAAGAGAATCCATCCATTTCCGGCATAAGTATATCGGTGATGATGAGATCCGGTGGAGAAGAACGGGCTTTTTCCAGCGCCTCAACTCCCTGACTTGCGGTGGTGACTGAATGACCGTGTCCCTCAAGAATTTTTTGAAGCAAATAGAGATTATTCGTGTTGTCATCGACAATAAGGAACCGGCTCATCGATTCACTCCTCCGTATAACGGGATATGTTCACATGCTGTTCGATATCAGAGAGAAAGGTATCCGGATTAATCGGCTTTTCGATATATCCTTTACATCCGGCCGCCATAATCCGTTCTTTGTCGCCAACCATAGCAAAGGAAGTCACTGCTACAATAGGAATCTCTTTCAATTCAGGCTCCTTTTGCAATTCCCCCGCGACGGCATACCCATCCATGACCGGCAATTGGATGTCAAGAAGAATGAGTTGCGGTCTCGCTTCTTTCGCCAATCGAATTCCTTCCGATCCATCCCGGGCTTGAACGACTGTATACCCATGCTTCTCCAACAAAAATGTTAAGAGATAAAGATTCCTCTCATTATCTTCAATAATCAGAACTGGTTTACTCATCGTGCATCCTCACATTTCTTTGAATGGCAATGAAATTGTAAATGTGCTGCCTTTTCCCCATTCGCTCTCGACGGTAATCTTTCCACCGAGTAAATCCAACAATTTCTTGCAAATGGAAAGTCCCAAACCGGTCCCTTCATGTTGCCGCGCCGTCCCCACATCCAATTGTTGAAACGGCTGGAACAATTTGTTTAAATCTTCAGGCAGAATCCCGATCCCTGTATCACTGACTTGCGTGACGATCCAACTATCTTTTTTAACACAATCGACTCGGATTTCCCCTTCTTTTGTAAACTTGATCGCATTATTGATCAGATTGATCAAGATCTGTTCCACCCGCCTTTGATCACTGGTCAGGTTTCCGACATCAGGAGAAATCGTGACGGCCAGAGGTAAATTTTTCTTTTCTGCCAGCGGTGAAACGGTTCGAATCACTTTTTCAAGACTTTCTTTCATATCAAAGCATTCACTTCGCACTTTTAATTCGTTTGCCTCTATTTTTGAGATATCTAATACATCATTGATCAACGCCAGCAAATGGCGGGAACTATCCTGAACCATTGTCAATTGTTTATGCTGCTCGTCATTTAAGGGACCTGCCAATCCTTGCAGCAGGATACCCGTGAAACCAATGATCGAATTCAACGGCGTTCGTAATTCATGCGACATGGCAGCCAGGAACGCACTCTTGGCTTGATTGGCCTCATCCGCCGCGACCTTCGCTTTTCGCACTTCCTCTTCGGCCAATTTGCGAGGAGTAATATCCCGTGTCACGACAACGCTATGCGTAACGCTACCATGCTGATTCACATAAGGGAAGAAACTGACACTGCAATACCGTTGCTGTCCTCCGGGAAATTCAAGCCAGAGTTCATAATTGACTTCTTCTCCTTGAAAACAGCGGTCAAAATAGGGAGAGATCCGCTTATCGAATTTCTCCTTTCCCCATAGATCGCGAACAGAGAATCCAATGATTTCTGCACGGTTTTTATGTAGAGAATGACAAAACTCGTCATTCACAGCCTCGTAGATGTATTGTTTGTTGATCAAACTCATCATATCTTTGACCGAGTTTGTGATAAATTCATACCGGTGAAGAGTTTCGTTCAGTTCCCTGCGCACCGTGATATCGGCGATCACTCCATCAATCCATTGAATCTGTCCCTTGGAGTTCAATTGAGCAATCGCTGTACAGGAAGCCCAGAAAGATTTTCCGTTTTTTCGTTTTAAATTCAATTCCCGCTGATACACGGATCCACACCGGTGGATTTCATCCAGAAACAACTTCCGGTCTTCCGGATGGACATAAAGATCAATAATAGAACACCGGGTAAACTCTTCAACGGAATCATATCCGAACATTTGTGCGATCGCTGGATTGGCCTCGAGAAAAATACCTTTGGCGTCCGCTGTGTTTCTGTACACACCGATATTCAGATTCTGCACCAGTGTCCGGTATTTTTCCTCGCTATTCCGCAAGGCCTCTTCAACTCGCGTCCGTTCCCTTATCTCTTTCGTCAATCGGCGATTCCAATATAGGAAAATCCCGAACAACAACAACGAAATGGTGATAATGATCCCCGCCACACGCCACACGATCCCCCAATCCACTTGTCGCTCGATTTGGACCTGCATCCATTTATCTTGAATGCGGTTTTTCTCCACTTCCGGAATTGTCTGGAGTGCTTTGTCGAGAATGGAGACCAATTCAGGCCAATCTTTCCGAATCCCAAACGCCAATTGCACTGAGGGTTGCTTCGACTTTCCCATCACCCGAAGGTTGGTTAAGAATTCTTTTTCGATCAGGTAGATCGCGACGGCTCGATTTCCGACATAAGCATCCACTTCGCCTCGAGAAACAGCCTCCAGCGCCTCGAGAGAGGATTCAAATTGTTGAATCTTAATGTCCGGATAGTGTTGCATAAGATACTTTTCATTGTAGAATCCCCTCTCAATCGCCACTGTTTTTCCAGCCAATTCGTCTTCGGAATTCCAGTAGGATTCATTTTTTCTCCCCACGATCACATGAGGTACCTTCAAATACGGTTCGGTAAAATGAAAGAATTCTTCCCGTTCCTCTTTGGGAGTAATATCCATTAGAGCATCGAGTTTATGGTTTTTTACATGAAGATAATTCTCTTGAAATGGTGCGGGATATATGGTCAATACGCTCCCCAAGCGCTTGTTGAGCGCACGAATATAATCCACGCCGATCCCGATCGGATTTCCCTCTTCATCCACGAAATTAAACGGAGGCCATGAATCCATCATGCCGACCCGAATTACGGGATGATTCGCCAACCATGTTTTTTCCTCCGAGTTTAAACCGATCGCCGGTCTGTAAATTTTATAGTAGAGAAATCCATCCGGTACCTCGGCTGTCTCCGACATGCCGAGACGGGCAAACGTTTCAGCCGCCCACTCATATCGTGCAGGATTGACCTCCCCCAACGGAATTAACTCCGGAGAAATCAACACATCAACCATTCTGGCTTCGTATTCAAGGAGTTCACGACTCAAGGAAGGAGAGTAAGTATTTTGGATCAGGTCAAAAAGTTCCTCCTTATGCTTCAACGCATAATCCCAGCCTTCCAACGTGGCTTTCACAACTTGCTCCACTCGACGGGGATGTTCACGCATTTCCGCTTCTGTCGTGAACAAATTGTCTCCGTAGAAATCCATGCCATAGGACTGAGGATTGATAATGTTGACTTCAACACCTTGTTGTTTCATTAAATAAGGTTGATCTGTGATATACGTGGCGATCACTTGCGCTTTATCGGAAAGAAAATCATCGTAATCAAAGGTATGTTGAATGGGATCGAACTTCGAAAATCCCCCGAGAATTTCATGAATCGTAGCATACAATGGGGCTTCATATTTGACACGAAAATCCATCATGACCCGTTTTCCAACCATTTCGTAGGGGCTGAGAATCCCACTTTCACGCTTGGACAGAAAGATTAGAGGTGAATGTTGGAAAATCTGTGCCAGCAATACAACCGGTTTCCTTTCCAAACGATAAAGCAAGAGACCGGCATCGCCAATGCCATACTCGGCTTCACCATCGAGAACCGATTCCACATTGTATTTGTTGAACTGGCGTTCCTTCAATTCGACGTCCAGTCCATGTTTTGCATACAATCCTTTCTCGATTGCAGCATAATACCCCGCAAACTGAAATCCATGAGACCACATATTTAATTGAATGGAGATTGAATCGGTAGAGGATCTCACCGAATCATACGCATAGGATGTTGCATAACGATTCGCAAAAAGACATACGACTAGAAAAAAGGTAATTTGCAACGCCTTTTGTTGCATTCCATCTGCTTTCCCCAAGAAATCAGAAACGGCAATACGCTTATTCATGGTAACCTGCACCGGTTCCAATAGAATAAAAATCACAATACGACCAATAAAATATTTCAATATTCGTCAGGGAAAAAAAGATATGAAAATTTCCCAATTATCCCTATATAGTATACGTCATGGAAACAGTAAAGTAAAATAATAGCGCAATCTTGCAATTTTATGTACAAGAATTGACTGACGTTTATGAATGGATGAATTGGAATTATATTGATTGTACCTATTTTGAATCACTGTTATTCTGGAACATACAAAAACAGAGAAATCATTTGATTGAATTCTCGAAGGTAAACAGGAGGAGAAAAATTGAATATTCGAAAAATTGACACAATCGCGAAAATGAGCATTTGTCTTGGACTTTTGTGCATCCTGTTCATCGCCAGTGATACCTTGGCAGGTGAACGAAACAACTCTTATCCACCCACGATTTCACAGGAAGCGTTACAAGACATCATCGATCAAGTCCCCAAAACGCATCCACGGCTACTCGCCAACAAGGATGAACTCGAGACGTTGCGAAAAGAAAGCGATCAAAATGAAATCATGAAATTG
Source organism: uncultured bacterium (assembly GCA_964412555.1). Taxonomy (GTDB): domain Bacteria; phylum Hinthialibacterota; class Hinthialibacteria; order Hinthialibacterales; family Hinthialibacteraceae; genus CAYPPG01. Next base: position 70,609 of record CAYPPG010000022.1, read on the forward strand.
CTCAAAAACGTCGTGATTCTGCAAGCCGATCGTTTGATGGACGTCTCTCCTATTGAAAGGAAAGTTACCGGAAGGCGGCTTTTAGGCCAATCCCGCCGCTGTGTGCAGCGTGTAGTCATCTTATCGATGGCATATCATCTCACAGGTGAATCGAAATACGTACAGCGTTGCGAAAAAGAGATGCTCACCGCCGCGAAATTCAAAGATTGGAATCCCAGCCATTTTCTGGATGTCGCGGAAATGACATTTGCGCTGGCCATCGGTTACGACTGGCTTTATAACCAGCTTGATGAAGATTCTCGAACGATAATTCGGAATGCGATTATTCAAAAAGGCGTAATTCTTCCATTCGAAACACGGCATGATGGTTGGGTTCGGTCCAGAAACAACTGGGGGCAAGTTTGTCATGGAGGGCTTACTGCCGGAGCACTTGCTGTGTTGGAGGATGAACCGGAACTGGCCGCGAAGACGGTTCACAATGCCCTGCAAAATGTAACCCGTTCAATGGCGGCTTTTGCCCCAAAAGGAAGTTATCCCGAAGGTCCAGGTTATTGGTCGTATGGGACAACGTACAATGTTTTGTTGATCGGGGTATTGGAAAGTGTTTTGGATTCCGACTTCGGATTGAGCAAGGCGCCTGGATTCGATAAGACAGGGCAATACCTGAATCTGGTTACCGGTCCATCCGGGGATACCTTCAATTATGCGGATGGCGGAGCCGGAAGAAGTCCTCAACCGGCTATGTTTTGGTTTGCTTCCCGATATGATCGCCCCGATTGGCTGATCCATGAATATGAATTGCTTTCGGATACGATTGAAAGGGCGAAACGATCGAATCGTGCGACATACGGCAGCCGATTTCTTCCGTTCACGTTATTATGGATGGAAGAAAAACCGGATCACTTCGACATCAATATGCCGCTGCATTGGTACAGTGAAGGCCATGTCCCCATTACGATCCATCGAAGTTCTTGGACCGATCCAAATGCGGTCTTTGTCGGATTGAAAGCAGGTTCCCCCTCTGCGAATCATGGGCAGATGGACACAGGCTCCTTTGTACTGGATGCGGATGGCGTTCGTTGGGCCATGGATCTTGGCGCGGAAGGCTATCACGGAATCGAATCCCGTGGAATGAGTTTGTGGGACCGTTCCCAGGATTCCGACCGATGGAAAATCTTTCGCCAACAAAACTATGGACATAATACGCTCGTGATCGACGATCAACTGCAAGTCACCAAGAATGCAGGAAAGATTGTTCATTTTTCCGACAATCCTGAATTTCCGCATAGCATTGCCGATTTGAGTCCGGTCTATGAAGGACAGGCGAAGTCGGTTCAACGCGGCATTGCTTTATTACCCTCGAACGAAATCCTGATTCGTGACGAATTGCGGGGGGTGAAACCAAACACCACCGTTCGTTGGGGAATGATCACTCCCGCGAATCCGGACAAGAACGGCGGGGACTCCATTGTCCTAAAGCAAGAAGGTAAATCTCTACGTTTAACGAATATTTCTCCCTCCAATTCTGCGGAATGGCAAATTATCGATACCGAAAAACCGCGAAATGAATGGGATTCTCCCAATCGGGGAACCTGTATGGCCGCGCTTAAGGAAAAGGCTTCCGCAGATGGAGAAATTACTTTTGTCGTTTTGCTCACGCCGGGTACCAGTACTCAATCCGTCGTAAAAACCTGGAAACCGACACCTTTGGAACAATGGAACAATCGATAAGAAAATGAATAGAGAAGGAGTCACTGCATGCATCGTAATTCCCTCCGGATAATTTTCGCTGCTTTCTTGTTATTCACATTCACTCCATCAAACGGAGCGAGTGAAGAGAGTTCCGTTACGAATCTTAAAAGATCGTTTTTGATGGGATTCACTCCGTTCCCGTGGGATTTTTCCATCGAAGCCGTTGTTGAAACAAATCAAGCGATTCGCGAACATGGGGATATCGTTTCTCTGCATTTTGATGGAGGAGTTCCATGGCCCGAAGCGCTGGAAGACCGGCCGTTTCATCCCAAGATGCAGGAAGACTGGAAAGGGAAGAGAGATGTAGCTAAAGGCAAAAAAGTCTTCCTGTCGGTCACTCCCATCAACAATATGCGCAACGCAATGGCGAAATACCGGGGCAAAGAAGAAAATATGCCAATGCCGGAAGCGTTTCAAAACAAAGAATTCAACGATCCCATCATCAAGAAAGCGTATCTCAACTATTGCCGGAAAGCGCTGGAATTCTTTCAACCGGATTACTTTGCCATTGGCATCGAGGTAAACGAAATCTTTCACAATGCCCGCGCCAGCTGGCCTGCCTACGTTGAATTGCATAAGGAAACTTATGCGGTGTTGAAGAAGGATCATCCGGATTTACCCATCTTCACTACCATGACCTTGCATAATCTACGCAATGCCGGCTGGAACGACCTGAAAGAACAACAGGAAGCCATGAAGGCATTCTTACCCGAAAACGATTTGCTGGGAGTGAGTTATTATCCCTTTATGGCCGGGCATTCGGAGCGCCCGCAAGAGCATTTCGATTGGATTCGCGCCTTCACCGACAAAACGATTGCCATAACCGAAACCGGCTATCCTGCTGAGAAACTCACGCTCGAGACTTACAACGTTACACTGCACGGTTCTCCGGAAAAACAGCAAGCCTATTTTGAGATCCTTCTCGAACGGGCGCAAAAAGACCAGTACCGATTCGTAATCGCTTTCTTATATCGCGATTACGACGCCCTGTGGGAAAAGATCAAATCTTTCTCTCCGGAAGCTTTTAAGGTGTGGAAAGACTGTGGTATGTTGGATGAAGCGGGAAAACCGAGACCGGCATTGAATGTCTGGAATACGTGGTATGAACGGTAAGTCAAAGAAAAATCTCTATTGAATTCACATACTACAATGTGTAAAATAATGTGTAAAATTAATAGAAGTCAATTCTATGGCTACAAACCTGCAAATTGATGATCAACTGATCCAAAAAGCGGTAAAACTTGGCGGCCATAAAACGAAAAAAGCGGCTGTGTCTCAAGCGTTGCGCGAATATATCGAGAAAATGGAACAACAAAAAATCGCTTCCCTATTTGGAACTGTGGAATACGAGAAGGATTACGACTACAAGAAGCAGAGACGGCGTTCATAAAAGTAAGTGTCGATACGAGCATTTGGTCATTAGCGCTCCGGCGCGGCAGACCGGATAACACCGAAATCGTTACGGAACTGCGGATTCCTTCGAAATAAAAGGGAAATTTTATCAGCTAAGTCGTTCCCGAATTACTTTGAAAACCTGTTCCCCATCAATCGCTCGATGGATCTGTACATTCGACACTCTGCTCAATCCCGATCAGCTGATCCTGACATGTTTCTACAATATCATAATAAGCCACCAGTCGTTCGTGATCAAGATCAAAGCGTGCAGAGATACGATGGCGGATTTCTTGAATTTCGTCGAATACAGGGGTATTTTCATTACATTTGGTTGTTATCCTATCAACTTGGGTTGCCAACGACCCCAAAAAATATTATCATAGTTTCATAAATAGGTAAACAAATGTTTAACAAGGGAAAGTGGGGATAATGGATACGCGGGGATTACTCGACCAACTCAATTACATAAATTCTCCCTGCTTTATACAATCGCATCAATTTAACCGTTATCCAACCTATGCTCACATTTTCCGGCGGGCACCAGGGTTAGAGGGAGTATATACTCTCAAAGAATCATGCGGGAACAATACCCATTCCGAATCGATCATTCCCTTTGTTTACGTTTGCAAGGCACATTCCGAAGAAGAAGCACGAAACATCCATCGCCTCGTTTGGAATCAAAATACGGTTCCATTTTTGATCGTGGATTCTCCGAAGCACATTCGGCTCTACCGAGGCTTCCATTATGATACCAAAAAACGAGATCAAGACCAACATATCATTGATGTTGCACGTGATGCAAAGAATATTTTGGATCGATTGTCAGATTTTACAGCTGAATCGATCGATAATCGGCGTGTATGGGATCATTGGTCTCATGTTGTCACTACTGATACAAAAGTGGATCAGAAACTTCTAGGCAATCTGAAAAAACTTGGAGAATGGTTATGTAAAAATAATGAGCCAAAATTAACTAGACATGATGCCAATGCACTTATCGGAAAATATGTCTATTTGCGGTATTTAAGGGATCGCAAAATCCTATCTGACGAAAAATTGAATGAATGGAATATACAAGACGATCAAATATTCGGCCGAAAAGCCAAACCGGATAGTCTCAATTTAGTCGATAAAAAACTGAAAGAGTGGTTGAACGGAACGATATTCCCTTTTCCTTCAAGTCTCAATGAAATACATGTGCGCGCTGTTGCATCCACGTTCATTGGAGATGAACCCGAATCTTGGCAAATGCATTTAAATTTCGAAGCGTATGATTTCGAAAAAATCCCAATTGAAACACTTTCCGTTGTATACCAACAATTTCTTCACACAGATGTTGGAGGTGAAATAGGAGTAAGTCAGGGAAGAAAGTTGGGGGCGTATTATACCCCCATTCATTTGGTCAATTTCATTTTGGATGAATTGGATGCGAAAAAACCGCTGGAAAAAGGCATGACGGTTTTTGATCCCGCTTGCGGCTCGGGAGCGTTTCTCGTCCAAAGTTACCGCCGCTTGATCGAACGAGAATTGGCAAAATATCCGAAGGGAAAGTTAAAGCTTACAGAACTTCGTGATGTATTGACAAAGCATATCTATGGAATGGAAGTGGATGAGGATGCATGCGGAATCACAGAGTTGAGCCTCATGCTTACGCTTTTGGATTACGTTGAACCTCCGGACTTGAAAAATAAACCACAATTCAAACTCCCCGAATTACGAAATAAAAACATATTCTTATGCAAACGAGGATTTTTCGATCCTAATCCGGAATGGGAAAATTCAAAACCCCAAAATGGATTTGATTGGATTGTGGGAAATCCGCCGTGGAAGGAATTGACAAAACACAAAATTGATAATGAAGCTGATTGGGCAGCATATGATTGGATAACCAATAAGGAAACCAAACAAAAATTCCCTGTTGGCGGTATTCAATTGGCTGAAGCTTTTAGTTGGAAAGTAACTCAATCCATAAATCCCAAAGGTATCATAGGGCTCCTAATGCCCGCAATGACATTGTTCAAATCTCAATCTACTAAATATCGCCAAAAGTTTTTCATCTCTCTCAATGTATGGTGTATAGTAAATTTTGCAAATTTACGCAGACATCTCTTTGTAGGCTCAATTGAACCAGCTGCTGCTTTTTTTTATTCTCTTACAAATTTAGATGAAAATTCAGAGAATAATTCTATTCTCACATATGCTCCATTTGCTATTACCCAATTTTTCAATAAGGAAAATGCTTCAACAAAAAAAGAAAAAAAACGAGTCCACACATGGACTTGTGTTGTAGATGCGAGTGCCATAAAAGAAATTCCCTTATCCGAAGTAGTTCAAGGTAATTATTTAACCTGGAAAATCGCTATGTGGGGGACTCAGCGCGACAAACAATTAATTCATTCTTTCACAAGGCAATATCAATCTTTATTGTCATATGAAAAAGAACATGGATTGAGCATTCATCAAGGATTGGAATTAAGAAATCGACACGTAGAGGAAGACACTGAACCTTTACCATGGATAATAAATAAAAAAGGATTAGTTATTGATGTATTGAAAGGTATAAGGAATTTGTTTTCAATTCCAGATGAAGCTTTCAAAGTAATTGATAAATCGGAAGCCTATGTTCGAAAAGGACGTTTGGAAACACCTTTAAGTGTTTGTTATCCACCACACATTATTGTTGATGCAGCTAGGCGATTTGCAATATACTCAGATGAATTTTTTGTTATTCCAGCGCGGCAAATAGGAATTTCCGGTGATAAAACTAAAACAGAATTGCTCAAGTTCTTATCTGTATATTTGAGTTCAGATTTCGTACGATATCATCAATTTTTATCTTCATCAATGTATGGAATCGAGAGAAATAGAACAAGTTTGGATGAACTTAAAAACACCCCAATTCCATTCGATGACATATTTAATAATCAATTGAGTGAATGGCTCGAACTTCACAATGAGCTAGTTGATGCTTCAAAACAGGCAAATAGAAGTAATAAACAACCAGAATTATTCGATACTGGCAATTACGATAGTAATCATAAAAACCTTCAAGAGTTAGTGAATCAACTAAATGATAAAGTTTATAAATTATTGGGAATACGGGAGCATGAACGTTATTTAATCGAAGATTTTTGCAATGTCAGAATCAAATTGAACGATGGAAGCATAGCCAATGAAGCGATGGCCCCACCTCCAGAGAATGAGATGAAGGCATATGCCGAAATATTAGCGGATGAACTCGACGTTTTTTTGAGCGGAAAAAAACAGCATAAAATAACCGTTTTTCACTCTGACGAGATGGCAATAATAGAATTAGACCACTTAAAAACAGAAACGAGTTGTTCACCAAAACTTATCAAAGTCAATGACCAAACACGAAATGAATTCGAAAAACTGCGACATCGGCTTTTAAAGAACTATCGGCAATGGATGTACTTCGACCGGGGATTGAAAATTTTTGAAGGGCGCAAAACTTATCTTTGCAAACCGATGCACCGGCTGTATTGGTTGAGAAGCCAGGCGCTTGCCGATGCAGATGAAATCATCGCCGACAAATTAATCGCAGCAGGAGATTGACGGTAAATGGCAATCAGCACACGTGTATCTCCACTAAAAGGATATCCTGCGGACCAAGATAAATTTTGGAAAAGTTTTAGGGAGCACGTATTTACACTAATCTATCTTGGTTATCAACGACTTGACAGATCTCAATACCATAATTTACAAGAACCCGACATTTCAGGTGATCTGGTATCTGAAATACAAAATGTACTTGATGATCGTACATCGCCCCGTTGGACTTCCCGCTTCGCCATTCATGATGATCCAGCGGTTCGTAATACGGCTCGAAAAGGAAAACGGAGAAAACGTATCGATATCGAAATTGAATCTACCACTCCTCGTCCACGCCCGCGATACTCATTTGAGGCCAAGCGATTATGTGCAGGAACCCATGGAATCGGCATCTATCTTGGGCAAAATGGATTGGGAGAATTTATTTCTGGAAATTATTCACAAAATTCCGATGAAGCGGCTATGCTCGGTTACATTCAGTCCAATACATTGGATTATTGGGAGAAGAAACTGATGAGAGGCTTTCAAAAAAATGCTTCATCTTTACATATTTGCACTGATGGATCATTAATCAACAACATCGTAATCGATATTTTCAAGTACAGTTATCTTTCAAAACACGATAGACCATCCATTGGAAAACCAATACGCATTTTCCATTTGTTTCTTGATTTTTGTTCCTCATAGAGATCAAGCAAGATACTCCTGAATCAACCGAATATTCCCCACCGGCGTCTCATACGGCAAACACCCCGACCCATCAAACAATTCGAATGCCCGGTGGCAATGTTCAAAATCCGGCCAACCTCCCGCTAAATCCGTTCCGTTTCATAGCAGGTGACGATTTCCGATTGTCGAATGGAATGAGGGTACGAATCCCACCTTTGACAACGATCAACATCATTTAGCATCTTTCAAAGTCTTGAAAGAGAATATTTTCCCCCAATCCCCCACTATCCCCTGCGTATCGCGAGCACGGACTTTCCAGTAGTATGTCGTATCGGGATTGAGAAAACTCTTGGGAACCATCCATTCACAGTCATCCGAACCGACATTTCGGTACAAAGTCGGAGAGAGAGGCCAGCGGCAATCCGGACGCAAACTCACCATGATCTGATAGTCTTCAACCGCATCACCGTCATCGGGATCAGTTGCCGGTTTCCATTGGAGAGTTGGAGTCAACGTGTTGCACTCGACTGGAGAGAGCGATTCCATGACTCTCTCCGGTGGACGGTTGTCATCGGTTTCCTTCCATGCATATCGGATCCGTGCTTTTATGGCTCCTCGTGAACTGTCCCTATATCGAATGACGTTTTTTCCCAAAGAAAGCGCCGGCAGACTGTGAGGAGATACCTGAAGGTCAGTGACAGATCGAAACCATTCCACACCTGCCTGTGCAGGGGGATTTCTATCCGCGTCCCCTTTCAGAGTGAAACCGATTTCATAGTCGTAACAGGGTGTATCATTCAAGATTTTCTGATCGAGATCGACCTCGATTTCTTTTGAACCGCTGCCCCAACGATAGGTATACAGGTCACCTTCACTCCATCCGGGTTTCCCATAGGAAACACTGGCAAAAGCCCCCGGATCCTTTAACAATCTACACCAAAATCTTCCGCCTACAATCGGATAGGCGCTTTCGATGGGTAAGGTCAATCGTGACGGTCGTGAATAGTTTTCATCATGCAAGTCTTTGACATGGATGGCCGGAGTCATACTATCTTGGTGGTTCGTTGTCACATTCTCGATAACATTAATAAAACTATACACATCAGTTTTTGCCAAGTTGGGCTCCCATACCAATTGGCCGTTGGCATACCGCTCCGGAACCAGTGGCCTATTATGGCGATTCTCATGTTTGTTGAGAACCGGTTTCCACCAGCGTGTCAATGTCTCTCCCGGTTTGAGAGTATAGGACATCGTGTAATTCTTCTCGATTTCGCTGTCATAGCCATTGTCGATATAGTTGTCTTTCGCCGTCGTGATATAACGAACAAACTCACGATTCCGGCTCGGCGGATCATCCGGCCGGTCCCATGGATCGCGTGGATGGATGGTGCGCTCGATAAGCCAACCGTCTTCTTCCAATTCGGTGATCGAGGCAAGCGTACGGTTGTCCCTCCCCAGGTAAAACACTTTTACGTTTCCATCAAAAAAATGCCATCCACCATCATAATAAATCTCATTGACCGTATGTCCCCATATTTCCTGCACTCTGGCTTTCAATCCTGCCGCTGTGCAAAGCGCTTTGATCCAAGCGGCGGTATGGCCGCAGATACCATACCCGTATCCGTTCATGGCACGCACTGGATGAAGATCACTCCTATCAGCCGGAGAACGTTGAAATCGTTTCCAATGCACCCATTCCCAAATGGCAAACGCTTTCTCCTCATCCGTTTCGCAACCTTCGGTAATCTCTGCCACCATCGAATCGATATCGTACCAATCATACTGGCCGTTTACCGTAATTCGAGGATCGAGAAGCGGAGTTTCCCCCAGGTTTTCGATGGTGATCTCGATGTTCTCCGGATCGAGTGTCCCATCCACATCGATCACAAATTCTGTATCGGACTCTGTCACGGTTTTGCTGAACGTTTGCAATTCACCCGCCCAAAGCGAACCAGTGACAAAAAAAGTGAGAATGAGCAAAACGTCAATCAGTAAAAATCGCTTGGAAATCGTTCGTGGCATAAAGCGCCTCCCTGAATCCAACTCAATTACTGGATTTCCCAATCCTGTACAGAAGTAATAATCGGCCGTGACAGACGAATATTATCGATATAAGCCAGCGCCCCGTCATTGGCGGCAGCACCCTGACTGGTAATCGTCAATCGAATGGTCGCGTTCGGATCATCATAAACTCCCGCGATTTCCGGAATCAGCGAATCCAGCGTGGTTCCATCATCGTCCGTGAAAATATTTCCTTCGCTGCCTAACGAGCCGTAATGGGCGGAAATTTCCCCCCAATCGCCACCGACTGCTGATCCAAGATTTGTTTCGCTGAGCTGTGTCCATGACGTCCCATGCGGATTGCCGTCTTCGTCCAGCCATTGCGAAGTCATTAAAATCAGGGCGGTAGTTGCCCAGGATGAGCCATCGACAAAAATGTCCATATGAATGCGGTTATATTCCAAAATTTCAGGAAACTCCTTCAAATCGATCCGCAGATTCTGACTCCAACCGGATGTATAATCAAACATAAGTATGCCCTCGCCTTCCGGAGGAGTCGGTTCTTCGTTCAAAAGCACTTCAAAATACGTACCGCCGCCGGCTAGACTGACATAGAGAAATTCATCCTCATAATTTTAAGTAATAATAAATTAAAATCTCTATGGATGTAAAGGGCTTGTGCTTTCACACCCCCCAAGGCGGGATGCGGCTGTTTCCCGGTCCCCACAACAGGATGTTTCCCAAACTAACCAGCCCGTTTGTGGCGTCGTAATCCAGGGATTGAAAGCGGGATGGATCACGGTCCGGCCCATAACCCATCAAGTTCCAGGAATAAGGCCCCCACCATGTGATCACCGGAGAATTGCGGCTGTCATTGCTGGAGGTGTAATGGTATGTCGCGTAGGGGATCGGAGGTTCCGGGAAAAGAGGGGAATCGGACACCTGATTGAAGGGATCCTTCGGAATGCTGGACATATAAGCAGTTGGAGTTGTCAGGCGGATCAATTTATTGAAATTCCGCACTTCGTTACCTTCAAAATCTTCCGGAGGATATGCCCCGAGATCCATTCGATACATCTCGATTGCCGTAGAGAGAGCGCGTTCATCGGCATAGGTTCTCGAAACTTTCGCCCGGATTTGCGCATTCAGAAAATTCGGTACTGCAATGGCGGCCAAGATACCGATAATGGCGACGACAATCAGTAATTCGATTAGTGTAAAACCTTTTGGAGTGTTCCTATACATTCGTTATCCCATTCACCATTCAAGTATTGTATATATGGAAATCTACCTCGATATACAGTAGAGTATATTTCGTTTGCGAATTGACTATAGGTTCAGCAAGGAGATCACAATGAACGTTCCTGGATTCACTCGAAGAAGTTTTCTTGGAGCAACGATTGGCGGCACGGTTACCGCAATAATTCCGAGAAGTACCTACTCGGTTGAGAGCAATAAACCGGGCTTTCCCTGCCTCCCCAATGACGGCACTGTCCGTGACAAATTTTGGATTTGGGGAGGAGCACCGGACGCAACGAATGACGACTGGGGACACGCGGGTGGATTGATCAGATCGGTGAGAAGCGGTTAACTAGTAAGTAATTCGATTGTCACTTGGAGACGATCATAGTGTTCCGAATCAGAATCCAATAAGATGTTTCTATAATGGGTATTCAATCACAATATTTCGGGAAGAAACAGAAATTATAAAAAGTATGAGGTACTTATGACTCTAAATCGCTCCATTTTTATTCTTGTCAGTTTGAGTATGCTTATCGTTTTCCCCTTCGAGAGTTTTTCGCAATCCCAGAAAGAATATAGTGGAATCTATCCACATCTGGCGTTTTACAATCAAGAAAATGAATGCGGAGTCGGCGCCGTGGTGCCTTGGGCGGGGAAACTATGGGCGATCACGTATGGCCCGCATTTTCCGTTTGGATCGTCCGATAAACTCTACGAAATCGATGACAATCTGAACCGCATCATTCGTCCGGAAAGCATCGGGGGGACACACGCCAACCGCTTTATCCATCGGGAATCGGAACAGCTCATTATGGGCGATTATTTTATCGATAAAAATCGCAATGTACGTGTCATTTCCCCAAAAGATATGCCCGGCCGGATGACCGGAAACGCGCGGCATCTCTTCGATCCCGACCAGAAAATCTACTTCGCTTCGATGGAAGAAGGATTTTATGAAGTGGACGTCGACACGTTGGAGGTCAACGTCATCAACCTTGATGGCAATGCGACGGAACCCCGGAACGTAGCCGGAGATTTGCTGCCCGGTTATCACGGAAAAGGACTGTACTCCTCACAAGGCCATTTAGTCTATGCCAATAACGGTGAACACACCGCTGAAGCCCGCCAGCGGCCGGATGTCGAATCCGGATGTCTAGCCGAATGGGATGGGGAGACTTGGAAAGTCGTTTTACGCAACCAATTTTGTGAAGTGACCGGACCCGGTGGGATCGATGGACCGGACTCACCGGATGAGCCGATATGGTCGTATGGCTGGGATGACCGGTCAGCGATTTTCATGCTGCGCGATAACGGTGAATGGTTTCGCTTCCGCATGCCCAAAGCGACCCATACCTATGACGGCGCACACGGCTGGAATACCGAATGGCCACGCATCCGTGAAGTCGAACCCGGTTTCTATCTCATGACGATGCACGGTATGTTCTGGAAATTCCCCAAAACATTTTCAAACTCGGACGTCAGCGGCATTCGTCCTTTATCGACATACTTGAAAGTGATCGGCGACTTTTGCGGATGGAATGGAAAAATCGTGTGTGGCTGTGATGATGCCGCCAAATCCGCGTTTCACACGAACGGCGTCTTTCCCATGTACAAAACGATGGTGAACCAATCGAATTCCAACTTGTGGTTTATCGATCGTGAACAACTGGATGATTTCGGGGTCCCGATCGGCCGCGGCGCAGTATGGAAAAACGATACTGTTTCCAAGAACGAATATTCCGATCCATATTACTTTGCCGGTTTTGATTATCGTACCATGCATATTCAACATAGCGAGAAGAAACCCATAACATTCACCTTTGAAATTGACGTAAAGGGCAACCGGCAATGGAAAGAAATCGAAACAATTCAGGTTCCAGCATCCGGTTATGCCTTTCATTCGTTCAAGCAAAAAGGAGAATGGATTCGAGTCAAAACGAATTCCGATTGTGAGCAAGTTACGGTTTTCTTTCAATTTGCAGACAAGAATTCTCGAAGTGAACATCCTGAAAACAAATTCAATGGCCTTGCCAAAGCCGGCCAGGGATACAGCGTAGGGCTGATTCGCCCCCGCGGGAACGATTTAGGCACGCTTCATTTTTCCGCTATGCATATTGAAAACGGCCAAGCCAGTGAAATCGGGTATTATGAAATCGGTCCTGAAATGAACCTCGAACGAAAAGATAATCCGCAATCGCATCGATGGCTGAAAGAAAACGCGGCCTTGGATGAACCGGTTTTTGTAACGGACAACGCTTCAGTACTCGTTACCGATGTCCAAGGCAATCGCTACCGCCTCCCCAAAGGTTCACCGGAATTACAAGAGCCTACACCGATGGGCTGGCCGCGCTTCTTCCGTGAGATCGTCACAGAACGAAATATTTTCCACTGCCAAGGGCATCTATATGAACTTCCTCGGCAAAACGCAGGAGGCTTTTCAAAAATCCGCCCCATTGCAACTTCTGAACACATCATTATGGATCTTTGTTCGTGGCGTGGGATGATGGTGCTCGCAGGAATCGCAGACAAAAAAGCGAATAATCCACACATTGTTCGCTCAAAAGACGGTGAGTGTGCACTGTGGTTTGGAACGATCGATGACTTATGGGACCTCGGGAAACCAAGAGGAAAAGGCGGCCCATGGCTTGACACAAAGGTCAAAGCCGATGAGCCGTCCGATCCTTATTTAATGACGGGATATGATAAGAAGCAAATAACACTGAGTCATCAATCCGATGAAACCGTTGCTATCAGAGTCGAGATCGACCTCACCGGTGACGGGGATTGGGCGGAATACAAAACGTTTCAAGTAAATCCCAACAAGCCCCTTCATCATACATTCCCCACGGGATTCAATGCCTATTGGGTGCGCGTCAAAACTTCGGTTGATACAGTTGCAACGGCTCAATTGCAATATGACTGAGTTTTTACAAAAATATTAGGTTAAACATTCCTTGCAAAACTGAACACATTTCGTTACTTCGTCCACGGCGTTCGATCCTTCCGGTATCCTGTATTCCAATTCGATGTCCGCAGGGAACGTCCATCCTTCCTTTTTGATCAGCTGAAGCATCAATGCCACGGGTGTATCACCCATACCCAACGGCATATTCGGGCCGTTATTGACTTTCCGATCTTTGATGTGCAGGCTAAGGATGCGGTCATGGTGCTTCTGAATGAGCGGAATCGGTGATTCGTTGGTTCCGGCAACATAATGACCCACATCGAAGTTGATCCCCAAATACTTTCCATAAGACAAAATGGGGCCATCATAGGTTGTCGGAGTCAGTTGAGTATGATTGTGAAATCCAATCATAATTTTGTGTTCGTCGGCAATCGGTCCGAGTCTCTTGGCGGCGTCTTCCGAAAGTTCGCGTGTGATTCCCCTGGCCCCCATAGCCTTGGCGACTTTGAAATAATACTCAATCTCTTCATCCGGCATTCCCGGATTGCCGATATTTCCGAACTTGACGATATGGATATTCACTCCGGCATCGTTATACATTTTGCGTAGTTCTTTGAACTTGTCCATGGAAACCGTCTTGCGCCATTCCAGCAGTTCTTCTTGTCTCTGTTGCATGGCTTTCCGTTCTTCATCGGTCATCTGGCCGCTGCCGCGCCGTCTTCTGCCACCGCCGCCGGACGGAATCCCGGCATATTGCTCCACCGGTCCTCCCATCAATTCAACGGAACTGATCCCACACTGAACAATGTATTTCAGCAGGTCTTCGGCGCTTCCGGGCAAACTGCGATAACTGTAGGTAATCACTCCAATTTGCACTCCATTGAATTTGGAGTCGGGTTTCCCTTTTTCTTGAGTACCGGCTTTTCGAGTAATTAGCGAAGAAGCGGCAACCACAGCCGCTGCCCCCATGAATTTCCGCCTCGATACGGTCAAATCGTTATGTTGGTTCATTATGGTTTCTCCTGATGCAAATGAAAAATGAATTTCCCTTTTCTTCTGGGAAAGTAAAATGATTGTCCCATGATCCGTAGGATATTGTCAAGCATTCTCATTCAATCTATTGTCTCGGATACAATACGAACGTCTACGTGAAGATACCTTATTTGCAGGAATCCTACATATCTTCACCCAGCGGTGAGATAATTTCCTTTTCAAAAACAAACGCATCTGCTAATTGGCCAGGTTTGGGTTTTTCTTCTATCGAATGGAAAGGTATAACACGTACAAGCGGCTTACATCGTTTTGTAATCACGATTTTTTCTCGGTTTTTGGCCACTTGATTCAATAATTGTAACGCATGAGTCTTGAAATGACAGATCTCTATCGTTTTCATGTATTACCTCCATTTCACTACTCATCATTATGGTCAATTGAACAAACCACATCAAGATTGCTACCGGCTGCCACAACGAAGGGGATTTCAATCCCGTCAGGGATTACAGTATGTAGACGTGGATGTGAATCCACGGCATCGTAACGATATTGGACAAATTCTATTTTCCCCCGATAATATAGTGCGTCTGTTAAACAACCTATCGAATCGATGCGAGTGAACATCATGACAAAGAAAACTCAACAAACCCATGATTTTCAAGGAGTCCGCTGTCCGACCAACTATGTGAAAACGAAACTTGTCTTAGAGGAACTGGCACTCGGTTCCGTCATCGAGGTTATCGTTGACGATGGCGAACCCGCCCGGCATGTGCCGGAAGCGATCAAGAAAGATGGCCAGCATATTCTGAATCAATACCATGATGAAAACGGTTTGTTTCATATCGTGATCGAAAAAACTGCAGAATATGAATAAATCGAGTGTATCACGAGGAAAAATTGCAAAGAAATACCATGCCTTCATTCAATTTCTCTGAAGAACAAGTCGAACGCTACAGCCGCCACATCATCCTCCCCAAGGTCGGAGGCAAAGGGCAACGAAAACTACTCGATAGCAAAGTGTTGGTTGTCGGCGCAGGCGGGCTTGGCTCGCCGGCGGCCTATTATTTGACCGCCGCTGGGATCGGAACGCTGGGAATTGTGGATGACGATACGGTTTCTCTCTCCAATCTCAACCGTCAAATCTTGCATCGAACGCAAGATGTGGGAACATCAAAGACAAAATCCGCCGCACAAACACTCCAGGAACTGAATCCTGATGTCCATATTATCCAGCATAATCTCAGGATTCGCGCCGAGAATATTCTTGAATTAATAACCGATTATGACGTCGTTGTTGACGGGACAGACAATTTTCCTTCCCGCTTCTTGATCAATGATGCATGTGTTATGGCAAAGAAACCTTTAATTCACGCCGGCGTCTTCCGTTTTGAAGGACAGGCCATGACGATCATTCCCGATGCAGGACCGTGTTACCGCTGTGTCTTTCCCGAACCGCCTCCCCCAGGTTTAGTTCCCAGCTGCCAGGAAGCCGGAATATTAGGATGTATCGCCGGTGTTTTGGGAACTATTCAAGCTACTGAAACGGTGAAAGTGTTACTGGGAATTGGTGAACCACTGATCGGCCGGTTGTTTATTTTCGATGCATTGGAGCTATGTGCACGAACTGTCACGATTCCCCGCAACAAAGACTGTGCAATCTGCAGTGATCATCCGGCGATCACACAACTGATCGATTACGAAAAAACCTGCGAAATGGGAAAAGTGGAGTGAAGAATGATTGGCTCGAATAATAGGCTGAAACGAAGTAACTCGGCATCAATCTATTTTTAGAACTTGCCTTCTCTTTCCTCATAGTGCGTTGGTTTTCCAAGGGTAGATCCTTGCATTTTCACCCAATGTGCCGTCCATTCGATGATTTTCAGAAGCGGGATACTCGGATATCCGAATCGCCGGAACGATTCGGCCGCGTTGTTGAGCAAAGCGGTCTCGGATTCAGTGCCTGTAAGCTGCGGTTCTTTATCAAACAATTCTCCGAATCGTTCTGCCAGCCAACGAATGGAAACCGTTTCCGGTCCACTGACATTTAAAATCAAAGGAGGGGTTTCACAACAACTCAGCGATTGCAGAGTATAGGCATTCGCATCTCCCTGCCAAATGACATTGACATTCCCCATCGATAAATCCACCAGCATCCCGGTATACACCTTTTGAGCCACATCCAACAAAATTCCGTAACGCATTTCAACCGCGTAATTGAGACGAATAATCGCGGCCGGGATTTTGTTCTCGATGGAAAAATGCTGCAGCATCCGTTCTCGTCCCAAACAGGATTGAGCATATTCGCCGACAGGATCCGGAACATCCGTCTCCACTGAACCTCCCTTGTAGACTGGAGTCAATGGATATACATTCCCTGTCGAAAAAGCCACAATGCGCGAGCTGTGAAATCGTTCGGCCACCATGCCCGGTAAATAAACATTCATCGCCCACGTATACCATTCCGCACCGGTGGAACCGAATTTCCGTCCTGTCATATAAATGACATTCGGAACATCAGGAAGGGATGATAATGATGAACGATCCAACAAATCGGCTACGATCGTTTGGATTCCGGCTTTTTCAAGTTCATCCTGTGAATCGGCAGAAGAAAAACGAGAAACCGCAATCACGTGATTGGATTTCCCAAGCCCCTGAAAGGCCCGCTTTGCCATTTTACAAAGAGTCGGGCCCATTTTTCCACCCGCTCCAAGAACGAGTAAATCACCTTCCACTTCATTGAATGTTTCTTGAACACCGGCTGTCGGTCGTGAAAGAAGCTCTTCCAACTCCTCGTTATTATGAATTTTTACGGGTAATTTTGTGTGGGAATCCGTGTTCATAGAATAGTAGCGACTCCTCTCTTATTGGTTATAATCCCTGAGAACACCCCACACAAAATTCATTATATCCACTCAACCAATGAGCGTAAGATATTATTGCGCTTTTCGGAGAATATTCTCTGTACATTGCTTAAAAAAGCGGGATTATGATATACTGCAGCTAAGTTTCTTTGAACAGCTTGACGCAGGAGAAGAATTATGCAAGTCAAACTCGCCTACGGAAAAGAAGGATTAGCCGTGAACATCCCCGACGAGAATCTCATGAAAATCCTTCACATGAATCCGATTGAACCACTACAAAATGTAGAAGAAAAAATTGCCCACGCTCTTACACACTCAACTGAAAGTAAACCATTGGCGGAGATCGCCCGTGGACGTTCATCGGCGGTTATCGTCATTTCTGATATAACCAGACCGGTTCCCAATCAACTTCTACTCCCCCCACTTCTGAAAACAATTGAAGAAGCGGGAGTCCCTCACGAGAAAATCACGATCTTGATTGCAACCGGGATTCATCGTCCCAATCTCGGAGAAGAACTGGAACAATTGGTCGGTAAGGATGTAGCAAACCATTACAATTGTGTAAATCATTATTCCGAAGATTCGGAGATACATGAATACCTCTGCAATGTCGCCGATGATATTCCGGTTTATCTTAACAAACACTATCTGCAAGCGGACCTTAAAATCCTGACAGGTCTGGTCGAACTTCATTTGATGGCCGGATATTCAGGTGGCCGAAAAGCTGTATTACCGGGGATCACCTCTTTGGAAACCATGAAACGCCTTCATGGCTACCGAATGATTCAGAAAGATGAACTCTGCAACGGAAGACTCCAAGGAAATCCCTTCCACGAAGCCGCCGTAAAAGTAGCCCGCCTTTCCGGGGCTGATTTTATCCTCAATGTCACACTCAATGAAAATCGGGAAGTCACCGGCGTTTTTGCCGGTGAACTGGAAGCCGCACATGAACAAGCCTGCGCTTTAATCGAACGATGTGCATTGGTTCCCATCGAAGAACAAGCGGATATCGTCATCACCACAGGCGGCGGCTATCCCCTCGACAAGACCCTTTATCAAAGCATCAAAGGACAAGTCGGCGCTTTGGAAGCGGTAAAAGAAGGGGGAACCATTATTTTGGCCACCCAAAACGATGAAGGAGCCGGAAGCGCCGATTTCATTGCCCTATTGCGCCAACTGGAAGACCCCATGCATTTTTACCGCCTCACTCAAGGTCCCGATTATGTCGCAAAGGACCAATGGATGATTCAGGAACTTGTCAACGGTCTCCATCGTTGCGAGCTGTTATATTACACCGGAGGAATAAGTGAAAATGATTTGAGAGACTTCTTGATCACACCGATTCCCTCTGTTGAAAAAGGAATTGAACAAGCGCTGGCACGGCATGGCTCGCAAGCCAAAATTCTCGTGATTCCGGAAGGGCCTTATGTTATTCCCAAACCGCCCACTCCGGTCAAAGGACTTTATTCTTGGCAAATGGCCGGAGCCGAAGCGTGATATCAATACATTGTAGGCAAACACGTCGGCTAGCCATTACATAAAAATATAGAATTGTGGAATTTATGAATCACACATCACTGAATAACCATCAAGTCCTTGTACGCTTTTTCTTTCTTTTTTTTCTCATTTTCTTCCTTCCCGGGAGTGAACGATCTTATGCAGTTCACTCTTATCCGGCTGAAATCGGTTGGAGTTTTCACCTTACTACCCCCTCGGATTGGCAAAAGAATGAAGGAGAAGGGACATTAACCCAATATCCCGATCACCTTTCTGCATTCCTTGTCTCACAGACGACTTGTGTTTGGACTCTCACTTCTGAACCCATTTGGGTGTATCGGTTTCCCGAAGTCCACATTTCCTATCGAGCGCGCGGAATACAGAATTCCGCTCTACGGCCGGTTTTTCAATTTCATTCCGGATCCACCGGGCCGGTCACCCCTGGCGCACAAAATATCGAAAATCCCCTTGCGCGGAGCGGCATTGCAACGGCTTTGCTTTCCAAAGATTTGATTTGTGATGGAGAACTCCATTCCCTGACAGTTCAAATTCGCCCTCCCATTCAAACCGAACAAATCGACCAAATCATTCTCACTTTACAAACCGGCGATCAAGCGGGCATGTTCGAAATCCATGAACTTTCCTTTGTCGATCCAAATGCATCGACAAATAATCAAATCCATGTCTCCAAAACAATTTCACCAGCGAAAAATATTTCCCAAAAGAAATCCTATCGCTTTCTCCAAATACAGGAATCTTCTTGCCTATCGAACGAGCTTTCCAAAGACAATATATTCTCGAATCAAACCGTCCAATGTTCCGGAATCCCATTTCGTTTCAATGTCTCCAAAAGTTTGATGACCACAAATTTCATAAAAAGAGATTCCCTGGAAGTGAATGTCAATGCTCATACTTCCGGCATTTTTCTTCTCATGGCCGCCTATTTCGTGGGGACAGACGGAGCATTCCGCTTTGTACCGAGAACATCCGTCACCCAACCGGAACGTCTCATCGTCTCAAAAATGTATGAAGATGGCAGCATTGAACGTTCATTTCCTTTTCATATAGGAAAACGAAGCTATATTGTCGATGCTACCATGAATGCGTATGCGATTCCTACCGATCCTGAAAAAAAACTGCTTTCTGTTCGTGTTGAAGAATTCATGCCCTATGCACAACTCTATCTTGCAGCGGCAACCTTGGAAAAAGCTTCAACCCCTCTCTATCCAATACCACCGGAGAATTTCCCCGTCAGTTTTCCCCGTCCAGATACGAAAAGCGTGACGGGAAAACCTACTTTGACTGTAAAAGACGATCACCAATTTACCTTCGAAAATCCATTGTACAAACTCGTTTTCGAGACGAAACAAG
The DNA here is from genome assembly GCA_964412555.1 of uncultured bacterium. Lineage (GTDB taxonomy): Bacteria > Hinthialibacterota > Hinthialibacteria > Hinthialibacterales > Hinthialibacteraceae > CAYPPG01. The sequence goes on from CAYPPG010000022.1 coordinate 90,868, forward strand.
GCCCATCAATCGAATTTCTTGCATTGAATGACAAAGGAAAAAACATTCTTCGTCACACTTCTCCCCTCTTCTCTCTAACCGTTGGTGGTTCACGGATTCCATCCGAACACTGGCAACTTCAATCCTATAAAACTAAATTGAATACCCTTGAATTGGTGTTTCTTACTGAGAAAGAACCGTTTTCCCTGGAAACTGTTTTTCGTGTCACTGCAAAAGAAACAAACGCATGCGCCATGACCTTGCAAATCACGAATCGGGATTATACTCCGCAAACTGTCCGCCTGCGTTTTCCCAATGTCAAGAATCTTCAAATCAGTAACAATGGCGAGGAGGATTATTATTTCTTTCCAAGATCACCGATTGCATGGGGGAACACTCCCGTCCAATTGAGTGGAGTGCACTCCGGCGAGTTTCCTCTTCAATTCATGGACTCCTATTCTTCGAGTGGTAAGGGCGGTTTGGCAATTCATACTCGCGATACAGAACTCGTATTGAAACGATATTCTTTACAAAAAACCGATCTGGAAACAGATATGGGTATCGAGTACGGCTTCTTTCAACCGATCGAATTAGATAGTCGAGAATCTTTTATCACTCCAGAAACCGTATTCGAATTCCATAAAGGGGATTGGCACGTTCCTTTTGAAAATTACAAAAAATGGCTGAGCAGCTGGTATCCCTCCCGAACTGAAACTCGAAACATACTGAAAAATGTTTTCATTTGCCGCAGAGATTACCCCATCGGAGGCACAGGGTACCTCTTTGATGAAATACACGACAGCTATACTTTTCCTCAACTCATCCACGAATCCATCAAAGGTTTTGGCGGTGTCGATATGATTGATATATCCGGCTGGGCATATTCAAGCACAACCGGACGAGTCGGCGATTATACCAAATACGAATTGGGCGGGAAAGACAATCTTCGGCAAGGCATCACACAAAGCCATCGCATGGGAGTAAACGTTGGATTGTATTTGGAAGGATATTTGATCGATCCACGCTCGACAATCGGACAAAAATCCGGTACCGATTGGCAGATTATCAATTCGGACGGTTCTCCGAAAACCTGGACAGGGAATGAAGAAATATTTATCTGCCCGTATGCTCCCGGCTGGCAGGATTTCATGGGGAAAACTCTGCTTCAGGTGGCGAAAGATACACAAGCGGATGCACTGTACATGGACCAATACGGCTTTGGCAACGCCGGTAAAACGTGTTACGCCTCGAATCATGGCCACAAACCGGGATCACATCCGGTTCGGGGAGAACACGAAATGCTGAGATTCGTCCGATCCAAACTGAATCAAATGGATCATCCTGTCGCTCTCTATACCGAGCAGGTTCCCAATGATATTACCTCCCAATACACCGATGCCGCTTTCGACTACAGCATGGCCGGAACACGCTCCTATTCCAATCCGACAAAATTGAACCTCTTTCGTTTTGCAGTCCCTGATTTCAAGGCAATCGAATTGTTCCATCCCGGCATCGATCCGAAAGGAATCAGCGAAGAAGATGCGAAACTATGCTTATTTCACGGAACGGCGATGTGGTTGAAAGGACGTGCGAAATCATGGTACAGCCAAGAATTCCGGGAATTCCTCCACAAAGCATATTCTTTCTTTCACGAACATGAGGACGCTTTTACTTCCACTTCTGTCGAACCGTTGATTCCCACCGCACAAGCCGGACTGTTTGCCAACCGATTTATCGGTAAAAAAGAAACCATAGTCACTCTCTATAATGCAAGCCATCACACTCGCACCGGTTTACTTCTTACGATTCCGGAATCCTCCGCTCACTCCACCATAAATTCTTTTGGTTCCGGAGAATTGAAGATAAAGCGAAATAATAACAGCACACTGGTCGAAGGTTTTCTACATCCCCATCAACTTGTATGTATTACTCTTTATCAATAAAATCAATTGTATCATCATTTTAATTAAAGTAAAAATTGATCACATCAAAGAATTGCATTTCATTCTCTTAAATCATTGACAAAATAGTATATCTTGTTAAGATACCTTCCGACTATCTTTACATTTCAAATAGAAAATTTGTTCCTGTCCCCGAGGAAACCAATGATATGGAAATCGAGCTTCCCTTCCGATTCAGCGCCAAACATCCATCTTTGCCGCATTCCTATCGTCTATTTTATTATCGGTTTATTGTGGATTGTTCTCTCAGATTATATATTGCTCCTGTTTGATCTTTCTCATTGGAACTATGAAAACATTCAAATGATAAAAGGCTGCCTGTTTATCGCAGTGACGACCCTTTTACTCTATTTCTTGATGCGAAGGCATTTTCAACAAATTATTCACTACAACAAAAACCTGAAAGAAAGTGAAAGCCGGTTTCGAAACGCCATTATGGAAGCCCCCTTCCCCGTCATCATCCATTCCGAATCAGGGGAAGTCCTATTTCTCAATAACGTATGGACCGAATTGACTGGCTATCGGCATGAAGAAATGCCTACAATTTTAGAGTGGACGAAAAAAGCCTTCAGGGATAAGCAGGACTATGCGAATTCTATGATTCGAAAAACATACGAATTAAAGCAACCCCTCAATCATGGCGAAATCACCCTTGTGACCAAAGACGGCGAGCATAGAACATGGAACCTGAGTTCCTCTCCACTCGGAAAAACCCCGGAAGAAAAACAACTCTGTATCAGTATAGCAATCGATATTACACAACAAAAAAGATTGGAAAAACAACTCATTCAAGCCCAAAAAATGGAATCCATCGGCCGTCTCGCCGGCGGGGTGGCACACGATTTCAACAATATCTTGATGGTGATCCACGGGTATACCGATTTTGCCTTTTCCAAAATCTCTGTAGACAAACAGATTCGCAGCGATCTTTTTGAAATCAAAAAAGCGGCGGATCGGGCCACATCATTGACTCGTCAACTGTTGGCCTTCAGCCGGAAACAAGTTCTTCAACCGGAAATCTTGGATCTGAATCAATTGATCATGAACATGGACAAAATGTTGAGACGATTGATCGGAGAAGATATTGAATATGTGACTATTCCTAGCGAGCATCTCTGGAAAATCAAAGCCGACCCAGGGCAAATCGAACAAGTCATTACAAACCTCGTCGTCAATGCGCGGGATGCAATGCCAACCGGCGGACAAATCACGATTGAAACAAAAAACGTCTTTCTTGACCATGAATATGTGCAAACACACATTGAAGTGATCTCCGGCAACCATGTCATGCTTGCCGTATCCGACAGTGGAAGCGGCATGGAGAAGGAAACCTTGGAGCGTATTTTCGATCCTTTTTTTACCACGAAAGATAAAGGGAAGGGCACTGGTTTGGGGCTTTCCACCGTCCATGGAATCGTAAAACAAAGCGGGGGTAACATCTTTGTGTATAGTGAAGTGGGGAAAGGAACCACGTTTAAAATCTATTTCCCCCAAGAAACCTCCAAATCCGAACCAGCCCTTTTTTCTGAAAAAAAGAATGATTCCTTGCGGGGAACGGAAACCATACTCGTCGTGGAAGACGAAGAAGTCGTACGCAAACTGGTCGAGCGGACACTGGCGAATGAAGGATATCAGGTACTTATTGCCGGTTACGGGACGGAAGCGATTACTCTCAGCGAATCCTTCCAGAATCCGATCCATCTCCTGATTACGGATGTAATCATGCCCAAGATGAGCGGACGGGAACTAGCCGATACACTGGCGAAAGTGCGGGAAAATATGAAAATCCTCTTTATTTCAGGATATACCGATAATGCCGTCGTTCATCATGGTATGCTGGATAACGGAATCGAATTTTTGCAAAAACCCTTTTCACCGAATCAACTTCTCAAAAAAGTGCGGGATATCCTGGATCAAAAATAATTCTCCTCCCTATAAAAGTACCTTCTTTCGATATTTTATACAGTTCTTTATTGCTATATAATAGTGCTTTATGGTTGCCAAAAAAGTCATTCCGGTAAATAATGATGGAACAACATAAGTAGGGTGCAATCATTGGGTTTGAATTGATTTGAGACACGATACAATTTATAGTATACTAATCATGCGGTGTTTGAAGTATTGATATTGGTGGTCCATGGTTGAGGGTTATGAAACACGTTCTTTTGATCGGAGTCGGTCCTCTCCCGTTTTATGAATCCGATTATTTATACGGATTCGGGATTCGGGCGTGGCAATTTGCTTTGCCGATATTGAAGGCAGGTCATCGAATTACACTGATCACCTGCGAATTCAGTGTAACACGGGAAAGTGCCGTACAAATCCGATATCAAACCTATCCTTCCGTTTACGGTCCGATTGAACATATCGCGTTACCGGAACCCCATCCGCGCAACACCAACATTCTCCTGACTCGAATCGAGGAAATCATCCGTACCCATGATCCCGACTTGATTGTCGCAGCGGGATCATCCATTTCCACCAATCTCGCCGCTTTGCTTGACACAGACCTACCGATTTGGATGGACATGTTCGGCGATTTGTTCGCTGAAGTGCAGGCGAAAAGCCCTTTTTCCCGCAACGATGAGGAAATCGACTTTTTCCATCGCAATTTATCCCGTATTCTCCTCCGAGGAGACCGATTTTCTGTGGTCTCCGAAATGCAGCGCGGCGCTGCCATTGGCCAACTCGGTTTGTTAGGCCGATTGAACCGTTACACGCTGGGAGAAGAACTCGTTTGGACTATTCCCTGCGCGATGAACGGTGAAATTTCCCCTGTCAAACGTCAATCCATTCTTCGAAGAAAAGAAGTCGGCACTTCCGATTTCCTAATTCTCTGCAGCGGAGGTTTCAACACCTGGGCGGATGTGGATACTCTTTTCGCCGGTATTGAAGGCGCAATGGAAAAAAGCAATCGAATCCACTGCATCGTAACCGGCGGCCTGATCAAAGGACATCATGAACAGGGATTCAATTACTTCAAATCGTTGATTGAAAAAAGCCCTTATGAGCGCCGTTTCCACCTTTTGGGGTGGGTTCCCAACAAAGAAGTACCCGAAATCACCATGGAGTGCAACTTGGGGATCAATGTGGACCTTCCTATCTATGAATCGGTACTCGGAAGCCGTAACCGGATGCTCTTCTGGATGCAGTGTGGACTCCCGATACTGACGACAGTCGCCACCGAACTCTCCCAAATTTTGGAAAGTAACCAATTGGCTCTTTGCACCCCCACCGGGCAATCAAAATTGATATCCGCCAAAATTCTTGAAGCATTGAAAAATCCCTTTCTCATGAAACAAATGGCTCTTCGGGCGAAACGGTTTGCTTATGAACATCTTACCTTCGATGAAAGCGTGCAGCCGCTGGTTCGTTGGGTAGAAAAACCGATGAAAGCCTCGGACAACGAAGAACGCACGATTCGTAATGGGCAGTTGTTCAATCACGTCGATTCCTTATGGCACTCCTGGGCATTTCCGGATAATGGAAACGCCGATGATCCCACAATCCCCCGCCCGCCGAAAGCCATTATTCGTACCCGGCCGCAGGGAAAAAACTGGTGGCAACGGCTTTGGGGGAAATAGCACATCATGTCCCGCGTATGCATATTCATACCCCACCACAGAAACCCTAAAATTTTAAAACCTTTATTCGAATCTCTATTTCAAATGGGAATTGACGAATCCACGATGCACGTCGTCCTTGTGGACAATGCCTCCAATGACGGCTCCGTTGAATTTACCCAACACAAATACCCCCGCGTTCACATTCTTCATTTTGAAACAAATCAAGGCTTTGCCCCCGCCTTGAATGAAGCGGTTCACACCATCGATTCCGAGTGGGTCTGCTTTCTCAACAATGACATGCGTGTCGATCCCGATTGGCTTCCCAATCTGATTTATGCCGCCGATTCGATTGATTCTCCGTGTTTCTCATCCCATATTTTCAATTGGGAAGGCGACAAAACTCAATTCGCGGGTGGTTGGATCAATGTATTCGGGAAGGGATTTGAAAGTGATCAACTTCAAGACACAAGTCCCTATCCGATCTTTTTCCCCTGCGGTGGAGCCATGCTGATTCGGCGCGACATCTTTCTTGAAATCGGTGGGTTCGATAAGGATTATTTCATGATTTATGAAGATGTCGATTTAGGATGGAGATTATGGTTGCTCGGTTACAAAGTTTATCTTGTTCCGGACGCCTATGTGATGCATAAAGGACATGCCTCTCTTCAATCCGAATCGTACGAGCGAAAAGCTGTCTATTACGAAAGAAATAGCCTTGCAACCCTCTATAAAAATCTCGGGAATGAATATTTGCATTACATTCTTCCTTATGCTATACAGGAAACCGTGATTCGAGCGAAAGCCATTGGAGGAATTGGAATTCCCGTTCGATATTCTTCCGCCGGACTGGCTACCTTGAAAGGATTGAAGGCATTTTTTGATTGTTTACCGGCTTGGAAACAAAAACGCAGGCAAATTCAGCCATTAAGAATTCTCTCGGATCAGGAAATATTTGCACGATTTTTTCCCCATCCCACCCAATTATGGGGGTATTGTGAGGAACAGTACCGGAATATACACAACCCAACGATTTACCAAAATATCAGCAGCTTATTGGAGAAAGCCGCCCAGATCCTATGAAACACAGCCAGTCCATCCCCATGGACGAATAACCACCATTCATTGGCCATGAATAATTAAAAATAAGGTAACATAAGTTGTTCCGGCATCACCCGCTGCAGTAGAAAACGGGTAAATTGATGATATTTCCTCTTTGCATCTTCCCCGTATTGGGATTTGATTTGCCTTTTCTCTTCCGATGAAAACTGCCTCCACAGTAACCGGGATTGAATTTTCACCAATTTTGCACGAATACCATAATTCGTGACAATTTCACTACCAATACGGTATTTCAATGGACTATAAAAACCAGGAACAACCCATGATATCAATTCTTTCCGGTCGAATTTGACATCGAATTGCATAAAAACTAGTTGTTGTCCGCCAAGATATCAATCAAAATCTTTTTATTCTTTTTGCTCAATTTCTTGACGGCTGCCAAATAATCTACCAACGGAATTGGATCTTCTTTCAGACTATTGCCAAACAATCTGTCAATAATCGTTTGAAACATGGAAGACCGGCTGCGCGTCGGTTTGTAGACAAAACGGCGTCCATCTTTCTTTCGAACGATAAATCCTTTATCGCACATATGATGAATCATCGTTTGAACTGTCGTATATTTCCAGTCCTTCTCATCCTTGATGTGATCCAACACACCATAAATATCCGCCTCTCCCAATTCATAGAGCGTGTTTAGCAACCAGATTTCCGCAGGCGTTAATTCAGTAGATACTTGTGTCATCGTTCCTCACCTTTTCCTTTAGTCAGTATTTAAATTACACTTACAATAATACAGAGAGATAAACTTCACATCAAGGGAAAATGTCAAATTTCAAGCTCCCCTTTTTGAAAAAAATTCGCTTTCACTCCGTTTTGGAACTCTTTTCAACCATTTTTGCACATAAAATCAATATATACATCCCGTTAACGTCTCCCATTATACTCCTTTTCCATTCCCCTATTCACTTTTTGGCTCTATCATTAGCTATATTCCATGATAGAAAGGATAAACATCACAATGGCAGTCAAGCCACAAGCAGAAACGATACTGGAAACATATTCGTTGAAAGAAATTCTCGACCTGGCGAAAGAAAAAGAGCAGCTGAACAAACAAGCCCGATTGAGTGAAGCCCAAAGGCATGTAAGCGCCATATCACAAATGTTTGAAGAAAAGAGTTGGGCAAAGAAAGAGCAAACTGACAAAGAAGAAAAAAAAGAGAAACGACAACCCGTTGCGAGAAAAGAACCAACATCAACGGGTCAAAAACAAACGCTTGCTGATCACATCCTGGATGTACTGGGTTACTCCCCATTGACAATTGATGAAATTCTCGAAGAAGTGCAATACAATGGCTGGGAAACTAAATCCAAGGATCCCAAACGCATAGTGTATTTGGAATTGCGAAAACTCAGTGAAAAGGGACCGGTCAAAAAAGTCGAACGGGGGAAATATACCATGAAATAAATATGCGGCATGAAACGAATAATTTGCCTCTCCCTTCTCTCTCTCACTAGCCAAACGAGTCACAAATCCATTACACTATCCCTGAAATTCATACACATTCTTGTCCCTAGAGAATTTGTGTTCTTATGGAATAAGAAAATTCGCTTGACAAATAAGAATATATGCTTCGGATGTCAACATATCAGTGATTACTCTGACATACTGATTTCTGTTCATTCGAACGAAAGTAAATAAATAACGAAAAGAGGAGAATAAAGATGGATCTTCAAAGAAAAACCACTACCCCCTTGCAGATTTTTTGTCTGGTTCTGTTTACACTGATTTCAGCCTATGGAAATGCATATCAAGAACAGCCCATTTACTTGGATCCATCTCAATCCATTGAGGACCGTATCGACGATTTGATTAGCAGAATGACACTAGAAGAAAAAATCGGGCAAATGAACATGCCCTGTGTCTATGTCGGCCAGTTAGGGCGTGATATCCCTGCCAAATTGGAGGCTTGCCGTAAATTTGCAGAAGGAACCTATATAACTGACATTGGCCCGGGCGGAGGGTTTTTCACCTTGGCCAACACTATCCTGCATGAAGGGCCGCGCCAACAAGCGGAATATTTCAACGAACTCCAGAAGATCGCAACCACGAAAACCCGCCTGAAAATTCCCCTCCTCCAAACGGAAGAAGGAACCCACGGCCTGATGTGCTCCGGCGGTACCATCTTTCCGGAAGGATTAGCCCTCGGCAGCACCTGGAATATGGACTTGATCGAAGACATCTACACCGTCGCCGCCAAAGAAGGGCGTGCCGTCGGCATTCATCAACTATTCACCCTCGTCATCGAACCCAATCGCGATCCACGATTGGGACGGAATCAGGAAGGTTACAGCGAAGATCCCTATCTCATTGCCCGCATCGCAGAAAGAATTGTCCGCGCCGTGCAGGGAGATGATATCTCTGCAAGCGATAAAGTCGTTGCCGGATTCTGCCATTATCCGGGTCAAAGCCAACCTGTCAGCGGTTTGGAACGTGGCGCAATGGAAATCTCCGAACGCTGCCTTCGGGAAGTTTTCCTCCCCCCCTGGGTTTCCGGAATCAAACACGGTGGCGCCCTGGGGGTAATGGCAACCTACCCCGCTATCGACAGTATGCCTGTACATGCTTCTCATAAAATATTGACGAAAATATTACGCGAAGAACTTGGCTTCGAAGGTCTTGTATTGGGTGAAGGCAGCGGCATTTCCACACTCGTTTACGAAGGGCTAGCCGCTGACCAAAAGGAAGCCGGAATCTTATCTCTTCAAGCCGGCCTCGACGTGGGGATTTCCTATGAAGAGGGATATATGAAACCCCTCATCGAAAGTGTAAAGGAAGGAAAAGTATCCATCGAATTGATCGACCGCACCGTCCGGCGAATCTTGCGGCAAAAATATCGCCTCGGCTTGTTCGAAAATCCTTTTGTCGATCCTGATTACGCCGTAAAGGTCAGTCATACGGAAAATCACCAAAAATTGGCACTCCAAGCGGCTCGCGAAGGAATCGTCTTACTCAAAAATGAAAACAATATTCTGCCCTTGGATAAAAATATTGAATCGATTGCTGTAATCGGCCCAAATGCCGATCACGAAAAAAACCAACTGGGCGACTATACCTCGATCAGCATCCTGCAGGAGATCGTTACCGTCCTGGACGGAATCAAAAACAAAGTCTCCCCAAATACGAATGTCACTTACGTGAAAGGCTGCGATGTCATCGGAGACGAAACCAACGAAATCGCCGAAGCGAAAAAAGCGGCAAAAAACGCGGAGGTTGCCATCGTCGTCCTTGGCGAAAATGAATGGCGCACCCCCGGCAAAAAAGGAACCAACGGCGAAGGCTACGATGTCGCAAGCCTCGATTTGACCGGCATGCAGGAAGAACTGGTCAAGGCTGTCTATGAAACAGGCACACCCACCGTTGTCGTCTTGATCAACGGACGGCCGCTCTCCATTTGCTGGATCGCCGAACACATCCCCGCCATCGTGGAACCATGGATCTGCGGCGAACAAGGCGGTCATGCAGTCGCCGACGTTCTTTTCGGCGATTACAACCCCAGCGGGCGGCTGCCGGTTACCGTCCCACGCCATGTCGGGCAATTACCCTGTTATTACAATTACAAACCGTCCAAAGAATATTGGATTACCCATGGATGGGGCAAACCCTATGCCGATATGCCTGCCACACCGCTGTATGAATTCGGCTACGGACTTAGCTACACAACTTTCGAATACAGTAATTGTCTCATTGAACCACAAAAAACCGGTCCTGGTGGGCATATACAAGTCAGTATCGATGTCAAAAATACAGGAAAACGCGCCGGTTCTGAAGTGGTTCAACTGTATCTCCGCGATCCCCTTTCCAGCGTCGTCACCCCGGTCAAAGAGTTGAAAGGTTTCGCCAAGACCGCATTGAAACCGGGAGAAAAGAAAACCGTCCAATTCACTCTCACTCCCGATCATCTTGCACTCTTGAACCGGCATATGGAATGGGAAGTCGAACCAGGAGAGTTCCATGTCATGGTCGGTCATTCATCCGAAGACATCCGCGCAGAGGGAACCTTTACTATTACGGATTGAAGAATGATAAAGTAATAAGAGCATCAAGATCAGGGGGGACCAACGGCAAGCAAAGTCAAATCCCACGGGTACCAAGGGCAAGCGAAGTCTGCCCTTGCTTAAAGTTACTTAAAATTCACATGAATCGTCATTTGGTCCTTATTCGCCTCTGTATAAGTCGGCACTCCCGTGATCGTCTGCATCACATCGATCGATTGTTCGCCAACCTTCACCGTATATTTCCCTTCATGAAATACTTTAGGTTGAAATTTCGTTCCCTTTATGCGTAAGGTATAGACAATTTCTCCATCCCGTTCATCGATCACCTGCACAACGGGATTGATCATCCCGTTCACCCGAATCAAAGGCAGCCAGGCCTCTGCTTCCCGGGCGTAATTGTCCATTATCGAAATCGTCTTCGGCCAGCCGGGAAATTGATCATTCGTGTCCGGATGTGCGGCATCGGCAATCAATTTCCAAGCTTCGATTTTCATAGTACGGTCATTTTTGTTGAAACGCACAATACCAAAACCGGAAGATTTATCGTGCAGCATATGAATGCGAGTATCCCTACGCAACTTTTCTTCCGGATTCCCTACGGCATAAACGGTTACGAGATTGCCAAGACAATCAAGATACTCTCCCGTATTTGGCAGCCCATGATCAGGACGATTGGTATGAGGAATTCCAACTTTATCCGGCCACCAAGCGCGCGGATATCCAACGGAAATCGCGGGCACACAAAACGCCCAGCAAGAATCATTGAATTCATCGATACCATGATGCACCAATGTCGGGAGGTGCTGATCCCCACAAATATGCAACGCGAACGCCTTGTGGATCGCCTCGATGGCACGATTCCTTCCACTCTGCGGCCAGCCGTTCGAATCGAGGTCGGCAAGCAGTCTCATACTCAAATCCCCGCCGTGATGGGTAGCGACATTACAGAATGTCGTCTGGCTCAACACGCTTTTCATGACACACCCGCGCCAATCGGCGCCCCATTCACGCAAGAACTTCAATTGCCGTTCCCCCAACAAAACCAACTCTGGTTTATCCAGCGAGGTCACATCGATGCTCGGATCTTGGATATGGTCCGGCCGTCCCGTCCATGTCGTAACAGTGTTCTTCGGTCCGGATTTGAACATCCGATCGGCGACAAGCGCAAAGCTGATTTCTCCGTAAATCATGTCCCCATAATAGACAGTAATACCTTGCTGAATCGGCGTAGGATCATAAAAGTCAGGGTGATGGGATGTATTTGTCTTATGAACAACGTTCACCATTTCCGCCGGTTGCGCATAGCCGCCGGCGTCGTGATCCGCCATCGAAACCGGATTGCCGCCATTTCCCCAGATATTGCCTTGAAAAACATCGTGATCGTCAGGCAGGCACAGAGTGACACGGTCGCGCATCAAATCCCCGAACGCCCAGCCAAACATGTAAAACTTACGCAAATAATTCAAGATCGAACGATCCGCCGGCGTGCGGATAATACCATAGCCGCCCACACTTTCATAAATCTGATCCCCCGCAAAAAACAAGACATCCAGATCCTGAATAGCGATGTTTCGCGTCAATTCCAAATGTGGAAAACCGAAATCCGTCTGGCAACAAAAACCGGCAAAGACCAGTTCGTCTTTCTCCACCGGATCATGACGGACAGTTCCTGTCCAATCATAATCCTTGAGTCCATCTGCCGTTTGTAAAGCATATACAAGACGATACGGAATATCGCGGGTATCATCCCAGTTCATGATACGAAATGTAGCCGTATACGCATCCGGATCGATCGGCGCTTCGCTGATCGTCTTCCATTCTCCATCTTGTTTGATCTGTAATCGAACCTTTTGGGTATCTTTTTCTCCAATCGGGGGCATCATCGCCGTCATCTTCATCACTTGCCGGCTGAGCGAGTGCATCGACCACAAAATCGGGCCAAAAATGTGATCTTCATGCACGACAATCTTCTTCCCCTCGATCCTCCAATCCGCAAACCAAAATTGTGGCCCGTTCTTTACTTTTCGATTGTGATTGTTGACCAAAGCAATGTTTCCAACCAACTGATCTCCGGCTACATTGTCTTTACTCATCGATTCGATAGGATTTCCGGTTTCGGGATCGAGGACAGTCAACGTCAGCCGGTAGTTGCTTCCATTGGACTCTCCTGTAATTTCAAGCAGTATTTCCTCCAACGAAACACTCTTCTCACTTTTTTTCGTTTGATTCTGTATGAATAATTCCCCTTCGCTCGTCACGCCGGCATCGATACCGGAACCGCGAAAGCAGCGGGACCGGTAATCCTCGATTTGATCCCAAATCCCGATCCGAAATCCAACCGATCCCTCATTGTTTCCTTCTTCCAACAATCCGCAGCGCACACGAATGGTAAAATCACCATCCTGCTTTCCCAATTCATGCGTCAAAATATGAACGTTGCGATTTCCACCGCCGGATATGCACTCCATCCGCCCATCGGAAATCTTCCAATCCTCCATCGGATTGCTCCAGTATTCCGGTCCGATCCACACCCGCTCGATTTCCTGCGGAAATTCACTCTGAAAACCCGCCGCCGTTTGTATAGTCTGAAGAACAACGAAAGGGATAAGAAAAAAAACAGAAAAAACAATTCGGTTCATCAATTTTCTCCTAATCTATGATGCTACGCAAAAATCCTAAAATTGTGGTGCGGACATCCTGTCTGCACAACTATATTGCTAAATAATATGTTTACGGCATGGCAAAATTAACTTTCGGCCGGCCCGGGACATACCGCCGAATGAATCCGATACTATGAAGCCCATTGGATATTTCATACGGATTCCAATCGACCGTACTTTGCCCTTGATAAGTCGTTGTCGGCCCCATCCCGAATATGATCCCGATCGAATTACGCCGAGGTCCGAAATCGGGATTCACACTCGCATCGAAATAGACAGGGGTAAGATTGCTGTGATACCGCATATCGTACGGATCCCAATGATACTGCGATTTCGTATACCCCAACCGGTTGTTGTCGGAAAACAGTTCTTTCGCCATCGGTGTATCTTGAAACGGATCGTACAAAAAGCCACTCAGATAAGCAACCGGTGTCGTAAGCCAACAATTTTGATTCGGTTCATGGGAATGAGGCGGATTATCGTTGTAATCGTTCATGTATTGCAAGATTGCGAGTTCCATCGTGCGCAAGTCGGCCATCGCGCGCGATACTTTCGCCCGGACTTGGGCGTTCAAAAAATTGGGAACGGCGATGGCGGCAAGAATCCCGATGATCGCAACCACGATCAAAAGTTCGATGAGAGTAAACGCTCTAAACTTCCCCATAGTTTTCCTCCATGACAACATGTGCATATTTACATGCATGATACCGGTGAATAGGTTCAGTTTTCAATAGGAGAAAGAGGGAAAGAAAAAAGACAGGTGCAATTCGATACCAAGAGTAGGGGCGATTTGCAAATCGCCCCTACAGAAACCTACCCGTAAATCACTCGTTTTAGTTACTGCCCCATTTTCATGTCCGAAAGATCGCGAATCTTGATGTTTTTCCAACGGACTTGCGCAGGGGTATCGCCTCTGAAACTATGCACTTGCAAAGCAATAAAACCTTCTTTGGTCATATCATCTTCCAACATCGCAGTAGGAACACCGTTGACCCAAGTCATAATCATATCGTTGTAACACAAGACACGATACGTGTTCCATTCGTTGTTTTTAAACGCTTTGCGGCCTTCTTCATTATCCTTCAGGTCACTCAACCAACCGCGGCGGGCTTCATCATAAATACCGCCGCTCCAAGCACGGTCGGAAGGATCAATTTCGACTTGATAGCCATGAACACGCCCATTCTTGTAATTTTCCAAACTCTGGCTGCGAATCTGAACACCGGAATTCATGCGCGGATCGACTTTGACATCGAATTGCAGTTCGAAATCGGAATAATCTTTTTCCGTGCATAAAAAGGAATTCGCGCTTCCTTCCACTGTCGTTCCCACGATAACGCCGTCCTCGACTTCGTATTTTGCTTTCCCATTGAGCTGTTCCCAGCCTTCGAGATTCTTGCCGTTGAACAACGGTTTCCATTCGGGAGCATCCGGAAGCGGCATTACTTGAATGTTTTTATAGTAAATGGTGCTGCCCGGATCGTGCCCCTGCAACGCAAAGGTACCGCTGGATAAACTTTTCCGCGATTCCTTCGCTTCTTTCGGCTCGATATAATTCACCACAATTTCCCCATTGACCAGTATGACGACATGGTCGCCCCATACAATGATATGTTCGGTGAACCATTCGTTGTCCTCGGCTTCCGATTCATAGACATCCTTGGTGTTATAGAGGCTTCCGGTTTTCCGTGGATCGCGCTCATAGGTGTTGTTGACCTGGACTTCATACCCTTTGTCCGGCCATCCTTTTTCTTTGTATTCGGTATGGAAAAAGATACCGCCGTTGGAATTGGGTTTGGTCATGACATCGACTTTCAATTCGAAGTTCTTGAAATCATGATCCATGACATCGCCGACATAAAACAGGTGGCAACGGGAACCATTCGCGACAATTTTCCCGTCCTCGATACTGAAAGTATCCTGATTTTCCTGCGACTTTTTCCAGCCGTCGAACGTCTTGCCGTCCCACAAGCTGATCCACCCGAATTCCCGCGCCCCACCTGTCACGGCACAAGCGGCAAGCAGGCAGAAACATAGTGTGATGGTTGATAATTTGTGATACATACCCTTACTCCTTTTTTCATGAATTTGATGATTCAATTATAAGAGGGCTTTGTTTTGGCTCAACCACAACGAACCACCAGCCGCGACGAAAACCGTACCGCCCCCGCCCCTGCGGCATCTTTCGTAAGGGCGATTCGCGAATCGCCCCCACGTCATGTAACGCCGCCGTCCCACTCAACAAATCCAAAACCTTCACACTATCCGCACACAACGGCACCCCCAAAGCCCCCGCAAGAATAAATAACCCATCATTGGAAGCATTCGTAGCCATCAAACTCTTACCATCCCCTCAATAATGGATTAACAAAACATAGAAGCAGCGCAATCCTTTTTATTAACCCAAAAATTCATATCAAATGTCGCGGATTGGTTTGTGACGAATCGACCAACTTATCCGTTTATTATTCTGATTGAACCATCACCGGCCCTGCACATTGATAATAGGAATGGAAATTTGGAAAGGAAGTGTTTGTATACACATACACACGGAATCGGTATCGATTTCCTATGGCCGGTTTGTAGAATTCATTCTCCGAGTTCCAAACAAATGGTTCCACTGGTGTCTTTCTTGAAAGACCGATAAAATGTGGACTCTGTTCATCATTGGTAAAAACGTAGAAATGATACTCGCGTACATCGCTCAGGTCGACTTCGGTTTGAGAGAGATGACAACGAACAACCAGCAAAGGATCATCCGCCGGATCGTAATCTTGCCCGTTACTGATATTTACCATATCGGTAAGCGTATCAGTGACAGTAACAATCGGTTGAAACTCGACAGGACCGGCAGCATCGAAGGGTCCGTAATGATGCGGATTTCCGCTGTTGGTCAGAATATAAATACGAAATTCATATATACTTCCATATTGTGGTCCGGCACGAAATGCTTTATTCACACGAGAATCGCGGGGAGAGAATTTCCATTCATAAAAAGTAGATACAGCATCATCCGTTCTGCTGAGATACGAAAAATCTACCTCGGAATTTGGACGAACATAAATGTGAGTTTGTAATAGATCATCAAGAGGCAAATTCAATGCCGAATAATCCCAACGTATCAATAGGGATTTGTTGCTATGGGGATCATGATCGCATCCATTGCATATGTCGTCATTTGATTGAAGATGATCCGATCCCTTAACACTGGCTTTGGAACTCTTCACCGGGGTTGGTGTCGGTGTTTGCGTGGATTCTTCCACCAGTGGTGTTTGACTCGGCGTGTCGGTCGGTTGCGGAGTGTTTGTCGGTGTGTCCGTAAGGAGTACTGGCGTTTCCGTAGGCATAATCGCAGTTTCTGTTGGCAATTCCGGCGTTACTGTGGGGAGTACCGGCGTATTTGTGGGTAATACCGCTGTCGCTGTTGGAGGCGTGAGAGTATTGGTTGGAGGAATGAATGTTGCTGTTGGAGGCACGGGTGTATTGGTTGGCGGAATCGGTGTTGCTGATGGTGGCACAGGGGTATCTGTGGGCGGAATAGGTGTTTGAGTTGGCATTTCCGTTACAACACTCAAACTCACCGACTTTTGGGTCACGTCACTACCATCATAAGCGTAAACAGAGAAAGTGAATTCCCCCAATTTAGAGGTATCCAACCTGTAATCGATAAAATACTTTCCTGCAAAGAAAGATTGTGACCGGACTGAAGCCGGAGCATTTTCTAAAAGGGAAACATGAACAGAATCCCCTTCATCTTCATCTTGAGCGATTACCGACATTGTGACGTTTCCTCCTTGCAGAACAATGAACGATTCATTTGGATTGATCTCAACATGGGGAGCATGATTGCCCGGTCTAGGTGTGTTCGTTGGTACGCGTGTATTTGTTGGCGTATTTGTCGGTGTATGAGTGTTCGTTGCGGTAGAAGTGGCCGTAGGAGTATAGGATGGGGTGGGAGAAGGTCCTGTTGTTGGAGTATCCGTCGGAATCGGCGTATCCGAGGGAACCAACGTCGGTGTGTTGGATGGAGCTGGAGTAGGCGTATCGCTCGGTTGTGGAGTGTTCGTCGGTACAGGAGTATCGGTCGGTGTTGGTGTATCCGTGGGCAACGGGGTGTTAGTGGGAGTCGGGGTTGAAATTTGATGAATGGTAATTGAAACTGTCGCCGTGTTGGAATTTCTTGAACCGTCATTTGACACAAAAGAAAATGAATCCGAACCGGCAAAGTATTGATTTGGAGTATACGTTAATGACGAACCGGCAAAAAGTCGAGAGGAAAAAAAATGCAGAAATTTGTAAAAAC
>CAYPPG010000023.1:0-107880 GCA_964412555.1 uncultured bacterium
ACGGGTCACACCTAACCGACTCCAGGGGGGTCAAAGGTACCCGGCTATTGACAATGCGCTACCAAACGCATCAATAACTACACTCCAAATAGAAACTCGTTGATACAAAAGTACTCTCCAAATAAAGACATGCGATTACATCCGGATAGACTCCCCGCCTTCTCAAGATTTGTCCGCAAAATAGATTGACCTATTGTTTCGATCATTTCAATGTAAAATGATTCGATTTTCTAGACGGGAAGATCATGTTCTCTTTCCATGAGAAAAACAGAATGGGAGGTATCGAAATGATGAGAAATGCATCGATGTCTCTTCATGGCAGAATTACTAAGTCTCAAAAGATGTTCTTTCCTTACACAATGACTTTACGGTACGTCTGAATAAACGGTTAGCCGCACGCTTGTCTTTCTTTTCACTATCGCACATCGTAATACTACATATTAGGGTATATATGAAATCTTCTCCATGAGTTCCTGTCGTTGACGGATTCCCATTCCGCCCTGAAGTACAATAATGTTTCGAACGGTTCCTGCCAGTTGTTCCGCCAATTTGCGCAAATGTTCTTTTCGTTCCGTTCACACAAGAGGTGAGCGATTTTCTTCAAGCGACTTTCGTACATCGCCAATAATGAGATCGTTACGCGGTTAATCAGCAATCATCGCGGAATAGATCTCATGAATTTGTAATTGCTTCTCATTTTCTGAAAGTTGCTGCATCCGAAAGTCCGTGTATCGCAAAATTACTCGGTGTTGAAACGGTCGGGTTTGAGCTTGCTGATGATGGCATTCATCAATAATCAGATGGCCGTAGTTGGCAATTTCGTCATTTAAGAAAACGCTGTTCCCACTTTTGCGAGGGCAGTGTTGAAGCGGAAGAGCGATGAGGTTACCAAAGCCTCCTGTCGGGAAGGTATTGAAAGTTCCGCTCGGAAGTTGACCCATTTTTCCGTTTAGTTTTTGACCCACCCCGGCTATTTTTTACCTGCAAAAGAGTTTGATTTCAAGTGGTTCTTTTTCTCAAGAAAAGAAATCCAAAAAGGAATCACAAAGATATAGTTACGCCCGGCGCTATATTATTTATATATAAAATATTATACACTATGTCAGAAAACACCAAATTCAAAAATATCCTGATCATGCCCCCGCCCCCATAGTAACACGTTCTTATCCGTTTGCGATTCAACAACTTTCGGCATGCTCCCCTCATCATCATAGGCAATCCATCCCGATACATCTTTGAAGTAACCACTAGCCTCAATTCCGAACCAACCATTTTCATCATGTAATTGGATGTCACATTCATCATCCATTTTCGATACAGCCATAATCGCAGCGATTCGGGTTTTCTTAGTTTTCTCCTGCGTTTCAGCACAAACATGCCAATGATTCGCTTTCTCTTCTTGGTATTTCTCCGGGATGCCCTGGTTGTAAGGAGTGTCGAATTTGTCGGTTTGCGAGAGTGTTAATCCCTGCGGACAGGCCAGCGTGACCTCCATTTTGGCGTTGCGGCGTTTGGATATTATTTTGTTATCCCCGATTTCCATTTTCTCGAAGGCATGCAGCATCCATTGAAAGTAGCTCTTTGCTGGGGCTTCGATTTCGTCTAACAGCAGGATAATTCCTGGCCGCAGGAACAGAATATGCCGTACCCAGCGGTTTAGTTTACCGTCATAGGCTTCGGTGGCATCTCCTGAAACATAGGTGTAACTCTTGGCATCTTGAAAGCCGGTGATTTTGCCTCCCTTGGCCACTCGAACTTGTTGGCCTTCTCCGTTCACCAGAATACAGTTATTGGCTTTGGTGGACCGGGTCCATTCGGCGTGATGGGGTTTGCCGTACGAAGGGCCGTAATAGCCTGATGGGATAGCCAGCGCGGTGCCGCCTTTCATGATGGCGAAAGCGTTTTGATCGGCATGGCTGTGCGAAACGCTGCCGTAGGGGCTGCTTTTGAAGATCAAGGTGAGGTCTTCTTCAGGCTGGGTTAGATCGCTGTGCAGTCCCGCCCAACCCACATAGGGGAAAACTTTGGATTGAGGGATATCGCTGGGCGCTTTGGCGGGCAATTCGTCTTCATACACCAGTGCCGTCTTGCCACGAGAGCCGCCACGATAACCGGGGATTTGATTGACCCACCAACCGATATACGGGTCATTGTAGCGATGTGCATGAAAGGCCATGAATTCGGCATAGCCGCTGCCGCGGTTCACGCCAGGTCCGCCTTTTTCCGCCGAATCGCCAAAGGGGCGAATTTCACCATGATTAGCCGTACAATAAAAGAAGAAGTAGCGTATCTTGCGGTAAAAGGGGCGCTTCCACAGGTTGTAATCGGACAATTGCTCCAACGATTGAAAGGCGGGAATGTAGAACGAGTTGTACCACAGCCCATAAGGCACGCCCTCGGCCCATCCCCCATCCATACCGCCCCAATGAGGGTAAAACGTGGTCAAGGCTTTCAGCGAATAATTCAGCCAAGTCTCGGCTTCTTTGGCTTCACCCGCCATGGCCATCGACATATCTGAAAGATAGGCAATCAAGCGTCCATTGTGGCTGCTGCCCGGAGTTGTAAGAAAATTGGAACGCTGCAAACGGCGAAGAGTTTGCCCCGCGCGTTCACGGCACATGGTGAAAACAGTTTTGCGTTCATCTTCTGTGAATGAATGGTAGAGCCAATCGTAGGCCAGATGCGCGCATTTAGAAAATGATAAGCCGACTTCATCGCCCCAACGGGCGCTGACCGAAGTCACATCGTCATCGTTGGTAGGCCATTCGGCAATAGGCAGCAGAATCTCTTTGGCGGCGCGGGCGTATTTTTCGTCTTCGGTCATCAGATAGGCCAGCGAAAGGTCCATCAAGGCGCCATCGACAAATCCACGGAAATATCCAAAATAGCGCCCGTATTCGAGGCGGCGAGTGCCCGAGTCTTCGATTTTGTGATAGGCGGGAAATTCGGGTGCCCCTTTTGACAAAGAACTCTCTGCGGCCCGTCGGCATAGTTCCCACGATTTTGAGCGCGTGGTATTTAAGGTTGCACGAATTTCGTCGAGTTTGGCGCGGGGGTATAAAACTCGCGAATGCGCTTTTGGAACCCGGCTCAGCAATTCTTTGGGATCCACCCAAGGCAGTTCTTTGGCGTTGGGCAAAATGGTGTAAGACCGTCTCCCACGAGCGTCGAGTTCCACGTCCTGTTCATCCAGTGCGATAACATCCCATTCATAATCACCGGCGGGAAACACTTGGCCGGGTAAATGAACGGGATCGGAACCCACGTTTTGTTCATATATTTTCGCTCCACCTGCGTCATAAATCTCAACTTTATATTCGGCGGCGGCTGGACAGGGCAGCCACGCCAAACCGACGGGAGAGATATCGACTTTTGCCCCCTCCTGCGGCCGAGGAAACAGCATGCGGTCTGATGATTTTTCCTGCAAAAATCCACCGGAACCTCTAGTTTGCACCGCAAGGTTTGGCCAGGGTAAGGCTGCGTTCAAACCTATAATCCCTGTGGTATGTATAAATGTTCGTCGTTTCATTGGATTATCCTTTTTTTTCTGTCTGAATCTTTTGATTCCAGTAAGTGAAAATCTTTTCATTTCTTTTAACATAGCATAGAGAATGGATTTGAGATAGTTTGTTGTGGGTTGTAAAAACGGGCAACTTCTTAATGAAACAACGTGCAATTGGCTGAGAACTATCGACAATAGTCTTTTGTGTAACAAATTTTTGTTACTTTTTCGTATAACAAAATATATGATCTTTGACCACGCTCGATCCACCTTGCAGTCGGTTTCTATTTTTTCCCAGATGACTTTTGGTTCCTTCATAATCAGGGGGATCCCGTTTCACGCAGAACCAAGACATTCGGAAGCATTTGTTTAAAATAATCCGGCATTGATGAAACATGATAAAGTGCAATTAAACGAACTATTTCATAATTACGGAGAGATTGATTTACTTTTCATGGCTTTTGCCGAGAATCCATCTCAGGAACTATTGGATTATTGTTGGGACATGGAACCAAACTTGGTTATTACTCGCGGCGCTATGCACACACCGGAAGAATTCATTCCGAGTCAGAATATCCCGGGACCCTGGGAAGCGTGCATGACCATAGGGACTCAATGGCAGTACAAACCGGCAAATGAAATTTATAAAGATGGGACCGAACTCATCCAAATGCTGATTGAAGCCCGGGCGTGAGGGGGCCATCTTCTGTTGAATGTGGGGCCCAAGCCCAATGGTGAGATTCCAATCGAACAATCAGCTCAGTTCTAAATCTATTGTAACCGACTCTGATACAAACGTATTTCATCCAAGGGTAATACACCCTCAGAATCAGATTTGGAGCCAACAATTGTGATGCCTTTCAAACATCCGCGAAATTGCCGATTCGTACCGTGTTGATGGATGGTTTTGTTATAATTGCCGATGGTCAAAGGTCCGCTATCGGTTCCCGTGGGTCCGTTCGAGTAATTCGTTGCGCGATCAAATTGGGCTGGTTTTTCTTCATCGCCGAAGTACCAGTGCACATTATCTGAAGATGCCGATGCATCATAAGTGACGGCAAAGAATACCCATTGTCCTGTTTGGATTTTATTACTCGAACTATCATTCGAGACACCATCCGGCCACTCATTGACCGCCAGACGCATCCTACCGTCGGAAAGGTGAACGAGATCGATCCCCGATCGATTGTAGTTCAAGTTGAATGCAATACGGTTCCCACCGCTTCCAGTTTCGAGACTTGATGCCTCAAGCCACCCCAGTATCGTAAATGATTTTAATCCTTCCAAAGCGCTTAATGGTTTGCCCTCTGGACCTACCGTGATCCATTTCCACGGTTCCTTTTCTGACAAACAAAGCGAACCATCGGTTTTTCGCTGAATGGTTCCATGCAGAGCAATGTGTGATTCGCCGTTCTCTACACCGACACGCACAATCGCCTTTCTTTCAAAATACACGAATGATTTTTTCGTGTTTGAAGCAATGACATTTGGCTTTTTGGCATTGTCGTAAATGCCGCGAATCGATACTCTATATTCCTCACCTTCTTTCATGTTTGCCGTAGAAAGAATGATTGCACGTGAGTTATCGCTCATTGAAACGTCTGTTATCTTGGAATTTTTGTCTATGGAATAATTTTCCGCTCTTTCCGCTTGGGCTTGATCAATCGGTTCATCAAACAAAATGAAAACCTGACCTCCTTCTCCTACTACGGATTTGATTTGTGGTGGATGAGTATCAGCAAGTGTTTTGATTCGGGTGCTTTTTGATCTATTGCCTTCCATCAAACAACCGTTCACGGCGGAAACCTGATAGGTATAGTTGGTGCTTTCACACAGTCCATTATCTGTAAAGGAAGTAGAGTTGGTTTTCGATACAGGCGTTCCATTGCGATACACAATATAATAGCGTATGCCGCTGTCGGTATCTTTGGCTTGTTGCCAACGAAGATGGACATTTGATTCGCTTTTAGCCTCGGCTTTGAGATTTGTAGGGTTGGAAGGATTGGTGTTATCCACCACTGCTGGACTTTGCACAATCACGCGCCTATAGGCAAATAAATTCGGTGATCCGTTATCCCTTACAGTGAGAATAATGTGAAATTCATTCTCTTGTCGATCGTAGGGAACATGAAACGTTACTGCTCGGCTGTTTGAATTCGAAATTTTCACTTCATCTGAATAGGTACTCGGACCTGGATAATACCACCAATGGTATTCAAGATTGTTTCCATCAGGATCTGTGGAGCCATGAGCGTCCAGTTTTATAGCCTCTCCCCCTTTGGCCTTCATTCGGACAATCGCTTTCCCTGCTACGCCATTGACTACTGGAACCGGATTGTGATTGGCCTCTTGATACGATTTCACGCACCAATCTGCGCGTGCGGCCCAATCATTTTGAAAAGCTACGGCCCAGCGCCAGATAGGTTTATCAATATTACCGTCGTCTTTTGCGCCTTTCCAAACATTTCCTTTCTCATCTTCTTTCACGAAACGGCCTCCCCAACCGCCATAGGTAGGGTGTTCCATACTGCCCAATCCAACATCAATTTGATGCATGAATGCAGGCGAATCCCCTTCAGAGCGAAAAGCTCCATCTTTTCTGGCTTCATAGCGAGCACACAATGGACCATGGTCATTCAGTACATGTTTTTTCATCCATGGACCTTTAAAGAAACGATGAAGTTTTTCGGGAATATGTTTTTCCCATGAATAAGCTACACAAGCGAATTGACGGAAACTTCCCAGAACTTGAATCTTCGGCCAATTGGGCTGAATGTATTCCCGAAAGGTTTTATCTTGATCCAGAATAATATAGATGATGGCTTTCATGGATACCTTATCCATTTGTTCGGGATGCTCGTGTTGAATCTTCCATAACGCACGGGCGATAGTGTTGGTGCCGCCCCACGCTTGCAGATAGACTGGTCCCGGTTCATCGTCTAATAAAACGTCGACAATGCGGTTGGAACCGGGAGTGTCCGCATCCATGGCTCCAACGTCTTTGATATTGCCGACATAGACCGTCTGCCTTAATTCATCCGGGGAAGGAAAAGTGGAATCATGTTGTTTTAAATTTTTATAAAAGGACGAATACAGATCGAGATCGCGTTCGATCCAATCCTCACCCGCCCAGTTGTGGCCGTTCCAATGAAATTTTGAACTGCTGTATATAATGCCTTCGATATCCCATTCATTGGCATACAACAGAAATCGCACCATCGAACAACGATCATCAATTTCACCATCCGTGGTTGCAATGATTCTGGGTTTTGAATTGGAAGATTGCTCTTTTGCAACACTGTGTATTGTAAAAAGTAAAACAAAAAAGAAAAACACGGCAGCACTTTTCATCGTCAGTCTCCTACATGTCATGTGTTTATCACCCATCGTTTATGAAGTCCTTTCCAATTCTTTGTTGAGTTTGCTTTTGTATTGTGATTTCTTATATTCTTTTCCATGGGTTGGCTTAGCGTCAATGTTCTTGTTCGCTTCCAGTACCAAAATCCAATCGTGATCGCCAAAACTGTTATTACCTCGAGGTGAAAATTTTCGTGTTGTTTTGTCCCACCAGCCAGGCTTTTTGTGTGCTAGGAGCGATTTCTTCAGTTACCACTTTGAGCGGCCATGCAGGGCGTTCTGTGAAGGATGCCCATGAATGCTGTAGATTAAAGGCTACACAAAACAGTGCTGCATAAAGTGAAATTATGAGTTTTGGATATTTGAGTATCATGTGATTTCAAGTCCTTATAACTTTCTTACACTTCATTGTAATTACGAAATTATTGTTATGAATCCATGTTTATCAAAACCGCAACCCAGTGGCCCTTGCCTGGGGCTTTCAATTCCAGGGTTCCGCCTCCCGAGACCGTCCGTGGAGTCTGCCATGTGCTGCGGTTGATGTCGAGCCAGCGAACTTGCAGCGATCCAGTGGCTGCGGAGACATCCAGTTGCACAGCACCGCCATCAGGGAAATAGACCGCATACTGCCTGCGCAGTTCAGCCAAACAGTAGGCTTCGTTATCCTCCCGCTCACTCAGCAGATTGTTACGTGGTTCGCAGACGAAGAGGTTTATTGTGTCGGCAAGCATTCGCAAACTACGGATCGTAGATTGCGCTCGGGAACTCAAGCCCAGCCCCCACCGGCTCGACTTTTCGTGGTCACGGCTCCCCTCCAGTGGGTGGGGCCTGTGAAACCGAGTGCTCGCTCCGCCGGCAAAGATGAATCGGAACATGCGGGCCACCGACTCCTCCTCGCCGGCCGTGTTGTAGAGCTTTACGGAATTGATCGGGCGCGGATTCTCAGAGATATATTGGCGGACGAAGAGAGTCCGCTCGTAATTCCCGACACTCTGGGAGATGTCGAGGAAATTGAAACGCCGACGGTTGTCCATGATGTGGCGCTGATCAGGCTCGCGGACGTTGCCGGTGCGTCGCATGTCGGTCACGTAGACCGTCCGCCTCGCCTCGCGGGCGCACCGATGGACGTAGTCGGCCCAATAATCGCCGAAGGCAAGCTCTTCGCCGCTCTCGTTTTGGATGGAGTAAAGAACGTGGGGATACGCGAGTGTGATCGAGAGAAGCTTGTCCACGTAGGCCTGCTGGTAGCCGAGGACCAACTCGTTGTTCTCCAGCGCCGGCACGGCATGCCAGAAGGGATGCGTGCTAGGCGTGGCGACAGGTCTGTAGTTTGCCGAGACCGGTAGGCCCGATTCCTCCGCGGTGTAGTTGACGTTGTTTGCCGGATTAAAGGGGTGCTTCGACCAGCCGCCCAGTGACTGGTGATCCCGGAAATAATCGTGGGGGTCGAAGATCTCGATCTGCACGATGATATCCCGCTCGTGCGTCATGCGAAGAAAATCGTCCAGCCGCAGCCAGTAATCCTCGTTGAACTGATCGAGATCGAACTTGCCATCCTCTTCCAGAGGGATGCCCGGTCCGGCGCGCTGGATGTAAGCGAAGACGTTCCCCTGGTTGCGGTGGCTCATTGTGTTGCGGACGTAGTTGCCGCCCACAGACTGCAGCAGATCGAGATGGCGCTCCAGCCCAATGGGATGGTTGAACAAATTATCTTGCCAGGAGCCGCCCAGCAGCAGGATGGGTTTGCCCTTGTATTGCCAATAGTAAGGATTTTCATCGTAAGGCTGGATACGATCGGATTGATTGGCATAAACAGTAATTGAAAAACAGAACAACAAAATACCTGTTACATAGGAAAAGTTTCGAAACATTTTTTATCCTCCTTTTTCGAATTGAGGTTTCAGCTCCTGATTGCTGATCACCAGCAGTTTCCCCTGCCAGTCCCCCTCAAGCTGGCCCTCTGGCGATGAGGTTCCGTTATTTTGTGGTGGGTTAAAAAACCGACCCACCCTACTGGCTAGTTTCACTCCTTTTCGTGATTTTTTATTAACCGTGATTTCCCATTTGACCTAAGAAATTTCCATGTTCTTTTGATACAATCCAATTTCTCATGAAAATGCTCAACGTAAAATCATTGCAGAGGTGATCCGCACGCTTTATGCATTGAGACATTCTCTACATGTCTTACTCAACATAAAAGCTGTTGATGCTGTGCAGATCTAAGGCTACGTTCATTTCCTTATCCTTCTGTACCGGTTGCAGCTGATAAAAGTTCTCCGATGATGAACGAATCCATTTCACCGGAACATCCGGAATACCTTCAATGCGTACCATCACTTCCACGTCCGAAATATTTTGTAGAATGATGGCCAGGCGGTTCTCGGCTGGACCTTTTGCCGCAATGGCCAAAATGTTTGGTGAGTTTGATTTGGCCTGTACGAGTACACTCCCCGGAGTGAGCTGTTCATGGAAATGCCGGGCAGCATATCGATAAGGTCTACGTTCACTCGGCGCGTCATCGTACCACACCAGCGTACCCGCCGCACGAGCGAGCGAATAAATTTTGTGAAGCAACTTCCCTGATTCGATTGCATGAGACCATTCAGCTCTGTCCTCACGCTTCCAGAACTGGTTGTCGTAATCGCACTCGCCACAAAAAGACGGCAGGTTAGTCGAATTAGTCCATTTACCCCAAGCTTCCAGTTCTGTGTCGTGTCCTGATTGAAACCAGTATCCATGAAAATCGAATCCACCAATATGCTGCCTAACACCTGGTGAATTTAACACGTGTTTCGCATGGTCCAGTTCTGAGGGATACGTCTTGTGTATGGCGATGAGCCACTTTGTCTCGATTCCATTCGCATGCAACCGCTCTCCGGTCTTTCGAATTAATGTGGCGTGTTCATCAGGTGTGAGTGCGATCTGATATCCGCCCCAGCCGTTTTCACGTGCAATTGAGGGCTCGTTTATCGAGATATAAGCTGGCTTCACGTTATAGTGATCTCGAGCGCGAAGTAGATATGCTGTAATGGCCTCGGCAAATTCGTCTAGATCATTAATTCGCCTCTGGGCGTCTTTGTCTGGATTATTTACGAGCCAGTCAGCCACGTCCCAGACGGCGAGCCATAACTGCGAACCACGTTCCTGGAGTGTTTGCAGGCGGAGGAATGAGTTTGTGACGGCCCCAGCATCACAAAAGCCGTTCCACTCGAAATGATTGGCTTGCTCATCATCGTTTTCTGGCTCCCACTCAGAGAGAGGCATTCCTATACGCACGAGGTCATCGGCCAGATCGTCCAACATAACCTCAAATTTTGACAGCAGCACATTGTCACCACCTCGGCGGTGAAAGCCTTCCAGATTTATGCCATTAGACTCTATCGTCTGGTACTCCACATCCAAATCGATCTTGATGGTCTGTGCGTCAGCAGCAGGCGCCACAGAAATCATTATGATGAGTAGAAGGACAAAACAGTGACGCTGCCATTTCATCGCGACTTCGGTCGGGCATGAACCTGGTTGAATAGCGCTATGGTTCATTGCAAATTTCAAATCTTCGCTTCCAAAACAATTTTTCCATTGGGTTTTCATATTTTTTCTATTCCTCAAAAAAAGAGAATGATTTAGTCCGAGATTCCCCATTTGACCGGAGAAAGTATTCTGTTTTTTTATCCTATATAACCCACTTTCCGCACATCTCGAGTAGGTAATTTGTGATTTATTTTAGCGGTGATGGTTGCCATAATCTATTGGTAATGCGCGAGTGGCACCTCCAAAAGGTTCAGGATTTCTTGATAGGTCTTGATCTGATAATTGCGCTTCTCGAGAAACGGTTGAAACTTGTAGATTTCCAGGATTTTTTTTGGGGAATGAGTTTTTTCATTGAGATTGGTAACTGCGGATTCCGGCGAAATCGACATGTTGTTTCGGAATTAAATCGACAGGTGATTTCGGAGGAAATCGACACCCTATTTCACTCGAAATCGGCACCCCGTTTCGGGCGAAACCGACACCCTCCAAAATCCTTCTGACGCGGAGTCTTTTTTCCATCATACTCTCATTATTTCAGGCTTCCAAAGGGGGGAACGGAGTAAGGCCGTAGGCCGAATGGAGTTCCCCCCCTTTGGTTGATTCTTTTTCGATCCCTCGTGAGGCCAAATGATCCCTCTTGCGGGACAATAGGTGTCCCGTCACTGCGGGAACGTGGATGTCCCTAGACATCTGTGGCGCGTCCGACGAGAGGAAATTCATGCGCTTTTGATTGACTTCGGGACCGGATTTCCAACGACAAATAGCGCCTCAGGCCATTGATCGATTCAAGGACAAGATACGACCCCTCACAAAGAGAACGCTTGGAATCAGTGTCGAACAGATAATAGCAACTCTGAAACGATACCTGATTGGATGGCGAGGTTACTTTGGCTTTTGCCAGACTCCAAGAGTTCCCCAAAACTCTGGAATCCTGGATTCGTAGAAGACTTCGCATGTATACCTGGCGGCAGTGGAGGAACGGTCGGAATCGGTACGCCGTATTATGCAGTATTATAATTTTGCATTTCCAGGCTGCTGTCGCTGCGGGGTCATCAACGAATTGCTGGAAAATGTCGCGTCATGCGACCGTGAACAGAGCACTGCCTAATGCATATTTCGACTCACTTGGTCTTCCACGATTATTTGTGACTAAGAACGCTTAACTTATCTGAACCGCCGTGGTACGTGACCCGTATGCCCGGTGGTGTGACAGGGAAAATCCGCGAGGACCTACCTATGTCAATCAACAAGATTCAGAATCGATTCCGGTCTTTCACAAAACGCCATACAAATCCAGATGACTCGTGCTGCCAGCTCCTCCTCCAAATTCATAAATATCACCAGGGCTGATCAATCCGTTGGACGGATCGTATCGACAGCCCTTACGGTATTCATAAATCCCCGCACGGTCTGGGTGATTGCGTTCATAGGCTTCGATTGCGGGCAGTGGATAATAAGAACCGGTGTTCAGGCTTCGGTCGGGGCCAAAACTCCACATCAAATATGAGTCGAACGGCGGGCGATTACGGTCTGCGGTAGTTTCAAAGGATTTATTGATGGGATAGTTGATATAAACATAGATTCTCGTCGCTGAATCGGGGTACCATCGTTGCTCTTCGAAAGGAGACTTTGCACGAAAATAGTCTTCCGGGATGCTCGCAATATAGGCTATGGGTGTAGTAAGAAAAAGTTGGAACATGGAATGGTTGTTGGTAACTCCCGTTACAAAGTTGTAGTGAGGCGGAAAAGTGGAGTGGTCAGCGGAATAGGCCCCTATAGCCGTCG
This sequence comes from uncultured bacterium, assembly GCA_964412555.1. Classification (GTDB taxonomy): domain Bacteria; phylum Hinthialibacterota; class Hinthialibacteria; order Hinthialibacterales; family Hinthialibacteraceae; genus CAYPPG01. Next base: position 12,176 of record CAYPPG010000023.1, read on the forward strand.
ATAAATTATGTAAATCCGCTCTGGCGCGCGCGACTTGTGCCCGTACTCTTGCATTCATAAAGTTCGGAACGGCGATAGCCGCGAGAATACCGATAATCGCTACAACAATCAGCAATTCAATCAGGGTAAATCCGTTAGGGACTTTTTTCATAAGAAATCTACTTCTTTCAAGTCATCTCCCAGGCACGATCGATCAACAGTAAAGATGTTAATGGGTATATCGTTTATCCTGGGATTTCCCAATTGGAATCATAAATATGCCCGTTCTCTTTACTAACAATGGATTTTCTCATGACAATATGTGCTCCGTCAAGCAGACCTTTCAGTAAATCCAAAGTTTTATGGTTCACATAGCCGACTTTGTCCAAAATTTGAACGAAATGGAGGCACATATCCAATTTTTATCCTGTATCATCTATTTTTCATCGTCCATGAACCGATCCATTATACTGGAATCGGTTTCAGTTGGTGAATTCTCTGCAGAATCTTTTCAATAAGTTCTCTAGGGATCGCTACCTCTGCCATCTGAAATCGTATGTATCTCGCACGCGACACAAACTTGCACCAATCTTGATGAGTTAGTTGTCAGCGACCAATCCTTCATCGATCCTAGAAGAGCAAGACATCGAACAAAATTCGCTAGGTTATAGGCCAAAACAAACAGTTGAAGACGAACCTCGTTGGATCGAAAGTCGCAACAAGATTAATGTATATCTCTTGACTTGCATAGATGATCAAAGAGGAAAATTTTCTAACTCATTGCGCTTGCGTTGGTAACTTTAAGAATCCCTGATGGCGCAGCCAGGCGGCGCACGCCAACGTCCATGTCGAGCATGGATGATCACTCGGGCGTACACCAAAATCATGAGCAGCAGAAGCATAAATGTGCAGCTCCGCCGAAATGCTGGCTTTCTTCAGGGCCAGATACATCAATGCGCTGTTCTCCGGCGAGCTGACAATGTAGTCTCCGCCGTGTGCGAGAAAGATCGGAGGCGTCCCGACCGGAATACGCAGGTCGGGAGCGATCTGGTCTTTATCCTTTGCTTTCAGGAAACCAGAATAGACTCCAATGGCGAAGTCGGGCCGGCAACTGAATCATCCTCCTTTTCTTGCATTGTTCGATCCCATCGCTATGCGTTTTTTTTGTCACGATCGCAACCAGTTCATCACATTTTGCGAACGTATTTTTTCCTTATCTGTCTCGCTTGCGTCCAACACTTCCAGTTTTACCAAAGCGGGACCGGGATAGTTGAATGGCATTCCCGTCCCTAACATTACACGTTCGATGCCCAGGGTTGTGAAGAGTTCTCCAATCTCGTTCCTCAAAACGGCGCTCAAGCGGGATAGTCCGATGGCATAATTGTTCGGAAGATTGTTATTTTTTCTCCCCAACGGACTTCTTGTAAAACCGCTACCATTGAGCAGAATGAAACGCGCTTCCGGATGCGCTCTCACCAATCCGACAATCTCCTCCAGCGGCACATCGGGCACATTCAGCAGCCAGCTCCGTTCGCGATTGTCCTCGACACGTATTGGAATAGAGATGATCATGCCATGCTGCGTCGCCGCATCCACAAGCTCTCGGCAGCAGGAATCGGAGAGTTGGTAATTGTGCCATTTGGGATAAAGACGCAAACCTGTCATGCCGAATTCCTTATTGCAGATTTTCAGATCATTTCGCCATCCTGCGTAGAACGGATTGATAACGGCGAATGGGATCAGTCGTTTGCGATGACCGCGGACTTCTTCGGCCACTTCTTCATTGCCGGCATGCGCGTTGCGGTATGTAATGGCGCTTGCACTGGAGACAATTGCCTTGTCTATTTTCTTGGAGTCCATCAACGTCAACAGCGACTCGGCTGTATTGTGACGCAACTGGCGGAACGCAAAATGCCCCAGATAAGCATTCACATCAATGATCATGATTTCCTCCTCTGCAAGAGTCTCAGCATATTCCCTCCCATAATCTTCTCTTTGTCCTGTGGGCTCAAGTTTGCTCCGCGAATCTTTCCTACACAAGCCGTCATGGATGAATCAGTTCCAAACACAACCCGCTCCACACCGACTTCGGCGACTGCCATATCCACCGAGCCGTAGTCTGTGGCGCTGCCACTCATATCAAGCATTACGTTAGGCGCGTGACGCAGGGCCTTAACCGTCCACTCCCAATCCCCACCGCCGGAAATGTGGGCGCAGATGAGCATGGTCTCGGGGTAGCGGCTGGCCAGTTCCGCGAGATGTTCCCCATCGGTTAAACGTGGCTGGTTTTCTGGAAAATAGTGCAAACGTAATGCGTGTTGCAGGATCGGTACGCCCAGTTCAATTGCCAGTTCCACGATAGGAAAAACCACCGGCTCAGTGCAGGTGTATTCGTTGTAGAGCTTGATACCAATAAATCCTCGCTCTTCCACGCAGCGGCGGATTTCCTCCAACGCTTCCTTCACATAGCCGGGATTGACGTAGCAGTATCCTCGCACCCGGCCTTGGAATCGCTTCATTCCTTCGGTCATCCAATGATTGCACTCTCGAAAACCGTCGGCAGTCGCCGGCTTTTTTGGCGTTAGGATCGAGCAGCACAATTGATCGATTCCCAACTTGTCCGCCGCTTCAATAAGCTTACGGTCGTCCATCTCCCAGGTTGGGCGGCTTCGATGATTCAAGTGTGCATGACAGTCAATAACCTTACCAAGGGGAAGCGGGGAGGCGGCTGTGTCGGATATTGTTATCTAAAACGCATCTACTTGAATTTGAATGGGTTACGAATGGCAATCCCTCTATTTTATTGCTAAAAACCGCTGTTTTATTGCTAACGTTTTGTTTCAAATACCGATCCTTCCCTCTTTTTAGATAAAACCCATTTGGCAGTTTTTTTGAACCGATTCTTTCGGTTGTGCCTACTTTTCTCACCATTCGCTTTTTTCTTATAAGTCCTTGGTTATTCATGCATATCAAAATAGAATATTCTCGATTTGTCTACTCACACGATCAAGCGAATCTTCACCTTCATCCAGTTATCCCTCAAGGTGTATATTCATGTTCGCATGGCTTTGATCGTTGCGAAAAAAAAAGAAAGCCGAAAAGGTGTATCCTCTCGGCTTGAAATGATAAAATGAAAGCTCATCACGAAAATATGTACTTAATAGGTAAAAAATTGTCATGCCAATGGGATACCCCTTAGGTTAATACCGTAACAGCAGTGTGCAGGTTCAATGAAGAAGCCTGATTCGAGTCGCTGTGGGATCCGTGGAATAGCACTATCAAATACTTCGCAAAGTGAATATGATGCCTATATCAAGCGCGATTTCAATCCATGATCCCAATGATCCTGGAAACTGTAGTGAGTCTGGGGGTGGTCTATTGATCGAACACTCCGCTACATGTCATTTGGAATTCATCCAATGAATCAAAATTGCTATCGGAAAAGGAGATAAAATGATCAAACGATATGTTCTACCAGCAATCGCAGCATTCAGTTTATTGACTGTATTCATTTGTGTATCGCATTCTGAAATTGTATGGACCGATTATCCCGATAATCCCTTGGACATGCCCATGCCGAATGGGGACCGCTCTTATATGGCGAATATTTTCTGGAATCCGGATATTCAAAAATATCAGATATGGTACGAACAAGGCAGTATTGACTTAGTGACTTACGCAGAATCAGAAGATGGTATCACATGGGAAAATGAGACCTTGACAGAAGGGATAAACATTGACGATCTCCAAGTTGGACGCGGATACATTGTATACAATACAGAATGGCAATATCCATATAAAGGGTACTTTTTTGGAAGAGGGGGGGATTTAGGCGACCATATCCGCTTTGCAGAATCTCAAGACGGCATCCAATGGGAGAATAATCAGCCTCTCGATATGTCCGATGCAACTGTCCAAGGACAAACGATCAGCTCTCCCGATGGACACGCGGTTTTATATGATTCAGATTTTCCCGAGGCTCCCTATCGCATGTATGTGAAAACAGGCGATCAAACATCCATCATGCAATCGTCTGATGGAATCAATTGGCTCTGGCTTGACTATGCCACGCTGGATGAAGGATTTCATATAACATCTATGATTCAAATCGGTGAAAATGACTATCGAGCCTGGGGATTTCGAGTGTATAATGTTCCAGGAATTCAATATTTTCGTTCCACCAACGCTTTACAATTTGAGTTGATTCAAGATCCGACCGATGAAGTCGGTGACGCTGGCTCTCCGGGATTCTGGAATGCAGACCGGAATTATCACCCCAGCGTTGTCTATGATGGAAATGGACAATTTAAGATGTGGCGTTCAGGAAAAAACGAAGCCACCGGTGCTTATCGTATGGGATTTGCCACAGGGGTAGATTCTGACCTGGTTACATCCATTGATCATTGGGAGATACATGAATAAACGTCAATAATCAAGCCATTTCTCTTACGCCCTTTCAGGGTTGGATGGTAGGATAACGTTTTACATTGAAGAAATCAGAAACGTAAGGAACAAAATCTCCTTCGCGATCAATCAGGATATTAAAGCCATCTTAGATCATTACAAGAGCTTAGAGACAAATTATAAAGACAGAATTCATTCTAGAGCATCCCATAAGATCTTCTAATGAGAATAAGAGCCATATCTCAACAACAAAGCATGACTAACATTGATCAAATCCGGAGACTCACATGCAATCCCAAAACATCATCCCCATCATCCTAATCGCAATTCTAACCATCACCTGCTACCCCGCATTCCCCCAATCCACAGCAAACACGCCCCCCTACCTCGACCCCACTCAACCCATCGGCAAACGCGTCGAAGACCTCCTCTCCCGAATGACGCTCAAAGAAAAAGTCGGCCAAATGAACATGCCCTGTTTGTATAAACAACGTGTTGGCTGGGGGCTGGAAGTGGGCGAAGTTTCCATCCATCGTCTCATGACACCGGAAGAACGCCAGAAACAGATGGAAGGATGCCGGAAATTCGCCCGCGGCAATCACAACGATCAAATTGGTCAGGGCGGCGGTTTTTTCACACTCGCCAACCGGATCATCTATGAAGGAACACGCAAACAAGCCGAGTTTTTTAACGAATTGCAGCGAATCGCCCGGGAAGAAACCCGGTTGAAAATCCCGGTACTTCAGATCGAAGAAGGCACCCACGGCTTGATGTGCCCCGGCGGCACGGTCTTTCCCGAAGGGCTGGCCATCGGAGCGACTTGGAATATAGAGTTGGTGAAACGAATTTACGCCACAGCGGCGAAAGAAGCCCGCGCAACCGGCATTCACGTACTTTGTACGCTGGTCATCGAACCGAACCGCGATCCGCGCATGGGCCGCAATGAAGAAACCTACAGCGAGGCTCCCTATCTCTGCTCCCGTATCGCCGAAGCTATTGTTACCAGCATGCAGGGCTATGACATTTCCGGGAAAGATAAGGTTGTGGCGGCGCTGTGCCATTATCCCGGCCAAAGCGAACCGGAAAGCGGCCTGGAGCGGGGCGCGATGAAGATATCGGAACGGCAGCTGCGCGAAGTCTTTCTGCCCCCCTGGGTAGCCGGAATCAAAAAGCATGGCGCATTAGCCGTCATGGCGACCTATCCCGCCATCGATGGCATCCCCGCGCACAGTTCCCCCTTTCTGATGAAGAAACTCCTCCGTGAAGAACTCGGCTTTGAGGGGATCGTCCTCAGTGAGGGCAGAGGCATTAGCACCCTCATTGACGAACGCATGGTCGACACCCAAAAAGAAGCCGGCCAGATCGCGGCAAAATCCGGCATCGATGTGGGCATTTCCTTCGAAGACGCCTATCTCGCCCCACTGGTGGAAAGCGTCGAGGAAGGGAAAGTCTCCACGCAAGTAATTGATGAAGCCGTACGCCATATCCTGAAATTAAAATACCGTCTAGGCCTCTTCGACGATCCCTACGTCGACGTAGAGGAAGCAGTCAAGACTGTTCACAGCAAGGAACATCAGGAACTCGCTTTGGAAACATCCCACGAAAGCATTGTCCTTCTAAAAAATGAAAACAATCTCCTTCCACTCAGCAAAGATGTCAAATCCATCGCCGTCATTGGCCCGAACGCCGACGCTGAAATAGACCAGCTGGGCGATTACATTCCACACAATATCCCGCAAGAAATCGTGACGGTTATTGAAGGGATACAAAACAAAGTATCCCCGACGACGAAGGTGAACTATGTCAAAGGATGTAATGTGATCGGAAACGAACTGAATGAAATTTCCGAAGCGAAAAAAGCCGCTGAAAGCGCTGATATCGCGATCGTCGTTGTCGGTGAAGACGGCTACGGCACCAACGGCGAAGGTAGAGATGTCGGTGACCTTGACCTGACCGGTCTACAACAAGATTTAATCAAAGCCGTCCACGCCACCGGCACCCCCACAATCGTTGTCTTGATCAACGGCAGACCCTTATCCATCCGCTGGACAAAAGAAAATATTCCCGCCATTGTCAATGCCTGGATGTGCGGTGAACAAGGCGGCAACGCCATCGCCGATGTATTGTTCGGAGACTACAATCCCTGCGGCCGCCTTCCAATTACAGTTCCCTATCACGTCGGTCAGCTCCCCTCTTATTACAACCACATGCCGAGCAAAGCAGGAAAGAAATATGTCAATATGCCCGGAAAACCGCTATATGAATTCGGCTACGGTTTAAGTTACACGAACTACGAGTACAGCAACTTACAGATTACCCCTTCGGCAATCCATCCCGCCGGTGAAGTGACCGTCACCGCCGATATCAAGAATGTCGGCAAGCAAGCAGGCAAAGAGGTCGTACAACTCTATATCAACGACGTACTGAGCAGTGTATCCACCCCGGTTAAAGAACTGAAAGGTTTTGAAAAAATATCCTTGGATCCCGGAGAAAAAAAGCGAGTTACGTTCAAACTCACACCCGGAGACCTATGCCTTTTAGACAGAAATATGGCATGGACAGTCGAGCCAGGGACTTTTGAGGTCATGGTCGGAACTTCTTCTCAAGATATACGGCTTCAGGGAAAATTCGAAGTAATAGAAGAATGAGCAGCGAATTGAAATCGGGCAGGGGCGAGTAGAAATGTGCACCTCAAAAATGGGAACGCTAAAAAGGATGAATTTGTTCGGAAAAGAGATTTTTCGAGAGACGGAAGAAGAAACAGCCCTAAGGGGAATCGCCCCCTACAGGTGTCCCATCGCCTGGTGTAAATAGTGGTGAATTTCTTGAATGGGCAATTCTTCGAAGAGATAGTTGCGGAACTGGAAAACACCAACAACGGAACATCTATCGCTGAATCAATGCATTATCGAAAAATGAACGGTCTCTTTTCATCGAAAATTCAGTAGTAACCCTTAAAAAAGACGAAAACTTTTCCCCTGATGCCGTCATTGTTATCGGCCATTTGGAATCTCTTTTCCGTCATTTTGAATCGAAATGATAATATTTTATCTTCTTGCATAGTGGAAATCCAAACACAGTACCTTCTTGTATTTATTGACACTCATGTCTCTACCCTTGATAATCAAATCAGTGTTATGGTAATTTATTTTCATGTATTGTTATTCTGATTTCGAGTTGGTAGGTTGATCAAATCTACTGCAAAATTTAATCATTACAATCAAAAGGATTATCTTCAAATGCATTTCCAAAAAAGATCGCCTTGTGGCCGGCTGAGTTTGTCAGACGTGGATCGGGAAGTCCAAATCGTGGGGTGGGTCGATGCCTTGCGAGATCATGGAGTTGTCCTATTCGTGCACATGCGTGACCGCAGTGGAATTGTGCAGGTAGTTTTCAGTCCCGACATTGCGCCGAAGATTTGCGAACAAGCAGGGGACTTAAAAACGGAATATTGTATTGCTGTAGAAGGCCGCGTCGTGGAACGGGAAAAAGGGACAGAGAATCCTGGCCTGGACACGGGAAAAATCGAAATCATGGCTACCAGCCTGTCCGTTTTGAGTACATCCCGAGCTCTTCCGTTTTCGATCTCCGAAAAAGCGATGATCGCCGGAACCAACCTTGCGGGCGCGGGAGCGGTAGCGGAGGATATTCGGCTACAATACCGCTATCTCGATCTTCGGCGTCCTTCCTTGCAGAACAATTTCATCAAACGTCATCGAATCGCCAAATGTGTACGAGATTTGCTCGATGAACGTGGATTTCTTGAAGTGGAAACACCGGTTTTGACAAAAAGCACTCCCGAAGGAGCGCGCGATTACTTGGTCCCCAGCCGCGTACATCCCGGCGAATTTTATGCCCTGCCGCAGTCGCCACAGTTGTTCAAACAATTATTGATGATCAGCGGTTTCGAACGCTATTTTCAAATCGTCAAATGTTATCGAGACGAAGATTTGCGTCCCAATCGCCAACCGGAATTCACCCAAATTGATATCGAGGCATCCTTCATTGATGAGGAATTCATTTACGAACTCATCGAAGAACTTCTTGACCGCATGTTTCGAGTTGGGGAAATCGAACTTCCCCGCCCTTTCCCGCGCATGACGTATCAGGAAGCCATCGACACGGCTGGCTCGGATCGTCCCGACCTTCGTTTTGGTCTTCGTTTTATCGAAGCCACGGATCTTTTCAAAAACACCTCCTATTCTATTTTCAAGCAGATTCTCAAACGCAACGGTCACATCAAAGGAATCAACGTGAAAGGGCAATCCGGCATCTTGAGCAAGAATGTGCTTCAAAACGAGTATGCCAAACAAATCGTGCCCGGTTTCGGGGCAAAAGGCATGACCTGGATGCGGGTTATCGATGGAAAACTGGAATCAAATATCGTCCAGTTTTTCAGTGAAGAAGAGCAAAAAGCAATATTGCAGCGCTTCAGCGCTGAAGATGGGGATGTACTGTTAATGATTGCCGATCCCTCGTATCAGGTGGTGACTTCCGCGCTGGGAATGCTGCGGCTGCATATTGCTGACCGGCTCAACCTGATTCCGAATACCTTTTTTCCCATATGGATAACGGATTTTCCTCTTTTTGAACCGGCGGAAGAAGGAGTCACATCCAGTCATCATCCGTTTACCTCGCCGGATCGAACGGATTTCGATCCGGGGAACTTGGAGGAATTGCTGACTCTTCGCTCGCGCGCCTATGACATCGTAGTCAATGGCGAAGAATTGGGCGGTGGGAGTATCCGTATTCACGACACGGAACTCCAGCACAAGATATTTCAGGCGTTGGGCTTGACGCAAAGTGAAATCGAGGAAAAGTTCGGATTTTTCCTGACGGCGTTGGAATATGGAGCACCGCCGCACGGTGGAATCGCTCTCGGCATGGATCGCGTCGTGTCGATGATTCTCGGTACGGCATCGATTCGTGATGTGATCGCTTTCCCGAAAAACCGCAGCGCTTTTTGCCCCTTGTCCAAAGCGCCATCACCAGTCGCTCGCGCGCAGCTGGCTGAACTCGGTTTATTGAATTTGGGCAGCGAGCAGATGCTTCCCGGTACGGATCAGGAAGGCGATTTATTGGAAAATTTATCATGGGTATCTCGAATCGGAGTAAACGATACCGAACGGTCGGCCATCAACACATCCTTGCAACGAGCCGTTCAATTGGCTGCATTGGTGAATAGTCACGCACAAGGCGAAGAACCGCTTTTCTCCATCATCGAGGCATCAAATCTCGTTCGCACTGGAGACCAAGCCGTCAATTGCCCGCTTGCATTAGATGGAGAATTGTTGAAAAACGCTCCTGCGCAAAAGGGAGACTATTTTAAAGTCGCCAATATTCTCGAGTGAACAGACGATGGCATCGTGCCTGGTCCATTTGTACATTCGCAGCAAATATATTTTACTTTTTTAGGGAAAAGAGCTTTTGAAATGAATGAAATACAGGAAATACTATTTTCATATCGAAACCGTATCCCTCAACCGATGGAAGTCGGTCCGCTGGCAGGAAAATCGTTTCTCCTGCAGCCCAATATGACGGTTCGTGGATGGCCTTGCGAAGCGGGGAGCATAGCCCTCGAGAAATATGTGGCGTTGGAAGACGCCACAGTCGTGGAAAAACTTAAAAATGCCGGCGCGACCTTAGCCGGAAGTACTCGAATGGCCGAGCTTGGTTTGGGCTTGACTGGCGATACTACTGTCCAAGCCTTTACTCAAGAACAATGTGATGTGGCGTTGGTTACCGATACAATGGGAGAAGCGCGGGTTGCCGCATCGCTTGCCCGCGCATACGGTTTCAAACCGAGTTGGGGAATTGTTTCCCGTTTTGGATTGATCGGATTGGTACCCTCGATGGAGTGTTATGGACTCGTGGCGCGAACCATAAACGATCTATCGGCGGCGATGTCGGTTCTCTCATGCAATGATTTGCGGGATCCTTCAATGATTCAGCAACGACTTCCGGATTTCACGAAAACGAGCGAGCCGGATGGTATTCCGAAACTGGGAGTGATCCGGGAATGCTTCGAAACATTGCCGGATGGGGAATCGAAGGCTTTGCGTGCCTCGTTTTCAAAGCTTGAAAAAGCGGGAATACACATTGAGGAGGTATCTTACCCAGATTATGAATTGCATCGAACCGTTTATCACATAATCGGCGCTGTCGAAGCCTCTTCCAGCGCCGGAAAATACGACGGCGTTCGTTATGGACATCGAGCGAATAACGCAGAAAATTGGAATGAGATGTATCTTCGATCGCGAGCCGAGTCCTTCAGCCTGTTCATGAAAAATTATTTGTTTCAAGGCGCTTATTTTCAGTTCCAGGATTTCTCCTCGTTCGAGAATGCCTGCCGTATTCGCAGAAGATTGGTGGAGAATACAAAAACCCTATTTGACGAAGTGGATATCCTCCTTATGCCAACGAGGAGTGCGAATAAGCACGATGAAATCCCCTTATCGGTCGATGAGCTTTATGACTCGTTTGCGCATACACTCTTTGCCAACGTAAATGGGCATCCATCACTCACCCTTCCCGGTTTCGTTCTACATGACGGGGAGGATCTCGGGCTCCAACTCGTCGGCGCTCTTTTGGATGATGTTCGCTTACTTGCGTTCGCGGATCGGCTTACCCGTTTGAATTCAGATTTGCAACCATAAAGGATGACAACTCAAATGAACTATGAAGCAATAATCGGTTTAGAAATTCACGTTCAACTCAACTGTCCGACAAAAATGTTTTGCGACTGCCCCAACCGGCCAGGCGATCGGCCAAATCAAAATACCTGTCCCATTTGCCTGTGGATGCCCGGTGCCCTTCCGCAGTTGAGCCGCAGTGCCGTGGAAAAAGCAGCACTGACTTGTCTGGCGTTGAATTGTGAAATCCAGCCTCGTAGTGTCTTCGACCAGAAAGTGTATTATTATCCGGATTTGCCAAAAGGTTTCCAACTCTCCCAATTTCACAAACCGCTGGCGAGGAACGGGTGGCTTGAAATCATCGGCGAGGACGGTCAGACCAAACGTCTGCGCATTCATGAAATACACATGGAAGAGGATGTCGCCAAACTTGTGCATGAAATGGAAGGATCGAAACGAATCAGCCTCGTCGATTTCAATCGTTCCGGTTCACCGTTGGTCGAAATCGTTACTGAGCCAGATATACGTAGCCCATACGATGCGATGGAATTCCTACGCGCCTTGCGGACACAAATCCGCTATGTAAATACAGCCGAATGCAGTTTGGAACGCGGCACCATGCGAGCCGACGCCAACATATCCATTCGCCCTCGCGGCAGCGATGAATTGAACACGAAGGTGGAAGTGAAAAACATGAATTCCATTCGTCACGTGGGCGACGCCATTGCCTATGAGATCAAGCGCCAAACCGATCGGGTCAATGCCGGTGAAACGATTCGCTTACACACTCGTCTTTGGGATCCCGACAAAGGAATCACAACTCCGATGCGTGGGAAGTTTTCCGGCCCCTGCGTTCCCGATCCCTCTGTTCCGGATGTGGTGATCGATGAGCATTGGTTGAGTGAAATTCGTTCACAATTGCCTATGATGCCTGCACAGAAACGTGAGCAGTTCGTCAAGCAATACCAACTCACGCAGGAAGAAGCAACGCTGATGAGCGCTGAACGCGAGACTGCCGAATATTTTGAAACTCTAGCCGGTTTCTGCCAATCCCCCCGCCGCGCCGCTCATTGGACCTCTGAACAACTGCTTCCGGCATTGAAAGAAAAAGATCAATCTATTTCCGAGACTCCCGTTACTCCAAAACGCCTTGCGAGTCTTCTTAATATGATTGAAAAGGATGAAGTAAACGCCAATGCAGGCAAAGAGATTTTTTCCCTCCTGTTTGAAAGTGATCAATCTGTTGAGGAAATCGTTGAACAACACGGATTCAAGCAGGTCACGGATACGACCCAACTCGAAGCCCTTGTCGATCAATTGATTGCAGATAATCCCAGCGCAGTGGAAGATTTTCGCGCCGGGAAGGAAAAAGCCATCGGATTTCTCGTGGGTCAAGCGATGCGAGCTTCGCAAGGGAAAGCCAATCCCAAACTCGTGCGACGGATTCTGTTGTCGAAGCTCGATTTGAAAGCAACGGGAGAAACAATACGCTCGTAGGCCCATTGATGTCGGATGAGATGAATTCATAAAAACATCGAGCCGATAAAAAACATTGTTTTTCGGAAGGAAAGTTAATCTTACCGGATTCTTGTCGGCAAAATTGCAACAGGAACGGACTTGAACGGAATGGAAAGGGAACAGCCGCCGCATACGATCATTCACCCAGCAACGACAAAAGATGTTCGCGCGTTGTCACATCAGATTCTTCATTACGCAACCTGCGATATTTCCCATATCGATTTCTTACGCGAAATTACAAAATTGTTGTTGGATTTTACCGATTGTGAAACGATTGAACTGTGGATGAGAAAAGAGGAAAAATGTTTCCATTGCAAGTCGGCGAATTTTCCTGATCCAGCTTTTACAATCGAAATCGTACGGAGCAATCCGGATAGCCAGTATGCCCATCCTCATGCGGTTCAACAGAAGAGTGAGAAGGATCGATCTTGCGTCGATATCCCTATTCGATTCGCAGAAGAAACCATCGGTCTTATACAATTCAAAAACGCGAAGAAAAAAGAGTTTTGCAAAAACGCTTTGAATTCGTATAAAAAGATCGCCATGACGTTGGGGCTTGCTTTTATAAACCAACTGACGCATGCCGCATTGCGGGAACGAGTTAAAGAACTCACCTGTCTTTATAGCCTCGCCAAACTGACCGAACGTCCGAATAGAACGCTTGAAGAAATTCTGCAAGGTATTGTCGATCTATTACCCCACGCCTGGCAATATCCCGAAATTACAGCAGGACGGATTCTGTTTGACGGAAATTCATTTGCGACGGCGAATTTTATACAAGAAAAAAAGAGTCAGATGGCCAAAATCGTCGTGCATGGTAAACTGCGTGGTCTGATCGAAGTTGTCTATCTGGAAGAAAAACCGGAAATGGACGAAGGCCCGTTTTTGAAAGAAGAACGAAACCTGATCGACGCTCTTGCGCACCAGATTTCTTTGATCGTCAGACGGCGGCAGGCCGATGAGGAAAAAAAATACTTGCAGGATCAATTGCGCCATGCCGACCGCCTGGCGACGATTGGGCAGCTGGCCGCGGGAGTCGCCCATGAATTGAATGAGCCGTTAGGCAACATTCTTGGGTATGCTCAATTGGCGGAAAAACAAGCGGGATTGCCCCCGCAGGTGAATAAGGATCTGAGTCAGATCGTGAAGATGTCTCTTCATGCCCGTGAAGTGGTCAAAAAACTGATGTTATTCGCCCGTCAAATGCCGCCGCGGATTACCAAGGTGAATCTCAATCTTGTGATCGAAGAAGCTTTATCGCTGCTGGAATCGCGCTGCGTCCAAAACGATATTACTCTTATTCGCCGTTTGTCTCCCGAACTTCCTGAGATGACTATCGATCCCTCTCAAATGCATCAAGTGATTGTTAATCTTGTCGTCAACGCCATTCAGGCCATGCCGGATGGCGGTTCCATCACGATTACTACAGTCGCCAGTGATGACCAAATTGTGCTAACCATAAAAGATAATGGAATCGGAATGAGTGAAGAAGTACGAAAGCAGCTCTTTATTCCTTTTTTTACGACAAAAGACATTAACGAAGGTACAGGACTTGGGCTTCCCGTCGTTCATGGCATTATAACTTCGCACGGAGGCGCGATTGATGTGGAAAGTCGTCCCGGTCAAGGCAGCCGGTTTGAGATTCGACTCCCACTGAGATTCGTACAACCTGACAAGGAAAAGATTTTTGATGACGACATCGTTTGAAGAGCACAAAATTCTGGTAGTGGACGATTCGTGCAACACGATCGAAGTCCTTCAACGAAATCTCATGTTGCAAGGTTATTCGGTGTATGTTGCGCTTAATGTTCCCGAAGCGCTCGAGATTCTAAAAACTACACCCATTGATCTCGTCATTACTGATCTCAAAATGCCGAAAGTGAGTGGTCTCGATTTGGTACGGCATATCCGGGAAAATTTTCATGATACGGAAGTCATGATGATTACCGGATATCCCACCATCGAGGGAGCGGTCAAAGCGGTTAAAATCGGCGCGGAGGAATATCTCCCCAAACCGTTCACGGATGAAGAACTTCTTTCTGCCGTTCATCGGGTATTTGAAAAATTGCAAACGCGCCGCATCTGCTTTTCGGCTTCCTCGCCGCCGGAACGGTTACCGTACGGCCTCATCGGTGAATCGGAAACGATGCAAAATGTATTTAAGGCGATCAGCAAGGCAGCTTCTTCCAACGCCACCGTTCTCATTACGGGTGAAAGTGGAACAGGAAAGGAACTTGTCGCTCGCGCGATTCATTACAGCAGTCCTCGTTCGGCCTCCGCATTCGTTCCCGTCAATTGCGGTTGTATTCCGGAAGGACTTCTCGAAAGCGAACTATTCGGTTACGTAAAAGGCTCATTCACAGGCGCTTATGAATCGCGTGCCGGATTTTTCCAAACGGCGGACGGCGGGACTATTTTTCTGGATGAAATTAGCGAAACCAGCCTTCAAATGCAGGTGAAACTGCTGCGAGTATTGCAAGAAAAAGAAGTGCAGATGGTGGGTTCGAACCGAAGCAGAAAAGTCGACGTACGAGTTTTGGCTTCCACAAATACCCACCTGCCGGATTTGATAAAAAAAGGCTCCTTCCGCGAAGACCTATATTTCCGCTTGAACGTCATCACGATTGAATTGCCGCCTCTGCGTCAGCGGGGAGATGATATCCATCTTTTAATTCACCATTTTGCAGAAAAATATTCGAAGGAGTTGGGAAAATCGATCCCCAGTTTTTCCGTGGAAGCGCTACAAGTGTTACAAAATTGCCATCATTGGCCGGGAAATGTCCGTGAATTAGAAAACATTATCCATCGCCTTGTGGTGATGACGGAAAGAGATCACATCGATGTACCTGATCTTCCCTCCATGATGCGTTTTTCCGCAAATCGAAATGCGAATCCGTGTCGCTCATTGGCTGAAGTCGAAGCGGAACATATACGCATTGTGTTATCCACTCTGAAAGGAAATAAATCCAAAGCTGCGGAAATTCTCGGAATCGATCGAAAAACCTTACGCGAGAAATTAAAAAAAACAGATCATGGTTCCATCTCCTGAGTCTCAATCAAGCGAGGATTTTCTCCTCACTGGCTCAAAATTCCCCAAAAAAATCCTGTACTGATTTCTTCTCTACTATTTTTACAACACCTCTTTTGTTTTTATACGGTTATTTTTTCTCCGTTTTGTCTTGTTTTTTAATGGTCTATGAATTTCCCGACATAAATTGGAATGTAGATTGCTTGAAAGCGAATCGGACAGTTTGAAAAAGTTCAATGTCGTTTCTTCCCAATGAATTGGCCAGGGCATTTGCGGTGGGATACACAGCAAAATGACAAAAGGAAAATATCATGATCGTGGAACAACGAGAGCTCTGTTCGACTTGTAACAATCAATCCACCTGCATGTACCGCAAAACCCGTAATCACCCCATATTTTTCTGTGAACAGTTTGATCCGTATGTCCCTGTTTCCGGGGCAACGGTTACAAAACATTACTCGCCTCAATTGATTTCGCACAATAATGTGAAAGGGCTTTGTTCCAATTGTGACAATTACAAAACCTGTACTTTGCCCAAACCCGAGGGAGGAATCTGGCATTGCGAGGAGTATAGATAAATGAACTACACTTCCACCAAAGTAACCGAAATGCCTACCCGTTTGCAGGAAGACTTCGATACGAGTGGAATCCTGCAAATCGTCGAGAACCAGAAACATTCACGCGGCGCATTGATCGCCGTGTTGGAAGAGATCCAAGCCGAATATGGATATCTCCCGGAGCCAGCCTTACGGACATTGGCGAAGGTCATGAATCGTTCTCTCGTCGATATTTATGGAGTAGCTACTTTTTATCGCTCATTCAGTCTTCAACCAAGAGGCAAGTGTTTGATTTCTGTTTGTCTCGGGACGGCATGTCATGTTCGCGGGGCGCCGATGGTAGTCGAAGAATTTGAACGGCAACTTGGAATTTGCGTAGGGGAAACCACTCTTGACCGGGAATTCACATTGGAAACGGTTAATTGTTTGGGCGCCTGCGCATTAGGTCCGATTGTCTCCGTCAATGGCCATTATTTTGCAAACGTGAACACCGCGAAAGTGAAAAACATCATCCGGAAAGCAAGGCGTGGCATTCCGCAGATGAAGGAATCAGTTGCATAAATCAATAAGGACTGAATTTTAGATGGAAAAACTGAAATCGTTCGAGCAATTCAACATTCTGCGAAACCAACTGATTCATCAACAGACTTCACACATTCCAACCATTGTCATTCCGGCCGGCACCTGCGGACAAGCCAGCGGCGCCAATGATCTAATCCAAATCGCGGAGCAAGAAATACATAACCGCGATCTTGGCAATCAGGTTCAATTACTCGTTACCGGCTGTCATGGTTTTTGCGAAATGGAGCCATCCGTCTTGATCGAACCGGAAGGCATTTTTTATCCGAAAGTATCCCCCCCAAATATGACCCGAATCATCGAAGCCGTGGTTCAAGGAGAAATCCTCGACGATCTGCTCTTAAAAAATCCTGAAACAGGTTTTCCAATCCTTTTGCAACGGGAGACTCCTTTTTACAAGAAACAACTTCGTAACATTTTAAGCCGAAATGAAAAAACCGATCCTCTTCAAATTGAAAGTTATATCAAAAGTGGAGGCTACTCGGCGCTGGTGAAAGTTCTAGAGACAAGCAATCCCCGTTGGGTGATCGAGGAAATTAAAACATCGGGGCTTCGGGGGCGAGGTGGCGCTGGTTTTCCGACGGGAAAAAAATGGGAGTTGTTGGCAAATCAACGAAATGGGCATGGAAAATTTTTAGTCTGCAACGCCGACGAGGGGGATCCGGGCGCGTATATGGATCGCAGTGTGCTGGAAGGCAATCCCCATAGTATTATCGAGGGAATGATTATCGGCGCGTATGGAACCGGGGCAACCGAAGGCGTTATTTATGTTCGCAACGAATATCCTCTTGCAATTAAACATCTGTACGCTGCGTTGCAACAAGCTCGCGGCTATGGACTTTTGGGTAAGAATATTTTGGGCGCAGGATTTTCCTTCGATATTGGTTTGGTAAAGGGCGCCGGAGCTTTCGTTTGCGGAGAAGAAACCGCCTTGATTCGCTCCATCGAGGGAAAGATGGGAGAACCCCGTCAACGGCCTCCCTTCCCCATTCAAAAAGGTATTGAAGACAAACCGACGGCAATCAATAATGTCGAAACCTGGGCCAATATCCCAATCATTATTGAAAAGGGGGCGGATTCATTTGCGAAAATCGGCGCAAAGAACAATTCCGGAACAAAAATCTTCAGCCTCGTCGGAAAAATTCGAAATACAGGTTTGGTTGAAGTGCCGATGGGAATTTCTATTCGTGAAATCGTTTACGAAATCGGGGGTGGCCCGAGCGGGAAAAGTCCTATCAAGGCGGTTCAAACGGGGGGACCGTCTGGTGGTTGCATTCCTGCCGATCGATTTGATTTGCCGATCGATTATGACAGTTTAATCAATGCCGGATCGATCATGGGTTCGGGCGGCATGATCGTCATGGATGATAATACCTGCATGGTCGATGTCGCCAAATATTTTATGGGTTTCCTGAAAGACGAATCGTGCGGCAAATGCTTCACATGTCGCAAAGGAACCCAACGGATGTATGAAATATTAGACGACATCACGCAAGGAAAAGGAACGCTTGAACAACTGGATCTACTCGAAGAATTGGCGCTCGTTGTAAGAGATACCACGATGTGCGGATTGGGGCAGACGGCTCCGAATCCGGTTCTTTCCACTTTGCGATATTTTCGCGACGAATTTGTGGAACACATCGAGCATCAACACTGCCCGGCGGGTGTATGTAAAGAACTCATCACCTATTCGATCAATGAAAATTGCAATGGATGTGGTGCCTGCGTTCAGATTTGTCCGGAACAGGCGATTACCGGCAAGAGAAAGGAACGGCATGTGATCGATGTTGATCGTTGTGTGAAATGCGGAGCGTGTAGAAGCATTTGTCAGTATGACGCAGTGAATGTTGCATGATCTCTCAATATAAAATTTTTTCTAATAATGTTGCTTAATCTATAAGGCTCAAAAAACGATGGTACAACTGGCGATTAACGGTTTACAAGTTTCCGTCGAAAAGGGAACCACGATTTTGGAAGCGGCGCGGTTTCTGGGATTTTCTATTCCGACTTTGTGTCATCACGATGGGCTTTCTCCTTACGGCGCCTGTCGGCTTTGTGTTGTGGAAATCGGCGAGGGACCCAAAGCGAAATTGGTTTCATCCTGCACCCATCCGGTGGAAGAAGGACTGAAGGTGCGTACCACTTCTTCGCGAGTTTTACGGGCGAGAAAAATGATCCTGGAACTGCTGTTGGCTTCGTGTCCACAATCGAAAGTCATTCAGGATTTGGCCGCGGCGCACAATATTCGCCGGCAGCGCTTTCGGCAAGAGTATGAAGATTGCATTCTGTGTGGTTTGTGTGTTCGGATGTGCGAGGAACAAATGATGGCAAAAGCGATTGGATTTCGCGGGAGAGGAGAAAAACGCAGCATCGGCACGCCATTCGATATGAAATCTGATGTTTGCCGGTTCTGTGGAGGCTGCATGTATATTTGTCCTGCATGCCAACTTCGCTGCACGTATTCCGAACCGGAAAAGGCAATTTGTGGAGCGTGCGCCAATCTGTCTCCTCCCTGTATCGAAAAAGATTCCTTCGACGACATGATGTGTTATATGAATCCCTGCGTCGCGTGTGAAATTGAAAAACAAACCTAAAATAGGAGAGTAACGCAAATGGTAACAAATTTTTCCAGGATAAACGCTTCGGCAGCAACTCTTACGAAAAATCGGACTGAAGATTCGATTGTTCCTTCATCGGGAATGTGTGTAACGTGCGTGGATGGCTGCATCGGCATGTGTGAAATCGGTAAATCCGCCTATCGCGGTCATGAAGTGATTTATCCCCAGCCATTTGGAGTGATTACAACCGCTGGAGAAAAGACCTATCCGCTGGATTACTCGCATTTTAATATTATGGGAACCGCTGTCGGCGCTTTCGGCATCGAAGAGGATCCTGATCAAGCGATTTTCCCGAAAGTCAATTTGGAAGTGGTTTTCGGTCATGATAACGGAATTAAATTCCATTATCCCTGGATCATCCCCGGAATTGGTTCCACCGACGTTGCTAAGAATAATTGGGAAGGATTGGCGATTGGATCAGCACTGGCCGGTACCGGTTTGACTATCGGAGAAAACGTCGTTGGTATGGATCCCGAAGCGGTGATTAAAAATGGGCAAGTCATCGATACTGCCGATCTAAAACGCCGTGTAAAATTGTATCAGGATCATCAATGTGACGGATACGGCGCGATTATCGTACAAGCAAATATCGAAGATACACGATTGGGCGCGCAGGAATACGCCATCGAAAAACTCGGCGTGGAATGCGTTGAACTGAAATGGGGACAAGGCGCAAAAAACATTGGCGGGGAAGTAAAAATCAGAGATTTGAAAAAAGCTCAGCTGTTATATAAGCGCGGATATGTCGTGCTGCCCAATCCTACGGATGCGGATGTAATCCGCGCCTTCGAGCGGGGCGCGTTCAAAGAATTCGAGCGGCATTCCCGCGTGGGAATGGTCAGCGAAGAATCGTTTGCTCAACGGGTGGAGGAATTACGGCAAGCCGGCGCAAAATACGTTTTTCTGAAAACCGGCGCTTATCGGCCTGCCGATCTGGCCCGAGCAGTCGTGTTTGCATCCCGTTACAAGATCGATCTCTTAACTGTTGACGGCGCCGGCGGCGGCACGGGGATGAGTCCCTGGCGTATGATGAATGAGTGGGGTGTTCCCCCCGTTGAATTGCACTCTCTCCTTTATCAATATACCAAACGCTTGGCGGATCAAGGAAAATATGTACCGGCTTTAGCCGTTGCAGGGGGATTTACCTTTGAAGATCAGATTTACAAAGGTCTGGCTCTCGGTGCGCCCTTTGTAAAATTAGTCGGCATGGCCCGCGCGCCGATTGCGGCGGCAATGGTTGGAAAGACTATCGGTCGAACCATGCAGGAAAATCAGATTCCTGTCTATATCGAACGGTTCGGCACCACAAAAGATGAGATTTTTGTGACCGCCAACGAGTTGCGCAGGAAGCTGGGAGCAGAAAAATTCGAAGAAATTCCAACAGGCGCCTTAGGACTATACACTTATTATGAGCGCCTAGCTCAAGGATTGCGTCAGATCATGGCCGGTAGCCGCAAATTCTCTTTAAAATACATCGCGCGTGACGATCTGGCCTCGTTGACTCGTGAAGCGGCGGACGTAAGCGGGATTCAATATATCATGAACGTGGATCAGGAAGAAGTGAATAAAATCTTCAATAGTTAAAGGGGAACGAACCCAAATGACTCATCGAACTTGAATTATTGAAGTCACAAAGACTCTCAAGCGCAGAAAAAATAGTTAGCTGGAAGAAAAGTTCCGTACGAATCCAGTTCCTTTCCCTCTATCCTATTCTCTGTTGACTCATTCCCCAAATCGAATTCTCAAGAAATTTTCAAGTCGACAATCTGATCATGAACTGTGTACTGTCCCTGATTCATTAGGCGGATGAAATATAGTATTTTTTTTGAAACTCAAAATAGTTACAAACGATTGTCCTTTTCATAAACACTTGCAGGAAAAGAAATCTGGAAAATACCTCTTGTCAAACAGGAAATCGTGTTTATACTTAACCACCATCTTTTACTAGATAAGAATTGTTACGAAAATATAGAGATTCAAACCATGAAAAGGAGAATAGAACTCATGAATCAGCTGAACAAATTATTTTCAACCATGATGATCTGTTTGTTGGCGGTATCGTTTGTAATCCCATCTGCAATTAGCCTGACTGCCGAAGAGGGAAAACCAAAACCGAACCGATTCTGGTGGCCGGAGCAGTTGGATCTTAGTCCACTCCGTGAGCAAAGTCCTGAGTTCAATCCCTTCGGCGAGACATTCAACTATGCAGAAGAATTTAAAAAACTCGATCTTGAAGCCCTAAAAAAGGATATTAATAGTTTGTTGACTAATTCACAGGACTGGTGGCCAGCAGACTACGGCAACTATGGACCTCTTTTCATACGTATGGCATGGCATAGCGCAGGTACTTACCGCACGGTTGACGGACGCGGCGGCGCCGATGGCGGTCAACAGCGTTTTGATCCGCTCAACAGCTGGCCTGACAATGCCAATCTGGATAAAGCACGGCGGCTGCTTTGGCCGATTAAGCAGAAATATGGAAAAAAGATATCCTGGGCAGATCTGATGGTTTTGACGGGCAATGTCGCGATGGAAAATATGGGCTTTAAAACCCTTGGCTTTGCCGGCGGCCGTGTGGACGACTGGGAACCTGAAATGATCTATTGGGGACCTGAATCTATGATGCTTGATCAAACAGAAAAGCGCCGCGATGAAGAGGGGAAACTGGAAGGGCCTCTTGCCGCAGTTCAAATGGGTCTGATTTATGTCAATCCAGAAGGTCCGAATGGAAACCACGATCCGCTTTCATCCGCGAAGGCTATACGCGAGTCATTCGCCCTCATGGCAATGAACGACGAAGAAACAGTGGCGCTCATCGCAGGCGGTCACACGTTTGGTAAATCACACGGCGCACATCCCCCTTCTGAAAACGTTGGTCCGGAGCCGGCTGCTGCGCCCATCGAAGAACAGGGATTGGGCTGGATAAACTCAGCCGGCAAAGGGAATGCCGAAGATACAACCACCAGCGGACTAGAAGGCGCCTGGACAGCATCTCCGGTACAGTGGTCGCATATGTATTTAGATTTTTTATTTAGGTTCGATTGGAAGCAATCCAAGAGCCCGGCGGGTGGGACAGTGTGGATTCCAACCGATGAGTATGCCAAGAATTTGGTGCCCGATGCCCATCTTGATGGTACGTTTCATGCGCCGATCATGTTTACCACCGATCTCGCTCTTAAAGAAGATCCTGATTACAGAAAAATTGCGCTACGCTTTCGGGATAATCCGCAAGAATTTGAAGACGCATTTGCCAGAGCCTGGTTCAAACTTACACACCGTGATATGGGACCGCGTTCACGTTATCTCGGAGCGGATGTACCTGACACCGAGTTCCTTTGGCAAGATCCGCTTCCCGAAGTGGATCATAAGTTGATTCATGAAGAAGACACTCAGAAACTAAAATCTGAGATTCTTGCATGTGGATTGACCGTGCCGGAACTGATCAGAACGGCCTGGGCATCGGCAGCCAGCTTCTGCGGCAGCGATATGCGCGGTGGTGCAAATGGGGCACGTATACGTCTTGAGCCTCAAATACACTGGGAAGTCAACAATCCTGAAGAACTGATGAAAGTTCTGAAGCAGTTGGAAAAAATACAGACAGACTTCAATAAATCGCAATCTGACAATACAAAAATTTCGCTTGCTGATTTGATTGTACTGGGCGGAGCGGCTGCTGTGGAAAAGGCGGCAAAGGATGCCGGAATTAACGTTGAAGTACCTTTTGCTCCAGGCCGCGTAGACGCATCGCAGGAACAAACGGACGTAGAGTCTTTTTCCATACTCGAGCTGAAAGCCGATGGATTTAGGAATTATTATGGTAAGGGGCACTACCTTTCACCAACCGAATCACTCGTAGACAAAGCGAGCTTGTTAAACCTGAACGTTCCTGAAATGACCGTTCTGGTAGGCGGTATGCGGGCGCTGAATGCCAATACCGGCCAATCTGAGCATGGCGTGTTGACCGAAAGGCCTGGCGTGTTAAGCAATGATTTCTTTGTAAACCTGCTTGATATGTCCACAGAATGGAAACAATCAGACGAGTCTGATGGTATTTATGAAGGGTATAACCGCGAGACAGGCGAGCTGAAATGGACCACGACTTCTGTTGATTTGATCTTCGGCTCGAACTCTGAATTGCGAGCGGTTGCCGAGGTCTACGCATGTAACGATTCAAAAGAAAAGTTTGTGCGTGACTTTGTCGATGCCTGGGTCAAGGTAATGAGACTCGACCGTTTTGAGTTGTAATTTTTTCGCCTTCTATCCGTCGCCGCCGGGTCTTTACACGAACGAGACCCGGCGCTGCACCTTCCTTGAAACTCGCAGACGATCGAGTTGGGTGAAAGTCGTCTGAGAAATCAATTCAAATTCATTCAACCCGTCATTTGTGGTCTTAGATTTTCCTCTCAGAACTAGAAAATTTTTTGATTCTCAATGATAATAATAGAGTAATATTGTGCGGATATATTTTGGGTTCAGCTCAGTTGTCCCAGATTCTTTGAAAAGGAGATTGAGATAATGAATCGACGGAAATTTCTGAAAAATTCAGCAACGCTCGCCATGGCATCGATAAATCTGCAGGGATGTATGAGCTCCCCCTCATTGGTGCGCCAAGATTCACAAGAGCGTCCCAATATAATCGTGGTTATGGCCGACAATACTGGCTTCTCTGAATTTGGGATCAACGGCAATCCCCTCGTTAGCACCCCACATATTGACCGCTTTGCGAAAGAAGGAGTGCGCTTCAATCGCTTTTATTGCAATCCGATGTGCGCACCAACAAGAGCGAGTCTCCTGACTGGGCGCTACTACTATCGGACTGGCGTCATCCACACTTCGCGCGGTGGAGCGAAGATGCACGGCGACGAGATCACGATTGCGGAACGCCTTCAAGCGGCGGACTATGTTTCAGGCATCTTCGGCAAATGGCACCTGGGCGACAACTATCCAATGCGTCCACAGGACCAAGGCTTTGACCAGCATCTGATTCATAAATCAGGCCGTCTGGGCCAAGTACCGGACAAGCCGAATGGCTATTTTGATCCGGTATTATGGGAAGATGGCAATCGAGTGAAGAAACGGGGGTACTGCACAGATATTTTTTTTCAAGCAGCGCAGGAATTTATCGAAAACAATCGCAAACGGCCCTTTTTTATCTACTTGCCGACGAATGTGGCCCATACGTCCAATGAGGTCGGCCTGCAAGTCCATCCGAAATACAGCAAGCCGTATAAAGAAATGGGACTGGATGACAAAACGGCAACCGTCTATGGAATGCTGACCAACCTGGATGAAAATTTCGCCCGTTTACTCCAAAAACTCGATGACTTGGATTTGAGGTCGAACACTCTGCTTATCTTCCTTACGGATGACGGAAACGTACAGCAAAACGTTTTGGGATTCCGAGGAAAAGGCCAGCCGTCACTCTATGAAGGAGGTCTGCGTGTACCGTGTTTCATGCAATGGCCATCCCGTTTCACAAAACCGGGCCTTGTAATTGATCATATTGCGTCGCACATCGACATCATGCCGACAATACTGAACGCATGCCAGCTGGAAATTCCGTCCGAACCAGTGATTGACGGTATCAACTTAATGCCTTTACTGGAACAGAAAAACATTCAATGGCCAAACCGGATGTTGTTTTTTCAATGTCACCGGGGACTCACTCCTCATCGGTATCAGAACTGCGCCGTCGTGACCCAAAGATACAAAATGGTTGGTTACCCAGGCACATTTAATGATCGCAACCTGGAAACATCCGTAGAGACGCCGATCCTGGAACTCTATGACCTGGAAAATGATCCAGGTGAAAAAAGCGATATCGCCGCGCATCATCCCGATTTACTTGAGAAGATGAAATCCGCGTATGACGATTGGTTTGATGATGTACGCAGTTCCCGGAACTTCGTTCCAGGAATCATCCATATCGGATCGGATGCTGAAAACCCAACTTACTTGTGCCGCTATCAAGATTCGTCCTATGTAAACCAAGTGCCGACCGGATGGCCCGTTTACATCGAGCGTAGTGGCGAATATGAGTTCACCATCAATCGGGAACCTTCTTCCAAGCCAGGTTATATGATCGTTGAAATCAATAATAAGAAAATGAACCGTCCACTCGCACCAACACAAAATCGAGCCACCTTTTCATTACCTTCCGGTCATGTGAAAATGAATGTCTGGGTCGAAGAACAGGGAGAGACCTATGTTCCTCGCAGCCAAGAGGACACCCTCGGAGACGTTACCGTGAACAGGAAGATATCAAACTGAGACCACTAAAACCACAAATAACACAATCCAAACCGCGTCCAAGAAATGCCAATACATCACCGAATACAAAACCCCAGGATAATACTCGACGGAATACCTCCCCTTGAATGCCTTGGTCGTAACAACCCACAGCAGAATCAATCCGCCGACCACATGAATCGCATGCAATCCTGTCAGCGTATAAAAGCCGAATTCAAACAGGCTTTTGCCGGCCGGAATATACGCCTTGAGAAAAGCCGTACGAAGGTTGAACCAATTGACGGCTTGGCAGATCAAGAAACCATAGCCAAATAACGTCGTGAGCAACATGGCCGTTTTTAAGGAAGCCAGTTGATTTCGGCGAACAGAAACCAACCCCCAATGAATACTGACACTGCTTACAAGAAGAATGATCGTTCCAATCCAAAGTCCGAATGTAGGAAAAGAAACTCCCTTGGGCAACCATTCCTCTGCACGATTGAAAATAATCAAATACGCGATCAAACCGGCCGCAAAAAGGATGGAGAGTGAAATCAAAAAAATCCACATTCCCAACTTACCGGTCCCGAGATCGTGAGCCGAATAACTTTGAGAGTCATTCCCTGATTCAACGGTGGGGAGTGAATGAAAATGTTCTGTCATTTGTTGATACCAGGCGCATAACCGGGAATCAAATCCGGTTGGTACTCGAGTGAATCCATTAAAGCAAACGAGACGAATAACATCACAAAGAGCAGTGAACAGATAAATATAAACGAATGAAACGATTTATCATATCGTAAATGCATGAAATAAAGCGCGACCAGCGTTGCTTTCGCCGTGGCGATAATCATCGCAATCCATAAATTGAATTCTCCCAAATCGTAATGAGTCGCCTCGACAGTCAGCCAGGTCAACACCATCAAGGCTGCCCACACACCGATCAAAACGCGCAACGGGACGACATGTCCCACTCCATGCGCATGATCTTGTTCCTCGTGATTTGTATCATAAGACATCGTGTCAATCTCCTTTTTTTTAATACATCCAGTCTGTCACCGATCAATGAATCAAATACAGTAGAGGGAAAAGATAAATCCAGATCAAGTCGACCAAGTGCCAATACAATCCCGTTAAATCGACGGGAGTAAAGTATTCGCTTGAAAAATGTCCTTGGATCGATCTCCGCAAAATCCAACCGATGGTCCCCATCCCCACGATCACGTGCAAGGCGTGCAAGCCGGTCATCACAAAATAAATTCCGAAAAACAAGTGTACATTTTCCGGCACATCTTGGACGCGAGAATAGAATTCCTCATCATACTCCGAAGCCAATCCTTTAGGCCCTACAGCAGATGGCTCAATCAAGGATTTCTCAGCGGTTGCTTTTTCGATTGTTCCGGTTGCGGAAGACATTTCCCCTTGTTGTGGTTCTTGTTTCTCCTCGTTTTCGCTTTGTTCATGATCGATGCCTTCTCCGGATTGTGTCAATGATTGCTCTACTTTTGCATTGGCAACATCGTGGCTCTGTTCGGTCTCATGACCATCAAGTGAATGGAGATCGGGATCGTAGAGTTTCCCCCACTTCAAACCGTGTTTCCATTTGTGATTGTATTCAACCGCCTTGACGCCTAAAAAGATAAATCCGCAAAGCAAGGTAATCGAAAGGAGAATGACAAGCGCTTTTTGTTGACTGAGTTGAGCGCTGCGAACCGCCATGGCCATCGTCAGACTGCTGAAAATCAAAACAACTGTATTCAGTGCGCCCAAGGGAACATCGAGATATTTATGAGCATAAATGAAAATTTCGGGATGATTTGCCCGGTACACGGCATACGCGCAAAACAACCCCCCGAACAGGAGAATCTCGGTAACGAGAAAAATCCACATGCCCATTTTGCCCGATTCGAACTGTTGCGCCGGGGTGTCGTAGTGGTGCTCCAAATGGGGAGGATGGTGATGGCTGTGATCCCCCGACGCCTGATTGTGTGATGACATATTCCAATTACCTCATACCGTGGTTTCAGTTTGGTGGACTCGAATGTATCCATCCGTTTCCGGATCGTATTCGATGGGTCTCATGTCATAGGGATCACCCACCGTCGGCGGCGATTCGAAATTGTGAGGGGGTGGCGGTGAACTGCATGTCCATTCAAGTGTCGCTCCGCCCCACGGATTGGGCGGCGCTTTCTTTCCCCGAAAGAGAGAATGAATGAAACAAGCTGCACAGAACACAAATCCGACAGCCATAATATACGAACCGATGGTCGAGAATTGATGCAGCGATGTATATACACCTTCATAGTTTGCATACCGGCGGGGCATCCCTTGGACTCCCAGTAAAAATTGAGAGAAGAAAGTCATGTTGAAACCGATAAAGATTAAGAACAAAGCAAGTTTCCCTTGCAATTCGCTGTACATTTTTCCTGTGATTTTCGGCCACCAATAATGCATCCCACCAATAAATGCGATCAACGTGCCTCCAAACATGACGTAATGAAAATGAGCCACGACAAAATAGGTATCATGCAAGTGAACGTCAGTGGCAAGAGAACCTAGGAAAAGACCGGTCAGTCCCCCGATCCCGAATAAGAAAATAAAAGACATCGCATAGAGCATCGGTGTTTCTAAAGAAATCGATCCCTTATACATCGTCGCCAGCCAATTGAAGACCTTAATGGCCGACGGAATCGAAACACTGAATGTCAAAAGACTGAAGATCATGTTCATCATGGGGGACTGTCCACTGGTGAACATATGATGCCCCCAGACCAGGAAACCGAGAATGGCAATCGCGATACTACTGAAGGCAATAAATTTATATCCGAATATATGTTTGTGGCTGAAGGTGGAAACCAGTTCACTGATGATCCCCATTGCAGGCAGGATCATGATATACACTGCAGGGTGTGAATAAAACCAGAAGAAATGCTGATACAGAACCGGATCGCCGCCGAGTGCCGGATCGAAGAATCCTACGCCAAGTGTCCTTTCAACAATCAAAAGCAATAACGTTATCCCGAGAACCGGCGTGGCCAGAACTTGGATAACCGCAGTGCCATACAAAGACCATAAAAAGAGCGGCATCCGGAACCACGTCATTCCCGGCGGCCGCAGTTTATGAATCGTCACAATAAAGTTCACGCCGGTCAGAATAGAACTGAATCCTAAAATAAATGCCCCAAATACAATCGTCACAACACTTGTACTCGTCGACGTGCTGTACGGAGTATAAAACGTCCAACCCGTATCCGCCGAACCTAAAATAATCGAGAGCAGTGCGAAGATCGCTCCAATAACATATAAATAATAACTCGTCAGATTCAATCGCGGAAAAGCCACATCTTTCGCCCCCAGCATGATCGGCAGCACGAAATTCCCCAGCGCTGCCGGAATCCCGGGAATGATAAAAAGAAAGATCATCACCGCTCCATGCAGGGTGAAGATTTTATTATACGTGTCGTTATCCATGATCGTTTGACCCGGCCCGAGTAACTCGGTCCGGATCAAGATCGCGAACACTCCTCCGAGAAAGAAGGCAATGAGAACCGAAATCAAATACATGATCCCGATCCGCTTGTGATCCAGAGTCACCAACCATGAGAGAATACCGGTTTTATGGGTCAAGTAATTTTCTTCGTGATCCTCGACCGCATGTGGGTGGGAAGACGGATAAGTTGTCGAAGTAACCATTGTATACTAAACCTCAATTCAGACGTCGATGTTCATTTGTATTCAAAAATTACTGAGAATCGTTTTCCTGATTGTCATTTTGTTGTTTTTCATTCTGTCCGGATTGTGCCTCTTCAGATTCGCTCTGTTGGGAATCCTCTTGTTTCGGTTCACCATCCGTTTCATCTTTTTCATATTTATCACTCAGTGTTTTTAGAAATTCGATAATGGCGGTGATTTCTTCCGATTTTAGTTTCCCCTGATAGGTCGGCATGACCGCTTCGAAACCGGCGACGATATCGGCCATCGGTTCCAAAATAGATTGCCGAATGTAGTTTTCATCTGCGACCACAGTCGAACCGTCTTTCAAAGCAACCTTGTGGCCGAAGAGATTCTTGAATGTTGGTCCCTGATCACCGGAACCATCGATCGAATGGCATTGATTGCATCCCCGCACTTGGTAAAGACGTTCACCGGCTTCGGCAGGAGGCATATTCTTAAGAAAATTGGAAGCGTCTTCCAACCAGTTTTCAAATCCGCCGGTTTCGTGCACAATGACCATCGCCGTCATATCGGAATGATCGGTTCCGCAATATTCGGCACAGAACAAAAAGTATTCACCCGGATCCTTCGCTTGAAACCAAGTTTCCGTATACCGCCCGGGAACAGCATCCATCTTGATACGAAACGCCGGAACGAAAAGACTGTGGATGACATCATCCGATGTGATGATCAAACGAACCGGCACATCGACGGGTACATGAAGATCTTCCGCGACATGACCGTTCGGATACCGAAAAAACCATTTCCATTTTTGCCCGGTAACATTGATTTCATAGGCATTATCCGGCACGATTTTCATGTTCATGAACGTCGTGAAACCATATCCGAAAATTAGAAGAACAATGATTGTCGGAATGATGGTCCACGTCAGTTCCAGCGCAAAACTATGGATAGGGCCTTTATCGTGTTTTCTACCCTCCCGTCTGCGAAAGCGGATAATGAAGACCACCATCAATACAACGATCAGCACAAAAAAGAACGCGGAGATCCCCAAAATAAAATTGAATACCCAATCCACGTCCGGCGCTGTTGTCGAAGCCTGCGGCGGCAGCCAAAACGATCCGCGTTCTTGTGCACGGAATAGAGTGTCGAGCGAATTCATGATTGTATTCCTGTCGATCAAGATGTCGTTCCTTCTATTGTTTGATTCTGCTCTCGCTGAAAGATTGAACCTTGCTTATATAAAATAAAAATTGCAATTCCAAGAATGATAACCGTTCCCCCACCGGCAATGCGCATTATATTCATCGCAACCGGCGCATATCTTCCAGCCTCGGCATCGTAATGGAAACAATATAGAAGAACCTGGTCGAGGGTGGAGCCGATTTTGCCTTCGGAAGCCTCCACAAAGGAGAGCCGCATGGTCTGCGGTTCGAATTGGATTCCATATAAATAACGTGAGACACGGCCGTCCGGCGTACAAATAGTAATCACAGCCGGATGCGCATACTCTTCACGATCTTCATTGTATTTGTATCCGAATCCTACTGCGTCGGCCAACTGCTTGATATTTTTCTCCTTGCCGGTCAAAAAATGCCAATGGGCAGCCGCTTCCGGCTTGCCGAATTCTTTGATGTAATTCTGCTTTTTAAATTGCGCTAGATTCGGGGTTTCCAGCGGATCGATACTGACGGTTACAATTTCGTATCCTTCTCCCGGTTCCAACGGAATTTCCTTCAACGCTTCGACCGCTCCATTGATCACCAATGTACAAAGCATGGGGCAACGATAGTATGCAAGAATCAATAAAACCGGCCGATCCCCAATAAAATATTGTTTCAGTTGCACCGTTTGATCCCGTTCATCTTGAAACTCGAGTTCCAACGGGATTTGCGCATCCAATTTTTCTGTTATACCTACCCCTTCCAACTCTTCCGGAAGAGATTCCGGATTCTGCGCGAAACAGGAAGGTACGAATAAAGTAAAAAGAAATAGTATCCCAATCACTTGGATCAATTCACGATAAATTGTATGTGTTTCTAGTTTTAACATAATGATGCTCACTTGAAATTATATTTTTATGATAAAGTTGATCAATTTAGTATTGATTCACTTCGATCATTTTTAATAGTAGCTGAAAAGGAAGTGTGTTGTGACAAGGTGCGAGTCGTTCGTTATTTATTGTTTCGCGTCTTCAACCATCAACTGCATCGCTCGGTCGATGGGAATAGCGACGATCTGTTTTTCTTGATCGACCCATCGATAGCTGTTCAATGTCTCGACTTGATCGGCCAGGTGGCTGTTCAATTGTTGGGACGGCTGTGAAACAACTTTTTGGACATGCTGGCTATTTTTTACGTTGTAGTAAAATACTTGGGCGCCAACGATAAGTTCAACGAAAATCAGCAAAGAGATAAATGTCACTAAAAAAATAGTCTTGACATTGATTTCGTCTGGTGCTGCCATAATTCTCAATCCTTCTAAGCATTCTCGATGTCAACGAGCGGGTAGCAAGGGTAAGCGAAGTCTACCCTTGTGATAAGAACCACATCGGCCAGGGCAGACCTGTTGTCCTGCCCTGGCTACCCTTTTATTCCTTAAGCGTTTTCAAACGTTAAAGAAACCTGTAGCCGCGGATCTTTTACGGGGATCAAGGCATGCGCCTTTGCAAGATAGGCAAAACACGCCACAAAGATTCCCCCGACACCGATGAAACATCCGGCGTCCAAGAGTATATGAAAAAAGGCGAAATCACCCTCGAATTCGGGCATGATCAGCCAGTATAAATCGAACCAATGCATGATCAGTATCCATACCGCCCAGAAAAAGAGTATCTTTTTTCTACGTTTTGCCACGCGGGAAATCAATCCCATAAATGGAATAATAAAGTGGCATAGGATCAAAAATATCCCGATCCACATCCAAACTCCGGTTTGCCGCCTGTATATCCAGCCGGTCTCTTCGGGGAGATTGGCATACCAGATCAACATATATTGCGAGAAAGCAATATATCCCCAGAAGAAAACAAAGGCGAACATCAGTTTTCCGATGTCATGGTAATGCTCAACCGTGATCGCTGATTTCAACCGGCCTGTTTTTTGAAGAAGTATAGCCAAAACGGCCAAAAATGAGAGAAAACCCAGAAAACCGCCGGCAAAGAAGTAGACACCGTAAATCGTACTGAACCAATGGGCGTCGAGAGACATCAGAAAATCGAACGCGGCGAACGTCGTCGTCAGTGCGAACAAAATCATGGCGGGAGCGCTGAAGCGTTCCATCTTCAAGGTCAAATTCGGATCACCACTGGCATCTTGTTGAACGGAAGTGTTCAAGAAATAACGGGATATCCAAATCCATATCCCAAAATAAAACACACAACGAAGCAGGAAAAAAGGCAGATTCAAATACGGTTGTTTATGCTGAAGCAATTCATCGTGCGCGACGATTTCCGGATCGATCCAATGGTACAGATGTTTTAAGCCGAACAATAGAAGAACAAACAATACAGCCAGCACAACAACATTGGCAGCAATGAATTCTGCCAGTCTTCGCACGACTACGCTCCATCCGGAATGGGTCAAATGCTGTAGTGCGATGAAGAAAATCGCACCGAGTGAAATGCTCAAAAAATAAGAAAATGCAGTCAGGTAAGAAAAGAAGAACCGTTCACGCAAATCCGCCGTGAAGAGCGAAATGACAAACGTAACCACCAACACCGCGAGACCGGCAAGTCCGGCGATGCGATAAAGATTTGCTCCTAATTGATGAAGGCGCAAATGATCTTCCGGGATACGTGATGGATCGATTGCTGACAAGGTAAATTCTCCAACTCTCTTTTTTTATTAACTTTTCATTATTGATGGTAGAGCAAGCGTCTCCGCTTGCCTTCCTCTCACCGCAACGATTTCCGCTTTTCTTCCGGTACATCGTCTATTGGAGCATTTTGGCTTCGCTGCAATGCCCGCACATAGGCGACAATCGCCCAACGGTCTTGAACCGGTATCTGGGATGCATAAGCGGGCATGTTGCGAATACCGTTCGTGATTGTGTTATATAAATGACCGTCAGATCGGTCCCGTATTGTTTCGGTATGATAGGAAGTCGGAGGAATCCAGGTCCCCTCCTGCAATTCGTCCGCCCGTTTGGAAATCATCCCGTCTCCATAGCCGGTCATCCCATGGCAGGGAGCGCAAAAGATGTTGTAACGTTCCTGGCCACGCTTGAGCAAGGTATCGGTGATGGGTTGAGGATTCGTTTGGATGAATTCATCATTTTTCATTCCGGTCTTGTATGAATCGTTTTCATCCAGTTCTCCTCTGGCCACCGTTCCGGGAATACGGGGACGCATAGCCCTGCGATCGGCGAATAGAGGATTGTAACTTTGCGCTTTCATTTTGGGTTGATTGTCCATATCGAGAATCAAATGAATACGCGTTTGATCGGTACGAATCGCACGAGCTCTTGCAATGAACAAAAGCGGCAGCAATGCCAATAACCCAGCAATCACTCCGGCGATAAGGAAAATTCTTGGCATCGGTTAATCCTCCACGGTCTCGACAGCGTTCGCTCCCAACGACGATAAAAACGATTGGGTTTTTTCCGGATCGAACAATGGATCCGCGGCTTCTATGACAATGAAAAATCGATCTGCCGTGACTCTTCGAAATCGTTCGTTCGTGAATAAAGGATGATACAGTTGCGGTAATAAATTGAGACCGAATAAACCGAACACCGCCGTGATAGCACTAAATAGAACCGTCACTTCGAAAACGATCGGGATATTGGCCGGTAGGCTGAAAAAAGGTTTCCCGCTGATAATGTAAGGATAATCCACAGCATTGGTCCACCATTGCAAAAGCAATCCAGCCGCCAAACCCGTCAATCCGGCTCCTAAAACGATCCACGGCAGGATCGTGGGGCGAATTCCCATCGCTTCATCCAATCCGTGTAGAGGAAGCGGACTGTGAACATCCCAGCGGGTATATCCCGCGTCACGAACTTTCTCCGCTGAATCGATTACTTTGCCGGCATCATCGAATTCGGCAAGAAGCCCCCAAGTTTTCTTTTCTACGGGTTCATTGGATTTGGGTTGATGTCCATATTCGTTCATGTTATTTCCACCCCTTATCCCAATATTCCGGCTCATGTGCATGGGGGATATCGCCGTGATAATCCCCGACTCCGCGATGGTGGCCGTGTTCGAGATGAGCCTGCGGCATAACGGTTTTTACCTCCGCCATCGCCACCATCGGTAAATAACGGCAGAACAGGAGAAACAGCGTAAAAAATAGCCCGATACTGCCGAGAAATGTAAGAATATCCACCCACGTCGGAATATAGTATCCCCAGCTCGAGGGGATAAAATCACGATGAAGAGATGTGACGACGATCACAAATCGCTCAAACCACATCCCAATATTCACAAAGATACTGACAACAAACATGATCCACGGCGTAGTCCTGCATTTTTTAAACCAGAATACTTGTGGGGCGAGCACGTTACAGGAAATCATGATCCAATAAGCCCATGCATAAGGACCGAATGCGCGATTGATAAAGGCAAACGCCTCATAGGGATTCCCACCGTACCACGCAATGAAAAACTCAATCATATAAGAATAACCGACGATCGTCCCGGTAACGAGAATGATTTTGTTCATATTTTCGAGATGATGTAACGAGACGATTTCTTTCAATCCGAAATATTGGCGAGCAGGAACGATCAAAGTTACGACCATCGCGAAACCGCTAAAAATCGCGCCAGCAACAAAATAAGGGGGAAATATGGTCGTGTGCCAGCCCGGCAAAAGAGAAACAGCGAAATCGAAACTCACGACAGAATGAACGCTTACGACCAGCGGCGTGGCAAGTCCCGCCAAGATAAGATAAGCGTATTCATGACGGTGCCAATGACGATGAGAACCTCTCCAGCCTAGCGCGAAAATCCCATACACGATTTGGCGAATTCGTGTTTTAGCACGGTCACGTAACGTCGCCAAGTCCGGAATCATCCCGACATACCAAAACAGAAGCGAAACGGTTGCATAAGTGCTGACGGCGAAAACATCCCACAAAAGCGGGCTGCGAAAATTCGGCCACATCGCCATTTGATTGGGATAGGGGAAAAGCCAGTAGGCCAACCACGCCCGCCCGACGTGAATGGCAGGAAAAACTCCGGCGCAAACAACTGCGAAAATAGTCATGGCCTCGGCAAAGCGATTGATACTCGTTCGCCATTTTTGCCGCAAAAGGAAAAGAATCGCGGAAATCAACGTGCCAGCATGTCCGATCCCGACCCAGAAGACAAAATTGATAATGGCAAATCCCCAACTGATGGGAATATCTACCCCCCAAACACCGATACCTACAGCAATCAAATAAGCAATCATTACAAATAAAATCCCGGTCCATGCAACAGAAATCGCAAATGCGATATACCATGCCCGCGGTGGTTTCGGTTGTTCCGTGATCCTGCATACCTTTTCGGTGACCGACGTGAAGTCATTGTCGCCTACGACCAGGGGGTGGCATTCGGTCGGATTGCGGTACGTATTATCGATTTCATGAGTGGCTGTTATGCTCATCAGCGTTTTCCGGTTCTCCCTCGATTAATTCCGGATTCGGATTGCGTACTCGAGCTAAATAAAAGGTACGCGGTTTTGTATTGATTTCAGCAAGCATTCCGTACGCCCTTTTTTCTTCCTGCAAGCGGGCGACTTTGCTGTTTTTATCATTCAAATCCCCAAACACGATTGCTTGTGTGGGACAGGTTTGCTGGCAAGCGGTCTTGATCTCACCGTCTTCAATGGGGCGTTTTTCGTTCTTCGCTGTGATTTTGGCCGCTTCGATCCGCTGTACGCAATAGGTGCATTTCTCCATCACGCCCCGGCTGCGAACAGTAACTTCCGGATTGAAAGCCATCTTTTCTGTTTCAGAGAGATTCTTTCGGTAATTGAAGAAATTGAAGCGCCTTACTTTATAGGGACAATTGTTGGAGCAGTAGCGCGTCCCAACACAGCGGTTATAAACCATCAAATTCAGCCCTTCATGGCTGTGAACGGTGGCTGCAACCGGGCAAACCTGTTCGCACGGCGCATTCTCACAATGAACACAAGCCAGGGGCTGATGAGCGACTTGGGGATTGTCTGAGTTCCCTTTGAAATAACGGTCGATGCGAATCCAATGCATTTCCCGTCCGTTTGCGACTTGCTCCTTCCCAACAATGGGAATATTGTTTTCCGCCTGGCAGGCGGTGACACAAGCATTGCAGCCGATGCAGGAATTCAAATCGATGGTCATCCCCCATTTGTGATCGTTGTATTGATGCTCTGTCCAGAGATTCACCGGTTCAGCGGCATGAACCCGATGATGGGCAAAATCGGGATGCTTTTTGTATTCCTCCAAATTCGCTTCCCGAACCAATTCACCAATCCGATGCTGTTTCGCTTCCAATCCAACCGTATCGATAGCGTGATGATCTTGCGTACAAGCCAGGTCATGGAAACGACCGGCCGGTTCGATCTTCACATCGGTGACAATATCCATGGCGCCTGATGTCCGCAAAACATACGTATTGAAACCGACATCATTGCCGACATTTCCCGCCTGCTGCCGTCCATATCCCAAAAATAATGCCATCGAATTCGGAGCCTGACCGGGCATAATATAAACGGGCATTTCAAGGGAGCGCCCATTCACTTCGATCCGAATGATTTCCTGATTTTGGATTCTTAATTCTTCGGCTGTTACGGGACTTATCAAGGCGGCGTTGTCCCATGCGATCTTCGTCATGAAATCAGGGAGTTCCTGCAGCCACCCGTTGTTGGCAAAACGGCCATCATAAACACAAGAATCCCGATGAAAAGTAATTTCCATGGCAGATCGCTCTGCTGAAATGTCAGTAAAATCAACACCGGCAATTTGAGAATGGATTTCATCAATCTGTAAGTCCGGAATAAATTCACCGAAACGGCTGTTGGGCAAAATACCATCATGGAGAAACCGTTTCCAAAACGACTCGAAATTTTCTTCTGAAGTACGAGTTTGGTATGTTCGGCGGACGATCTCATAGCCGGTTTGGGGAGCCTCATCGAGAACAACCGCCAGGAATTCAAGGACGGATTTGCCGTTATACAAGGGTTCGATCAAGGGTTGTACCGAACAGATAGTTCCATCATATGCACGCGCATCTCCCCAGGATTCCAAAAAGTGCGCCCGGGGAACATGCCAATTACAGGCATGTGAAGTTTCGTTGTCATACAAACTCAAATGAACGCTATTCTGAATTTTTGATAAGTATCCCCCAAATTCAAAATCAGCAGGAGCATCATAAACCGGATTCCCCCCGAAAATAAGAAGAGTATCTACCGCTCCATTTTCGATCTCTTGTATCAAAGAGTGAAGTGCGTCCACATAGGAAAGCCGGTTTGGATTGATTTCCTGGGTATACGAAACGGTTTTTCCGATATTTCCCAACAAAAAATTAAGCCAATGCGCGAGAGCGTGAACGGCGGGTGGTTGATTATCACCAATGGTTATGACGCATTGCCCTGTATTACCGGTTAAATCCTTTGCCAGCACCTCGATCATTTTTTGATCGAAGGGATGACCGGAAAGTTGACTTAATTTATGAACGATCGGCTTGTATTCTGCCGGAACTGAATCCTTGGAAAGTGATACGATTCTCGATGCTACTGCACAAAGGAAATGGAGAATCTGTTTAGAAGGAACCGGAAAACGATGATCGGCCATCGCCCCAGTCGTTGAATAACGGCTCTCGACTACATACAGCCGGTTCATTTCATTTTGTTCAACTTGGCGGCCTTTCGCATAATCACGACTATATTTCAAAGCGGCCGGATGAGAAATGAGAAAATCGGAATCCAAAGAAAGAATGACTTTCGCTTTATCGAGGTTCAAATGAGTTCGGAGAGAAGTGCCAAATGCTGTTTGCGCTCCCGCCCGTTCATTATCATTGGAAATCGGCTCGTATTCATACCATTTCGATTGCGGGAAAGCCTGCTCAAGACGTTGCCGCATCATTTCCACACTCGGTGAAGAAGTTGTTTCACTGAGGATATATAATCCTTCTCCCTTTTGCTCTTTCAAACGGTTGAAGTGCGAACGGAACTGGCTGAGAAACGAATCCCAATCTTGCGCGATATCTTTATTGTCATCTCTTCGAACGATGCCTTTACTGCGGTCTGGATCATAGATTTCCAGAATGGCTGCTTGTGACAAAACATCGGCAGTGCCATGATTATACGAATGGGATGGATTCCCTTCGACTTTGATCGGCCGTCCGTCGTAACTGGTGACAAGCAAACCGCTCGCGACACCGGATAATTCCATCGCTGTGGCAAATCGTTCGGGAACACCGGGGATTCGGCCTTCGGGCCGGCTGGCATAGGGAACAATTTTCTCTTTCGGCCAACGGCAGCTTGTGACTCCAGCAAACGCCAGCGACGCCCCCATGATTTTCAGAAACTGCCGCCGCGTCGACCTGTCCTTCAGTTCCGATGCCTGCTCGGGAAATTCCCGTTCGACAAACGATCGAAATTCCGGCGTATCCGCCAGTTCGTCCAAACTTCTCCAGTAATTTTTTGATCCGTTCTTCTTCAACTTTTGTTCCTTTAGCGATGGCATGTCGAACAATCCGTTGATGGATTTATATTGTTTTGTTCCTTGATCCGAAGTCCGTATGTAATTTGGTCTTCACCCGGTGTCCAATCCAATTGAGTGATAAATTCCTGTTCGCGCAGGTGTTTTTCCGGATTCCGGTGGCAGTCGAGACACCAACCCATACTCAATAGTTGGTCCTGATAAACCACTTCCATCTTGTCCACACGTCCATGACAGGAAACACAACCGATTCCGCGCGAAACGTGTGCGCTGTGGTTGAAATACACATAATCCGGTAAATCGTGGACGCGAATCCATTCGACAGGCATCCCCGTCGCGTGGCTTTGTTTGATCGGAATCAGTTTGCGGCTGTCGGCGCGTATTTGTTGATGGCAATTCATGCAGGTTTGAGTAGGCGGTAGGGAGGCTTGTGCCGAGATTTCCACAGTTGTGTGACAATAACGGCAATCGATCCCCAACTTCCCTGCATGGAGAGCATGGCTATATTCAACCGGCTGCTCAGGTGCATACCCCACATCTGTCGTTCGCGGTGATCCTCCATAATAAACAACCGACACCGCATACAACGGCCCGACGATCAAGAGAACCGCCAGAGCCGGCAGCAAATAATTCGACCATTTTGGAAAAATAAACATGTTCATATCATATGGATTTCATATGGTTTTATCGCCGTTGATTTTGTAAGGAAACTACTTAAACGAATGGATAAATCAAGGGCACATCAGATAATTGCACTGGAAACTCCACGATTTGGAATAATAAATCATCCTATTATATCAATATATTGTTTGGAATCGAAACATCCTTGGCACTATACATACTCAATCATCTTCCAGGAAATTTTGAAAGGATGAATTTGATTCTTATTATTGATACCTTTCTGCCGGTATATCGAATTCAAATGGACGATAGTACAGCGATCAAGTACACAAATTACTCATTGGAAACCTCTGGTTGAGTCTCCAATGATCCAAACGAAAAAACGAGCTTTCCAATCCGGCAATTATTACAGGAAATAAGTGAAGATTATACGAATACCTCAAGTATACATTGCACGATCCAGCCCAATTGGATCCAACGAAAAGATGAAAATACAAAGGATAATACAAAGTGTCATAGGGGGAACAAACTTATTGATGATAGAAATCTTGGAGAAGGAGATAAAATGGAAATGGTTACGTTGGAAGATGCGGGCAGGGATGCCCGCGCTCCGGTATTATTAAGACACAGTCGCTTTAATGGATTAGAAAGCAGAGACGGATTGTTTATTCAAAATCTTCCCGACTTGTTGACAAATTCCCTTCCGGCAAGTATAAACCGCATAACGGAAGTGTCTCCGCTTCCCTCATCAATTCAACATCGCACAATCAAGTTTTATTCATGCCGAAAAAGAAACCTCGAATACTGGTCACGAATGATGACGGCATCCATTCGCCGGGTATCGTTTCGCTTGCCGAGGCGCTTAGCGAAGTAGGGGAAGTGTGGATCATCGCTCCTGACCGCGAACGAAGCGCTGTTTCGCATTCCTTTACCATGAATCATCCTATACGGATCATTCAACTGAAAGAGCGAACCTATATTATGGATGGAACTCCAGCAGATTGTGTCATGTTCGGTACAAGAGGTTTCTTGGAACACACACCGGATTTGGTGGCCTCCGGAATCAATCGGGGGCCGAATTTGGGGATGGATACAGTGTATTCAGGAACCGTAGCAGCGGCCCATGAAGGACATTTATGCGGTTTTCCCGCTTTTGCGATTTCCATGAATGTAGCCGAACCGGGCGATCCTTATCATTTCGAAACCGGCGCTTTGTTCGCCAAAATGCTGGCCAAAGCGATTCTTGCCCGGCATATGCCGGATGGGACGTTTTTGAATGTAAATGTACCAAATCTCCCTTGGGAGCAATTGAATGGAGTGGCTATCACCCGCCTCGGTCAACGGGTGTACCGCGATAAGATCATCAAGCGAGTGGATCCGCAGGGAAAAGAGTATTATTGGATCGGGGGCGATCCACCGACATGGGTTAAAGCAGAAGGAACCGATTTTCATGCCTTGGAAAAGAATAAAATTTCCGTTACTCCATTGGGTCAAGATTTTACCCAGTTTCATGCGATCACCGAATTGGATCGCTGGAATTTATCATTGGAGAAAGAATAAACTATTGTGGTGCAGACCAGAGGTCTACACCACAAGATATAAGAATCAATCGACAAAAGGAGAATCGCGTTGGGTGGCTTAAAAGATTGGACGATTGCGCTAGTCATGTATCCGACAGGAGAATTCACTCCTCATGCATTATGGGCATTATGGTTTATTGCATTTGCTGAATCCTCGTTTTTCCCGATCCCGCCGGATATTCCGTTTATCTTGATGGGGATCGCAAAGCCGGAAGTATCATTATATTTGGCGCTGATTTTAACGGCCGGTTCGGTGCTCGGTGGGGCTGTCGGTTATTTTATCGGGTTGTACGGAGGCAGACCTTTCGTAGAATGGCTGATCTCCACCCGATTCGTCGCCCGTTTTTTCAGCCACAGCCAATTCCAGATGGTAGAAGAATATTACAACCGATACGACGTATGGGCCGTGTTGATTGCTGCATTCACGCCGATCCCATTCAAAATTTTCACCATCGGCGGAGGACTTTGCCGTATTCACTTTTTGCGTTTCATGATCGTAGCCACAATTGGACGAGCGGGACGTTTCTTTCTGGTCGGGGTATTTTTATTCTTTCTTGGTGAAAAAGCACAATTTATACTGCGTCACTTCGATTGGTTTTTAATTATCATGCTGGTACTCGTGATTCTTGGTTTTGTGGCAATGAGAATCTTCAAACCTGCCCGGCAATCCTGAGTTTCATCATTTCACATTATTGGTCATATTGTTCGTGAAAAACTCACCTTACGTACCACTTAAAAAAAACTGTTTCAACCGGAGCGCAACGGGTAGCAAGGGTAAGCGAAGTCTACCCTTGCCGGATAGTGCTACACCGCCAGTGCAGAGTTAACGTCTTACCCTGGCTCCCCCTTTCAATTTTCACTCTCGTGGGTAAGGCCAATAGATTAATTGAAAAGAAGCCATCCCAAGACACATTTTCTTCTTGTAGCTGATTTTTTTACATTTTTTGCTTATTTCTGAACATCTCTCCTTTGTATAAAGTCTGCTTAATGATAAGCGAATAATACATACTCCCGAAATAAATTTTTGTTTAAGTCCAACTATTCAAATGGATTAAATCGATTTTCCCTACTTGGATTTTGCAGTGAAACACTCCTAATGTGAACAACTCAAAACGCCTATCACACTTTTCTTTTTGTGGCATGTTTATTGCTTTTGTGTTGTACAAGTTGCAATTTTTCAATCATATTTTTGAAAATGAAAGGAGTGTCTCATGAATAGAGACAGGAGAATGTATAGGTTTTCCGTGGCAGTGCTGTGCTTGGGAGCAATGATTCTTACCGGAATTATGTTTGTAGAAAAATCATCGGCTGTGGAAATTGCGGGTGAAGATTTGGATATCACGCTGGATTTCACCTATGCAACAAAATACATGTGGCATGGGTACGATGTTTTCGATGGGAACGGTTCATTTCAACCAAGTATCGATTTCGCTTACATGGGTTTCTATACCGGCGTGTGGGCAGCCTATCCGGATACAAGCGGCTATGAAGATTTAACAGAAGTCGACTTGTATCTTGGATATGGATATACCTTTTTCGAAGAAGAACAGTATGCGCTAGATACTTCAATTACTTACACGTACTTTGCGTTTCCAAAAGCAAGCCATAAAGCCGATTTGGATGCCCAGGAAATTGCGCTATCCACTTCCATGCCCAATCTGATTCCGCTGGGACCATCCAGTCTGGTTCCGAGTTACACTATGTATTACCTCTGGGATGGCGTTCAAGGAGAAACCCCTAATTTTGACGGTTTTTATCACACATTCGGATTGTCTTACGATATCCCGATCCCCGCATTGATACCCGAACAAGAAGAGCAAGCGATATCCCTCATGTGGGATATCACCTACAATGACGGTCCATTCGATACCGATTCGGACTGGAGTTATTCCACTGTCGGAGCTTCCACCACTTTTGAATGGAATAACATCTACTTTACGCCAGGTGTCTATTATCAAATCGAACTCAATGACATGGTGAACGATGAAGATGATTTCTATGCGATGTTCAGTGTAGGTTACGCATTTTAATGAAACCCATACAGACAAAAGTAAAAGAATCGACTTATTTCTTCACTCATAGCAAAGTCCTTTTTGGATAGTCCTTCTTCTTTCCCTCCACATTTCACTCCCCAATGTGGAGGGATATTTTTTTATAATGCTTTATTAAAAGGATTGTAATTTTTGGAGTAAGGAAAGTAAATCAAGTATGTTGACAGTATTGTCACCATCTGAATCAATTGGGGAAGTATCCTTTTGCCATTCTGTACTCAACAAAAGAAGGTCTTCTTTGGATAGAATATGATCACCATTCAGGTCCCCTTGTTTCAATTCAACAGGAACAATATAAGCGCTGACCGCATCCTCCGAATCGTCATTGGGTGTGCCGACCATGACATCGATGCGG
Source organism: uncultured bacterium (assembly GCA_964412555.1). Lineage (GTDB taxonomy): Bacteria > Hinthialibacterota > Hinthialibacteria > Hinthialibacterales > Hinthialibacteraceae > CAYPPG01. The sequence goes on from CAYPPG010000023.1 coordinate 55,622, forward strand.
CCGTCGTCATCAATATCCCCCAAGATATCCACTGAAATCCCCGCCTGATCCCCATCGGATTTCCCATAGATGACCGTTGAGGAACGAAGAGATACACGATCCGTCACAATACCGGTATTTAAATGATTTCCTTCAACAAGATAGACGGCGCCCGTTTGTTCCGAAAGCCGAAAAGGTGAAAAGACGTTTGCGGCTCCAAAACCGAGGATAGAACCATGAGCGGATAAGATTCTCCCTAATCCCGAATTCGGCTGCCAATGCCCAAGCCATATTGCATCGGAATCATGGATGGTAGAAATAGTTAATTCCGAAAAAGTTTCTTCCCGGCCCGGGATGATTGCGGCCACACCTTTTGGAAGGATATCGTCATTTAAATTCCCGAATGGAAATCCGCAAAGGAGGTCACGGATTCCATCACTGTTGTAATCCGTTGAGAGAATACTCTCGATTTGATACATCCCCCTTTCGGAAAACATTTGGAAAGTGATCGGGATTGTTTCAAAAGGAAAGTCGGTATACGTGAAATTGCCGGTCAATTTCTCGCCCCCGGGAAAAATCAACAAGCGGCCTTCCGCTGTACCACTGGCAGGAGTTCCAGCATAGAGTGCAAGTTCAGGTTGGTTATCCTGGGTGAAATCATCTATGAAAGTAAATGTGTTGGCAAATCCAACCAGATTTTCCACTTGCGAATCGGAACCAAGAATGGTCAACGAATTCGCCGGATCCAACTCTTGAGTATTGAGAATTGTATTTTCGTAACCATTGTCCCCATAAATCACATATGCCGCTCCAAGTAACAACTGATCGTCTTTTTCAATAAAAGCCGATGGATTGGAAAAGACCAGATCATCGAAACGATCATCGTTCAAATTTCCACCCCTTCCGATGTACTGCCCAAGAGTGCCTCCTTCAACACCTTCAATGATCAAAGGAAAATTCTCCTCTTCTCCGACTTGAATGAAAGTCGTTAGGCTGGAAGTCCCTTTCAGCACATAAATTCGTCCCCCATCCCCATCGAAAGGAGCACCGATTGCAAGATCATCCCGCCCATCGCCATCAAAATCACCAATTGGCGATACAGCCAGCCCGAATGCGCTGTCCAAATTCCCCACAACAGTCAATCCATTGAATCCAAGGTTATTTAAATTGATCGTTCTGAAAAAGCGATGCCTACCCAGAATAATAAAAACCTTATCTTCGAACGGAGCGCTGATCGCCAAATCATCAAGGCCATCCCCATTGAAATCTCCGATATTTTTTGCAATCAAACCCCTACCGCTTTGTGGATCTGCGCCGGTAATACGAATGGTTCCATCCGGTAGATTGTTCAAGTCGATCAATTCACCATACGCGGAGATTGAGAATAAAAGCATTAAGAAACAACAAACTTTCATAGAAATCAATCGAATGAAATAGTTTGTAATCAATCATTTACTCCTATATAATTTGATTAGTACAATTAAATCATTTACTTTTTCATGTCAGAAAATACCATGTATCAACGAAGTCTACCAAAGTTTTTCTTACAATCGCAGCCGTGATGGTATATGATTGTAATTGTATATTATTCATGCATCAGGTGAAAGGAATAAAAAAATACAGATACAGAGGTCTTTAAATGCTTAAGCTTCAAAAAAAAATCGTTCTTGATGAGAACCATAAGCCCATTGCCGTTCAGATTCCTATTGAAGAATTTGAACGTATGGAAGAGATTATCGAGAACTATGGTTTGGCAAAACTGATGGATGAAGTTGCGGATGAAGAACAGCTTTCCCTGGATGAAGCAAAACAATTTTATACTTCTTTGAAACAAAATGTGGAAAGTTGAATACAAAAAACGGTTTTTAAAGGAACTCTCGAAACTTCCGGAGGATATCCAGACTCAAGCGTTCAAGATCGTCTTTGAGGACCTATCATGTGAGAATCCATTTAAACTTGGATATCTTAAGCAAGGGATTTCCATATCATGAAACTCGAAGAGAAAAAAGTGATTCTAGGGGTAACCGGCGGTATTGCGGCGTATAAGTCGGCGATGCTGGTGCGTTTGTTGAGGAAAACAGGGGCGGAAGTGAGAGTGGTGATGACGGCGGCGGCGCAAAATTTCATTACACCGCTGACCATGAGTAGTCTGTCAGAAAATCCCGTTGGTCTGGATATGTTCGATCAACCGGCACAACCTAATGTCACTCACATTGCTTGGTCAGATTGGGCCGATTTGGCAGTGATTGCCCCCGCGACTGCGAACATCATCGGCAAAGCCGCCGGCGCAATCGCCGATGATTTGCTGTCCAGCATGATTCTAGCGCTTCAATGTCCGGTCGTATTCGCACCGGCGATGCACCATCAAATGTGGAGCCATCCGGCAGTGCAAAGAAATCTCGAAACAATAAAGAGTTTTGGGTACCACATCATCGAACCGGGACGGGGAGAATTGGCTTCAGGCGATGTTGGGGTGGGGCGCATGCGTGAACCGGAAGAGATTCTCGCGTTTTTGCAGGAATTGTAACGCCGCCGTCCCGGCGGCATCTTTTCCCACATGGCCGGCAAGATGCCGGCGTTACGTTATATGACTGGCAAGATGCCGGAGACACACTATTTCGAAGTGTAATCCGGGCACTCTCTGGCATTGGGGCGTTCGGGACGGTTACAAACGTTACCGTAGTTCCATTTACACGAATCACAAAGAAACGCGCCCCCCTTCATGGCCGATTTCATGCGGGAGGTCCAACGCTTCCATTTCGTTTTCAAGTCTTCTTTCATGCTCATCCTCCTCTTGTATATAGTGTACAGGTGTATCATCTAATAGAAAACGGTTAAAAGTAGGTGTGAATTATCGATGGGCAAAAGGGAATCTCAAATAAAAACTGGTTGGACGCCCATCGTTACGATATACTGTGAATTATCGTTTTAACTTTGTATTATTTTTGGGAGTGACTCGGGTTGAACGAACGAATGTTTCTAAAAAACAATTACTATTTGCGCTTTTCATTCTTATTAGGATTGTGTGTATTGGGAAATCTGGGGTGGGGGCAAGATCGAGTTTCCCTCTCGCAGACAATCGATTCTTTTAGCGAAACCAATTCGATTCAATTGTTTGATTTTGGGATCGACTCTTTGGATGATTTCCTTGTGGAAGAATTGACAAATAATGATTTGCCTGAGATTGTATTATCATCAGCGGCATCCAGCCAAGTTGTCATTTTAAGAGACTTCACATCACTAGAAATTCCCTTTTTTTCCTCCTTTACAAGCCTCGACATAACGGCCCTGAATCAATTTCGTCCCCGGTGGCTTGCTGCAGAGGATATGGATAGAAATGGGCGATTGGATTTTATCATTTCCGCTCTTTCGGCTTCCACATCTTCTCAAACAGGATTGATTTATTATCGTTTGGGTGAAGGATTGGCGGATTCCGATTTTCGGAAAGTGAAGATGTATGAAAGCCGCGTACCGACATTGAACGAAAATGCCTTGATTGCAGTTGGCGATCTGGATGGTGACAATGCCCCGGATGTGGTCTTTCACCGCCAGGATCCGACAGATCCGTGGGGCAACTCCACGGTATTTTTGAAAAATATGGGGAATGATACCTTTCAGCAAGTGGGGATCAATCTCACACAAAGTATTGATATCAATCAATTACTCATCACGGATGTGGATCGGAACGGTATATCTGATGTGGTCATTGTCATTTCCAACAGCAATTCGAAAGTATTACAATTCTACAGATGGGATGCCAATCTTGGCCATTTAACATCACTGCCACAACTCAACATGATACCGTTTGGAATCAATCCAACGGAAGCATCGCCAGTGGATGCGAGAATGATTCAACTTCCCGGTGAAAATTTACCCGCTGTTGTTGTTTTGATGGAAGAAAGAAATTATACGGGGAAGTTATATCTATTTCGGCAAACATCTCCCTTTCAATTCGATACAACCAATTTCTCTACTATCTCTATTCCCAAACGAACTCTCGATTTAAAAGTGGCCGATATGACCAATGACGGCGCTCCGGATGTTTGTGTGTCCGTTGCGAAAAATCTCGCCGATCCGAATTCCAAAAACGGTATTCATATTTATGAAGTCAAGGACGGACAATTCCAGGATAATTATCATTTTTTCGAAACCGATTATCTGGACGATTTCGGGCAAGCCAAAGATTTTGTGCCTATTCGTTTTGAAACGACCGATTTGAACAATGATCAATACAATGACCTGATTTTCATCGGTTCTTCGCAGCCGAATTTCAGCAATCGACTCGGATTCTCCATACAACTGACTCCGACACCATCTCCTACGGCTACACCAACCCATACAACGACACCAACTCCTACTCCTACTTACGAGCCATCTAACACACCGACGAACACCCCGACATACACTCATACACCCACACAAACACCAAGTCCCACTCCCTCCAATACGGCCACCAACACGCCGACACAAACGGCTACTCATTCACCAACGTTGACGAATACACCTACATTTACACCAACATCGACTCCAACGAGCACATCGACAAATACACCGACTTCCACTCCAACCGTCACTCCATCGAACACAGAAACGAATACCCCCTCTTCGACACCAACGGCAACTCCAACAAACACGTCCACGAATACCCCGTCTTTGACACCGACGTTAACTCCATCAAATACTTCTACGCCTACTCAAACAGCGACAAGAACCAGTACAGTAACAGAAGTTCCCACCTCCACATCGACTTCAACACCCCCCCCTACAAATTCACCCAGTCCGACCTCAACACTGACCTATACTGTGACTCCAACAAACACTCTCATTCCAACATTCACTCCAACACCGACAAATACGGCTACCCCCACGAAACTGCCAACCTTTACTCCGACATTCACACCACCCCCTACGCTGACAATAACTCCCACTTATAGTCCGACCGTTCAACCGGGCAAAACACCGGTCAACCTAGCGGAGCGTTTTACACGCTATGATGTCGAGAAAATTGGACGTGATTTGCTTTCACTTGCCTTTGCCGATATGGATGGAGATGGAGACGATGAATTATTGCTCGCTTCTGAGGGAACCGATGAAATTATCATGCTGCGATTCGAAGGTATGGAGTTATCGGAAAGCCAACGGTTAAGCGAAGTTGGTGCCCCCGCTGATTTTGGGGTATTGTCTCATGAGAACAAAACAAGCCTTGCTGTACTGCTGCAAGATGATCCTCATATCGCGTTGGTGCATTCTTCGGCAAATCATGATTTGACCGTTCAGACTCGTTATCCGCTAAATGAAAGCTCGGTTCGTTTAATTGTCGGGGATTATTCGGGAGATACCATACCTGATCTAATCACTTTAAGCGATTTTAGCGGGATAGTGACTGTATTCGACGGTGATGGAAACGGCAGCTTCAAAGCGGGGAAAAAACTGTTTGTCGGTACCGACACTCGAAATGTCCAATTGTACAAATATGCCTCCGGAAAACGTGAATTGCTTGCCTTGCGCGGAACCGGAAAAATTACGCGATATAGCATCCAAGCGGGGGGAATCCTTCTCCCTGCCGGCAGCAAAAACGTAGGGAATGATCCCAGATCAATCACTGTCGGCGAGATGGACGGCGATGGATTTTCAGATGTAGCAGTTGCCAATCACACCGATGAAACGGTAACTCTTTACCGAAGTCAGGGCCGTGATGGCATGAACGATTCTCTTACGATTCAAATGAATATCAAAGTAATCCATGCGGTTTTTCATGATATGGATGGTGATGGGCTGGATGATCTGCTGATTGTGGGAGACGAAAGCGACTCGATCTTTATATACCTAGCAGAATATTTGGAGGCTCCGGTAAGATTTTCATCGGTTGCCAATCCGAGTTTCACCAGCGCGGGAGATATGAACGGGGACGGTATTCCGGATTTTGCCGCCTTGGGGAACAATAATGAGAGTGTAACGGTATATGTAAGTCGAGAGGGTGTTGCGGTAAAGGATTGGTCGATTTATTAAAAGACTTGTTCAAATGCGGTTGTAAGAATAATCATGATGGAATAACAAATCAATAGGGTGAAGGGAAGAAAAATAAACAAGTTGATCCCCCATCGAAGAGTGGTTGCAACCCAGCGAATGACTTCGATTTCCTGCGCAGATATACCCAGAACCAAATCCGTCTTGCAATAACAGCAAACACGGCTGTGGCGCAAAATACTATTGCCACAAAAGGGGCATTTCTTCATGACATCCCCTTCTGTTTGATTCTTTTGAACATCCATTTTCAGGCCTCGACTCACTCACCACAAATGCGGTACGTTCCAATTATTATACCTGATCTAATAGGAATAATTCAATACATGAAAGGAAATCTGAAAAAACCTACACAGGAATGGTTGATTTTGGATAAAGAAAAGTTGCTGAGAATGCATATTCGTTTTCAAGAATTTGAATCACCGAGAGTATGGCCTGTGAATACTTGTTTTCGGATAGCACACCAACGAGAAGTATCTCATGAAAAGAAAGTTGGATATTTCCCTCTACTTGCATCTCGTTGAATGAGGACGGCAAGTTCCATCGCATGATAATCCCCCCACATCGAAGATTCTTCATTCGGGATTTTGCTACCGGGGGGAGTATAGTCCCAACCATTTGGGCGATGATAAACGGAGTGCATAATCAATCCTTGATGCGTTTCGCTGACAGAAAGGTAGGGTTCCGAAAATAGTGTATTTGCAACTTTCAGGCCAGCTTTATAGTAATTCTCTCCTTCTTCTCCATGTCCCTTTTCCTTGAGATAGTTTCCCAACCGAATAAGTCCTTGCGCCGCAATGGCGGCGGCGGAACTGTCCACCGGTTCGTAATCATTAAACGGCTCTGATGGTCGATCGAGATAGTCTCCCATCTGTGCAAGTCCGGGAGCTCCAGTATCCCAATAGGGAATCCCGTCCGTAGCTGTATTTTCGATATAGAAATCCGCCGTGGCACGAGCGGCTTCTTCAAATTCGGATAAAAGCACTGTTTTTCCCCCTAATGGCTCCAATTCCGTTTCGGAAAAGGTCTGGAGAAATTCGAGTTGTTCGGAAAAACCGGTAATTGCCCATGCCAATCCACGTGTCCAGGTGGAAAACGGTGAATATCCCTGTTGGCTGCTCGGGCAGCGAAAGCGTCCGTCGTTCCGGTTGAAAATCGCTTCATGAACGGTGCGTCCCCTGATATCATATGCATCTCGGCCGGTTCCATAATAAATATTGTAACGGGCGGTACTGCGGGCGTGGTGAACCAACCGTTCGAGTAAAGAGATACGCTCGTCATGTTCCCCCATCAAGACATGGCCAAGCCGATGAGCCACTCCGAGCGCTCGAAGCGAACGAATTGTATCGACAAAAAGCGAGTGAGGACCGTTGAAAGAATAAATGTATCCAAAACCGGAGTCGATGGTAGACCATCGGGCGGCTTGTACTGCCCCGGACGCTTTCAATGCCATCTCATAGAAATTGAGTTCCCATTCATTGTGAGGAATGCGCCCTTCCAACATCAGACGGCGCAGATTGCCGTAGGTTGAAATGTTGTTGAAGCCGTGATCATGAACACCGATATGCGTCACATGGGCAGCCATATGTTCTTGTATGTTTTTCCGTGCCAGATTCAGAAATTGAAGATCCTCAGTTGCATCGAATTGAAGCAAAGCGGCTCCATATTGAAATCCTTGTGTCCATTCCGTCCAGCCGCGGGAGGTATACTTACCTTGTACTGTGAAAACGGGGGTTCCTTGTTTCGGATCCCATTCCCGTTCAATGGACATAATCTTTTTTGCAGACACATCGAACATTTTTTCGATTTTGGGTGTCAAATCAGAAGACTTCAGATTCAGATCGATTTTCATAGTGTAACTCCAACAATTTAAAATAAGATCTTCTCACATTTTGCCGATATTTCTCCAAGGAATTCTCATCATTCTATGCTTTTTATCACAGAAATGAAGAATTGTTGAACCTTTCATTCCCATGAGTGTTTCACGAATTTCAACAAAACGTAATGAAAGGAGTCCTTAAAGTACGGCATCTGCAATTTTTGTCGCAGCATCTTTGAGATCGTCAGGTTTGTGGGCGGCAGAGACAGAAATTCTCAGCCTAGCAGTGCCTTCCGGAACTGTCGGTGGGCGAATCGCAATGGCCACAATCCCTTCTTGATACAATTGCCTGGCAAGAGTTAACGTTTCTTTACATTCCCCTACAACAATGGAGATAATGGGAGTGGAGTGAAAACCAATTTCCAATCCGTTATCTTGTAAGGCAATTTGCATGACTTGAATTGCGTCGCGCAGAGAATTGATCCATTGTGGTTCAGTGCGAATTCGTTGAATATTGTAATGGGCGATTCCCGCAAGAAGAGGTGACAAGGCCGTTGAGTAAATAAATGACCGGCAAAAATTCGTCAAGTATTCAATTATTTTTTTCGATGCACAAACGAATCCCCCTTGGCAGCCAATAGCTTTGCTCAAGGTACCCATCAAGATGATATTTTCTTTCCATGGCAATCCGAATTGTGCCCAGCTGCCGGCTCCCTCCGGCCCTAAAACCCCAGTGGCATGCGCTTCATCGATAATGAGAAGAGCCTCATACTGTTTTGCAATTTTATTCAGTTCCTCTAAACGAGCGATATCCCCGTCCATGGAGAATACTCCATCCGTAACAATCAAACGTTTCTGGGGCCGTTTGGTTTTGAGCAACGTCAGTAAGTCGTTTATATCGTTGTGCTTATACCGATAAAAAGCAGCCCCGGACATTCGGCAGCCGTCGATGATAGAAGCATGGTTGATTTTGTCACAGAAAATTGCGTCTCCTTTTCCCGCCAAAGTGGATAGAAGTCCGATATTCGTTTGAAATCCGGAAGGGAAAACAAGTGCCGCTTCGGTTTTCTTCCATTGGGCCAAAACACGCTCGAGTTCTTCATGAATTGCCAGATTTCCGGTTACTAACCGGGATGCTCCCCCTCCAGCCGGAATAATTTCACTTAGAATTTTGGCTTCTTCCTTCATTAAAGGATCGGAGGCAAAACCCAGATAATCATTTGAACATAAATTCAGATAGGATTTATCACCCCGTTGAAGATACCCGGGCTGGAAAGTATCGAACATTTGCAACGAACGGTATCGGTTAGCAGTGTTGGCTTTTTGAAGTTGATCGTCAAAATGTTGGTTCCATATATTTTTCTTTTGTTTTCGAGTCATTGTACGATTATTCCCTCCCAAAAAAGCGTATCCATGAAAGGAGATATCAATTGTTTTCTTCAAGAAGGCGAATTGCAAGAGTGAGAAGAGCTTCCTCAAGAGATTTAGTGATGATGTTAGAGGAATAGGGATGGGTGATTTGCCACACTTCCTTTGCCGCTTCGATTCCTGGCGTCATAACTGGGAAATGAGAAGATTTTTGAGCAATAATATTTACTAGTTGATCGACTCTTGGAATCATCAAGCAAGAAGATTCCTGCTTCCAATTCTCAATGGAGTACACATCATTCTTGTTGATTGGAAATGTTCCTATGTCATCAATAACAGCAAGTTTGTCTCCCCGTTCTGCAACGACGAGGGCAAGGTGGCCTTGGTAGAGGATAATATCTCCCCACTCCGGTTCGAGAGAGAATCCCCGCTCCTGGCAGATTACATTCAGCCGGCGGTAAAGAGAGTATAATTCAACGGGAATATTCACAGTTTATTCTTCAATCAAAAAAGGAGGACTGCCATAATCAAGATCACCGAACACTTCGGCGCTGTATTTCATGATCTCCGTTTCCACTTGTTTCCAGGCGTCCGGCTCTAAGCCGGCTTTCACGCAAGTCGCGTCAAGAAATTGCTCGACATTCCATCCACGCTCCGAAGCGACTTGTGGAAGCAATGTCCCCAATCGGTGGCTGCCTTCACGGCTTGTACCACGGATTTGTAATCCGTGTTTTCCAATTTCGATTTCTTGGATATTGGTTACTTTTTGCAATGGAGAAAGAACGGATATCTGAATATCGATTTCAGGCAATTCTAAAGCATTGACCGGATTGAAACGAAAATCATGAGTCGCCGACTCAGTGGCCATTGTCGCAATGAGTTTATATAAAGGAGTTCCCGCGGCGTCGAAACGACCTAAGCATCCGCGCAATTCGCTATGGTTTTTTAAAGTCACAAAAACCCCCCGCTCAACATGCAACCTTTCATCCGAAGCCGCCGGAATATAGTTATATTTGTTCAATGCGGCATCGATACTTTTTCGGGCAATAAACAGCAGCGTTTTCTGTTCCTCATCGGAAAAAAGGTCATCGGAAACAGATGAATTTTCTTGAATGCTTTGCTTTTTCGCATTCTGTTCTTCTTGAGGAGCATAAATGGCAAAAGCGCCATACCCTACGACACGCTGGTGATCACCGTAAGGGCTATCTCCGCTGTTTCTATAACACAAAGTCTTGGCTTCTTTGGCGCCCAATTCCCGGGCGGCCTCGACAGCGGTCAACATTGCAGCGCTACCACACAATACGCAATGAAGATTGGGAACAGATTCCCTTTCGAGTTTTTGAATATTCTTCAGAATCATTTCCGGATCGAGTGATTCCATCGATTGCAACGCCGCCTGATCGATACGATTGGCATCATCATAAGGAGGATAATGGCTCATATCACTGGATACACAAATTAAAACCGATTTATTCGTATTCTTCCGGATCACATCGGCAACAATTTGACCGATTTTTCGGCAGAGCGGAGGGTCGGTTTGGGTTATGAGAATCGAAGCAACCTTTGCCTTCGGAAATACCGTTTGGACAAAAGGAAGATTCACTTCGACGGAATGTTCGGATAAATAGGGTGAAGTAGAAGCATGCAGGGGAGTACCGGCTTCGATCAATTGAGAAACGATTTCAGTGTCTACCGGAATTTTCCCAAGGGGAGTTTCAAAATAATGTCCGTTATAAACCGCTCCCCCTTCCGTTCCTCGATGAGCAAGCGCGATAAAAAGAACGGTATCTACATGTTGATTTTGTACATGTCGAAATGAATAAGCCGCGACTGGCGCGGAAAAGACATAGCCGGCATGCGGTACCATGATCGCCAAGACGCGTTTAGAAGCAGGACTTATATTCGCATCTTCCAGATATTTTTGAATATCGCTTGATAAAACCGAAGGATCAGCAGGATAAAATTGTCCTGCAACATTCGGTTTAAGAGTATCTGCTGATGTCTTTTCCGGATTCTTTCGCATGATTCTCCTTTATTTGCCGGTTTTCAGTCTAATAAGTGGATATACCGGGCAAGGCATTAGGCAGGGGAACAGTACAAATACAAAAAAACAGTCAGATCAGTGATGATTGACGGTATAAGCCACAAAAAACAAAAAATTTATCGATTATAGAATCTCTTGTATGCACTCTATTTTCTATTTTAATATTGTTGGGGAAAAAAGGAAGAAGGGGATTGAAGAAACCTTATGTATACCTTTTCATTTTGTTTCACTTCGATAATATGGTTATCGATACTTCCTGAATTGTTATCCGTTATAACATGTGCGTTGAATTGTGTGGATTTCACCGATTGGATCTTTCAAGCATCTGTGAAATGATATACTTTTTCACCTTTTCATCGCTTATATACAGCAAAATAAGTCAAAATATTTTTTTGAATTGAGGTAAAGATGCAGATGATGGAACATATTCGTGGGAAAGCATTGTTGATTATCTTTTTTTGTGCATTCATCTGGATGGGTGGTGGCATTTATGGCAAAGAATCGAAAGAATCGATTTATGAAGCGTATTGCGAGAATGTGAAAGTCGCCCAAAAAACGACAGCGCGAGTTCATTACGATCTTCAGCGCATGTACTCGTCACAAGTAACCGAACCTATAAAATTAGAAATGGAATCGATTTATGGAATCCCCAAAGAAGATGAAGTCTATAACATTGCAGAACCGGTATTTATGAGGAGTTTGGCGTATTTGTCATGGGATGCCTTAATCGATGGACAGAAGATGACATGTATCCAAAAATTATTGAATTCGAATACTACTTTTACGGATACCAATCCAGCGTATGAGAATCAAAACGGGAAAAATTTAAAACTTCTCCAATCGGATACGGAGCAGGAAACTCGGTTGACGATTTATCCGCTAGAAAGTTCGAAGGCAAATTCAGAATTGGAATTTATCATACCACCGGAGATTGTTTCATGGCACTATCCACCCACTCTATGGTATCCGAGTCCTGAACAAATCGGTTTTCCTGATACCCTAAAAAATGTAGAAATGAACCAAATGGAAAAGTCCGGTCCTTACGGATTTATCTACACCCCACAAAATCTCGATTCACAACTGATTTCCTATCTGGCGCGCGCCTCTTTGAATCCGAATATTGAGGAGGAAGATTTGACATGCGTTTTGATGGTGGATTATACTTCTCATGCATGCCAATCTTTCGCAATTACTACGATGGCCGAGGGACAAAAAAGAACATTACTCGTAATTTCCAATATGGGATTTATTCAAACTCAATTTGGTTTACCTCTGCCGCGGACAACTATTCTGAACACCAGTATGGTGGTTGATAAGGATGGAAACCGAGAAAAGAACTTTGTCAACTATTTTTGCCAATTGAACTTACAAGGTTTCACTTTACGCTAAATAATGACTTTCGATTGGATTGTCCTTTCCTTATTTCCGATAGTTCATTATGTTGATTTAATCGTTTTCCATTTTCCCCCCGCGAAACGCATGATAGTCAATATCGCTTGAACGACCGGGGCGATCCCCCATGCGATCCAAGCTCCAACAATATCCAATGGAGTGTAGTAGGATAAAATTCCAGCTAAAGGAACCATCAAAAACCATTGGGAAAGAATAGTGTATCGCATGGCCGGTTTCGTATCCCCAGCGCCGGATAATGCACCGCTTGCCACAATCGAGACACAATTGCAGAATTGTTCCAGTGCAATGAATCGAAGGGCAATTTTCCCCAAGTCGATTACACGCTCACTATCCGAAAAGAATTGAACGATCATACCTGGGAATATGACCACGGCCAGACTTAAAACAGCCATGATCAAGGAACAAAATTTGATGGATGTCCACCCGTACGCTTCCGCCTCCTTCGTTTTATTGGCGCCGATGGATTGCCCGACCAAAGCGGATGTTGCCACTTGAAATGCAAGAGAAGGCATAATGGCAATCAAACGGAATTGAAAACCGATCGACGCAGCGGCAACGGCAGCCGTCCCCGCTACCGTGGAAGCAATCAAACGAAAAAACAGGATACGCGCTCCATTCCGAACAAATCCGGAGACTCCGGAAGGAAGTCCAATATGAATGAGGTGGCGAAAAATATCCAATTGGATGGGAGTCCGAAATTTCAATCGGACCAACCGGTTTTTATTCACTAAAATCTTTATGGAATGAATTGCCCCGATCACTCGAGCCAAAATGGTTCCCATTGCCAGACCGGTAACCTCGAAAGAGGGAATAAACCAAAACCCAAACACAAAAATGTAATTGAATACAATATTGAGGAGATTGACAATCGTGGCGATTTTCAGCGGAGTTTTCGAATCACCCAAGGCGCGGAATATCGCATTCGTGCAAAAATTGATGAGAAGAAAGATCACGCCACCGAGTAAAACCTTCAGATAGCCAGTCCCATATTCGATTACCAAATCTTTGGCTCCCATCAAATAGAGGCTGGGATAAGCCAAGGCAACTCCAACAACCCCAAAAAAAATACCAGCTAAAAGAGAGAGAACAAAGGAATGAAATGCAACCGCCGAAGCTGACTCGTAATTCCGGGCGCCGTGATATTGGGAAACGAGAGTAATCGTCCCTGTGGTAATAGAAAGAGTCCCAATCAGCAATATCAGAAATATTTGCCGGGAGAATCCAATAGCCGCGACCGCTTCCGGCCCAATAAATCCTGCAAAATATATATCAGCCAGCCCCACTCCCGTTTCGAGAAGAGCATAGATGACGGTAGGCCAAGCCAATATCCAGAACCGTTTCAGAAAATATTTATTGAACAAGTTGAATTTCATTCGGGATCGATCACGGCTTTCGGTAGTCTATACAATAATACTAGTGAATTAGATATTCAAAAGTATCATCTTCTTGTACAATGGAAGAGTATGCGATTCGCCATTTCTTGAATCATGGCATTTTATCATATCAACGTAGGCGTTTTGGTGAAATCGTGGAAGTGCTATCTTCGCATATCGAAAAAGGAAAATGATTTATTTCTTGGAAAAAATCAGAGGATAGACATGAATCCGATGGGATGAACGTTGAAAAGCACTTGCATATCTTGCAGAAGAATCTACAATATTTTCCTTGTGAAAAGAATTTGAATAATGGAGTAAAGAACAATGGCTCATGTAAAAAGTGGTGGTGGAAAACAACGAAACGGTCGTGACAGCAATGCGAAGCGATTGGGTGTGAAACGATTCGGTGGCCAATTCGTAAAAGCGGGTTCCATTCTCGTGCGTCAGAGAGGGACAAAGTTCCATCCAGGTGAAAATGTCGGCCGGGGTGGAGACGATACACTTTTTGCTCTTGTGAGCGGACAAGTCAAATTTGAAGTCAAGCGCAATCGCAAGCAAATATCGATTGTGCCTGCCAGCGCCTAAACGGCATGGCTTCATAGATCCTTTAAAAGAGGACAGGAATATTCACCTGTCCTCTTTGTATTTGTTAAGATGAGTTTGATTTCCTTCCAAAAATCCATTACAGTGTTCAAGAATCGAATGGATTTCCTTCTTGAGATAGAACAAAAACGCCATCACGGTCAAATGCGAAAAGAGAATCTATGTTACGGTATTTGATATTCGGCGCCGGTGCAGTAGGTACGTTGTTGGGTGGTTTACTCGCCCGGACAGGGCATAAAGTTATTTTCATTGGGCGAAAATGGAATGTCGACGGGATTCGTGCACGTGGAATTTCCATCTCGGGATTGTGGGGTGATTACCGTATTCCCCAGCAGGCAGCTTATGAGAGTATCGGGGACATTCCCGCTGACGTCCGGAATTTTGATCAAGTACTTGTATGTGTAAAAGCCTTTTCCACTCGCGATGCCATTCGGGCTTGTTTGCCGGTAGTTGGACAGTCCACTCTGGTGATCTCTGTACAGAATGGATATGGAAATTGCCAGACGATCGCGGAACAAATTGGTTGGCACCGCACATTGGGAGCAAGGGTGATTACCGGTGTGGAACTCACTGCGCCCGGTTCGGTGCAAGTGACTGTCCATGCTGATTCCATCCGAATCGGTCACTATCTTCGGGAATTTCCCCAAAATCAAATCGATTCAATTGCCTTGACCATGAAAGAAGCGGGAATCCCCATCGAATCGACAGAGCAACTCGAAGAGTATATCTGGGCAAAATTGTTATATAATGCGGCCTTGAATCCGCTTGGCGCCTTGTTAGGAATAACATATGGAGAATTGGCTTCTCATGATGAAACGAGTAGGCTGATGAACCAAATCATGGATGAAGCTTTTACCGTCACACAAGCACATGGGGTCAAACAATTTTGGAATTCGGCGAAGGAATATCGAAAAGCATTTTATGATAAAATGATCCCCCCTACGGCAGCGCATTATCCTTCTATGCTTCGGGATCTCGAACGGAAACGAAGAACAGAAATTGATGCGCTCAATGGATCGATCTGTTCTTTAGGGCAAGAAAAAGACATTCCAACACCTGTAAACGATACAATCGTTTCTCTAATACGGTATCGCGAATATCAAAATCAGAAATGAAACCTTCGGATTCATCTAATCAAGTAAATACAAACGAGCTCGATTTTTCTGAGTTGGCCAATGCCATTCAGCTGCGGGAGGGTGTTGACGGCATTACCCGCGCTCTTTGGATTTTGTATAGCCAATCTGTGGCTTCGACACGGGAATGGTCGAGAATGCTTCATATTCCAGTACCGGTACTCGCAGCTTTAAGAAGAGAATTGGAAAAACTCGCGGTTGTGAAATCAGAAGGGAAATTGGAACTATCGGAAGAAGGATATCAATTATTAAGTGAGAAATTCGGGGGAGCCAAAAAACCGAAAAATCAATGTTTGGTTTGTGGAGGAAGCGGACGGATTTTCCCGCCGGAAGCCATGGAGATTTTGGATGAATTTCGGGAGATCTGTGAAAAACGGCCGGATGTGGATGTGACGTTGGATCAGAGTCACGCCACACCAGAAACAGGGATTCGGAAAGCATTGCTGTTGCTCGAAATGGGATTACTCAATCGTTCCATCGTTTTTTTAGGGGACGATGATTTCATTTCCATTGCATGTTTATTGGTTCGCCGGCGATTCATGAATAAGGAATCAATAGATGAACCGCTTTATGTTCTGGACGTCGATACGCGATATTTGGATATGATTCGCGAAATTTCCAAAAAGGAAATTCAAGTTCAACCTTATGATGTTCGAGAGGAACTGCCAGATGCTTTACAAGGAAAATTCGGGGTGGCAGTAACCGATCCCGCATATACCAACAATGCTGTGATTGCCTTTGCATACCGCTGTTTATGCGCTGTCCAAAATACCGGCGCGTTTTTTCTTTCCATGCCCATGCAGGATGCCGAAACAATGGGAAACATTCAATCGAATTTAGTGGAAATGGGATGGGTTGTGCGCGAGATTTACCCTCAATTTAACGAATATTGGGGAGCCTCGATCCATGCTCATGTTTCAAGCCTGTTTGTATGGGAAAAATGGTTATCCATTCCACCTGATAAATTTAAAGAGTTGCGTTATACTCCTTTTTATACAGGAGAGTTGCGTTCACCGGGGGGACTGTATGAATGCACTGCTTGCGAAAGCAGCATTCAGGTTGGAGTCAATCAAGAGTATTCAACGGTGAGTGAACTGAAAAAAAAAGGATGTCCCGAATGCGGGAATACAAAATTTAGACGAATAGGTAAAATAGAAGAGTGAAAACACTTTCAAAGTAAGAATAGATCCAGCAAACCGAAGAGGAGATAGATCATGGGGAAAAAAACAAAAGGAATTATTTTAATCGTCATAGCATTAGCTGTAGTCGGCGCCTTGCATCAATTTATCTTTGCTCCCCTAGAAGCAAGTTATGACCGCTATAACGAGGAATTGCAACGCTTGAGTGGACAGTATAGAAATATCGTGAAAGAAATTCCGAAAGAAAACGATCCACTTGTAGCAAGCGGACAAATGCCGACGCAAAATGAAATCGCAACGGAAATGGAAAAAGTTTTGAGAGTAATCAATCAAAACAATGAACTCTATCAAGAAAATTTCCAAGAATTGGATCAAAAATTGAAAATCATTGAGCATTTTGATCCGGAGAAAGATTACAAAAGTGAAATTCTAAATGAAATTGATAGAATGGAACAGTTGGAACGGAACAGCGCAATTACCAAACTACGAGTTTCCAGCGCATGGGGAGTGAATATCGGCATTGAAGATGGCCGATTCGGGACAGGATTTCATGCGGAAAGAGGAAACTCAATGGCCTTTTACAATCTGCCTACCAGCAAGGTCATCAATCCCAGACAGGGTACGGTGGAATTTTATGTCAAGCCGGATTGGGATCCGACGGATATGGAACAGAAATACAAAGCGATGTTTATCGCTGTTGCCAAACAAAAAATGACGAGAGAGCGAATCGAACAACTCGTTGAAGGAAAAACCGATGATCGCGGTCAACCGCTGAATGCCAATATGATCGTGGGAATGGGTCCCGGTCCCTTTGAACGTGAATGTGTCGTGGCCATTTATAAAGGAGAAGGTCCGACATTGACGTTCGAATTAAAAGATTATGTGAAACAGTCGAGCCGCGTGACTGCTTATATTCAAGATTGGAAACCCGATCAATGGTATCACGTAGCCGCTGTATGGGATGGAAAACAACAGGCATTGTATATCAATGGCCGCAATCGGGGAATTCCATTTGGCGGTGGTATATCGATTCGCAGCGCCCAAGATACGGAAGAAATGGACTTGCTCGGAGACGCCATGCTCAGCGCCTATGGAATGGGGGGCATGATGGGTGGCATGGGTATGATGGGCGGCATGGGCATGATGGGTGGCATGGGTATGATGGGTGGCATGGGTATGATGGGCGGTATGGGCATGATGGGTGGCGGTGGAGTTTCCCGTTTTGGAGCCGGACCGACTACAGGCCAAACATTGACACAAAATATATCCGTACCCACCGACCTGATTGGATTTTTCCTTGGCGCGGATGAAAACGGTGATTTCACCGCAGAATGTGTATTTGATGATCTGCGCATTCAGAATGGAGTGAATACGAATTTTTCTATTGGTGAGGAAACGAATGCCAACAGCAACACTTTGTTGGTCGATAATTTTGAAGACGATCTTCCCGATCCATCTACCCTTCCCGGTTTATTGGCGGAAACCAAAACCGTCCAAAATTCGATGAATCTACCCGGTATGGCGCCGTCCGTCCGAGAATTGTTTCAATTTCGATATGATATGTTGAAACACTCGTTTGGTTTGGATGACACATACCTCGATGAAGGGAATCCGACCGTAAAAGTGATTCGCGAATTGTATGTAATGGATTATATTCGTAAAAACAGCACTGGCATAACATTCCCCTATTTACGAGGTCTCTTAACCATCAAAGGAGAAGAACATGAACAAAAAGACCGCTTGCACCGGATCGTAGAATATCAAAGACTTTGCTACGATTTGGCGGAAGAGGCGGTAAAAAGTCAACTCATCGCCATCACGGATGTTATCAATAAAGGCCAGAGTTATAACGTCAATGACCAGGAATTAGCCAATTATTTCCAAACCAAATTAAACAGCCTGCGTGAAGAAGTCATGGGGCCTTATGGTTTAGGCGCCATCGGGGGAGGTATGTACGGCATGGGCATGATGGGTGGCATGGGTATGATGGGCGGCATGGGGGGTATGGGCGGTATGGGGGGCATGGGCGGTATGGGTGGCATGGGTATGATGGGTGGCGGAATGATGGGTGGCGGAATGATGGGTATGGGTGTCCCACCCTACAATCCCCAAACCGGAGAAGACTGGGCATCCAAAGAAGAAGCCTTGCAATGGAAAGAAGATTTGGATGCGAAAAAAGATACTTTATTGAAATATTTAAAGGTCAATAAAGATGGATTGATTCCGGATGAAGTCATCACCGAGTACAACAAACAGATGGAAGAACAAGACATGGATTATTACATCAAACGGTCTCTTGAACTTCATTTTCTGGCCGATTATCGTTCAACGATGAAATTTTTCTACAACCTTGAATTCGGCGAACGTTTCAATACCTTGAATCGTATTGTCATGGAAAACCAAGAAAATGAAGTCGTGAAAGTGAACTGTGATGTAGAAAGTCATTTCTTGAAAGACATCACCGAAGAAGAACAGGCAAAAATGGGAGAAGGAACACAAATCGGAATGCGATAATTTTCTCAAGTTTTAGTTTGTACTGATAATGTTTTTAAAAAATTCTGTTCACAATCAAAAGGGTACACATTTGGTGTGCCCTTTTTATATCCTGATGATAAATTGGAATAAAAATCTGGGAGGAGGTTGTATGAGCCGGTATGGAATCCTGTATTTCATCCTGATGAGTTGGATGATTTCTTTCTGCTCAGCGGAAACGGTTTTGAAATCTCGTTTGGAGACGATTTTTCATGAAGAAAGCCCAACCGATGCGCAATGGAGTGTTCATGTTGTCGAAAAAAATGAGAAAAAAACACTGTTTCAACATGCTCCGAATCGAAGATTGATCCCCGCTTCCAATGTCAAATTGCCGATCTGCGCCGCTGCATTATTGCGTTTAGGAGCAACGTTCACGTATCAAACACGGCTCTATATAACAGGACAACAATCGGGGAATCATTTGGATGGCAACATTATCGTTGTCGGCCAAGGTGATCCCAGCATTGGTGGACGATTTAACGGAGGAGATATCACTTATCTTTTCCGGCAATGGGCGGTGAAGTTGAAGCAGGCGAATATCACGTCCGTTTCGGGGGATGTAATTGGTGTCGATGATGAGTTCGACGATGAACGAATCGGATTGAATTGGCATCCGGATGATTATGTCGAGTGGTATGCCGCCGAAATCAGCGCTTTGTCATTCAATGACGGTTGTATCGATGTGATCGTCAAGGGGGCTTCGCGGGCTGGCAGGCCTGCCAGTATCACTTTTGATCCACTCACAAAATATATGTCATTGAAGGGTGGAGTGCGAACAGTTGCGAGCCGGAATGCGGAGCGGGGGACCGTTTTCAAGCGCGAACCGGGATCACGAATCCTTCAAATCAGCGCCGCCATCCGGCCGAAACGTCAATGGACACGATGGGCTTCTGTCCCTAATCCTACTCTTTATTTCGTAACGGTTTTGAAAGAAACCCTAGAGAAAGAGGGAATTCGCATATCCGGAAAGCCAGGCGATGCAGATGAAATCAAACCGATCAGCAATCCGGAAACGTGGCGGGAAATCGCCGTGCACAATTCCCCTCCCTTATCTCAACTCGTCGAAGTGTGTTTGAAAAACAGTCAAAATTTATATGCCGAACATTTTTTCAAAACTGTAGGCGCAAAAGAATACGGAGTTGGAAGTCTTCAAACCGGAGCAGCTGCGGTAAAGGATATTCTTTTTCGTCATGGGTGTGACTTTGATCGGCAATACTTGGCGGATGGATCCGGACTTTCGCGGGAAAATCGTTTGAGCGCCGATGCACTTACAAATGTTTTACAGGCGATAAACCAATCTCCTTTTGCCGAAGAACTGAACGAGGCATTACCGCTCGCCGGAGTGGATGGAACACTGGAAAGAAGAATGAGAGGCACTGGCGCTTACAAACATGTACGAGCCAAGACCGGTACCCTTTCCGGCGTTCGAGCGCTTTCCGGCTATATTTATGCAAAAAGTGGAAAAACCTATCTATTCGCAATGATTGCCAACGGCCCACGTTCCGCTTATCGCTTTAGCCGAATTATGGATGATGTATGTGAAGCCGTTGTCGAAACGGGATGAGGGAACGTGGGTATTCATCTCGAATTCAAGGATCATAGACAAGGGGGGAAACAAGCTCTCCAACAAGGAGAAGTGAGTTTCGGCGATTATTCCCAATCGACTCATTTGGGGAGTTGCATCAGCATCGTCGTACTCTCCATGCATCAAAATTTGGGTGGATTATCCCATATCGTCGGAAGAAAAACCAACTTTGGAGCCTATAATTTTGTCGAGGAAGTGTTGGATTATTTTACCGGACTGGAACAACGATACGGTCCTTTTGAATATTATGTGGCAGGAGGAGCGGAATCCTGCCGGTTTGTCTTGGATGAAGTCGAACGTGAATTCCGCCATCGGTCAATTCCCTATACAAAATTGGATGTTTTAGGGATGTTTTATCGAAATCTCCTTCTCGTACCGACAACGAGAACATTATACATCCACAAAAAACCGTTCTTCGGTGATTGAAACCTATCAATTTCCGGAAATAATCGGCAATACGAGATGCGAGGGGTGAACGGCATTGTGGAGTATGTTTTGCACAGCCTTTTGTAATTCCGTATCGGAACCGAAGGACTTTCCCGTATTGGGATTCCGATCGAAGCGTGGAAAATTACTGCTGGATAGTTCCACCCCAATGCGATGTCCGGGCAAAAATACATTACTTGTAACCCACAGATCGATTTCATAACGATAGATTTTATTCGGTTCGATGAGCGTCGGTTGTGTAAACGATTCACGATACCGCGCACGGATAATTCCTTCACAAAGGTTGATGGCTCTTCCGTCCGGATGGACATCGACTAATTTTGCAGTGAAATCCGTGTCTTTTCCGGTCGAAGAAGCATAGAGAACCATTTTGACCGGCCCGGTCACTTCCAGTTCTTCATGCATTGGCTCGCTGGTGTACACCAGAATGTCTTCCCTTTGTTCAATTTCACTTTGATCGTATGGTCCGGCAGGAATTCCGAATAAGTTGTTTCCCCCATGAGAAGGAACCGGATTATTCGGATCATACGTAAAGGTGTCTTGTGGTTCTTGCAAGGGAGGACGAGTATCGAGCGTTCCATCTCCACTCGAAGAATTCGCATCACCGCCGCTGTGGATGTAATAATTTGTGTATTGGGTTCGTTTCAGAGGCCATTCTCTTTCTCCACGCCATTCGTTTTTCCCCATGACAAAAATATAATACGGCGGCCAATCTTCGACACCGGTTTCTTGGTGTTTCAACCAATAGTCATACCATTTCAGTTGGATTTCATCGACGTTCAACGTAGCGTCCGCTCCAAAATCCATTTCACCAACCTTGCCATCTTTGCTGATCCCATGTGTCCAAGGACCGATGATAGCGAATTGGTTGCGGCGAATCGGAAAATCTTTCGATTCGTGACGAACGCGGCTGATCATTTCAAGAGTTGCCTTTGAAAAGATATCATACCAACCACCGATGTTCAAAATGGGTATTGTGATCTTATCGTATCGCTCTTTGATACTTCTTTCTTTCCAATACTCGTCATCAGACGGATGAGCAACCCAATCCCGTAGGAAAAAGATTTCCCGGCCAATGAATGTATCCCACGTTTGAAGGGGCAAATGAAGAAATCCTTTTTCCCAATCGATTTCCGGATTTTCTCCCGGCGGCATTGTAACCAAGGTTCCCCATCCCATTGCCAAGGCGAGTTGAAACGCTCCACCGACATAGGTTACGTCATGATACGCGTCATTGAAAGGAACAACAGGAACCATTGTTTTGAGAAACTCGCTTTGATACAGCGAGGAAATCCACTGTGTAAAACCGACATAGGAACCGCCCATGGTGCCGATTTTTCCATTGCACCATTCTTGCCGGCCAATCCATTCCTGCGTGTCATAGCCGTCTTGGGCGTCATCCCGGAAAGGATCCCATACGCCCTCCGAATCGAATCGGCCGCGGGTGTCCTGTGAAACGAGAGCGTATCCCTTCGACGCATAAAAATTATCGTCCCCCTCTCCTTTGTCATAAGGGGTTCGAATCAAGATCGTCGGAAAAGGACCTTCCGCCTTGGGTAAGAAAATATTGGCGGCAAGTCTGACACCATCCCGCATAGGAATCATGACATTTTTGTGAACTTCGACTTCATATTCCTGTGCACGTGGAATTTGTGTGACCGTAAACAACAAAATTGCGATAAGATGAAACCACTTCACTTTGATGACACAATGTTTCGGCATATTCGTCTCCATTCAAGTAAGAAAAAGATTAAGTATTTGTATCATAGCGATCGGATTGCATTTGTCTCCTTTGTAAGAGATTGGAGGGGAAGTCTTTTTTTAAAATATTTCATTATCCAAACCAGGGCCGGGCTCGTTCGCTTCGCTTCCCCAGAATCTTTTTGGCGATTATGGCGTCTTCACGAACTTGAAAATCAAACATTCCCGCGCAAATGAAATCCGCTCCGTTTTCATATGCGTATTGAAAAGCGTGCTTCGGATGGATCGCTCCGGCTGCCATCACTTTAAATGCAATCCATGGCCGCTTGACTTTTTGCATAAATTCAATGGTTTCTTCCGGTTCGGTACACCAAACATTGTCGTGTGTTCTCCCTGTACTGACGTGAAATTTCTCCCAAGGATCGTTTCCCGGATTGAAGGTCCAATAGTCTCGTCCATGCAACGTTTTCAGATAGAAATCGGGTATTAAACCGGCTCTCTCACAAGCAACCGGCACTTCGAGCGAATGTCCTCCAATCCCAGCGATTACTTTGTGTTGTTTGATGCACTCTAAGGCTTCTTCCAATAAATCGAGCCGCTTTTCTTTCACCAGACGGTCGGCGACATTTCCTTGAATATAAGCACCTATCGCGCCATTATCGATCGCCCGCTCGATATCCGTACGAAAATTTTGAATGTCCATATTTCGCGGCTTGATCTGTACGATCCACTGCAATTTCCAACCACGGTCTTTCCAGTATGTATTGATCAGACGAATGACTTGATCATCCAATCGAAGTATGGCCGTGTTGATGCCACACTCCTCTGATAATTCCCAGGTTTCGAATATCTTCTCATCCGAGAAATAGTTTTTAACCAAAGGAGAGACATAGATCAAATCGCGGCTATGGGCGATCCCGCTGGTGAGATTCCCACCGACAATCAGCCGAGTGACATGAATATTTCCAATCTTCCCCATCGGCATATTCTCTGCCGATTCGAATGCGAGTTTCTTGGGAGATGGTTTTCGTTCTTTAGCTAACAGGTTTCGCTCTTCATAACTGAATCCCAGGAGGGCGCCCGACGAAGCAGCGATTGATTGATGGAAAAATTTTCGCCGATTGATATCGTGTTCATTCGTTTGTGTCAGTCGTTCTTTTTCCGGCATTGTTCATCTCCAGTGGGTGTTACTTCATTCAAAAGAAAGAATTCACGTTTAATTTCTGGGGTTTTGGATGATACGATATTGAACTAGCATAATTGTGCAGACAGGATGTCCGCACCACAATTTTTAACTTTTTGCCATTGCATAATTAAAGGCAATCGTTCACGATTCTGATGAATTACGGTCCCAGTCGGTAAATATCCCCATAACTCCGAATCCCATTGCTCGCGTCGTATTCGAAGAAACCAGCCGCTCCCGGATATCCAATCGACCGGACATATGCTCCTTCCACCCCTTGTAGATTATCCGGACCAATCGACACCAATACATATTTAAAATTACCGGGCATCACTTGCCCTTTATAATTCGCGATTCCGTCGAACATCCATTGCACGGCACCGTTATGCGGATCGAAATAGCCGTATCTGCGCTTCATGATACCATCGGCATCGGCGGTTCCTTCGGGACGAAAAGGATCCCACACGCCGTCCGCGGATGAAATATAAGGAACCGGAGTTGATAGTGCGTCCAGGTAGGCTAGATGCGTGTATCCTCCCCACAGGTTGTATGGCATGTAAGCGTTATTGTCCATATGGTATTGTTCGATAGCCGTGGCAAGATTTCGAAAATCGGCTTCGACTTTTGCAACTTTGGCCCGAAGCTGCGCATTCATGAAATTGGGTACGGCAATCGCTGCGAGAATCCCGATAATAGCCACTACGATGAGTAATTCAATCAGTGTGAATGCTTTCTCCATAATATATTCTCCAATTTTGAAAAAGGATGGAATACTTTCCATTCGATGATTGTTCTTCATAATCCACACTGCATACAGAACGACCAAATGTATCGTACTCATTATTGATGTAAACACACGAAGAATAAAAAATTTGTTGGATAGTGTCAAGAGAGGTTCCAAGGAGAAGAACGGCAAGAACATGCTATCCGGAACCTAGAGTAAAAAAGAAAAAGATACTTGGGATTGACAAAGAAATGAAATTCTTTGAATATTGTATAGGTTGACGCATGAAGCATACAATTCCAGGGAGGAAATACGATGAAAAAAATAAGCGGATTCGTGTTTGTATGGAGTTTCATCTTTGCGTTCTCAAGTTTTGTTCTACCCTTTGCTGTTGCACAAGACATTACTAGCGGATTAATTGGGCATTGGACATTCGACGAAGGGAGCGGTTTAGTCGCCAACGATTCTTCCGGGAGTGGTTATCACGCGGAGGTTTTAGCCGGAGAACCGCAATGGGTACCCGGTATCAAAGGAACGGCGTTGGCATTTGACGGGGATGATGCGCTGCACACACCGGATTGGTGGGGTATTGAAGGATACACCGGCCGCACGATCATGTGCTGGATCAAATCAGATGTCATCGACACACATGGAATCCTGGGATGGGGTTTTTCCTCGGGCGACGGTCAAAAATATCATTTCCGCATTAATAACAGTGAAGCAAACGGCGTAGCCGGAGCGATCCGGTCCGAGATTCAGGGTACATTCAATGTCGCTACTACCTTTGTCGCTGATAACGAATGGCATCATGTAGCGTCAACGTTTCCGAATGATGGGGTTTTCGTAACGGAAATTTCCCATTATGTGGATGGAAAATTTGATGAGATGTCCGGCACAAACGATAATGCAGAGGCGATCGCATTGGACACGGCGGCCAGCCCGGATATGTCGGATCAACCGTTTCAAATTGCGATGAATGTGCAAGGCACCGGTCTACGTTTTTACACCGGATTGATCGATGAAGTGCGGGTCTATGACCGTGCGTTAAGTGAAGAAGAGATTGCTCTCATCGTTGAAATGGAGAGTAGTGCTCCGACATTCGTGTCAGACTTTATGCTGTATGATTAAGTAACTCGAAAAAAACGGACGGAACCCCTTCTTTTTAGGAGGAACAGAAAGTGATAGTCGAATTGAAACAATCGGGATTTACTCTCATTGAATTGTTGATTGTTGTCGCAATTATCGGGATCCTTGCCGCGATCGCGGTGCCTAATTTTCTCAACGCACAAACCCGCGCAAAAGTCGCTCGTGCGCAGAGCGAGCTGCGCGCCATAAGCATTGCACTGGATACGTATCAGCTGGATCATAATAATTTTCCATGGCCGCAACGGGGTGGAAACGTGATCACGGTAGTGTATGAATTAACGACACCTGTTTCCTATATTTCCTCAGTCGATTTCGACGATCCCTTCGCGCCACAGGGGAAATTGGAACAGCTCGAATCTCTTTCGCAGGGCGGACTGTTTGAAAGTTATGTCTACGTCCATTATAGTGGGCGATGGGGAAAAGACGGCAACCAATGCGCCGGCCGATATGGCGTTCCGATCTCCAGTTGTCCCAAAGGGTATGGAATGAAATCGACCGGTCCGGACCTAACCAATAACGGTGGTGTCCATTGGGCCTTGGAAATGAAACTCTTGGGGGGAGAAGTCACCCCCGGGAATCCAATCGTACAACCCGGCATGCATGCCAATGACCGTTTATACAATGCCAGTAACGGTCTCTACAGCTTCGGGGACATCGTTCGAGCGGGAGGAGAAATCTTTGCGACCGGTGGAGGTTGATCCATCATTGTTTGCGTTTTTCTGAATTGTACGTTTATATGAAATAGGTACTTTTGACACCCTTTCCTATGCTTTTATGAGTTCTGATTCTCCACAGTTTTACTTATATCTATCATAAATATAACTATTCGAAGTCGGTTGAGAAATATTCCATAACTTGACAGTGCCGTCCGAACTTCCGGTTATGATATGTTCTCCATCCGGGGAAAAATCCACGGAATTGATTGGCAGGCTATGTTTATAGATTTCAATTTCTTTACCGGTACGTGTATCATACAAATAAGCGCGTCCGACACTATCCATTCCCTGAGCGGTAAGTATCAATTTCCCATCGGGAGAAAAGATGGCTTCATTGGTCCAATCTACAGGAGCCAATCTATGAGATATTTTCTCTGTGAACAAATCCCACAATGTAATTGTAAAACCGATCCACATGCCTCCATATACTGTCATGATTTGAGTTCCATCAGGAGCAAAATATCCACTGAATTCTGCGCCGTTATCACTGTTTTCTTGATGAAAGGAATGGACCATTCTTCCTGAATCGATATCCCAAATTTTTGCATAGAAATTGTATTCTTCCGTATCATTTCCTGTAATGAGAAGCAATTTTCCATCCGGAGATGAATCAATGGAGTGAATCGTGCTTCCAAAATCGAAAGTATAAATTTCATGACCTGAAGAGGCATTCCATATTTTGGTGGTTCCTGAATCACCTCCGGCTATGACGAAATTCCCATCCGAAGAAAAGCAAATGGATTGGATTTCATGATCGAGCACAAAAGTATAGATTTCTTGTTGGTTATGGATGTCCCACAAAATTGCGGTTTCTTTCGTGCTGAAAAAAAGTTGATCACTGTTCGGAGAAAATATTGCATCCGAGGCAATAAATGTATGAATCTTTCTTTTGGTTTCAATTTCCCATAACCCAACTTCATCATATCCTACACTCAAAATGTATTTTCCATTGGGGGAAAAGGTTGCATGATGGATATTGGTAGGAAGAATAAATGTATGTATTTCTTTTTCTGAATCGATATTATACAGTATTGCAAAATCATCAGGATTTCCTGGATATTTGGAACAACTAACAAGGACTTGGTCTCCCTCGGGAGAATAGACAGCGTTATGGACATGGCTAATTTTGGATTGAAACGAATGCACAATTTTTTTTGACTCAAGATTCCACAGCAAATCATCAATCAAGAGGTATTTTCCATCGGGCGAAAATAAGGCGTCTAATTCCTCTTCCCGTTCAAAAGTAAATTCTTTCTCGTGCGTCGACAAATTCCATAAATACACATGTTCATGATCTCCTGCAAGAATCTGTTTGCCATCGGGTGAAAACGAAACGGATCGAACAACATCTTCCAACATGTAAGTATGAAGCAGGTTCCCGCTTTCCAGTTCCCACAATTTTGCAGTGTGGTGCCAATCTCCGGTAAGAATGCATTTCCCATCGGGAGAAAAAGCGGCACATTCAACCACGGAACCATGATTGTAGGAGCGAATCTCTTTTTGAGTGGAGACATCCCACAATATAGCGTTCTCCGACGTTCCGGCAGTCAAAATAGATTTCCCATCCGGTGAAAATACAGCAACATTCATGTCTCCAATGGGTTGGATTTCAAACAAAATTCCTGCAGTCTCTTTCTCCCAAACATACAGACCTTCCCAACCACCACCGAGTACTTTTGTGTTATCCGGAGAAAACGAGACAAAGCGGAAATGATGGCTATCGTTTTTTGGGAGATAGGCGCGCATCATTGTATGAGAATAAATGTCCCACAAGCAGATTGTACCTCTTCCATCGGTTGTAAGAATTGATGATTCATCCTTTGAAAAATCAATGGGATGGTTATATCCGGAATAGACTTCTACAAGAAACTTGTTTATCAAGTTTCCGGATTCCACTTCCCATAGGGTGACAAGACCGGCCATACTCATTGTGGCTAAGTATCTTCCCGATGGAGAAAATATTGCCGCACTCCGTCTTCCCTCACCGAATACTTTTTCTGGAATGAACACTTTCGCCTGAGAGGGGATGGATAGGACGATGCTCACACACAGAATTGAAAGAATGATCTTGGAAAATTTTATTGGCATAATACAATCTCCTCAAATTAATAGGAACCAAAATTGTCTACACTTGTTATGCGCCTTTCTCTTTCTTGTTCAGCAGTGATGAGAAGTTGTTTGTAAATTTCACGTGCCGTTTCAATACGTTCCAATAAGGCTGTGCTTTGTCGATAAAACAGTGTTAATGCGTAAGGGGCTTCGGCTTCAGAATAATGGGATCGGATGGTTTGAATGTCATTTTCAATATTTCCCAATTCACTGATTCTTTTGTGAATCAGATAATTGATCGTATCAAATTTCCAAAATCGGAATCCCTCACGGATGATGTAAATCGGGGTTGTATGCGCTCGCGAGCCATCGGCTCCCATCGCTCTTGCGGCAATCCAACCGCCAAAGCCTGAAGCAATCTCAACGGTATCAAGCAATTCTTCCTGCCTTTCCCTACTTGCATCGGTTTCGGCAATCACGTCACCATTTCGCACAATCTGCAATTGATCGGCTAACGAATACTCGCGGCATCCCCATGTCCGTGCATGAACCTGCAGCAGTTTGTTTTCCTGTAAGTGGATAATGTCTCCAGGAAGCGCATCATGGATAGAAAGTTCCAACATGGGGCCATTGGTCACGAAGGTTCGCCCCCGTTTCATGGCATCCAACCAGGCATCTGCAGAAAACAGTCTTTCACCGATATGGCAATACATCCGTCCATCGCCGGGAGTAGCGCTCACAATACCGGCAAGATCCATGGGCCAATCCGATCCAGCCGTGGCGGTTAACGGGTATCCTAAATTCAGATAATCATAATACAGATCGGTTTTTAACACGCCAAATTGGAGAATATCAACAAAATCGACTTTCCCCATTGGCACATCGATGCTTAATCCCCGAGGCTGAATAACGGAATTTGGCGTTCCTCCCCTTTCCAATTGAAGATCGACCATGGGCAAATGAGTATATCCAGAGAGACCGCCTTGTTCATGCACTTGATCGAATATCAAACCATAAAGGTAAAAATTCTCGAGATCATGAATCCCATTTTGAATATTTAATTGGACGGTATGACCTAACGTTGTCCCTTCTGTACCCACACTAAATGCAGACCGGGAATAGGGGTCTTCCTGCCCGGGACAAATCACAAAATCACCTTCCATAACACGATAATCAGGCCCATATCCCCTTTGTTCAAAATTGATCCCTTCAGGACGACCGGTATTTAAAACCATTGCCACATGAATGTCTTCGATTTGTATCAAATCCATCAATTGACGGGCATCCATATCATCCATAATCCGGTAATGCATATGACTATCCGCAGAATACCATCGGGATTCCCGCATATCGCACCAACGCTGTAAATAGACTGTTTTTTCCATACTTTCATTTTCTGCAATCGAAAATTCAAAACGGAATGGCACAAATTCAATACCGCGGCGTATTGTGACTTCCCATTTTCCTGCAGATAAGACAAATTCAAATTCGTTAGGGACACACCAGTAATATCCTTGTAATCCACCCGGTACATTCACCGCGTTGAAACCGCCATGGGCACTTGGACCTAGAGTGAAAGCATCAAAAAAATCCTCTTCCTTAAAAGAGAATTCTTTCCAAATGTTTGGTTTTGTATGCAAGGTACTATCGATATATTGTCCATTCCTTATTCGCCGAATTCGAACCATGGATGAAGACGGTTCATTGGTATCTGCCAGGACAACATTCATTTTAAGCAAAGCACTTGCTGCCAATGAGGAAGCAATCGAGTTTGTGTTTTTGATGCCGGCATGAGAAGGATCATTCATACTATGAACTCCTAATGTAGCACTGCCACCCAATACCATAGATGTTTTAAAAAAACTTCGTCTATTCACTTTTTGAACCATCAATCTCTCCTAATGATGCATGAGATGAAAACGCACCTCTTCTATGCATGGCGAAAATTTCCATGTAAAAATGAATTCTTTAAAATATTCTCTAAGCCTGTTCCAATATTTGTGTGCAATTCATACTCAATTCGCGATGAATTGCCAGGTGTCGTTTGTTCTGCCTTTCCCCTCCGCGAGGCCTCCGAATAGGATCATTCGGTTACGTTTGGAATCATAAACCATTTCGCATTCATAACGGGATTCCGGTGTATGGGCAATGTCCGCTTCATTCCACTGTTCTCCATCCCATTCGCGGATTGCATGGATTCTGCCCGATGTAGATTGACCGTAATTCGTATTATAGAGTCCTCCGAACGCGACAAATACATTCCGAACCGGATCGTAGGCATGGGCAGGCCGGTAAGGAGGTTCGATTTTCATCGTATCATATTCAATCTTTTTCCAAACCGAGCCATCCAATTCCCATATTTGTTCCGCCCACCGGCCATCTAAAAACAAGGTTTCCCAATTGCAGATTTTCCCTTTCGACGAATCGAAGAATAGAATTCCTGAATTAGGTCCACCGTCGGTAATGAAGTTCCAATTCAATCCATCCCATTCATAGGTTGCCGAATAAGTATCGGAAAACATTTTGGAGCCATTGTCAAATGACCTGTTTCCCGCTCCTTGTGCTAATACTCCACCACCATGACGAACCACTTTTTGTCTGACCGGATCATAAGCCAGGCCATGATAGCGCCCTGGTTCATTGGAAAACTCACTGACCCGTTTCCAATTCATTCCGTCCCACTCCCATGTATCTGAATATTCAACGGAATACCACCCGCCATCCGCCTTATATCCGGCAAATAATATTGTTCGATTTCGGCCTTCATCATACGCCATCGCATGCGCCCAACGGCTGGGGCCACTCTCAGAAACCAAATCCCATTTCTGTCCGTCAAATTCCCATGTGTCGCGAGAACTATACATATTTCTTCCATCGTCCCCTTTAGAAAGCCCCCCATGCATGACAACGACGTCACGGGCAGAATCATAAACCATACCATAACCGCTTCGACCTGGCGGCCGTTCGTCATCCGCGATTTGAATCTCCATCCATGTCATGGATCGAGATACCGCCGATTTTCCACCATAAGAGATAACAAGTAGAGCCACGATCAACAAAACCATGCGTCCCCTAAAAGAAAGTTGAGTTCGCAAGATTCGTCTTTTATCCAGAATGCGTACCAAGCGTCTCCGAATAAGAGTTTTTGGATTGATCAACCCAACCGAAGCCGTAACAAATCCCGGTATACTATTTGCCCGGATGGCAATTTCTAAAAATCCTTCACCGCAGTCTTTGCGCGGTGCATTTGCTTCTTTCATTGCAATGTCGTCACAAGCGTATTCTCGCTGCTGGTCAATCAACCAATTCGTAATCCATACTGCGGGATGGAAAAAGAAAAGAATCTGCAGGATTTTCTGGAGTATTACAACAACATTATCATGCCGCCGGATATGGGCAAATTCATGCAACAAAATCCACTGGAATTGTTTTTTTGTTAAGTGATTGGATAAATCTGCTGGAATCAGCAACACTGGCCGGAAAACACCACAGACAACCGGAGTCATCACCCAGGATGCAGTCAACACAGGAACGGGTTTTTTGATGCCGGCGATCTCCTGTAATGGGTTGATGGGAAACGGCAATCTTGAAGCATGGACCGGCGTGGCTCGTTGAAGCAATGCAAAAGTACGCCATTGCATCCAAGCGAAACGAATGAGTAACAGAAAAACAATAATTCCCCATATTCCCATTAGAATTGCGAAGGGTGTGAATGGAGACCAAAAATATTGCGAATCGGCATGGAGACTCACTTCCTGAATTTGTTTTTCGATTTCTGTCTGTTGAATTGTGAAAGCCTCACTCATTCTCATTTCCGGCATAAAGAATCCATTGGAAATATTGGAAGAAAGTGTTTCTCCTGGAATCCATGAATCAAATACATCCAATACAGAGATGTGTCCTGGTATAAGTAATTTTATCAACACCAAAAGAAACAAGCAGTATCCAAATTGAGCCTGCATCCGGTTTCGAAGCAAATACCACAATCCCATCATGACCAAAAGAATCATTGTAGAATCCAACACTTGATACCCCATAAAGGATACCCACCACTCTCCCCATCCATTGATTTGGTCGATCATGATTCGTTCTCCTCAAAAGCATCCAAAATATTGCGCAGATCCTGAATATCCTTCGCTGTGAGTTTGCTTTTCTTGATCATATGAGAGAGAACCGGGCCCGAAGTACCGCTTAAGAAGTTTTCAACCAAGGTGTCAGCGGCATAAAGTAACGATTTCATCGCTGGTTTCGCCGCTGTGTATAAATAACTATTGCCAACCGGGGTAGTGTTTAAATACCCTTTGTCGACTAGGCGAGCCAGCATTGTTTTGACAGTGCTGGGTGTCCAATGGTTCGGTTCGCACACTTCCGCGCAGATATCACGAGCCGCACAGGACTTCTTTTCCCAAACCACCTTCATGATTTTCCATTCAGCAGGACTTAATGGCTCGGATGACTTCTTTGCCATGATACACCTTTAATCCACTTGATTGGCCATTTAGCCACAATTATGGACGGATAAAAACAAATGTCAATAGGGGAAACAAAAATTGCGAATTTCTCTTTATCTCTTTGAAGCTTTCTTTTTCCAGATAGGTTCCCCCTTATACTTCTTACCCACCGGGTATCTGTCATGGGGATCGACGGCTTGTTTCATGATGGTTTCTATCTTTTTCACGATATCTGGGTGTTTGTCAGCAACATTGTTTTTCTCGCTGATATCGTTCTCAAGATCATAAAGTTGGATATTGCTCTTTTGGCCGAGGCGAATGCCTTTCCACTTCCCCATGCGGACTGCTTGGTCATAGCGGTCGCGGCAATGTCCATAGTCCCAATATAAGTATTCGCGGGGTTGAGTGAGTTTGCCGCCTCTTAGCGCCGTAACAACGGAAATTCCGTCTGTCCCGGATGGTGTGTTCGCGCCGGCAAGTTCGGCAAAGGTGGGCATCATATCCCAGAAAGTCACGATTTCATCACTGGTTATGCCTCTTGGAACCACGCCAGGCCAACGGGCAATGAACGGCACCCGTATTCCGCCTTCGGTCAAATCACGTTTGAAGCCGCGCAACACCCCGCTGGAATCGAATCGTTTGGGCGCACCATCGTGAGCGCCATTGTCGCTCGTAAAAATGATGAGTGTATTGTCAGTGAGGCCCAGTTCATCGACCAGCGCGATGATTCGGCCGACGTCAGAATCAAGCCGATGGATCATAGACGCATATTTCTTGGATCTTTCATCCCAGTTTTCGCTGGCATAGGGCGCGGTGGATGGTACAGCAAGCCCATCCGGATCCTCTTCCTTCGCGGAAAAATGCGGCAGCGTATAGGCTGCGTATAAAAAGAACGGGACATCTTTGTTTTTCTTGATGTAATTCAAAGCACGCTCGGTCATTAAATCGTGACTATAGTGTTTTTTTGATTGCGTATTGCCCGTCAATTCGAGGCGTTCCTCATTATCATCAAGATACTCAGTATAGTAGTAGTGCGCATGATCTTGGTTGAGATATCCAAACCACATGTCAAATCCCTGATTGGTGGCGCGACCGGCCGTTCCGGCATCACCAAGGGACCACTTTCCAACTCCACCGCACTTGTAGCCGGCTTGCTTGAGCACTTCAGCAATCGTGACATCTTCATCCTTGAGATAAGTATGGTAATGAGGGATGTTGTCTCGTGCCGCTGTGTGGCCATTGTGCAAACCCGTCATGAGTACGCATCTTGAAGGCGTGCAGACTGGCCCTCCAGCGTATGCCTGTGTGAATCGAAGTCCGCCGGAAGCCAAACTGTCAATATGGGGAGTCTTGATCCGTTTCTGCCCATAGCACCCAAGATCACCATAGCCAAGGTCATCGGCCATGATAAAAACAATATTCGGCTTTCGCCCATTAAAATCCGAAGATGCTGTGGATTTCTTGATTTCACCATCCTTTGCCGAAGACGGAAAACTGGAAGTAGAACATAGACACGCGGCCGATGCGGATAGGCTCATGCTTTTCAGAAAATTGCGTCGTTTCATAGGTTGAACCTTCAATTCTTCAAAATGGTTGTTTCAAATTTGTGAATGACGTCCCTTCAAAAATTTTTCTATACCAATCATGGAGGATATCATGAATTTTCAAATTATCCGAGTGGATTCTCACCGGTAGACTCTCATTCTCTTTTTTGGAATAATCTTGTTATTCGGCCCCCGTTTTCTTTTACTGGAAATACAGGGATTAAATGTAACTTCAATCAAGAAAGGAATGAACTCCATGAGAAAATGTACTTTTATTTTCTTTTCACTTATTACGGTCGTTTCATCAGTAGCGCAACAAGAAGAGTGGAAACTTCGTCAAGGTCATGCGCAGACACCGGAGCAAGCGGCAAGCGAACTTGAAGCATTTAAAGAGTCTTATTCAGACGTGACCGGCTGGGAACAACGCAAGGAAAAGATTCGCAACGGTATGCTCCAAGGCGCGAAGTTAGTTCCCCTACCGGAAAAGAAACCTCTCAAACCTCAAATTTTTGACAAACGAAAATATGATGGGTACATCGTCGAAGAAGTGGCCTTTCAAAGTTGGCCTGGTTTTTATGTGACCGGAACACTGTACCGCCCTACGGATTTTGACGGATCCTTGGCCGGCATTCTTTGTCCGCATGGGCATGGAGGAAGATTCCGGGCGGCTCGGCAAATCCGGTGTGCGGTACTGGCTAAAATGGGAGCGGCGGTCTTTCTCTATGATATGGTGGGGTACGGGGATTGGAAAGAGGCCGGATGGTCACATAAGGACACTCCGGAAGTGTTGAGGCTGCAAACTTGGAACAGCATTCGAGTGGTTGATTTTATCCAATCGTTGGAAGGTGTCGATCGCGAACGCATCGGAATGACGGGCTGTTCCGGTGGGGGTACTCAGACATTCCTATTATCGGCTATTGATCCACGAATAAAAGTATCCGTTCCGGTCTGTCAAGTTTCCGCGCATTTCTTTGGCGGATGTGTGTGTGAAAGCGGTATGCCTATACACTGGGGGCCAAACCATAAGACTAACAACGCCGAGATTGCAGCCTTATTTGCTCCCAAACCTCAAATGATTGTTTCCAATGGAAGCGATTGGACTCAATTCACCCCCAAAACCGAGTTTCCCTATATCCAGCATGTCTACAATCTTTATGAAGCCGCAGACAAGGTAAAAAATGCCCACTTTCCAGAGGAAAAACATGATTATGGCACATCCAAACGCATGGCAATGTATCCCTTCATGGCCAAGCATCTCGGATTGGACATAACTCAGGTAACCGATGAAAACGGTCAGGTTGATGAATCTTTTGTAGTAATCGAAGAGTATGAGGATCTACTTGTCTTCGGGAAAGATAATCCACGTCCAAAAGACGCCGTTGAACCCAATACTCCCTTACCATAATGAAACAATAAATTGTGCAGACAGGATGTCCGCACCACAATTTTTAAACTTTTTGCCGGAGCATTATAAATTCTTCTTTGGGAATTTTGATTTGATTCACGCATGCAAGATTAAATGAGGTTTTTTCATGAAGAATTTTTGGTATATTCGAAAACCTGCTATAACTTTAATTATTATAATCATAAATGGAAACATGCTTTCTGCGAATGAGACGATACGTTTTGGACAGGAAACGCTGCTCCCGGATGATCCCCGAACTCATTACAGCCGGGCAGTCAATTTCGCCCCGGGCGCTGGCGAAATCTGTCATTTGAATCCACCGCGATTTCGTTGGCGATACCATCCAACCAACCCGGGAGAAGGAGGGGATTCTGTTTTTACATTTCAGATTTCCTCAGAACCGGATTTCAACGATACAGTTATCGATGTACAAACGGAGTTCAATTTTTACAATACGATTCCGCCGTTTCAAGAAAACGGTCCTTATTATTGGCGCATTGGCTATCGGGATCGATTGAAAGAAGATTCTCCACTGTCTTGGAGCCGAATCCGCTCATTTGAAATATCACCTCAGGCAGAAGTGTGGGATCGGTCTGAAATGTCCCATCCTGACTTCGAATCCAAAGGTCATCCCCGTATCCTATTCAATGCCAATACACTTTCATTACTTCGAAAACTCATTCACAACAACAAGGATTCGAGAATCATTTTCAATCGTATTCAAAAGGATGCAAATCAAACACTCGAAACAGATTGGTGGAGGAATTTTCCGGAAGACGACCGGCAAAAGTGTGAAGTGTCTTACCTGGAGATGGCAAGGAACCTTGTTCAAGTCGCATTCTGTTGGCGAATTACAGGTGATTCCAAATACTCCGGTGTATTAAAACGCGCGATGATTATGGCCCGTTATCCAAAAGGCGGACGTGCTTCTCCCGAAGGCGCAGGGGGAGAAAGCAATGAAGACAGCACTCAAATTACCGAATTCCTCGGTTTGCTATACGACTGGTTGTATCAAGATCTTTCGGAAGAAGAGCGCAACGATTTTGTCCAATCACTCGATTGGCGTGTCGATCACTTCGTGAATCACTTTGCGTGGAAACGCCCTGACAACGGACACTTGATCGTTCGA
This sequence comes from uncultured bacterium, assembly GCA_964412555.1. Lineage (GTDB taxonomy): Bacteria > Hinthialibacterota > Hinthialibacteria > Hinthialibacterales > Hinthialibacteraceae > CAYPPG01. Next base: position 93,132 of record CAYPPG010000023.1, read on the forward strand.
AGCGGTTCCCTTTCCACCATTGCGGCCAGCCATTCCTATGAAGGCTTTTTCGATACCTTCACAGCAGCGCTAGCCGCCTACGAACATTCATCACATGCCAGAGAATGCTTTCACCTGGGAGTCAATTATATGATCGGTGTCGGTTCCGGCCATGGATTCGATGAAGGATGGAATGAAGGTCCGGGGTACGGAAACAGTAAATTTGCGTGGTATGTCAACGCTCTCAGCTATTTGGATAGCATTTTCCCGGAATTCAACATGGGCAAGAATCCTTGGCTGATTCGGATTGGTGAGTATTTCCGTGCGATTACACCAGTGGGATTGAAACATGCTCCCTGGGGACATGGTTCAAACAATAGAAGTTATTACGAAAGCGGACATGCAAGAAGTTATCGAAAATTAGCGTATATAACCGGTGACGGCCGATACCTTGCGAATTTTCTTCAATACGCGAATGTCAACCAGCGATTAGCCCGCCCCTGGATTGAATGCAGCCTTCCTCTTTGGAGGCAAAAACCTGAACCGAAGTTGGAAGAACAATCCGTTCGGGTGTTCCCACGCTCCGGTTGGGTAACAGCGCTAAGCGGCCCCCCATCCGATCCGGCCACATACCAAAAGGGAGTAGGTATGATCTTCGCCTGCCGTCCGCGCGGAGGGTATAGCCATTCATTCTGCTCGGATAATTCGTTTCATCTGTTTGGATATGGCGAAGATTTGTCTCATGCGGCGGGAACGTCGGATTACGAGCCGCATGCGTATCACAGCATGAGTCACAACACGATCTTAGTGGATGGGCTTGGGCAGGCACAGCCTCGCGGTTTACAGGAATCCCCCTGGTATGGGCGCATTCATGCTTTCGGGAAAAAGGATGACGTGGTGTATTGGTGCGGAAATGCGACGAACTGTTATCCTCAGAAACGCTTTCGCCCACGGGAATGGTGGGGACAACTCGCCGATATTTATCAGAAAAGAGATTTATCTTATGTAACCAAAGTCCACCGACATGTGCTTTTTATGCGAAACAAATACTTTGTCGTATGCGATGATTTGGCGGCGAACCGTCCGGCACAATGGACTTGGCTTTATCACATTTTGAAGTCTGCCCGAATGGAGTTGGACGAAAATACAGGCTCTTTTGAATACAGAATTGACAATGTGAATATGCAGGTTGTTCACTTGTCAGGGAAAGGCCAACTAAATGTACTCGATCTGCAAGACCAGAACGGCTTTCGAAATCCCATAACCGGCGAAGATTACAGCAATGACCGAGGGCGCGCACGAGGCGAACGGAGAATGATTGCTGAACATAATCTCTGGATTTCCACCCGCGAAAAACATAAACATTGGCGATTCTTGGCCGTGCTTTATCCTACTCCTGCCGAAACAGCGTCACCTGTAATCGAAAAAATCGATGATTTAACAGTACGTATTCAAACAGACGATGAAGTGGATGTCATTACATTCAATCCTGATCGAGCAAAACAAGGCGATGTTTTTATCGATCTCGCATCTATCTCGAACTTAAGAAAATAGAGTGCGTTTCCCGCTTCACCAAGACCTCCTCTCCCTTTTTCAACGCATACCACTGCCCCCAAAATTTATGCTCCGAGCCGTCTTCTCCGGGATCATGTCCGCAAACCTGAAGAAGGGTTTCGACTTCACGATGGGAAATATCCGGATGTTTCTCAAATATCTCTTCTGCCAATTGCTCCGGTGCAATTTTCGCCTGAAACTCACCGAGAATCGGCTTGACAGGCTCTCTTTCTTCTTCTTCACAAAGAGCGAAATAATCCTCAAGCGCACTATGAAACGTTTCTTCAAGTTCTTTCACAGAAGTCCCTTCAAAATACACAATGTCATCCGCACATAAAACATGTCCATAAAAACTTTTGTCTTCGTCGCTATAAAAAATGATTCCCAAATAGCCTTTATATTCCATCGTGCTTCTCATCGCCTTACTCCGATTCGAGTTAAGAATACTGAATTTCCCTCCTTAGAAAGCCGTAATCCTTATGGATTTCATTCGAACAAATCTGTATGAGAACCTGTTCTTTCAAAAATGATCGTATCACCAACAATCTTATATATCAGCAACCAATCTGGTTCGATATGGCATTCTCGCCGTTTTTTATAATTTCCAACTAACCAGTGATCACGGTACCGATCATCCAATAATTCTTCCTTGATCAATGAACTGATCACCGATTTTATCTTTGTCAAATTTTTGCCCTGTCTCTGCATTCGCCGAAGATCTTTTTCAAATTGTTTGGTATAACTTGGAGTTCGCATCAAATCCCCAATTGATGAAACAAATCCTTCTCATCATTGCATTGAACAATATTCTCCCCAGCATCCGTTTCCTGAAAAGTTCGTAACGTATCTTCGTTGGGGACATGAACGTCAAAAGGTAATTCACCCTTCATTTTGACTTGCTGATAGAAGAGAGTAATCGCCTCATTGGTGGATAAACCTAATTTCTCAAAAATATCTTCGGCCTCTTCTTTTAGAATAGGGTCGATTTGGGCTTGTATCATGTTTGAATGCGTCATAATGGATATCCTTTCTCACACTTATTGTATCACGAATAGGATTTGGAGAGAATAAAAAAACACACAGCAGACCATGAATGATATCTTCTAGTTTTAGCACTAAAGTACCATTTGAATACAGAATATGATCCGATTTAACACGGATAATAATGCCGCTTCACAACTGCCCCAAAGACCTAGCCTCCCCCCAAAGAATATGCAAAACTCAAGAATAAAAATCAGTCGAAATGCGAGGGTACAACAATGAACAACCACAAAATTCTATCTATTGCAATTACTGTTTTCACACTTTGCACGGCTTTCGGGACAACTTCGATTGCTCAAACCACCCACGAGTACAACGGCCCCTATTCCGGCTCCAATCTCAACCGAGTCGCCTTCCCCATCGGCGGCATCGGCGCCGGGATGGTCTGTCTGGAAGGCATTGGCACCCTGTCGCATGTCTCCGTCCGCAACAAGATGGATGTGTTCAACGAACCGTTTATGTTCTCCGCATTGTGCGTAAAGAGAGAACCGAATGTCGCACGAGTGCTGGAAGGATCGGCTCCCGCTTGGAAAATCTTCGGCGCTCCCAGTACCGGCAACGGGGCAAGGGACCAGACGTACGGTTTTCCCCGCTGTGACAAGGCCGAGTTCCTCGCCCGGTTTCCGTTCGGCGAAGTGACGCTGTCGGATTCCCAAATACCGCTTCCCATGAAAATCACCGGCTGGAATCCCTTCACTCCCGGCGATCCTGATAACTCCAGCCTTCCGGTCGGCGCGTTGGAATACCGGTTTGAAAATACGGCGGATGAAACGATCGAGGCGGTGTTCTCCTTTCACAGCGTCAATTTTATGAAAATCGGGAACGAGGGAGACTCCGTTCTTTCGACGAAAAATGGCTTTGTCCTTTGGCAAGACGGCACGGAAGAGAATCCGGAAAATCAAGGAGCATTCGCCGTCTTCGTTGACAATAATGATGCCGTGGTCGATCACTGCTGGTTTCGCGGCGGATGGTTCGATTCGCGAACGCTGGTGTGGGAAGCGATCGAAAAAGGGGATATGATCGAGAATCCGCCGCAGGAAGGCTCCAGCCCCGGCGCTTCGCTCTATGTGCCGTTGACCTTGAAACCGAATGAAGAAAAAACAGTGCGTTTGATGTTCTGCTGGTATGTCCCGCAAACGACAATCCGCCACGGGGAAACCAGAGAAGGAGCAGAATGCGAATGTGAAGAAGGAGAATGCTGCCCCACAACCTCGAAATTCCATGTTCCGTGGTATGCAGGAAAATTCGACAGCGTCAACGGCGTTGCAAATTACTGGCGCAAAAATTATGACGATTTGCGGGAGAAAAGCGTTCTGTTCCGTGAAGCGTTTTATTCCATGACACTTCCGGATGAAGTCGTGGAAGCGATCGCAGCCAATCTGACCATCTTGAAGTCCCCGACCGTGCAGCGGCAAACTGATGGACGGATGTGGTGTTATGAAGGTTGCACCGACACCGCCGGATGCTGCTACGGTTCCTGTACTCATGTTTGGAATTACGCCCAGGCGATCTGCCATTTGTTTCCGAGTTTGGAACGGAGCCTGCGGCAGACGGAATTTCACGAAAGTCAGAATGAATCGGGGATTCAAGCTTTCCGCGCCGGCTTGCCGATTCGGCCTGTGGAACCGTTTTGGGGAAGGGCCGCCTGTGACGGGCAACTGGGCGGTATTATGAAAATGCACCGGGAATGGCGGATTTCCGGCGACACAATGTGGTTGAAAGCGTTCTGGCCGAAAGTCAAAGAGAGCCTCGACTATTGCATCCAAACTTTCGATCCGCGTGAAATCGGAGTGCTCGAAGAACCTCACCACAACACCTACGACATCGAATTTTGGGGACCGGACGGCATGTGCAGCAGTTTTTATCTAGGCGCATTAGCCGCCGCCATCGAGATGGGAACTGAAATGGGAGACGATGTCGGCCGCTATCAAAAAATCCTCGAAAACGGCAAACAGTACCTGCAATCAAAACTCTTCAACGGTGAGTATTTCTATCAAATTATAAAAACCGAAAGTCTTCAAGTAGAATTCAAACCGCTCGATGTCTCCAACAACGGTCCGGGGTATGAAGACATTATCCAAAAGCTGAACGAGCAAGGCCCGAAATATCAATACGGCAACGGCTGCATTTCCGACGGCGTCCTTGGCTTCTGGCTGGCGCATATGTGTGGACTCGACGGCAATCTCGTTGACCGTGATATGATCGCCAGCCATCTGAAATCCATTCATCGATACAACTTCAAAACCGATCTTTCCGAACACGCCAATCCCCAACGCCCGTCGTTCGCTGCCGGAAACGAAGGCGGCTTGCTGCTTTGCACCTGGCCGAAAGGAAGTTCTCTCTCCTTGCCCTTCGTGTATAGCAATGAAGTGTGGACCGGGATCGAATATCAAGTCGCCTCGCATCTGATGCTCGAAGGACATGTCGAGGAAGGACTCGAAATCGTCCGCGCCTGCCGCGACCGTTATGACGGAACAGTCCGCAATCCCTTCAACGAATACGAATGCGGTCATTGGTACGCCCGCGCCATGTCGAGCTATGGGATGCTGCAAGGTTTGACCGGCGTGCGGTATGACGCGGTGGACAAGACGCTCTATATCGATTCGAACATCGGTGAGAATTTCCGCTCCTTCCTCTCCACCGCCACCGGTTACGGAATCGTAGGCTTGAAAAACGGAGAACCGTTTGTGGAAGTGAAAGAAGGAAATATCGACATTGAAAAATGCATCGTATCGGGTAAAGAGCAGCAGATGGTGGGCAAGTAGAACGAAATTAACAGCGCCAAAGAAAACGATTATTTGATTTCAATCAGAACAAGGGTACGGTCATCCTCCGGTTCACCTGCCCGTAGGCTATCGATTTGTCGGAACACTTCGTCCAAAAAATCTCTTGAACGAAGACGGATATTCTTTTCAACGAGTTGCTGAAATCCCTCTTTGCCTAAAATCTCTCCTGTTTCTTTAAGAGTTTCCGTGAAGCCGTCTGTATAGAAAATAATCCGGTCTCCCGGGGCAAGGGGGATTTTCGTTTCCGTCACATGACTGTCCAGCATGGTGGGAAATCCCACAGCGGGCACGTGAGCACTGATGGAATCCAACTTTCCGCTACTTTGTTTCCAGACATATAATTCAGGATGGCCGGCATTGCAGACGGTCAGAGTGTTCGTCATCCGGTTGACATCGGCCATGACAAGTGTCAAGAAAACCGATGTATCCCCGATTGTTTTTTCAATGAATCGATGAAGATGTTGCACGACATTGAAAGGAGGACGTTCTTCTTTCATCCGGCTCATGAGTTCATTATGCGCCATCGTGGCGACCAAGGCCGCCGAAACCCCATGTCCCATCACATCGAGAAGAGCGGCTACGATATGATCTTCATCGTATTGGCAAGCCGCCAGGTGATCGCCGCCGATGTCGATGAGCGGTTCAAAGCGAAAATTCATGCTTAAAAATTGATTATCGAGGGGAGAAGGAAGTAAGGTTTTTTGGATTTTCCCGGCAAACTGTAAATCCGCTTCCATTTGTTGTTGCTGTTCTTTGACTTTTTGCTCTAAGCGCGCAGTCCGCAAGACGCGCCGAATAACTGTCAGCATGTGGTCATAATCGATTGGTTTCGTGATAAAATCGGCAGCGCCGACTTTCATCGCTTTGACAGCATAATCAATAGTTCCAAATGCCGTCATGATCACCACCGGACTTGGAAACTCCCGTTTCGATAGTTCCTCCAGCAATTCCAATCCTCCCATTTCGGGCATCATCAAATCAGACACGATCAAATCCGGTTGCTGATCTTCCAACACAGTTAAGGCGTTGACACCGTTATCCGCGTCGAAAACCTCATATCCTTCCAGCTCCAAAAAATCACATAGGTTCAGGCGGATATCCTCTTCGTCATCGACGATCAGCAATACGTCTTTGTTTTCAGGCTCGTTCATTATTTCTCTCCCCGCGATAACAGGTTACCAATCAATTGCAGCAACTCATCCTGATCATACGGTTTCATAACCATACCATCCGCACCATATTCTTTAACTTTTTCCCCCATACCACGTTGAGAAGAGGCACTGACCATCACCACCGGTAAAGTTGGATAAGACTTTTTCACTCGACGGAGAACTTCAACACCATCTATTTCCGGAAGTTGGATATCCAATAAAATGATATCCGGCAATGCCGATTCGATTTCTTTGAGCGCTTCTTCCCCCGAGAAACAGATTTTGGAGGAGTAGCCTTCGAGTTCCAATAAATCGGCGAGATTTTCTGCCAAATCCTCTTCGTCTTCCACGATCAGGATGTTCGCATCCGGCATTGTTTTCTCCTTCGCTCCTCTATGCAGGCAAAATCAAAGTAAATGTCGAACCTGAACCTGTTTCACTCTCGACGTTCAACGTGCCATTATGCATTTCCACCAATTCCTTGGCAATCGACAATCCCAACCCGCTTCCCTTTGCAAATTTCTGCGACGCCGCTGTGCGGTAAAAACGCTCCCATATTTTCCCGCATTCCTCTTTGGTCATTCCGATTCCAGAATCGCGAACTGAAAGGATATAACGATTATCATCCTTCTTCAAATCAACTTCAACGGTTCCCACTTCTGGTGTGTATTTAATCGCGTTTCCGATGAGTTCACCGGCAACTCGTTCCATTTTGCCGACATCGACATGGATCGGGTATGGCTCATTCAAACCTTCAGATTGAATTGTAATTTTTTTCTGCTCCGCAGCCGGTTGACTTTCATGGATGGCATTTTTCACGAGTCCCTCAAAGTGAACGTCGCTTTTCTCAAGCACCATCCGCCCCGATTCAATTCGGTTGATGTCAAGGACATCGTTGATGAGATGGGTGAGCCGATTCACGGAGCGCAGGGCGCGATCCATTAATTTTTGATGTTTTTCATTGGGTTTTCCTCCCACACCGCGGAGAATATTGTCGAGACTGCTTTTGATGGCAGTAAGGGGAGTGCGTAGATCGTGTGAGGCTTGAGAAACAAAAGCGGATTTCATTTGATCCAGCTGAAGCAAGCGTGCATTCGCTTCTTGCAGTTCGGCGTTCATGCTATTCAGCTGGGTGTTTGAAATTTCCAGCCGGTGGGAGTACCGATTCAGTTTCAAATGCCGATTGATGGCAATCCCCGCAAACAGCAAAGCCAAAAACAAACTGATGCTCATCAGCAGCACAACTTTTGGATCGCGATACCAAGGATACATCACTTGAAATGAATGGATGGCAGGGCTTTCCGAAATATTCCAATTCAGATCCATCGACCGTACTTGGAAGGTATGCCTTCCGGGCGCGATTGCTTTGAATGCCGCGACGTTGTCACTCTGAAACTCCGACCATTCCCCTTTATCGATACGGTACGAATACAATAAGCGCTCTTTTTGTGTTTGTTTCCATTTATCGATGCCGTCAAAAACAAATTGGGCATTGCCGTCGGAAGTAATGGTGTTACTGTTCTTCTCTGGAACCATCCATACAATGGGCGGCGAAACATCTGAGTTGGAATTGAATTTGCTTATCCCTTTTGTTGTACTTGCCCATATATTGCCCCGGCTGTCTTCAAACAAGTTACTTGCATTGTTAATTGGCAATCCATCTTCAACGGTGTAGTGAACCCAGGAATGGAAGTGAGGATTATAGCAATGCACTCCATTACCCGCCGCAATCCAGATGCGTCCGTGACGGTCTTGGAGGAAATCTCGGGCTGAGTCAATCCCTGTTGCTACCAGACGCCAAGTGTTCCCATCATACTCTGTCACTTCATTCTTTCCAGCACACCAAATCCGATTGTTCCCTACTTTCTGCAGCTGGAAACTTCCTGTACCAGGAAAAGTGCGCCGGTCATCAAATAGAATTCTTTCTCCACTCTTCCGATACAATATTGGGCCAAAAGGGCGTGTTGTTCCAAGCCAAAAATCTCCATTGTTTGTTTGAACAACACTATAGATAAGAAATGTTCCTAGATTTCGCAGAACATCAACCATATCAAGGATCGTTGTAAATTTTTTCCCATCGTATTGATAAATCCGCAAAAATCGGTTCTCTTTCGGATCTATTGAAAGAGTCCAAATATTCTCATCCTTACTGAGGAAAGCATCCAGTTGCTCGCCCGATGGATGCAACAATGGGGAGAATTGTTTTGTATTCTGATCGAATACATAAATGCTGGATTCCGGTGCTGAGAAAAGTTCGATTGCAATCCGATTGTCGGAGAAGGCGTGGACAAGCCCCGATTTGTGTACATAAGAAAACGGGTAATCAGCGACATATATATCAATTTTATTCTTGTGATAGGATATCAAACGATTAAAATTGGATATCCAGATCGTGCCATTAGAATCTTCGGTGATTCCCTTTACCCAGCTGTCAATGTCTTGAAGCGCATCAGGTGTAGACCAAAGTGGTTCGGTATATCTCAGCAATCCAAAATCGGATCCGGCAAAAAACTGAGAATCGGATTCAAAAGCAATATCAATAAATAAATCGGGAAACACAACGGTTTCTTTTGTGCCGTCTTGAATAAATGTTTGCCCATCGTAGGCATGCCAAAGACGATTTTGATCATCTTTCCACCCAAATGAATAGTTGGCTTTTTCTTGATCGGTGATCGCCGTCCAGCGATTGTCACGTAGTTGCAATAAACGGGTTCCTGTATATCCTGTTTCATTATATATATAAGATTTACCAAAAAGCGAACCGTCGCTTCTTTCGATGAGATGAAAAAGATAAAAAGAAGTTTTTCTAAGATCATCGGGGAATGGATATTCCGTCCATTTCCATTGGGGAGGAGTAGGCGAAGTATCCCAGTCTCCTTTGATGATTCCACCTCCGGATGAAACCCATATTCCGTTATCTTTTGTCAAATAAACATTCCCTGGATATCGGTCCGTACCAAAAAGGCGCCACTGAAATCCTTCTGTATCCGATGACCAATCATAATTTTTTACCATCTCTGTATCCGTGGCATTAAGAATCACATCCAGGATTTTTGATTCTGGCCAATAGGAATACACCTTGTCGTAATGAGAAAAGATTAATTGTCCGCTGGGATGACAGACAAATCGCCCTTCCGGCCGGGTGCCTATATAACTGACTTGAATGCCGGAAGTGCTATCGTGAATCAAGCCGGGAAAATCAGGGAGGGGATAAGGTTCCCATTTTTGCAGAGATCGATTAAAACGCTGAAATCCAAGAAATTTCTGGCCAGCCCCCAACTTTCTATCTGTCAAGTAACTCCATATTGTCCCATCGGCATCTTGCTGGAAAAAGGCGTGCATGTAGGGAGCCGGTAAAGACATGACACGATAGCCATCTAGAAGACTATGATGAAATACATTTGCGCCACTCGCAATCACATCACCTTGTGGACCTCGATTGACATATAAAACAAAAGTTTCGGCAAAACCATCTTTCGCTGTCCAAAAACGGAAGTACGGATCATCGAGAGAACAGACCGTCAACGGAAAATGCAATATCGTGAAACACAAAATGAGATATTTAAACGAATGGTGACTCATCCTCTCCCTCCAAGTGACAACAGCAATCGAAATTCTGCGCCTTCCCCTACCTTACTTTCCACTTCTAGACTGCCCCCATGCATCTCCACTAATTCTTTGGCAATCGACAATCCCAAACCGCTTCCCTTCGCAACTGATTTCGACGAATTCGTGCGGTAAAACCGCTCCCAAATTTTTTCACATTCTCCCTGCGTCATTCCGATGCCGGAATCTTTGACGGATAACGTAACGTTATCATCAGTTTGTGTTAAAAACACGTCCACGTTCCCACCTTCCGGCGTGTATTTGATCGCATTGCTGATCAATTCACCTACCACGCGCTCCAATTTCCCCGCATCGGCTTGAATGATTGCATCACTTTCGAGGTTTGCTGTGAGTTGAATACGTTTCTGCTCCGCAGCTGGTCGATTTTCATTGATAATATTCTCCACAAGCGTCTTAATCGGCACATTCGACTCCTCCAACACCATCCGGCCCGATTCAATCCGCGAAAGATCGAGCACATCGTTCACCAAATCCGTTAAACGGTCGACGGATTTGACGGCGCGAGACATGATTCTTTCTTGTTTTTCGTTTAGATTCCCGGCAATACCTAGCAATAAATTATCAAGGCTGCCTTTGATGGCGGTGAGGGGGGTGCGGAGGTCGTGGGAGGCTTGGGAGACGAAAGCGGATTTCATTTGATCCAGTTGCACGAGCTGAGCATTGACTTGTTGCAGTTCACTATTCGCTTGATTCAGCTGATCCACTGTGCCATTCAGATTTTTATTGGCTTTTTTGAGCAAAGTATGACGATTGAATGCATACGCGGCAAAGAGTAAGGCTAAAAGGCTGCTTACCGATATGGTGAAAATAAAAAATGGTTCTTTATACCACGGCAAAAACACATCGAAACGCCATAGTTCAGGCGTTGGATCGACATTCCAGTTTCTATCCATGGCGCGCACTTCAAACGTATGTTTTCCCGGCTGCAAATTGGATTTGGTAATAACCGTCTCTGTTGAATATTCCGTCCAATCCTCTCCATCCAAACGATAGGAGTAATATAAACGGGACGCCTCTGTGTAATCCCATTTGTCTCTCCCGGAAAAAACAAATTGCGCTACCCCCTCGGAAGAAATCGTTTTCATATTTTTATCCTCCGGTAAGTAGGTTTCGGGCAAATCACGATCGGCTTGGGGATTATAATAACTGATTCCTTTATTGGTTGCAGCCCAAATGCGTCCTTGACTGTCTTCATAAACATTCCAAACCGTGCGATCCGGCAATCCTTCCTCTTCCGTGTGTGTAACCCACGAGCCGTCTTTGAATCGGCGTACTCCGCCCCAAGTCGCCGCCCAGATGGAGCCGTCTCGGGCTTGCAATAATCGCTGTGTCTCGTTCAGATTTGTCTTGATAACTTTCCATTGAGTTCCATCAAATTCAGCGATCTGATTGCGGCTGCTTATCCACATCCTTCCATTCGGAAACGGTAAAAATGACCATGCTGAAGTATTGGGATAGCCTTCTTCCCGTTTATAAATTGACCATTTCCCATCCTTGATTTGAACCGGTGTTGAATATTGATCCCCTTCGAGCGCAATACCAAACCAATATTCATTCGGCGCAGGATTACACACATCCCTTAATCCATTCCCATATACATGGAACTCGGATAAATTCGCAATACGTTCAAAACGATTTCCATCAAACCATTCCAACGTTTCGAACAGACTTTGATCACTCAGGGTTGCAACCGCCGCATGGCCGTTCGGAAGACTGGCAATAAACACTGCTTTCTCATACTGAGGATGATTGATTGTTTCAAATTCTTCCGTCTGTGGATTGAAAGTCAAAAGACCGTTGGCGGAAGGCAGCGCCAACCGCCCATCCGGCAAGGAAAACAAGCCTTTGGGAAAAAAAAGTTGAGCAGAATCTTGGTAGGCTTTTGGTAAATCATAAATTCGCCACTCTCCATGATCGTTCAAAACCAGGTTATATATATTCAAAAACCACAACCTTCCCTGAGCATCTTCGTATATGGGGCTGAAGGGACTATTTATGGAAGCCATTTCAACCGGCGTTTCCCACAAACAAGGAGATCGCCTTCCCAAACCGAAAAATCCTCCAATCGCAAATGTTTCATTATTGAGCGGAATGGGATACCCGAAATGTTCCGAAATATTTTTTTCCAACGAAATCACTTGCCGGTCCCGCAACGTAACTGTTGAATAAGTTTCCTTAATCCATATGATTCCATCCTCGGATCGCCAAACCTGGTTTATATCATCCTTCCCTACATAAAGAATTTCCCATTTCTTCTCATAAAAACGGACAGCAACACGTTTGTTTTCCGGTTTCCAGAAAGCGGAACCAGTCACTTCACCATGTGGCGATTCGGAAATGAAATCCAGGTCAGAAATCTCCAAATCATCGGGAAAAGGAAATTCCTGCCATTCAAATAAAGAATCGTCGCTTAGAGCAGGTTTCCATTTTGCCATACCATGTTCTGCGGAAATCCAAATTCCTCCATCACGTGAATGAAAAACGCAATGAAAATTGCCTAATTGCGTATCGGCAAAATTCTTGAGCGAAGTCCAATTTTTTTGACTCGGCCGAATCAGAATCAGCCGGTCCTGAATGACGGCGATGATTCGATCCTCCCCAATCGGTAAAAACTTACCCCATCCATCATATGGAGCGGGACGCGTCGTGGGAAAAGTAAAAGTTAAGCCGTCGATTTCATAGCGTTGCCATTCCTCACGCTTGAGATCATAACAGGCCAGACCGGTTACCGTATCCAGTTTATTTTTCAATAATCCCCACAACAGATCATTCGGCCCTTCTTCGATGGGTAAAAGCAATATTTCATTGGGTAACAGCCAATTCTCGAAAGGAATTTGTGAAATGGTATATCCATCGAAGCAAGAAATGGCTTTTACACCGGAATACGTCCATAAACGCCCATTCTTTCCTACGCTAGACACATTGGAAAAAGAAATCGACAGACCATCCTCGACCGTCCACATCCGCCAGTGGCTTTTGCGAGTAAAATCCGTCATTTCAAAATCATTTTGTCCCCAGGCAGGATAAAGCGAGAAAAGTACGATGAATATAAATACGGTGTTTTTTCTTTTATTCCTCATCATTTGCATCCTTTTTCGGCATTTCCAATGAAAAAATCGTACCCTGATTGATTTCGCTTTCAACTCGAATCGTCCCCCCATGCATCTCCACCAACTCTTTCGCTCGTGTTGTCGTGGATCGATCCGTTATGACTCATTTCGCTGACCAACCAACCATCGGGAATCGTTTCGCGAACGACAGTGTTTGCAGGGATCTCTTGTTGATTGTTGATGCGGATCAAAACGTGAAACGGTTGATCCGGCTTGTAATACCTGGAGAGGAAATAACGGGCGCCGAACACTCGAACCGGTTCGAGAGTCACATGAGAAACTCGAGCATGCGCCAACAATTCGTTATCCACATCGTTTTTTATAATGATGCTATAATTCAAAACGGATTCCAAAGCGAGCGTTCTTTGATGAATCAAATTCCAATTCTCGCCGTCTTCGGACCATTCCGAGAAAACTTGTTGCACAGGAGCGATTCGTGTCAGACGTAGAAAGACACCGTTTTCCGGATGAGGGACATGTAAATTTTTATCACTTTCGAGAGCCCATACGTTATTCGATACGCCATTGACATTCCAAACCACATCAAAGATATCCCCCGGAGGCTGGCCGATTCGATTATGAAACAGAATAAAGTAGCCATTATTTTCGCTTTGATCAGAGGCTCCTATCCGAACCAAAGGCCATGCGCCATCGCCCCCCCGATCGATCCACTGCATGTGCGCGGACAATCTCCAGGAACCACTCTTTTCCGAATAGATTCCGAAAAATTCCTCCACCCCACCTGCGTTGTTTCCGTTCCCGTAAATATCGTAAACCAACTCGCCTTCGACCTCGGTGATCTCCACTCGGCCGGGAACTTTATATTGCCCGACTTTCGGCGGAAACTCATCCGTCCCACGGTCGATGAAATGATCGAAAACACCAAAAGAGCCGGTCGGCTCATCTTGAGCGAATATGGATAACTGAAATGCGAATACTAGAAGTACGATCAGAATTCTATTCATTTATGTTTCCTTTAACCGGAAGCATTAACGTAAACAATGAATAACATTACAATATTCTGAACAAGAAGTAAATCGGTTTCACTCGACAGGATATCAATATGAATCGAGGGGGGCACATAATAAAAAACCCCTGCGTCAACAGGGGTTTTTTCTTTAATTCCCGGCGATGTCCTACTCTCCCACAGCGTGTCCGCTGCAGTACCATCGGCGTGTAGAGGCTTAACTTCCGTGTTCGGGATGGGAACGGGTGTGGCCCTCTAGCTATTGTCACCGGAAAACTTTATCCGATATTGAATGAATTCAAACAATCTGGTTTTTCATAAGTATCGTTGTTAAGGTTGAAGGATAATGCCGCGCCGCACAGGCGGTTGTTAAGCCTCACGACCGATTAGTACCGCTCAGCTTCACATGTTGCCATGCTTCCACCTGCGGCCTATCAACCTGATAGTCTTTCAGGGGTCTTCAGGTGGCTTAAGCCACGGGAGATCTCATCTTGGGGAGGGTTTCACGCTTAGATGCTTTCAGCGTTTATCCCG
>CAYPPG010000024.1:0-104051 GCA_964412555.1 uncultured bacterium
ACCAATCCCGGACTTAGCAATGGCTGCTTAGTATACGGAAAAAATTTACACTCTTATGAATTTGTATTGAAATCATCCATTACACTTCTTATCAAGGAGAGTGTTTGATGAAAATTGTACATCATCTATTCGTTTTTCTCATAATAACATTGATTATGATTGGTGGAGAATGTCCATCAACAGAATGCAATCCAATTCAATTGAAAGTCGCCAAAAAAGTGAATGAATTCCCGCCTGATTCTATATCGAATATAGGCGGTTTTATTGGTTCCCGGCTCGAGGCGAATCGAAAAGGCTACTTGCATACTTTTGACATCGATCATTTTGTCAGAATGGTCGAAAACAAAAAACACCGGGAATGGAAATGGGTGGGAGAACACCCGGGCAAATGGCTGGAATCGGCCGCATTGGCAGCGGAAACGTTTGACGATCAAATACTTCTCGACAAAGCGCAGTCAATTCTTGAAAGGCTTATCGCCGCGCAAGAATCCAGTGGGTACCTGGGGGTTACCGATCCGGCTGTTCGCACCAAAGAGATGCCATTGCGAGGCATGGATGCGTATGAGCTGTATTTCATGCTTCATGGATTGCTAACCGCTCACGAGTTATGGAATCGTGAAGACGCGTTACAAACCGCATGCCGTCTCGGGGACTATTTCACCGAAACGATTGGTCCAGGCAAAGCCGAATTTTGGCCGGGTCCGAAAGGCGAGACAATCGCAGGCCATCATGTTCATTATAGTCTGGAGGGCACATTGTTGATTGATCCAATGCTGCGTCTCTATATGACGACCGGTAACGAAAAATATTTAGAATGGTCGCAATGGGTTGTCGATAATATTGACCGTTGGTCGGGATATGACACTTTTTCGAATCTGGATCGAGTGGCTCGTGGGGAAATCGGAGTTCATCAAATCCAGCGGTATGTTCATTCGCATACCCTTCACATGAATCTCATCGGATTTCTTCGTCTTTATCAGATTACCGGCGATCATTCACTACTGCGTAAAGTATTCGGCGCATGGCACGACATCTCTCACCGGCAAATGTATATTACCGGTGGTGTCAGTTTCGACGAACATTACGAACCCGACCATCATTTGCCCATCGACGGTAGGGAAGTGGAAACCTGCGCGATGATGTCCTGGATCGAATTGAGTCACTATTTATATGAATTGACCGGTGATCCTGTTTATGCCGATGCAATCGAACGGCTTTTGTGGAATCATCTATTCGCAGCCCAAACGGTCGACGGTGAGATGTTTCGCTATCATACACCACTTAACGGAACCAAACCGGCCAACTATTTTCATGGTCCGGATTGCTGCACAGCGAGCGGCCCTCGAATAACATCAAAAATCCCTCAATTGATCTATAGCGTTGGAGAGAATGAAATTTTTATCAATCAATTTGTTCCTTCCACAGCGCATGTGAAATTAGATTCCGGCTCTTCGGTCAAAATTACTCAAGAAACGACTTATCCGAGCAATGAGAAAATCGTGATCCAAGTAGAGCCACAAACGAGCGAACCGTTTTCCATCCACATTCGCTTACCGGCATGGTGCAAGAAACCTACTTTAAAAATAAATGATAAAGTTATGGAAAAATTACGGCCTGGAAACTATGTAACCATCGACCTCAATTGGAAAAAGGGAGATCGAATTACACTTTCATTACCGATGGAGCCAAAATGGATTGAACGCATACACGCAGAAGACAAGCGCTGGGCGCTCACGCGCGGTCCACTTGTTTACGCCGTCGATACTGTCTTAGGAGAATCTCCGCTTATCCAAAGGGGAAACGGTATTCCGGATAATTTGTCAAAAATCATATCATGGACGCTTGATGATGATGGTATTTTCGGGAATTTGGAAGAAATCGATCTTCCCAACAACTCTCTCAAACCGGGGTATCGTGTCCACGTAGCTCTTTCCAATGGCAAGCGCATGGAAATCAACGCTTGGCCGTTCGCGAATAGTGGGCTATGGTATGCTGATCCCGAGCAAAAACCCGATCGCAATGAAAAGCGTTATGCGTATGCTGTCTGGCTTCCACGCGACCATGATCCTATTTCACAAAGACCACTGCCAACAAAACCGATTCCCGCTTTTCCGGGCGCAGAAGGAGCTGGCGCTATTACAGCTGGTGGACGGGGAGGCAAAGTCCTTGCCGTAACAAACCTAAACGACAGCGGCCCCGGCAGCCTGCGTACCGCGCTCGAAGCCGAAGAACCGCGAATCGTAATTTTCCGGATTTCAGGCATAATTGACCTACAATCCAAACTCACCATCTCTCATCCTTTCGTTACCGTCGCCGGCCAGACAGCCCCGGGTGACGGCATCTGTATCCGCGGGCAAACGACGGAAATCAACACACATGATGTGGTAATCCGCTATCTCCGCTTTCGCCGAGGGAATCTCAAAGACCGCAATGACGCGTTGGGTGGATATCCCAGTGGCAATGTCATTATCGATCACTGTTCTTTCAGTTGGGGATTGGATGAAAATGTTTCTATGTATCGTTACATGAAAGCGATGAAAGATGGTTCACAACAAAAATCACCTACCGAAAATATAACCATTCAATGGTGCATCTCCAGCGAAGCACTCGATCTCAACAATCATGCATTCGGCGGAACCTGGGGCGGAAGAAAAGGATCGTTCCACCACAATCTATTCGCCTGCAACACGGGCCGAAATCCCAGTATCGGGTGGGGTGAGTATTTGGACATTTGCAATAATGTATTGTTTAATTGGCGCCATCGAACGATCGATGGCGGCGACGCCAGTTCCAATATCAATGTTATTGCCAACTATTTCAAACCCGGTCCCGCCGTCAATCCCGGCACAGCCCGTCACCGAATTTGCCGCCCTCAACATCTGGATATGTTCAGCGAGTCGGACAAACGGGGGAAATGGTATGTCGAAGAGAATTTTGTCGAAGGATATCCGGACATTACAAAAGATAATTGGAAGGGCGGCGTTCAACTCGATTGGGAAGGCGAGCCGTCGGAAGAAGAACTTACATTATGGGTGTCACGAGTTCGTGCCTCATCTGCGAATCCGGCTGTCCCAATCAACCGGCAGACAGCCGAGAAAGCGTATGAACTTGTACTGCGCCATGCCGGCGCAACCGTTCCGAAACGCGATGCCGCCGATGACCGGATCATCGACATGGTGCGCACTGGAAAACTGGCTTTCGGCAATGGTATCATCGATATGCCTAGCGATGTGGGCGGCTGGCCAACCTATGAATCCAAACCAGCGAAAAAGGACAGCGACAAAGATGGAATGCCGGATGAGTGGGAAAAGCTATACGGCTTGAACATGGCTGATCCATCGGACAACTCAGCAGATGTGGATCATGATGGATACACGAATATTGAAGAATGGATCAACAATACTGACCCGACACAATTCGTGGATTATTCAAAATCGGAGAACAACCGAAATACGCTGACTGACAATGAACACAACGGATAGTGATCTGTGACATATCGATACAGGAACTGCCTGTAGAATCAAAGGTCACTGTGTGTGCTTGAATGGGAAGACGTGTTTTCTCGCGTGATACGAATCAAAAAACGCAATGCTTCATTCACGGCTTCAGAATCCGGAAATAATTCTGCTACATCCGGTTCTAAATGGACAACTGATCCACAAAAACTTTTTCGCTCAGGCCCCATCTTTCTTACTTTCATTCGTTTCAAATCATACTCTGTGCGAAGTTCATCATCCATTTCCGAATTTCCCTTCTTCATAGGCTAGTCTCTCCTTTCTGGTTGTTTCTCTAGCACTAATCAAACGAATCACATTTTCTCTTTCTGTGTATGATACAATTAATAAGTGACCTTGCTGTGAATGTCCTATTATAATATAACGATGTTCTTCCTCCGAATGATCAGGATCGAAGAAATCAACGTAAAGCGGATCATAGAAGACGGTCATGGCCTCGTCAAAGGATATTCCATGTTTCGACAGGTTTATTTCTGATTTTTTATTATTCCATTCGAATTCTACTGTCATTAAAATGATCCATATAGTCGTGGTGGAATATTAATTTTCAGTAAGACAGGAATCCTCTCAAACCAAAGGCATGTTGCCTACGATGTTCTGTTTCTGTCAGAAAATCTTGGAAATCATTTTCCGGAACATCGGCCCAACTTCCTGCCAATTTCATTATTCGTTGTTTTGAATCCGGTTCAATTTCTACACGACGTTTAAAATCATGAATAAGAGTGTATAACTCTGTGAGATGATTCTCTGGTATCTGTTCTATTTCAGCGACGACTTACTCGCGTGTGATTGTTTCTGTCAATGCAAGAACCTCCTTGAAAGTAAGGTGCTATTTTTCAAATTTTCTAACAATCCTATAATATAGGATAAGAACAAATTTGATAAGGTTAATACAAAAGTGAATTTAGTCTATATTGTACATGTGTTTGGACGTACATTTCTATCCAATGGAATAAAAATTATGAGAAAAACCTTGGCGAATATTTTTATGATTTGTATGATTTTCACTCTGTTTTTTTTAGAAGGCGCCAGTGGAAAAGTCAAAAAACAGAACGGAATACACCAAAGCCCACACGCGAAACTGCAAAACATCAACATTAACGACGTGCATTGGACCGGTGGATTCTGGGCGGACCGATTCGATCTCTGTCACCATACAATGATCCCCAATCTTTGGGAGATCTTTCGGAATCCGGAAATCAGCCATGCGTACTCGAATTTTCTGATTGCCGCCGGACTCGCGGAGGGAGAACATCATGGGCCGAAATTCAATGACGGCGATTTTTATAAATGGTTGGAAGCCGTTGCGTTTACCTACGGTGTTACAAAAGATGCCGCTCTCGACCACTTGATGGATGAGATCATTCACGTTATTGCACAAGCGCAGCGTGGGGATGGCTATCTCCATACGCCGGTAATCATCGAGCAGAAAACCGGCGGGCAAAAAGCGCAAGAAATTCACAATCAACTGCATTTCGAAACCTATAATATGGGGCACTTGATGACGGCAGCCAGTATCCATTTCCGCGCGACAGGAAAAACATCGTTGTTGGATGTCGCTATCAGAGCCGCAGACTACCTGATTCAAGTGTGTAAACAATCTCCAAAAGAATTGGCAAGCATTACCATTTGTCCCTCGCATTATATGGGAATCATGGATATCTACCGAATCACCGGCGATTCGCGATATTTGGATTTGGCGAATACGCTGATCGACATCTGCGCTCTTACGGAAAACGGGACGGATCAGAATCAAGACCGTATTCCCTTTCGAGAACAAACAACCGCAGTAGGCCATGCCGTTCGCGCCAATTATTTGTATGCCGGTATTGCCGATGTATATATGGAAACCGGTGACAAATCACTTTTCTCTGCATTGGAATCAATCTGGCATGATGTCACGTTTCGGAAAATGTACATTACCGGTGCAACCGGTGCATTATACGATGGAGCATCTCCTGATGGTTCGAAAAACCACAGTGAAATCCAACTGGTCCACCAAGCGTATGGCCGTCCTTATCAGTTGCCGAATATCACCGCCTATAATGAAACCTGCGCCACGATCGGCAACGGCTTGTGGAATTGGAGGATGCTGCAAATCACCGAGGAGGCGCGATTTGCGGACGTATTGGAGTTGGTTTTGTATAACGGGATTCTCTCCGGCATCAGTTTGGATGGAACACACTTCTTTTATACCAATCCGCTGGAGAAACACAATGATTTTCCACTCTCTTTGCGATGGTCGGGAGAACGCCGGTCCTATTTCAGTTCCTTTTGTTGTCCCCCCAATGTGATTCGCACGATAGCTGAAGTCAGCCAGTATGCATATAGTATTTCAGACGAAGGGCTATGGATCCATCTATACGGTTCCAATAAATTGGACACGCAATTATCGAATGGCAATCGCATCGCCCTGAGCCAGAAAACCGATTATCCATGGGATGGGCAAGTCGAAATACAGATAGACTCCGTTGAACAACCGGATTTCACTCTCCGGCTGCGGATTCCCGGCTGGGCGGACAAAGCGAATATGATAGTGAATGGAAAAGTGATTCAAGAGAATCCGGTTCCGGGTTCCTATTACGCAATACAACGGCATTGGAAGAAAAGCGATTGTATCGAAATCGATTTCCCAATGCCGGTAAAACATATGGAAGCGCATCCTTTCATCGAAGAACTTCGGAATCAAGTGGCCGTGAAACGTGGCCCGTTGGTTTATTGTCTCGAGTCGATCGATTTGCCGAAGGAGAACAAAATATCGGAAATCGGAATAGATTCCACGATTCCATTTTTTCCATCCTTTAACCAATCCCTTCTAGGTGGGGTGATGGTATTGGATGGGACCGCGTCGAGGGTGAAAGAAAACGATTGGTCCAATCGTTTATATCGTGCAAAGCAACCATCGATTCCTCACCCAATTCCAATTCGATTGATCCCCTATTATGCCTGGGGAAATTGTGGCAATACAGAAATGAAAGTATGGTTGCCGGTTCGTTAATTGTATTTCTGTAAGAATCTTAAATTGATGAAGCAAGCATCTTAGAAAGGAAATGGAGATTGCAATGAAATTTTTTATGAAAATGTGGGTAGGATGTGCTTTGGTGTTCCAGTTTCAATTTGTCTATTCCGCTGAATTCAATCATGGCGCTCTGGCGGGGGAACGCTACCGGATCATTATTTCAACAGACATCGGCGGAAGTGATCCCGATGATTTTCAATCCATGATTCATTTTTTGGTCTATTCGGATTTATTTGATGTTGAAGGGATCGTCTCATCGCCATGGGGGGAAGGCCGGAAAGAGCATATCCTTCAGGTGATCGATGAATATGAGAAGGATTACCCGAAACTCGTTTCCCATTCGAAACATTTCCCCACCCCTGATTATTTAAGGAAAATATCAAAACAGGGAGCGCCGCACCGAGCACCTTCAAAAGGCTATCGTTCTTCGACAGAAGGTTCCGACTGGATTATTCATTGTGCGAAACAAGATGATCCCCGCCCCTTTTACATTCTCGCGTGGGCTTTGCTTGAAGATGTCGCACAAGCCCTTCACGATGCTCCGGACATTGCCGATAAAATCCGCGTCATATTTATCGGCGGACCTAACAAAAAATGGGGAGCAAATGCTTTCGATTATATCGAGCGCAATTTTCCCGATTTGTGGATCATTGAAAACAATTCTACCTATCGCGGTTTTTTTAATGGCGGCAAGCAAGACAAGGATTTAGGCAATTTCTCCTTTTTTGAGAATCACCTGAAAGGTCACGGAGCTTTAGGAAACTATTTCGCTCATTTCCGTGATGGAGACATCAAAATGGGAGATACACCGACGTTGACTTACCTTCTATACGGAAATCCGGATGATCCGGCTTCGGAGAGTTGGGGAGGACAATTTCGCCGTGTGAAATATCGGCCCAAATTTATCTTTAACCGCCATACCACACTGGAAGACAAAGTCGAAGTCTTTTCCATTGTCGAATGGAACTTCAAAGGTCCGGATTTGGGAGACGCCAGCGATGAACAACAATTTACTATTAACATCGATGGGCAAAAGTACGATGGATATTATGTGGGAGATGGAATCTACCGGTTTCGCTTATCTCCAAAAAGTGTAGGAAAATGGTCATATGAAATCGAAAGTTCCCATCTCTGGTTGGATGGGGAGAAAGGGCAATATGAAAGTGTACCCGAAGGGGAACTCGGACACCGTCCCCACGAAATCGAACATAAGAATTGGTGGACGGATTTGCTCAATCCCGAATTCAAAGAAGGCGCTCATTCCGGCGCCAAAACGATCAATCAATGGCGGGAAGACATTTTACGCCATTGGCAAAAACGCATGGATTGGATTCAATAAAGGAGATGATTTACCTGTGTTACCCAAGTAGATTTTAGGAGGTAATAAGGTAAGCACCGTATTCTGCAACCGGCGGAATCGGGATTTTCGTTCCAGGGAAATAAAGTTGTTGAGTAAATGGCTGGCCGGAAAGATTCAGCAAGACTGACACTTTTTCGTTGTCTTTAAGGATTTGGACTAAAACAAGTCCTTCATAGACCGGCTCGCAAATCAGGGATGAGTTTGGCCCGGCATAACCAAGCCAGCAAAATTCACTTTGAAAATGAATGCGGAGACGCAATGTGTCCAGATAAACGTCGGTTTTCGGCATAACGGAGGGTAGAATGATTCGTGCTGCGGAATTGTAGAATGTGATCATGTTGTTATTGACGTTTTCGATTTCCGCGCAGGTTTTTAAATGATGGGCTAAATCGATTTGACCGCCCTCATGAAGGCTGCGATACACCACTACTGTTGTATCGGTGGAAAACAAATAGGCGGTATATAAATCTCCTTGGGAATGAATCAATGCAATCGCTTCATTCTCCAAAGAGGTGATTTTGTAGGGAAGGGGAGTTATATTCCAGGGGGCATCCATAAGATGAGAAGCGAATCCATACCCTTTGACTGTAGACTGGACATTTTTCGAGGGAAATATCAAAGGCGGCTCACCTTGATAAGACCAGGTTTGGAGTCCTTTCAACGGTTTTCTCCCTCGAAGCGTGACAGAAGTTTGATAATTGCGTCCCACTAGGTAATAGAGGGAGTGGTCGCTTTTGTAGAGTTGGGCATAAGGTTTATAAGGAATAGTTTCAAGTTGTTCGGGACGAATGTGATACTGGCATCCCGATAAAAAATACCAACCGCCATGATCGGTTACAAAACCAGGTTCCATATCCATAAGGGCTTCCAAATAACGAGTCGCGATTTGTTGAAATGAGGGATCGCGATTGGCGTAAAATGTGAGCACTCCTAATACCCGGGATACTCTCTTGCCATCCATCAACCATTGCCGCGTTGTCATGCCTTCAAGTGGAACCGCGTGAAAAGTAAACAGGCGTGTATACCATTCCAAAGAGCGGATCAAGATTGCATCCAACTCTGTGTTTCCGGTCATAAGACGATAGAGAAAAAGGTATTGCAAGGAAATGGTGGAATACCCCAAATCGGGTCCTGGACCTTCCCTTATTTCGCCATTTTCGGCAAAAATCCGTTTTACCCACTGAAAAACTCGTTCTGCTTCGAGACGATATTGCTCCTCGCCGGTAAAACGAGAACAAAGGGCCATTACCCCACACCATACCATTCCTCGGTTGCTAAGCGAACTTTGCTCGTGGGTACTGAGATAATGAATCCCGCGCTCAAGCATGTCTCTGTACTTTTTCTGTTGTGCAGGAGACATCTTCGATTGAATCAATGTATAGGCATTGAGCAAGGGTTCCAACCGCCAGGCCATTTCATGAGTTCCCCATACACTGCTGTAATGAATGGGAGAAAACACAAATTCTCCTTCTTCTGTTTGATGGTTGGAAAAAGCGCGAAAGATGGAGAGGATCGAATTCAGCAGTTCTTTACTTTGAAACCATTTTGATTGTTGAATCGTGTAGGCATAGGCCATTGCTCCGGCAAGTTCAGCGGTTTTGCGGGATTGACCGTAGGACCAAAGATAGCGAGGTTCCTCGGCCTGAGTTCGTCTCTCTGGATAGGTAAGCGAACCGAAATCCGCCCATTCCGCCGTTGCATTTTCGGGAATATCGGGTTGAATCAAGCCGGCTTGCAGATCGAAACGTTGGAGCACCAACTCGATGTCTCTATCTAAAAAGGCGATATATAATTCTGCGATCCTGGAATCATTCGGTTCAATGGTAAGCGGGAATGGATCGCTTGCTGCAGAGACAATTCTATGCATCGAACAAGTGTATAGTAATGATGCAATAATAAACAATAAACGTATCATAAGGAAACCCAACTCTGTATGAAGAATGAGGACGATTCCTCGGAAATATTCCGAAAACGCCGATTCGTCTCTTCGCTCAATCCGAAAATTCGATAAAAATGCACATGGAGCCATTCCGAAAAACAAAGTTCGTTCTATATACATAAGTGTAATGAAATCCATTATAACAGGTCAATGAGTTATGGTCAGGTTTTGGAAAAAAATCTTTGCGGGAAATGAGGAACATCCCGAAACACAGCCGGTTGATGAACCAAAAGAAATTCAATTGCAGAGTCCGCGTACACTATTGATTTGGATCGATCCAACCAAAGAGAATCAGATCGCACGTCATATTCGTGCACTTGCGCTCATCGAAGCGTTTCGGCGTGTTGAAGTAGAAACAATTCTTTTGCCTTCTGCGAGCCGAGATTATTTTCGAGAGGATTTTCAATGCCATCAAGTGAGGTGGCTGGAAAACGTCTCGGAGATTTCGGCTTTATCCATACAGGATGTCATTCAGAAAGAAAAACCTAACATGACACTCGCAGATATCGGGCGAACTTCTTTTGCAAGAATCTTCGCCGAAATTCGCCGGCAAACATTCTTGGTCTCTATCGGGGAAAAATTAGAAGAAATATTTTTTTCTGCGAATGCGGTTTTATTACCGGAGATCATTCTTACCCCGAATTTCGAAACGCTTTCTCTTTCCCCCAGTCGTTTGGGAAGATGTATTCATGGAGAACGATATCTGCCTTTACCGTCGTCTTATACCGAGAGAGCCGCTAAAGAGGAAATGTCGGCGAATCCACTCGTTTTTTTACTTTCGAGTCGGTTCTTTACAGATAAAATGTTCTCCTTGATAAAACAACTCCACACCAATGTTCAATCAAAATTGTTGATAATATATGACGCAAAGGAATCGGAATTCAACCACTGGAAAGAGGATTTACTTGGTGTCGAGTTTGTTTCTCTTCACGAATCGGTGGAGAAACGGTTACAAACATTGAACCAGGCACGAATGGGAATTCTCCCATTTTCTTCGCCGTCCTATGAATTGATGGCGCTAGGCAAACCGACCCTTTTATTGGCTCATTCAAAAGAGGAAAAGGAACTTGGTCAACTGTTTGCTGAAAAAGGAATCGCGAAAGTTATTTCAATGGAAACGGAGCAATACATTGATTCCGCGCTTCAAATCGCTCAGGAATTATGGGAAAACGATTCTCTACGAGAAACAATCGGGACAACGGCGGAACAATTTTTTCCGAAGGATGGCGCTAAACAAGTAGTGGAGGAATTGATCTTCAGATTTTCGCGCTCCATTCGCTAACAATATCGCTAGGGGGTATGAAAAAAGCGGTATTGGTTGTGCTATTCAAAAATCCATAATCTACCAATGATTTTCTGTTCTCCATCCAAAATCGGAGTCGTCCGGCAGGATTTTTTATCCTCTTTATTTCCAATGTTTTTAAGTTCGAATTTGATGGTGGAATGAGGTTCTTTGTCCAGAGAAGCGCAGGTTTTGTTCCATTCGTCGGTTGGAGCCGTATGGTATTGTCCAAGAAAATTATACCATTCTGTTTTGGAAAGACCTTCTATATCTTCTTTTTTCGTGTTGAACATGTTACAAAATCGACCATTTGCGGTTGTGACGATTCCCGATCGGTCTGTAATCACAATTCCTTCTGACATTTGTTGGAGGACAGCGGAAAAACGACGATTGTGCGACTCCAATTCCGTAGTCCGATCACCGAGGGAGAGCAATGCTTCCTGTAGTTCAGTGGTGCGATCCTGTAATTCCAAATTGGATTCTTCCAATTGTTGTTTTAATTCCAAAAGCTGCTTGTTTGTTTGGGCGAGTTCTTGATTCTTTTCTTCGAAAAGAGAAAGAGTTTGCATCAAATTCAAATTTTGTATGCGAAGTTCTTCCGATAGAGTGGGATTTTTGCGTGATGAAAATTTCTGTTGAAGAAAACTGACTAGATTTCGAGCCAAATTCTTGGATGGCTGGGGTTTTCTTTTAATCAATCGGATAGTTGTGCCTATTCCTTGTTCTGGCTCGGACTCGATTTCAATATCGTCCATTAACCGCTTCATCGCGGCAATGCCTTTCAAGGCGGTGGATTTGCCTGTGCCGGATTCCAAGAGTTCTTCTTTCTTTTCATCCGGAATTCCCGGCCCTCTATCCTGTCCTTCCACTTGAAGAGATAAGGAATCCCCTTCCGTCATGATCGAGAAAGTAATGGTTCCACCATTGCCGTGTTCCAGGATATTCTTTCCCAATTCAAAGATGGAGGTGGCGACTTGCAATTGTTGCGTGACTCCAAACCCTAATTCTTCACAAATCACACGGGCACGGTCACGAGTCGCGATGATATCTTTTTCTTCTTGGATTTCTTGTGTGTAGATTTCCATTGTCGAGTCCAATCGTGAAGGATCGTAATTTAGGGAGTCGCCGGAGATATCTCCGGTGGGGCTGTTTGGATTCCATCCGCAGAAGGAATGGACAGTTCCGGTGTGACTTCCTGAATGTAGGAACCAAAGCGTTCGCTCTCGGGGGGAAGTGCGGTTTCTTCTTCGGATGATTCTTCCCCTACAAATACGAAACTCGGGCCGGCTTCTTCTTCCGTCTCTTCCGGTTTTTCTCCTAGATAAAAGACTGCTTGACCCAAAGGTTCATGATCCGCAAAAATCGTTGCTCTCCATTCGCCTTCTCCCCCAAGTTTCATTAAACGGTCCATATCGTAAAAAATGCCAAGGATGTTTTCATTCGGATATTTAACTTTATCAGTAGTAACGACAGTTCGAAGAGGATTGGTCAATTCATAGATCAGATACTTTGTTTGATCTTCCGGAGAAAACCGGGCAACGACGACGACTTTATCATCTTCTTCCGGAAGAAATTGATCCGTTATCCCCACCCATCGTTTATCCGCTGTAAGTCCTTTGCAGGTAAATACATCCCGGCTCAGTACATCTGCAGGCCGGATTGCTATGTTCCTGGAAGTGGAACATGAATATAATACTGCACAAAGACCAATCACAATACTGAGTTCTATCAATTGCTTTGATGACATGAGAATTCCTTTCCTTGTCGAACGATTTGTATTCTATCCAATGGACATAAGGATGGTCAAGCGATCTCTTACATGATTTTTGGAACGCTTATTGCTTGATATAAAAATATGAAATCAACAAAATTTTCGCATCAACTGGTTTTTACCGAATGGTTTTTTTAAAGGATTCAATTTAGATACACGATTGAATACCTCCTTTTTGTGAAAATGCAAGAGGGAACCGAAGAAAGAACGATTGGATTCATAGTGGCATTTTCATGATTGAATGAGAGTTCTCCTCGCGTAAATCTATATGCTTGTGGAGGAGTCGCTTCTTTAAAAAACGTATAGTTGTGAATGATAGTTATCCATGTTTTCAGGTAGTGACTATGCGTCTTTGTTTTCAAAATTCATGAACGCAGGCTTGAAAGCTTGATGATTTTACAAAAGTATTTTCTTTCTCTTGGGTGCACGATGGGAAAAAAATGCTTGACAAGGAAAATTTTAACCATCTATAATGTATTTTATCTGTTAGAGTTGTGATCCATACATTAAGGAGATTTGTAAAATGGGTGATCCTAAAGATCAAGGGCAGGTCGAAGCGCAAGAGGAGCAGAAGCCTAAAAGTAAACTGCCGATAATTCTTGGCATATTCGTCGTGCTGCTGGGAATCATCGGATTTATCGGAATGCAAATGTTCGGAGGCTCCGATGAAGAAAGTCCTTTACCGACCAAAATATTGGATGAACCAGGCTATGTCTTTGATTTTCCTGAGCCTTTTACTGTCAATTTAGCCCCCCCGGATAGCGACCGGCTTTTGACTTGTTCTATTTCACTGGAAATTAAACCAAGAGGAAATAATTTTTCAGAACAAGAAGCGTTGGAAGAAATGGGCATCGATACCGATAGTAAAAAAACAAAGATGTCTCGCATAAAGGATTTGATTTTAGAAATTCTGAAAACAAAAAATGCCACCGATACCAAAAGTATCGAAGGCATGGATAAAATCAAAACGGAAATCAAGACTCAATTGAACCTTGAACTGCAGAAAGCAGAGATTCTTCGTGTGAATTTGACGCAAATGGTTGTTTCTTGATTCGCTATTACGCCGAAATGCCGCTGTTTTGGCAGCAAGTTTGAAATATCGGTAGTATGCCAGCGTGTTGTTACACCGTAAGAAAAGAAATGAGTTTGAATTATGGCGGATATCCTCTCTCAGTCTGAAATTGATGCCCTGCTTTCCGCATTCGCCACCGGTGAGGGACCGGCGGATGTCGATATGGAGGAGGAAGGAAAAGTTCGGGAAGTCAAAGTCTATGACTTCAATCATCCCGACCGTTTTTCGAAAGATCAGATTCGCACTATGCACAATTTGCATGATCATTTTGCACGAGTCTTTTCGATTTCCTTATCCGCTTTCATGCGTACGATTGTCGAAGTCAAACTGGTTTCCGTGGATCAAATTTCTTACGAAGAATTCATTCGATCTATTCCGAATCCTACCTATATCTGCATCATTAACATGGATCCTCTTGATGGAAAAGCATTGATGGAATTGTCGCCTACCCTTTCTTTTCCGTTAGTCGACCGGTTGATGGGTGGGCGAGGAAATGTTTTCAAGAAGAATCGTGAACTGACGGAAATTGAACAAACAATCATCGAAAAAGTATTATATCGAGCCTTTGATATGCTTCACGAAGCCTGGGCAACGGTCATTCCGTTGAATCTTTCGCTTGAACAATCGGAAACCAATCCTCAGTTGTTGATGCAATTGTATTATCCTTCCGAAATGGTGATTTTGATGACATTCGAAGTGACCATGCAGGAAATCTCAGGTACTCTATCCTTCTGTATTCCTTATCCGACCTTGGAGCCGATTGCTCCTGATTTGTCCAGTACTTCATGGTATGCGGCGGAGAAAAAAGATCTATCCGAAGAAGATAACAAAATGCTGATTGATCGTCTCCGGCGTGTGGATTTACCGCTAATCGCTTATGTTGGGAAAGCCAATATTTCGCTTCGTGAACTTCTGGAATTGAATCGTGGAGATGTGGTACAACTGAATACTCGCGTCGATGAAGAATTTGTCGTCCGGATTGGGAATGAATACCGGTATTTTGCTAAACCGGGTGTTCATCGCAAACGAAATGCCGTGAAAATTACACGTATCATTGAAGGGCCGGATGATGTGTAACGCAGAAAAGGGATTTATAGGAACGGAACCATGTGTGCTGAAGCGTTAAGTCAAGATGAAATTGATGCCCTGCTAAGGGGAGATTCGCCGCAGGAAGTTTCACAGTTGACTCCTGAGGAAGAAGATGCGATCAGTCAGTTCACCACCCTTGTCTCGGAATCTGGAAATGATGTTCTTTCCACGTTGATGGGAGAAGAGGTCAATATCAGTTTGAAAAGTTTTAAAGAAACCGATCCCTTAACCATCACGGCAGAAATACGTGGAGAGTTTGTCACTGCCGAATTGAATTACAAAGGGATGATCAATGGAAAGAGTGTTCTCATTATGGCGATAGAGAACGCTCTCAAATTGGCCACTCAAATGACGGGAGGCGGTTCGGAAAACGATTTTGGAGACTTGGAAGAAAGTGCTTTCGGTGAAGCCATTCAAAATGTTTTTAGTTCCGCAAATACTCAACTCTCTCAAAAAATCGGTGGTGAAATCAATCTTGAATCTCCGGATACGACCACTCGGCCGGCGGATCTCGGTGAATTGATGCCAGAATCCTCGGAACGGTTGATTCAGGTCGAATATGATATCTCGTCCGCGACGGTCAGTGGGGCGCTTTATCAGATCATTCCTCGGAATTTGCTTCATTCCATTAGTTCGGCTTCGGCGGGAGGTGTTACTCCTGAGGAAGATTTGGAAGAGAAACGCGAATTTAGCTCCTCGGCCAAAACACCCGAAGTCTTATCGGCTCCTGCTCAATTTGCTCCCACCGCACCGCAGCAATTTGGAATGAGTCAGCTGGGGCCTTCGGTCGATACGGGCAACCTTGAACTGATTCTCGACATCAGTCTCGAAGTCAAGGTGGAATTGGGGCGTGCATACCGGAAAATCAAAGAGGTTCTGGAACTTGGTTCCGGTTCCGTTGTTGAATTGGATCGATTGGCGGGTGAACCTGTCGATATTCTCGTGAATGACAAACTCTTTGCTAAAGGGGAAGTGGTAATCATCGATGAGAATTTCGGCGTTCGAATTACAGATATTTTGAGTATTCAAGAACGAATCGAAGCCTTGAAATGAGAGTGGACTTTTTTTGGCTTCCATTCGCTTGGGATTGTATCATATGATATGAAGATATAGGATATGAATTGTCAGTCTGACATTAAACTCGTTGATTTGTTATCTTTACGTCCGGGATCATTACTCCATTTGCACACTGTCAAGGGAGTAATCGGTTGCCGCGAGGTGGAGCAATATTCCCGATCGTCTCATTGGCGGGAAGAAATTTCGAACGCTTATTTCCCCCAAGGCGATCCGGTAACGATCCACAATTTTTCGAAGTTATTGGATGTCTTGCTGGATACACATATCGTAATCCATCATCCGGATGGAAAGATACTCGAAATCGGATGGTTGAATAGTCAGACTTGGAATGATTTGCTTGCTCATGAGGGATATCGAGCCGATTTGATGGTTGATGGCCGGATATTCGCTATGGGCGAAATTGTGAATACAAACAATCAAAGTGGTATTTTGATTCGAAAAGTGTTTTCTTTATGATTTGTTTCGAACTGGTAGATAGAATCCGGATGCATTTGTAGGCGCCTCCCGCGATGGATTTTGACTGCCGGTTCGTGTTGAACTGCACACATTCTTTCGTCAGCGCCGGCGAAGAATGAAATTGGGTTGAGGGCCGCAAGATCCTACATTATCTTGCGGTTGCCGGACATACGATGTCCGGTGAGGACAGGATTATGTATTGTTCTCGATATGGTATCCTGCTTGGGGTCATTCTCTGTGTTGGCGGTGTGACACTTGGCTGGACGGCGGAAGAGCGTCCCCGCGTCGGTGGACAAGTACCCCGTGATGCAACATCTGTTGCATCGGTCTCCGCGGCAATTCTTTCGAAAGCCACTCCTGCGAACGCCACTTCTTCTCATGCGAATAAAACATTCAACGCTCTGCAGAAATATTTTGATCAAGATATCAATCCACAAAACGAAGAAATACAGAGTGAGACGGAAGAATCTCCCGCAGCCGGCTCTTCTTCGTTCGGACAATATTTCGGAAAAATGTTGATCAGTCTGGCTTTCGTGATTTTATTTGCATTAGGTTTGGCCTGGTTAGCCAAGCGTTTTGTTGTAAAGAACCGGACACTGGGAGGAAATTATATCGATCGATTGGGATCCTATGCGCTATCCCAAAAATCCCAAATTCATTTGATTCGTGTCGGTGATGAGTATTACTTGATCGGAGAAGGTGGAAATACTGTTTCTTTGATTTCTCAAGTCAATCTTCCTCAATCCGCAGTAGATGAATCCATACAATCGGAATCTGGCATGGAAAACCAGCAGCATGTCTCGCCGTCATTCGGGGAAAAATTATCCCAATGGCAAAGTGCGCTGGAAGGGAAAAACATGCAGAAAGAAGTGCAGGCCAGCCTGCTCCTCTTAGGCGGATTGACGCAACGATTACGAAAAAAGGCGGGCGAGAATCATGAATAAACTCAAAACAATGATCTCGTATCGGTTTTCACTGAAAATGCCGGAGCGTGGGCATCCCCACCCCCATCATTCAACCTGTGTGTTTTCATCTTTTCGCTGTGTCCTATCGGGCATGAGGGATTCTTTACCAGTGTTTCTCATTGTGTTTCTGTGCTTGTTTGGCATCGGCATTCCGGACTCTCATGCGCAGCAAATCCCGACATTCGGATTCGGTCCGGAGGAGAATCCGCATCCGCAGGATGTCTCGATTACGCTCCAAATTCTCTTTGGACTGACTATCCTATCTCTCTTGCCAAGCATATTGATCATGACTACTTCCTTTATTCGAATTTCGATCGTGCTGGGATTGGTTCGGCGGGCGATCGGAACGCAACAAACCCCTTCCAATGAAGTGTTGATTGGATTGTCACTTTTTATGACGTTTTATATTATGACCCCTGTTTTTGAAGAAATCAATCAAAATGCAATTCAACCTTATTTGAATAAAGACATCGAAGCGCTCGAAGCCGGTGATACCGATGTGTTCGGGCAGACAGTAACCGAAAGGATTCCTCCTTTCTACGTCATGTTGCAGCGCGCGTTGAAACCGGTTCGGGATTTTATGTGGGAACAAATCGGTGAAAAGGGAGCCTATGACATCAAAGTGTTTATGGCGATGGCACGCATGGAGAAACCGAATAGTCCTTCGGATGTGCCGACTCATGTCTTGATTCCTTCATTTATGGTCAGCGAATTGAAAAAGGCGTTCATGATGGGATTTATGATTTTTATTCCCTTTCTTATTCTCGATATCGTGACTTCATCGGTTTTAATCTCCATGGGGATGTTTCAACTTCCCCCCGCATTCATTTCGTTACCGTTCAAAATTTTGCTGTTTGTTCTCGTAGATGGATGGAGTATTTTGATTCACGCGTTAGGAGAATCGTTTTTCTTGAACATGGATGCATGAGCCAACAGAAAGGAGTATTCGAATGGATGAACATTTTGTGATCGAATTGGGACAGACGATGATGTTCAATGCGTTGATTATCAGCTTACCGCTCTTAGGCATTGGGTTGGTGATCGGCTTGATGATCAGCTTGCTTCAGGCTGCAACGCAGATACATGAACAAACGTTGACCATTGTCCCGAAATTACTGGTTGTGGGGACGACGATCCTGTTTCTAATGCCCTGGCTGATCGAGCGGATGACCGATTTGACGCTGCGGCTTTTTGAGCGGCTACCGGATGTGGCGAGGTGGTAGCCCATGACGCTGCTTCCCGAACCCTTTGAAGACATGTTCATGACATTTTTCTTTGTCTATGTCAGGGTGGCGGGTGCTGTGTTTACGATGCCGGTTTTGAGCAATACCTCGGTTTCACGTTCGATTCGGGCCGGTATTGCATTTTGGATCGCCATGGTCATCATCGGTCCTATTTGGGAATTGAATCAGCCCCAATTGACCCTAACGATTCCGCCGGTTCCACGTGTGTATGAGGGCGTGATTGATTTTTCCATCGCTATCATGGCAGAAATGGGGATCGGAATGGCTATTGGGTTTATCGGGCAAATTTTTGTTCATACGATCGGCATTGCCGGTGAAGTGATCGGGCAGCAAGCCGGATTTTCAGCGGCTTCTGTTTTCGATCCGATCACCGGTCAAGATATTTTTCTCATGGCTCAGATCAATACGTGGATTGGACTTCTCATTTTTATCACGATCGATGGCCCGGAAAAAATTTTGATGGTGTTGATGGATAGTTTTCAGTTTTTTGCGCCGGGAGAAGGTTTTGCCATCGCCAATTTTGGCTCGGCAGGATATGAGACATTATTGTTCAGTGAACCTCGGCGGTTAGCTTTGGCCTCGGCCATGTATACGATGGGCATTCAAATCGCAGCCCCTATGATCGGGAGCATGATCTTGGTCAGTATCGCGGAGGCGTTTTTAGCGCGAACTTCACCTCAGTTGAACATTATGGTCGTCGGTTTTGCCATTCGGATTTCGATGAGCTTGGTCATTTTATTGTCGGTCTTTGAATACACGACGTTCGCATATAGCGACTATCTACAAAATTACTCGGAGTATGCATTTGCGTTTTTAAAACGATTGGCGGCATTCTGAACGATGACTTGAACATCGTCGGAGTAGTGACATATGGCAGAAAACGAAAACGGTCAGGAGAAAACTGAGCCGGCAACGGCGCGGAGACGGCAACGCGCACGAGAAGAAGGGCAAGTTCCGAAAAGTCAGGAATTAAATACTGCAATGCTGCTCATTGCGGGAGTTGTCGCTTTTTATTTTTTTGCCGATCACTTTTACGGAAACATTTGGGAAGGGATTATATACTATTTAGAGCATATTCATGAAAGAGATATCTCCGAAGAGAGTATTCATGCATTTATCATGGAGTTCGGATTGCGGGTTTTGTATATATTGATGCCTTTTTACATCATTTTTGTTGTTGTTGCGATTGTTACGAATATCGTACAAGTCGGTTTTTTGTTTACGGGCAAGCAAATGACACCCGATATCAAAAAGTTGAATCCGATCAAAGGATTAGCCAAGTTTGTTTCGATTCGTTCCCAAGTGGAGCTGCTCAAGTCGATTATCAAAATGTTTATCATTGCCCCCGTGATGATATCGAGTGTCTATTATTCCATTCCCGGCATGATGACTTTGGTTTCGAAGGAATTGATCGATATCCTGATTCATATTGGATACCGGGCGTTGGATATCGCTATCAAAGCGTTGTTGATTATGTTGGTTTTGGCGATTATCGATTATATTTACCAACGTTGGCAGCAGGAACGGGATCTGAAAATGACGAAAGAGGAGGTCAAACAGGAATCGAAAGATGTGCAGGGAGATCCACAAATCAAAAGCCGGATTCGTTCGATACAGATGGAAATGGCACGGAAACGGATGATGGAGGAAGTCCCCGAAGCGGAAGTCGTGGTCACGAATCCGACGGAATATGCGATCGCTTTACGATATGATTCGGAGACGATGCTTGCGCCGAAAGTCGTGGCGAAAGGACGAAATGTCTTGGCGCGGCGAATCAAGGAAATTGCCATAGAACACAATGTGCCGATTGTGGAAAATCGATTGTTGGCACAATCACTCTATAAATTAGTCGAAGTTGGAGATTGGATTCCTCCCGATCTATATCAAGCTGTGGCGGAAGTGCTTGCTTATGTTTACAAAATGAACGATCGGGTTTCGCAATATGCATGAAAGGGTAAATTGGAATGGCTGACACAACCGCTGCAGGTAAACCCACAACCATGCAACGCGCATCGAATTTCGTTGTCGCGTTTATGTTTGTCGGTATTATCGGCATCATGCTGGGGTATGTTCCCCCCAACATGTTGTCCTTTCTTTTGGTTACCAACATTTCAATCGCCTTGCTCGTCTTGATGATTGCTTTATATATGATGAATCCGTTGGAATTTTCCACGTTTCCGACGGTATTGCTGCTCATGACATTTTTCCGTCTTTCCTTGAACGTAGCTTCAACCAAATTGATTCTCACCCCCACCGGAACCGCCGAAGGTGTGCGGGACAAAGCCGGGGCGGTAATCGAGTTTTTCGGGGAAGTGGTTGCCGGTAACAATGCAATAATCGGTTTTGTCGTCTTTCTTATTTTGATCATTATTCAATTCATTGTCATCACCAAAGGTTCCGGCCGGATCGCGGAAGTGGCAGCCCGTTTCACCCTCGATGCCATGCCGGGAAAACAGATGGCCATCGATGCAGATTTAAACGCCGGCTTGATCACGGAAGCCGAAGCGCGTCAGCGGCGGGAAGAGATCGCGAAAGAAGCTGATTTTTACGGCGCCATGGACGGTGCCAGTAAATTCGTACGGGGGGATGCGGTCGCCGGGATTATCATTACAGGGATCAATATCCTTGGCGGGATTGCCGTGGGATTTATGGAAGGATTGGATTTCTTTTCCGTTTTACGCACCTACACTCTCCTAACTATCGGCGACGGATTGGTCAGCCAAATTCCGGCTCTTTTGACAGCCACGGCTGCCGGTATCGTTGTTACCCGTGCTTCGGAAGAACGGGCTTTAGGGGACAGCCTCTATCAACAATTCTTTTCCAAACCCGAAGCCATGTATGTCGCAGCCTCTGCTTTGTTTACCGTTGCGACGATCGGGATGTTTTTCGGACCGGGGATCGTCTTACCGTTCTCCCTTTTTGCCTTCTTGCTGGGAGTGGCTGCGTGGCAGGTTCAACGCATTCAAAAAGTCCAAGTGGCTGAAGAGGAAGAACGGGCACGGGAAGAAGAGGAAGAAGCACCGCCTGAGC
Organism: uncultured bacterium; assembly: GCA_964412555.1. Taxonomy (GTDB): domain Bacteria; phylum Hinthialibacterota; class Hinthialibacteria; order Hinthialibacterales; family Hinthialibacteraceae; genus CAYPPG01. The sequence continues at coordinate 21,820 of CAYPPG010000024.1, forward strand.
CGGAAAAGGTGGAATCTCTGCTCGAAGTCGATCCAATGGAAATCGAAATCGGTTATGGTTTGATTCCCATTGTCGATGCAGAACAGGGGGGAGACCTTCTCGACCGTGTAAGCGTGATTCGGCGGCAAACGGCAGTGGAATTGGGGATTGTAGTGCCTCCGATTCGTATACGCGATAACATGCAGCTCAATCCTCGTCAATACCGGATTTTAATTCGTGGAGTCAAAGTTGCGGAAAATGAAATCCGTCCGGACCGCTTGTTGGCCATGAAACCGACGACAGAGGAAGAGGAGGATGATGTGCCCGGTATTAAAACAACAGAGCCGGCTTTCGGCACACCGGCGAAGTGGATTGAACAGGATGAGCGATCCCGCGCTGAAATGGCCGGCTACAGTGTGGTGGAACCGGCGGCGGTGTTGGCCACTCATTTAACGGAAGTGATCCGAAACCATGCGCATGATTTGTTAGGCCGGCAGGAAGTGCAACAGTTGATCGATCATTTAAGAGAACGCAATCAAGTGTTGGTCGGTGAATTGTTGGAGGTGGCCGGCGTAAAAGTCGGTGTTGTGCAAAAAGTGCTGCAGAATCTGCTTCAAGAGAAAGTACCGATTCGCAATTTGGAATTGATTTTTGAGGCGATTGCCGATTATGCGGAAGCGGCGCAGATGAATCCGGATACGTTGACTGAATACTGCCGTATGAATCTGGCGCGGATTATTACCAATCTTTATATCGATGAAAATGGAAGGCTGCCGGTGATTACCATCGATCCGAATATCGAGAATCGTATTATGGAAGGAATTCAGCGCGGAGGGCCGGCGGGCATCATGGCGACTGATCCCATCTATGCCGAACAGCTCATTGCCTCCTTTGAACGGGAAATCAATGCGGCGGTGATGTCCGGCTATCATCCGTTGGTTCTGACCAGTCCACAGATTCGATCACATGTTCGGAGATTGTGTGAGCGTCGAATTCCACAAATTATTGTTCTTTCTTATAACGAAGTGGCGCCGGAAGTTCCGGTTAGCCGTATCTCTACCGTGAGGTTGCAAAGTGCGAGTGAAAAAGTTCCAGGCTAAAGACATGGGCGAAGCCATGAAAATGGTGAAGACAGAATTAGGACCGGATGCCATTATTCTCCATTCGCGGGATACGGGGAAAGGTTTGCTCGGATTGTTCATGGGGCGTGGTGTGGAAGTGACTGCCGCTGTGGATATCAAAGAAGCGCGTAAAAAAACTTCCCAGCCCCAATCGAAACCTACGTCTTCCTCGCCAACCAAACCGGCTCCAAATCGAGCGGGGAAAAAGATCGATTTCAAAGTAGACGGACAGGAGGAAAAAAAGGCCCCAGAAGAAAACCCCCTTCTCGCTCTTTCAAAAAAACTGGATGTGGAGAAGAAAAAAACGGAACCACCTCCACCTTCTCCTTCCATTACAAATCATGAACCTGTCGTGCCACCTGCGCCGACCTTTAAAGAAAAATATCTCGAAGACCGTTTGTCGCAATTGGAAAATCAATTGTCTCGCGTGATCGGAATGATTGAACACTTGGCACCGTCTCTTGCCTCTGGTGAATTCCCGACGGTGCCGACTCATACGCGCGCACTTTACAATCACTTGCTGGAACATGATGTGGATGAAAGTCTCGCCCTTTCGATCGCCAGCCACATTGCCGAAACAACCGATGAAAAGGATGATGTCTGGACGGCGCTCAAGGGCTATTTGCTTTCGAAGTTTCCCGTTGTCCCGCCTCTTGAAATCGATGTCAATGCAAAAAAGCCGAAAGTGATCATGTTGGTGGGGCCGACGGGAGTTGGAAAAACCACTACCCTGGCGAAAATATCGGCACAATATAAATATACCCAGAAGTGGGAAGTCCGTCCGAAAATCGTATTTGTCACGGCTGACCTGTATCGGCTTGCAGCGGTGGAACAACTGCAAAAATATACGGAGATTCTAGGCGCCGAATTGGAAGTGACGTATTCTCCGGAAGAGGTGCGCCAAGCATTGAACAAGCATAAAGACGCGCATCTGATCCTCTTCGATACAGCGGGTACGAGCCAAAGAAATATGCCGCAGATGAGCACATTGGCCGCAATCGCGCAAGCCGCTCTCCCCACCGAAATTCATCTTGTTCTTTCCACAACGACAAAATACAGTGATATGATCGATATCGTCGAGCATTTCAAAGAAATCAAACCGGTGCGATTTATTTTTACAAAAATCGATGAATCGACGACCTATGGAACTATCCTCAATACCGTGACCAAATACAAGATTCCGATTTCCTATCTGACCACAGGGCAGAATGTCCCCGAAGATATTGAAATTGCCAAATCGGAAAGGATCGCGAAACTGCTGCTGACCAAACCGGTCGTGAATCGTTCTATAGATTTAAATGAGAATCATGATAACAACCAAGATTCAGATCATCAACAGTCCTTCCCGAAATCTTCGGAAGGGAAACCAATGAATCATGCCAAACAGGATAAGACCAATGAAGCGAAGAATTCCTGATCAAGCCGAAAAACTTCGCCAGATTGCGGCCCAGGAAAAATCCGATCGTGTTGAGACAGATTCTTCCGTGGCTGTTCTTCCGAAAGAAGAAGTATCCATAACCGATACTGACCTGGAAGTGATCGATGACTTGAAGATTTCCGAATCACCGGAAATACGCGATCTTCCTTCCTCGGAAGAAAAGATTCCTTCTCAAACGAAACAAGAGGACAAAAAGAAATCAGTTTCTGTTACAAATAAGGCTCCTGTGCAACCGGTTCCTACTGACTCAACGAATGCTCCGCCGGTCTTGTCCGGAGAGATCAAGAAAATCGCCGCGTCACCGGAAAGTACGTCAACAATTTTGGATTACAGCAGTTTTCGGACAAAACGATTGCCGGTTGAGAAAAAAACGCGGGTTATTGCGGTGACTGGTGGGAAAGGAGGGGTCGGCAAGTCGAATGTCGCCTGTGCTCTCGGGATCGCCTTCACTCATATGAAGCGAAAAGTTATTTTATTAGATGCGGATTTATCTCTCGCTAATGTCGATGTCATTCTAGGACTGACTCCCCGCCTTAATTTGTCTCATGTAATCCGGGGAGAGAAAACCTTGGAAGAAATCATGATTCATGGACCGGAAGGAATGATTCTCATTCCAGGCGGATCCGGCTTGGAGGAATTATCGCATCTTACACCGGAACAAATGGATCGTCTGTTTCACGCTTTTACGAGTATTCAACCTTCGCCCGATGTGTTTTTGATCGATACCGCTGCTGGAATTCATTCCAATGTCATGCATTTTTTAATGGCTGCCGATCAGGTGATCGTGGTGACAACCCCCGAACCACCGGCTTATACCGATGCCTATGCCTTGATCAAAATTTTGGTCAAACACGATCCCAAAAAAGATCTTGGTGTGTTGATCAACATGGCGCAGGATGCTGGAGAGGCAAATGAAATTGCCAAGTTGATGCTCCAAATGAGCCGGCAATTTTTGAATGTCGGTTTTAATAACTTAGGATTCGTCCCCCGGGATTCGATTGTTCGGGAAGCCGTTCGCCATCAAGAATCATTTCTTACATACGCGCCTTCTTCTTACGCTTCCAAGGCTATTCGCAATATAGCCGCTTCCGTGATGCAAGTGAGTGGGAAAGATGGAAATTCCGGTGGAATTCGCCGCTTTTTGAAACGATTATTTGGGAGTTCCACCCCGCCTAAAACAGCGGCTTCTTCCTGAAGGAGAGATTCTTATTGTGTCATTATGGCTCGATTTAGTTCGAGTTGATAAATTGCTTTTTTTATAGGTCTGAGAAGGGGGTATATGATTAAGTCTATATATATCAGTTGCTTATATTCTATTTTTTAAGGTAGGGCGTGTATTTTCCTTGCATGGATACATAATTAGCATGAACTTTGCTCAATGATTTTGTAAAAACCGGAAGGGAGGCACTTCAAAATTATTGGTAAAGTTTTGATAATAACTAGGAAGAAGTTTTGCGAATAGGTTCCGTTAGGGTACCCGCAACCGGAAAGTAGGAATGTTTTTAGAATGTCGGTGAAGTTCAAGGATTATTATAGAACACTGGGGATCAGACGAAACGCCACCCGCGATGAAATCCGGAAAGCATTTCGCCGGATGGCTCGTCTTTATCACCCCGATATCAATCGGCGGCCGGCGGCGGAGGTAATGTTCAAAGAGATCAATGAAGCGTATGAAGTATTACGGGATACCGAAAAAAGAAAAAAATACGACGCTTTGGGAGTCAATTGGCGAGCCGGCCAGGATTTTTCTCCACCACCGAATTGGAATCGATCCCCCGGTGGATTTGGACGAACGGAGAAAAAAGAAACATTCGAGCGGGATACGAAGCGCAGGTGGGGTTTCAGCGAGTTTTTCCATACACTTTTCGGAGCTGGACTCGGGCGGTTTAAAAATACGAATCACAACAGCGAAGCCTTTCATGCGGAAGAAACTCAACGGGGACCTGATGTCGAAGCCGATTTGGAAATCACTTTGGAAGAAGCCTATCTCGGCGCCAAAAAAAGTCTCGAACTCTATGTGCAGGAATCTGGTCCGGATGGGCGAACGATAGTCCAGCGAAAACGCTATGAAATGAAAATCCCACCCGGTACCCGCACCGGTACGAGAATCCGCTTGCGAGGCCAGGGGGGGAAGGGAACCGGTAATGGCCGCGCAGGGGATTTGTATATCCGTGTGCGGTTGGCGCAGGATCAGAATTTTCAGGTAAACAATTTTGACCTGGAATCCGAGATACCTGTTACGCCTTGGGAAGCGGCATTGGGGGCACAGATCGAAGTCCCGACAATGGATGAGCCAGTTACCTTGCGGCTTCCCGCTGGAACTTATTCCGGAAAAATATTGAATCTCAAAGGGAAAGGATTGTTGAAAAAGAATGGAAGCCGAGGGGACTTGTTCGTGAAAATTAAAATCGTCGTTCCTGTTTGCTTGTCTTCGGAAGAACGGCGCCTCTATCGGGAATTGTCTCGTGTTTCCAAACACAATCCAAGAAATGAAAAGAAATAAATCATCGAAATATCATCCGAGTTGATTCATCGTATGGTAGGAATCGGAAAAATGAATCTTGTGAGGTGAAGAACGATGGATCCGAATAAATTGACACAAAAAACACAAGAAGCGATAACCGACGCACAAAATAAGGCCATCCGTTACGGCCATATGGAAGTGGATGTCGAACATTTGTTGGCCGCCATGTTGGAGCAGCCGGAGGGATTGATTCCTCGTTTGCTGACAAAAATAGACGCGCCGCTTGATACGATCCAACGGCAAGTGAAGGATGAACTTGACCGGCGTCCTAGAGTGAGTGGTCCCGGAACGGAAGCCGGTAAAATTTATGTAACCAACCGCTTGAACAAAGTGCTCGTGCAGGCTGAAGATGAAGCGAAACGCCTGAAAGATGAATATGTCAGCATCGAACATCTTTTCGTCGCGATTTTGTCGGAAGGCGGAACCTCTCCTGCATCGCGGATATTGAGTAGCGCCGGCATTACGAAAGATCATTTTCTCAAAGCATTGACGGAAGTGCGGGGAAACCAGCGTGTCACGAGCGCTACACCGGAAGGCACCTATGAAGCACTCTCCCGCTATGGCCGCGAACTCGTAGAGGAAGCGAACAAAGGAAAACTTGATCCTGTTATTGGACGGGACGGAGAAATCCGGCGCGTAATCCGAATTCTTTCCCGAAAAACCAAAAACAATCCGGTTCTGATTGGAGAACCGGGCGTCGGGAAAACCGCAATCGTGGAAGGGCTTGCACACCGCATCGTGCGTGGCGACGTGCCGGAAGGATTGAAAAACAAACGCCTTTTCGCTCTCGATATGGGTGCGCTCGTGGCCGGCGCCAAATACCGCGGGGAGTTTGAAGAACGGTTGAAAGCCGTATTGAATGAGATCAAAGAAAGCGAAGGGCAAATTCTGCTCTTTATCGACGAATTGCATACCATCGTCGGGGCCGGGAAAGCCGAAGGCGCAATCGACGCTGGCAACATGCTGAAACCGATGCTGGCTCGTGGTGAATTGCATTGTATCGGAGCCACGACGCTTGATGAATATCGCAAAAATGTTGAAAAAGATGCTGCACTGGAACGGCGCTTTCAACCGGTACTCGTCGATCCCCCCACCGTCGAAGATACGATCTCGATCCTGCGCGGACTACGGGAACGGTTCGAAGTGCACCACGGAGTGAAAATCCAAGACAATGCGCTGGTGGCTTCTTCTGTGTTGTCGAATCGGTATATCACCGATCGTTTTCTCCCGGATAAGGCGATTGACCTGATCGATGAAGCCTGCGCCATGATCCGCACGGAAATCGATTCCTTGCCCACAGAACTGGATGAAGTCAACCGCCGTGTCATGCAGCTGGAAATCGAAGAACAAGCGCTCAGCAAGGAAAAAGACAAAGCGAGCAAAGAGCGCTTGAACGATCTGCGGAAAGAACTGGCTGAACTTCGCGGACGCTTGGACAGCATGAAAGCACAGTGGGAAATGGAAAAACAAGGGATTCAAAAAATCCGGACACTGCGGGAAGAAATCGAAAATGTTCGCATGCAGATCGAGCAGGCTGAGCGGGCATACGATTTATCGAAAGTGGCGGAACTTCGCCATGGCCGTTTGCCTGAACTGCAAAAACAATTGGAAACAGAAGAGGTGGACCTCAACAAAAAACAAGGACAAAATCAATTCTTGCGCGAAGAGGTCACAGAAGAAGAAGTGGCGGAAATCATTTCGCGCTGGACCGGAATTCCCATCACGCGCTTGATGGAGGGAGAAAGGGAAAAATTACTGAAATTGGATGAAATCCTCCATCAACGAGTCATCGGCCAGGATGAAGCGGTGCAAGCGGTAGCCGATTCTGTTATTCGTGCGCGTTCCGGGATCAAAGATCCGCGCCGCCCGATCGGTTCCTTCATTTTCCTGGGACCTACCGGCGTGGGGAAAACAGAACTGGCCAAAACATTGGCCGAAGCGCTGTTCGATTCGGAAGAAAATATGATCCGCATCGACATGTCCGAATACATGGAACGGCACACGGTGGCCCGTTTGATCGGCGCACCGCCGGGCTATGTTGGCTACGAAGAAGGCGGCCAATTGACAGAGGCTGTTCGCCGCAAACCATACTGCGTGATTCTCTTCGATGAATTCGAAAAGGCGCATCACGATGTTTTCAATGTCATGCTGCAAATCCTCGACGACGGCCGCCTGACGGATGCGCAGGGACGCACCGTCGATTTCAAAAATACGGTTGTTATCATGACCTCCAATGTCGGCTCCCATTTCTTGTTGGAAGGTGCCACGGAGACCGGAGAAATTCGTGAAGATATCCGGAACAAAGTCATGGAAGAATTACGGATGCACTGCCGTCCCGAATTCCTGAACCGTGTCGATGAAATCGTTCTCTTCAAGACTTTAACGTTGAATGAAATCGAAAAAATCGTTACCTTGATGCTCGATGAACTGCGTGAGCGTCTCAGTGAACGGCGAATGGAAATCGAAGTGACTGACGCCGCTCGCCGGTATTTGGCGGAACGCGGATACGATCCGGTTTACGGAGCACGTCCGCTTCGCCGCTTGATCCAACGCGAATTGGAGACCAAGGTGGGGCGTTCGCTCATCGCCGGGAATGTGTTGGATGGCGCGCGGATTACGATTGATGTTCAGAATGAGGATATTGTGATCCATGTTGAGAATCCGGAACCGGAGGAAATTTTTTCTGAAGCGCTCAGCGCTTAAATCTCCAAATATAAAAGATCAGTCTCTTAATGCCCGGCTTTCATGCCGGGTGTTTTTTTAAAATATAATAATTGACTATTTTTGACGTCATACAACTGAACAGATTTCCCTAATTCGTATACGATTTGAACGGATAAGTTTTGGAAGCAAAGGAAATTGTATTTATGACACCTCCCACGATTGCAATCATTATGGCTGGTGGTTCAGGGGAACGATTCTGGCCGCTCAGCCGCAAAGACCGCCCCAAGCAACTATTGTGTTTGACTGATCCAAATAAAACCATGTTGGAATGTTCGATTGATAGCGTGAAACCACTTTTGCCCTTAAAAGATATTTGGATATCCACAAATCGCGCGTTAAAAAGTACGATTCTTGAGTTATTCCCCGATTTTTCTTCGGAACAAATATTGGCAGAACCTTTTCGACGCAATACTGCCGGGTGCCTTGCATTCGCGATGGCGAATATATTGGCACGGTATCCGGAAACATGCGACGATATTGTAATGGCGATGATCACTGCAGATCACCGCATCGGCAAACCGGAACAATTCCAAAAAACCGCTCAAACGGCTATCGCTTTTGCGCGTGAAAACGAAGCAATGGTTCTCATCGGGATAAAGCCGACGCGTCCTGAAACTGGTTTCGGCTATATTGAAATCCCCGAATCGTCGCCTTCTTCTTTTCGAAACGATTCTATGCCAGTAATTCCTGTGAAACGTTTTCACGAAAAACCGTCCGAAGAACAAGCGAAACAATATTTACGTTCAGAATCCTTTTTCTGGAATAGTGGTATGTTTTTCTGGCGAGTAACAACACTTATGAAAAGTATGAAACAGAGAAGGCCTGATTTCGTTGATCGGATCAATGCCATGCGGGATGTTTTGAAAAAGAAAGATGCTTCTGCGGAAGAATTGAACTCTATCTTTGCATCGATGGGAAATGAATCCATCGACAAAGCATTGATCGAAAAGAACGACAATGTTTTTATGACGGAAGGTAATTTTGATTGGGATGATGTCAGCACCTGGGAGGCGTTCTCTCGAATATTTCCCAGTGATCCGAAGGGGAATGTCATTGTAGGAAAAACTTACATGTTGGATTGCAGGAATGTAACTATTTTTAATGATCTTGATGATAAAAACGTGAATGTTGGGATTCTCGGAATGGAAAATGTGATTGTTGTTACAACTTCTGAAGGCGTATTGGTTTGTTCTAAAGAACGGGGAAAAGACGTAAAAAATCTGGTGTCGGAAATCGAAAGGGATGATACTATTGAGTCGTAGATCGAATCTTTTCACCCTTGACAACTCAAATCTGCATCATCAAAATTCCAGATAATAAATGCCGTATTTTTAAATAATTTTAAACAAATTGATAGGATTGCAAGGGGAAAAGGATGGAAATATTTGTGATGCCAATATTGGTGGGGCTAGTCACGGCTTTCATCATCTGGGGGCTTAAGCATGCTTGCCGTTTTTTTCTGGAATGGTTAAATCGGATGATCGAAAATCGAAATCCGGTTAAATATATTGTTTATACCATTTGGTTTATATCGATTTTAGTGCTTATAGGATTGATGTACTTTCAACGTCAGATTTTTTTCGATCTTTATTCATTGTTTTTTTATTTTATAATAATTGTTGTAAATGTCTGTTTTTTTACCTTTGTGTATTTGTACAATCCTCCGATTATCGGTCCGGGGTTCATCAAAAAGGGAAAACAATATGTTCAGGATACCGATCTGTTGATGACGTTATATTATTTATTGAAAACCATCGATAAAATTGAGAAAATCTTTGAAAATCGATATGCAAGAGGTTTTTACAGGAACAAAAAAGATGTGAAGACGATTCAAATTCCCCAAAAATTAGCTCCGAGTATTGAGTTAGCTTTGGAAATAGAAAAACTCATTATAGATGATATTGATCAAATGAAGGTGGAGAGATTTCGATACTGCAACATCCAGTCGGATGAATCTCATAATATTAATCGAGATGGCACACGATATACTTTTGTCATTGATCCGATCGATGGGAGTCGGCAATTCAAGAGAAATTTGCCGTTATTTACAACGAGTATTGCATTACTTGAAGGTAAGGAAACCCTTCTCTCCATTGTATACGCGCCGGTAACACGGGAACTGTTTTTTGCGATTCGCGGATGTGGAGCCTACTGCAATAGTTGGGATAATCAGTTACGTGTCACAAAAAATAGTATTCATGAATCGTTAAATCATGTTGAATTTCCTAATAAAGATATACCGAAAAAGGATTTCAAATCCGGTTATGTTTCGCTTGAAAATATTTTCGCGCAATCGCAAAGAATCAGAGGATTGGGAGTCGGTTCTCTCGGATTGGCGTATGTTGCAAAAGGGGCTTTCGACGCGTACGTTACATTGCCTGGAACTACACTAGATATTGATGTGATTGCGGGTATGCATCTTGTGAAAGAAGCGGGGGGAGAAATATATTCTATTGATACTCCGGAAATAACTTCGGATGGTATTCGTGTCATTGCGTCCAACAGGGTAATATTCAAGGAATTAAGTAATTATACGTCAAAAATAATTCCTCAAGAGGAAACAGAACAGTCATCCACAAATTCAGAGTAAGAGATTTTGGGAAGAAGGATAGACTAGGGCGAGCTTTGCAAGTCCAGTAAATCGAGAAGGGCATCGTGTATTTTCGGTGGCCCCGCGATTTTATAGGGGCCGAACTCAGTAAACGTGCAACCGGATTCTTTCACGATAACCTTTCCGGCTGCGTAATCATACTTTTCTTGTCCACTCCCTAAATTTACATAGGCGTCGAAGCCCCCACTTGCACAAAAACACAATCCCAAAGCTCCAACGCCGAAGATTCTCATTCGTCCTGTGTTGACGATCAAATCATTCATTTTTTCGAGTGCCCACCTTCTTATCTCCGGAGAAGAGTGACGACTCGGAATTTCCGCATAAATCATACATTTTTCTAATTGTGTTTCGGAAGAACATCGAATCGTATGTCCATTTAAATGAGCGCCTAAACCGGTTCCGGCGGAATACAAGTAATCCAATTCGGGATTGTATACAATGCCGAGTACAAGTTTACCCTGTTTTTGCAATGCCAAAGATACGGTGTAAAGAGGAATTTCTTTTTTATAAAAAGTTGTTCCGTCGATGGGATCCAAAATCCATACAAAGTCTTCTTCCTGGTTGCCGCCGGATTCTTCGGAATAAAATCCATGGTTTGGAAATTTTTCTTTTAGTAAACGGCGTATTTTACGATCAACTAATTGATCCCCTTCTGTCACGATTTCATCGTTTTTTTTAATGCCTACAATGTTTGTATATTGAAAGTTTTTTAGTTCTACTCCAACATCTTTGACGATCGTTTCACTTATATGTAATAGGTCACTTAGCATTTCTGAATCAATGATCACTTCCGATTTTGGAATATTACCGCCGCGGTGCCTTCAACAACCGCCGCACATCCTCCATAATCGCTTTCCCATCCCGAATCAGCTCTTCTTTCTTCTCAATCAAATTGGACTCGGTTGCCGGGCTGTGGAGTTGGATGTGAAAGCGTAGTGCGTTTCCGGTGCCGGAGGGTCTGACGGTGATGTGATCCAAGCCTTCTTTGTCGAAAAAGAATCGAATGCCTTCGTCCGGGAATAAATAGTCATGGGTCGGAGGATAGATTAAGTCATATGCCCCGGTTCGGTAAATGCAGGCGGAGGTTACCGGTTTTCCGGCAATCTCGAGGTCGCCGGCCAAGGCGAGTTGATAGTAGCCCATTGTCCGCCGCAGAATGGCTTTTTTCGTTCTATCACCGACCAGTCCTGGATATTCTCCATCCATAGGATCCGGTTCATAGAGATTGACGAATAATCCCACGTCCGGATTGAGATAAATGTGTTTGTCGAGCAGTTCGATCAAATTCGTGCTATGTTCCTTTGCCCAAGCGGCCAGTTCCGCGATCAGCATCGCGGCGAAGGTGCCGTCTTTATCACGGACATGACCGCCAACCCCCAGGGAATTTTCATCCGGCGGTGGACCTCCTAAAATGGAAAAGCCATTGCTTTGTTCCATGGCGCCAATATTGAAGGAGCGCTCATTTCCTTCTTCAAATCCATGACATTCGCAGATGTGATCATGGCAAAGATCCACATACTCGCGATTACGTCCGTTTTTCAGATCGAGGTATTTCTTGATCGATCCATCCCATACATCGCCCGTCGCTGCTGCGAGTTTGGCAAATCCGACCCATGTTTTGACCACTGCGATTCCGTTGGCGAGAGCGAATTTCGCAATGCTGTCCGAAGTGGTATGGGAAAGAGTGATAAACTTTTTCTCGCGTTCGGGAATGCTTCCGTGCTTTTCTTTTTCGCGGTGTAGTCTATACCATAGAATCAATGCCCACATATCATCAGCAGGGAGTAAGACATAATCTTTTCCATCATAAAGATGCTGTTGATTTTCTGGAACTTTGACGACGACACCACAACGGTCGGCATCGGGATCGGTACCGATGAGGATATCTGTTTCCTGAAACAGTTTCTCCGAATATTCTTTTTTGAATGCATTGACCGCTATGTTGGCGGCCCGGGGATCACCGGGATCGGGTTGTTGTTCTTTTCCCGGTTCACTGCAGAAGGAGGGGAAGAGACCATTCAACTCGTTTAATCCGTCAACGGTGAGGATGTGGACTCGGTCATTGGAGAATCCGACATCCTGTAAAAGCCGAGGGACTGCTCGCCGTCCGGAACCATGGAAAGCACAATACCCGATGCGCAAGGGATTTTTCGACTGATTCTGTTGTTCATTTAAATCGGGGGTTAGAAAAAAACTTTCGACATGTTTGCAGTGTTCTTTGTGTATGTTGATGATATTTTTTTCCCGGCCGGCATAATCATATCCTTCGAGGGGTTTCTCACCACCGAGAAAGTACAATTTGTTCTCGGGAGCCTCTTCGTAGGTGAGTAATTGAATATCGCTTGGGGTTGCTTTATCAATATAGTGCTCATACATATAATCGCGGGTTTGAAGATCGAATTGAGAGCCATTCGAGCAAGATATCTTGTACCCATTGTACCGGTAGTCGTTATGGCTTGCGGAAATAAATATGCCCAAATCGGCTTTGATGGTATCGTATGGGATCGCAAAGGTCACTTCCGGATAGGGACATGCTTCATCGAACATGTAGACTGTGTAGTCATAGGCAAGAAAGAGCTGCCCGATGACTTTCGCAAAATCATATCCTCGTATTCGGCTGTCATACCCGATCACGATTTTGGTCGCTTTATTTGGTTTTTGGTCTTTCACAAATTTTGCCACGCCAGCGGATGTCAGCAATAAAACCAAATCATTGATCGTATTGGGACCTTTTAGAATGGGGGCGCCAATGCCATCTTCTTTCAGGCGGACAATCGATTGCTTGTCGAAGGCCATCATGGCTCGAATCCCTCCCGTCCCAAATCGTGCTTTGCGGTTGAACGCGTTTACGAGGTCTTCCCATTTTTCTTGGCCGATAATCTCGCACACGCCTTTTTTTAATTGGGGAGAAATGGAATCGATTTGGGGATTGGTAAGCCATCGCTCGAGATTCGGATACGTTTGTTGCAAAGCGTCATTGTAAAGTTGTTCATCGATCTTGTCAGAATTGAATGCTTCACGTAAGTAGTTTTGGATGCCGGTTTCGGCTTGGGAAAGGATTTGGGAAATATCGAATTCTGACACTATTACACTCTCCTTGCTGTATATTTTGTGAAACGGTTCTGGGATATTGTAGTGGTATATATATGGTTTTTGACGTTTTTTATATAAAATCGCTTTGGAAAGATATTTTACATACATTTATCATATCCGTCAAGCGACTGAAAAGGCTCCCGATTTGCTTTTCTACTCATCTTGAAAGGAGGGAAAGGTGATATAATACAACAAAAAACAAATTCGACGATGTTCCCATTATATGACACCATTCAATCGAGCCGCCCGCCTGTTATCACTAAATCTATCGTTTTTATCAATGTGATTGTTTTTTTCTACGAACTCAGCCTGGGGGATTCTCTCCATGAGTTCTTTCTCTACTATGGAATTGTACCGGTTCGATACAGCCGGGAGGATTTATGGGAATATTTTACTACCTTTCAGCAGATTGTTCCTTTTTTCACCTCCATGTTTCTGCATGGTGGATGGTTTCACTTGATCACCAATATGTGGATGTTGTGGATTTTCGGAGACAATGTCGAAGATCGGCTTGGACGGGTGAATTTTCTACTATTCTATATCGGCGTTGGAATTGTAGCGGGGCTTGCACATATGATGACCGACCTACAAGCCGTAAAGCCCATGATCGGCGCTAGCGGAGCAATTGCCGGGGTGATGGGCGCCTACTTCATCATGTTCCCTCACTCTCGTGTGATCACCGCGGTTCCGATTATTCTCTTTTTTATACTAATGGAAATTCCTGTACCGATTTTCTTTGCCTTTTGGTTTATCACTCAGTTTTATAGTGGCGCTATGAGCCTTTTGGGTGAATCAGGCTCTTTCGGTGGAGTAGCTTGGTGGGCGCATATCGGCGGATTCCTCATTGGAATACTTGTGGGGTGGCTTTATCGAAGGTTTTTCCGTTCTTCCAACTCATGAGTTTTTTTATCTTCTATTTCTTGACACGTGAACATTTAAAATTATTATAATCCATATATCGATAGAATAAATAGATTGATTGATTGATGATGATCTCACAAAAAACAAAATATGCTCTTAAAGCGTTGATATACCTCGCGAAATATTATGGAGAAGGACCGATTCTCATTTCTCATTTGGCACAGCAGGAAAAAATCCCAAAGAAATTTTTGGAATTGATCCTCCTTGAATTAAAAAATTTTGGTTTTTTACGCAGTAAAAAAGGGCGGGGAGGAGGATATTATTTGGGGCGGCCGCCGGATACCATCACGTTAGGGCAGATTATTCGTATACTCGACGGTCCCCTGGCTCCTATCCCTTGTGTAAGCGCTACTGCGTATGAACGTTGCGAGGAATGTCATGATGAATTGGCCTGCGGGCTGCGGTTGGTTATGCAGGAAGTACGGGACTGCACTGCAAAAATTTTGGATAATACCAGCCTCCAAGATGTTTTGGATCAGATGGACTCTTGTAATAGCAATCAATTGAACTCTCAGTTTTATCAAATTTGATTTGTTGGTATTCTTTATTCAAATTCATTGAAATCGAAACGAAAACAAATCCGCATCTTTCATAAAAATACGCATTCGAATTGCTTCTCCAGAAATCTCACTCACATCCGATTTCCCTTGCCACGTTACCGTTCGCTCGATCTCATCACCGATGATTTCATCGCATTCCCGCAGGTAAAAACCAGGTATGGGCATCCCGTCCCGGTCTTGCAACTCGATGCAGATCCCACCGGCTGCCGAGGTGGAATAATTCACTTGGAGTTTCTTTCCATTGAAGCGAAACGGTTTTGTAATCAGTTCACCGCCCTTAAAACTGGCATTTACAGACACAAAACCATCCATCCGTAAGGTCATCCTTTCCAAATATTGAGAAGGCTGACCATAATTCCGTTGAATATAGAATGACATCTCGGTGGGCGAAGTGGGAACAACGCCGTAGGCACAATAATTCGTTCTTGACGACCAGTTCTCCAATCCCAATCCCGGTCGTACAAAACTTTCCCGAAATGTTCGGTCATAGTGGTTTCTACCGCGGCTGGTCAAGAGTACAGTATCGGAGCAATCCCGTGAATATTGCTTATCACCACCCAACTTATTAAACTGCTCAGCAGTGAGCACCTGCCGTCCCGGCATAAAACGAGCGGCAGTTGCAATGTAAATATGTGGGGCACGAAAATAGGGGTGGGTTTGATTCGTGTACAGATGTTCCTGCAACGGTTTTCCAAAGTCCATTTCCACCGGTTCCGTCCAGTGGATGAAGTCTTTTGATGTCGTGCGGCTGATGGTTCGGTATCCTTTGTATTCTCCTTTCGTCCAGGTGCGAAAATAGCAGACATAACAATTTTCCGCTTGCGACCAAAAGGATACATTTTGTGAATCGAAAGCGCCCTTTGTAATGACTGCTTCCTCACGCAGTTTGTTCCAATGAATACCATCTTCCGAGATGAATGGAACCAGACCGCTTTTACCGGTTCCTGCCAGTGCTTTATATTTCTCGTGCGTTGCTACTCCCAGTTTCGTATCGAGGAATGGGCTGAAATTGTGGGAGTAGGGAGCCATGTCTTTCAAAATGGCGTTATTGTTTTTCGTGCTGTTTACTTCGAATAATCCTACATTCGGCTTGATCCAATGCACTCCATCTTCGCTTTGTGCATAACAAGTCACTTCGATGTTCGAGCCGTCTTTTCCGGCTTGGGGAAGGCCGCGGTAATACATTCGGTAAACATCATCGTCATGAATTACGGTTACATAACCGCAGTATCGGCCTTCCCATGGCTTGTCGAATCGGAGGGCGATTCCGGCCGAGACCGGTTTCTGCATTCGCAATTCCGTTCCCGCCATTCGATCGATGAGAGAATGGTCTACAAACAATTCACGATGATTTCCGATGTCGATGATCGAATCAGAAGCAGACCATGCTGCAATCGATAGAAGACATAAGAATTGACAGAGTACGAAAAAAGTGGTTTTTGAACGTTTCATTAGGATAACCTCGATGCAAGAATGTTGTAGAATTCAGGATGGCATGTTCCTACTCATTCTGGAAGAACTATGGCCAGAAAATCTCTACTCCCTGTGAGCGCAACATTTCTTGAAAATCCTTCAACTTATTTTCCGTATTGCGAACACCCCGTGGATGTTCATTCTTGTTTAAACAATAAGAAACCAGCATCCCCGCCGGTACTGGGGTGTAAATCGATTCGGTAATATCCAACACCCACGGAATCGTGAAAGACTTCTGCGGAGACTTCTTTTTTGCTTTTTCCGGTTTGTTTCATACGCGCCTCCGTTCCGACATGATGTTCGAGAACGGTAAATTCAGCCTGAATTCGCCGGGACTCACGAATATAGGGATATTTGGCAAGCCCATGTTCTGTCCCCAAAATATCTTTCCGAAACCGGAGTCCGGGCCAACCGGTTCCGCCGTCTTGCCGAGGGGCTTCGGTTTGCATCCAATAGAGCAGGGAATAACTCAATTGCTTCGCCTGATGTAAATGTTTCTTCTTTTCCGCCGGAGAGACCTCGCATAGGTTTCCGAGCATATAATCATTTTGGGGCCAGTTGACGAGAGTGATATCACTCGGGTAGGTGCCTTCTTTGTGATATTGCCTATAGGCAATACGCCGGTACAACCAAAATCCGCTGTATTCGCCCTTGCTTTCAAGAACCGGATCGCAGTAGCGGGTAATCGGATTCAAGGTGACAGGATGAGTATAAGTCCAGCTCAATTGCTTGCCGGGCCAAGCAGGTTTTAAGTCAGGTACATGATCCCGCCAGAAATCATACTCTTCCGGCTTGTCGATGGTATGATCTTCACCCTCGATGTAATCCATCGCAAAACACCAGGTACAGGATTGCATATTCTGTGGCTGGGCCTCGGATGGTGCATGCAATTCACCGGTTTCCTTTTGCGATTCAAAACCAGTCACATATTCTGTGCCGGTGAGTGGCAGTAAATCTCCTAATTCCGTTGCATCGATAAAATACGGAGCAGTGAGTACCAGCTGATTTCCTGTATCATAACTTTGAACAACCACTGATCGGACGCGATCACCTTCCGCGTCTGCTGAAATCGCGGTGTGATTGGTCAAAATCGTGATTTTCTTACCACTAAGAAAAGGGGCGAACATTGCATTGAGAGCAGCGAGCGATACGCGGGGTTCATGACAAATCCTGGATACACCACCGTTGCCCGGATCCAGATTTTCAATCTGCCTGGCTTCTTTGGTCAATGGATAATTGCGCCGGTAATAGTCTCGGATGTTTGTTCGCATTTGCTGGTAGAGTTGAGTGGCTCCGTAGGATTCAATCCACCCATGTTCATCCGGTGGCACTCCCTGTTGGGTCATCTGCCCGCCGATCCAGTCGGTTTCTTCGGTCATAATGACGCTTAGGCCGTTGCGTAATGCCGCTAATGCTGCGGCACAACCCCCGAGTCCACCGCCGATGATAACCACATCGGCTTTGAGTTCATGCCGTTTTATTCTTTTACTGACAGAAGCAGAAGAGTGTTTTTTCATGAGAATGGTAGGAATGGTAAAACCGGTTGCAGTTAAAAAAGTTCGTCTATCCATTATAGTCTCCTTGATTTTTTAAGATTCAAAGGTGGGATTCTATTCTGTGTTTATGAGAAGAGTATGAAGGCAAGATTGAAAAAATGAAGGAAAAATATCAATTTCCACCAAGAATTGCTTGTTTCAATAAACAGGGAAGTATGGTATACTGAATCGTTCAACACCCAAATCAAAGAATAAAGGAGTTACACAATGAAACATGGATTTACATTATTGGTAGGAATTGCTGTTGTTATGTTAAGTATACAGCCGGTTCTTTCTTCGGAAAAAATTGCAGAAACCCTGGAAGGAATGCCGTTGGTATTTGCGGAGGATTTTGAGGATGGAGCGGACCGCTGGGAGCCGACAGATCCGGAAGCGTGGAAAGTGACCGAAGAGGATGGAGATCATGCTCTCTCCTTGTATGGGAAAAGCGATTATAATCCACCCGTTCGCTCTCCTCTTAATTACACATTGATCAAAGATTTGTGGGTTTCCGACTTTATTCTCGAAGTGAAGGCGGAACAAACAGGACGGGAATACGGGCATCGTGATTTGTGCTTTTTCTATGGATGGCAGGACAAAGCGCATTTCTATTACACTCATATCGCTTCGAAAGCCGATCCGCATGCCAATTCGATCTTTTTGGTGAATAATGAACCGCGTGTTTCTATTGCAAAAGAACGAAACGATGGAACGCAATGGATAGATGATAAATATCATACGATCCGTATCGTTCGCAAAGTGAAGGATGGAACGATCAAGGTTTTCTTTGATGACATGAGTAAACCGATCATGATTGCCGAAGATAAAACCTTTCAGGTCGGGCGCATTGGACTCGGATCCTTCGATGATACCGGTAATTTCGACAATGTTCGCATTTGGGGAGTAAAGGCGGAAGCACCCAAAAAATGAGAACCCTATCGGCCGATGAACAGCAAGGGTAAGCGAAGTCTACCTTTGCGTAAAAGCATCCATCCCTCCTCTTTTTGCCCCTACTGTGAACGAACGGTCACATGGTTCACACTTTTGAACAATGATTTGGGGTTGGAAAGGAAATCCGCGGGCTCCCTTTCTAACCCCTCCCAAAATCATATCGAGATCCCGATCCTTTTTTTGCAAACGGGATACACGAATTATTTACTTTTTCTTTTCACTCAACCTGTTTTGTCCTCCAAGAGATAAACAGAAAAAAGAGATACAATAACATGCATGCTTGATTTTACGTCTTTACCTTTATGGTTAAATATTTTGATTTTTCTCGTTGCCGCCGGTTGTATTGGTTGGGCGGGAATCAGATTGGCTGGAGTTGCAGACCGGTTGGCCGATCGGACTGGATTAGGCGAGGCGCTGACGGGGACGGTATTTTTGGGGCTTACGACGGCGCTGCCGGGATTGGCTGCCTCGATTACGGCGGCGTTGGATGGGCATCCCGCACTGGCGATCAGTAATGCGATTGGGGGGATTGCCATTCAGACGACTTTTCTTGCCATCGCCGATGTTGTCTACACGAAAGCCAATCTTGAACATGCCGCCGCTTCGGTTGCGAATATGATCCAGACGGCGCTCTTGATCATGCTGCTGACGTTGGTGCTGATGGGTTTGAACGGCCCGGAAGTGACGGTTTTTCATGTCAGCCATATGACGCCGTTGTTGTTTCTCGCTGCCGGTTTCGGCTTTTTATTGGTGTTTCGCAGCCGGAAAGAGCCTATGTGGTGGCCGAAACACACGGTAGAGACGGTGGAAGATATTGCGGAAGAAGCGGCGGAACGTGAAAGTTTGTTGAAATTGATTTTGAGTTTTCTGGCGGTTGCTACCGTGGTTACAATCGCCGGTGCTGTTGTGGCGCGTACGACCGGTGTGATCGCGAACAAGACGGGGCTTTCCGAAACGGCCGCGGGCGCATTGCTATCCGGAGTCGTGACTTCGCTGCCTGAATTGGTGACAACCGTGGCGGCTGTGCGGCGTGGAGCGTTGACGCTCGCAGTGAGCGATATCGTAGGCGGGAATTTTTTTGACGTTCTCTTCGTGTTCGCTGCTGATCTTGTGTATTTGAAAGGCTCGCTCTATCACGCCGAGGGAGTGGGAGAGCGGGAGGAATTTTTAACCGGCTTGACCATTCTGTTAAACATTATGCTGCTGTTGGGGCTTCTTTTCCGGCAGCGGCGCGGGCCGGCGAATATTGGGTTTGAGAGTTTATTGATTTTATTACTCTATTTGGGGGGAAATTTGACGGTGGTGTTTTTGATGTGATTAATTCTCTTCCGGCTCAACCGCAGGCGTTCCTTCTTGGACAGCAGCAGTGGCTTCTTGTGTTTCACCGGACGGGATCGGTACAGGTTCTTGTTCCGGTTCATCTAATCCTTCTTCCGTTGAAAGAGGAGTCATTTCCATTACCGGTTCTTCTTCAAGGGTGATCTGCTTTGCATTGTCGAGCACTTCTTCGATGGCATCCGCTTGCAAAGCGTATATTTCCAATGGATCAGTGTGGGCGCCGTAGTAATTGACCTTTTCGTCCTTCATGATTGGGCCGGCCAGTTCGATGGTGGCTGTTTCTTCATCCGTTTCGAGGACGAATTGGAGGGAGGGGGAGCCGAGATCGTATTCTTCCGTCGAGCCTTCGACGAATTCGGCGATTTCGAGGTCTATGATGCCTCGCATGACATCCGAAACGGAGGTGTAATCCGCCTGTTTTTCTTCTCCGTCTTCGAAGATGAACCAGTCTCCGCCGCTTTTACTGGCTTCGAGGATGACATCGCCTGCGGAGATGATTTTGGCTTTTTTGACTTGCCAGGACGAAATGTCGGTCAGTTTTTTCATGCGGAGTTCACCGATCGATTTCGGCATGTCGGTGAAATCGGACGGCGCGATCGCGAAGACATTTTCCTGCGATTCACGGCGGGCATACCACTGTTCGTTTACGGAAGTGGAACCGATCAGCAACGCTTGGGCGGCTAAGCCGGAGTCGCTGCCGGGTTCTCCGCTCCAGAATACCAATTTGGTGACGGGATCGATGAGGCCATAGGCGGAGAGGTCGTCCGGATTTTCGTCGATGAATTGTTTAATTCTTGAATTCTTGACTTTGTTGATCAATCCCGTAATCTTTGACTTGTCTACACGGGCTTTGACCGGTTTCGTGAGAATCCATTCATCCGGACTTTGCTTTTCGACAGTGGCTTGGATTTCCGCAGCGGCGATTTCGACGCGTTGGACGTTGTCGGTTTCCAGTTTGAGGATATTTTTGTCACGCATGTCGAACAGGCTCTTGTCGACGCTGGTGTACATGCTGCTCATGACGGTGAGTACATCGCTTGAGTCCGCAATCCGGGCGTAGTATTTGCCGCTTGTCGGGGTTTTGTCTCCAAGGCAGATCGTGGAAGCGGTAGCACCGCCGATTCCGGCCAACGTCACTTCAATGGAAGGATCGGTGAGGCCGAACGGTTCGAGATCGCCGGCGTTTTCCACGACAACGCGCTGACGTTTTCCTTCGGAGTAGCTGCGGGCGATATTGTCCCAATTGCTCTTGTCACCGCCGGTTTCGAAGGGTTGGACCAGTTTCCAATTTTCTCCTTCCTTGACGGCTTTGAAGATTTCTTCTTCTTTTTCGATGGTGATTTCGCCCACTTCGTCCTGAGAAATGGAGAACAATTCTTTTTCTTTTTCCTCGCGTTCTTCCTTCATCTCGGTCGTGTATTTGTCCCAGAAATACACGGCGGCGATGATGGCGCATATGAGTAATAAGATTAGATTACGTTTCATGATTGCTCCCTCGCTTATTGCAAGGGCAGACCTGGCGTCTTGCCCTTGGTACCCTTTCTTCTTTATGACGGGTAGCAAGGGTAAGCGAAGTCTACCCTTGCCGGTTGGCGCTCAAAGCCAAGGGCAGACCTGACGGCTTGCCCTTGGTACCCGGTGAAAAATTGTGGTGCAGACCTCTGGTCTGCACTGCAAATGTGAGGTGGTGGGTTTCGCTTTGCTTAACCCACCCTACATTTATTTTATCCACGGAGTCGTTTTCTTACGCTGATGACGATGCCGAAGAGTGCTACGCAGCCCGGGAGAATAATCAAAGATGTGTAGAACAACAGGTTGGCTTGAACGGGGCTGACGAAGATCGGTTGTCCGGCATCTTCTTTCGGGCGGATGGAAATCAAGTCTTCCTGACCCGCGAGCCAATTGACCGAATTCAAGAACAAATCCATGCTGCTGCGATACATCCGGTTGGTGGCGAAATCCGAATCTCCGAACAGAACGAGACGGGCTTCGGGTTCCTGCTCGAGTTCTTCGACATTGGAATCGGTCTCATCGGTGGTTTCTTCCGTTTCTTCTTCGCCGGTGGCTTCGGATACTTTTTCTTCGGCTGGTTTCGTCAATGCGACAGCGATAGGAACCGGGCCTTTCAGGTCGACGCCCTCGTCCATGTTTGCTTCACCCTGTTGTTTCAAGCGTCCGACATCGCGTTCCGCCCAGCTGGACGCGCCCGTTTTGATGATTTCCGTGCCTTCTACACCGTCAGGAGGATTTTCAGCCAACTGCAAACTTTGGACGATGGGAAACTGAATGGCCGGAATTGAGTTTCCGTATTGATTGACGATTTCATGGGAGCCGAATTCGCCGATCAACGGAATGATGGGGCTGCCGCCGAAGATTTGCTGGAGCGGATTGTTTTCTACAATGTAATCGTTTCCGAACGTGACGCCGTAATTCTCTTGGAAGAATTGTTCCAAGCCGGTTTTGGTTTCCGGATCCAGCATGGCGAAGAGTGATCCGCCGTATTGGAGATATTCTTTGATCGCCTCAATTTCCGTTTCGAAAAACGGTTTTTTGGGACCGGCGATGATGACGACATTCGCATCATCGGGCACGTTTTCCATCGTGAACAATTGCAGGTCCTTGGCTTGATAGCCTTCTTCTTCCAGCAATTGCTTCATAAAGTTCATGCCGTCACGTTCTTCACTTTCGATGGAATGTTCGCCGTGGCCGGAGGTGAAATAGGCGATTTTCTCTCCGCCTTTCACCAATTTCAATATCGCATTGGTGAGATTGTTTTCGTCGACGGGAGAGACTTTTTCGTGCTGGTTGCCTTTGCGTGCATAGACTGCACCAAGCGTGACCGGTGCGAGTTCTTCCACTTTTTGCGGTTCGCGTTCGGGATCGACTACTTCGTAGTTGAGATTGTCGCTGTAAAAGACGTACAGATCGAGTAATTCTTTATCCCGCTGTGTGGCACCGGGGGAATTGGGATTTTGCAAGTACAAAAGATCGATCGGTTGTTCCAATCCCTCGATCAATTGGATGGTTTGGGAAGCGAGGCTGTATTTTTTCGCTTCCGTATAATCGAAACGTGTGCTGTATTTGTCGAACAGCATGTTCAGAAAAACGACGATGGCCAGGAAGATGACGATGGAGATGCCCATATTGGCGCCTTCCACCGCTTTGCGGCCCGTTAGTTTTTCGGACAGAAAACCGATGTTCATGAACACGTAAACGAGAAGAAGAATCCCCCCGATGACCATCGGAGCGACGGAATAGGGGGACATCTCCAACCGAATCGCCCAGACCAATAATCCAACTACGATTAAGAGTATACCGAGAAATCCGAGTGCGTTATTTTTTGATTGCATGGTTACACACCTATTATTTCAAAATAACGTTTTTGTTTTATCGCCGGCGTTTTACCGGCTTTCTGAAAGTTTGTCTCGCCGGTATCTTACCGGCATTCTTTTGAACGATGATAGTATATTGTAACTCTTCAATACTATCGATTTTTCGTTTCCAATTACTATGCTCTCCATTTGTTCGATTCCAGTATCCTCAGAGTGAGGAAAAGGAAGAACACGATGAATAGAACGTAATACGCGATGTTGCCGGTGACGATAACGCCCTTGCTGAAGTCTTCGAAATGGGCATACACGGAAATCTCATTGCAGATTGTCCCTAATGCTCCCGGTTGGATTTCATCGACAAAAGCGATCATCCATAGAACCAGCAAGGAGGCAAACGAGATCAATCCGGCAACGATCTGATTTTCCGTAATCGCCGAAGCGAAAATTCCCAACGCCAAAAAGGAAACCCCGACCAAAAATACGCCGAGGTATGACGCCAATACCGCTGGGAAATAGGTTTGTTCGGGAACGACATTGTAGGAGATGATGGCATACATCAACGTCAAAACCAGCATTCCTGCGTATGTTGTGACCGCGGCGAGAAATTTGCCCAGTAGGACTTCACCGTCCTTGACCGGATAGGTGAAGAGCAGCTCGATGGTTCCTAGTTTTTTCTCTTCGGAAAAGAGCCGCATGGACAGCATCGGAATGATGAACAGGAGAACGAATGTCATGACGTTAGTGATTCCCAAGAGAACCATTTCCGTATAGTTCGGTAAAGACGGCATTCCTCCGAATTGTTGTCTCATGCTCATCATGGTCATGTATTCCTGGCTGTAGCGATGGTAGGCCGAGAAATACATATTGAAGAAGACGCCGCAAACCACGAGAAAGAGAACATAAAGAACATAAGCGAGGGGCGAAACGAAATAAGCCCGCATTTCCCGCTTATAAATAGCCCAGATATTGTTCATGTTAAACCTCCTGGTCGCCTGCGATGATTTCGACAAAAATATCCTCCAAGGTCGGTTCCAGAGAATGGATATCATACAATTTCCATCCTTTGCCGACGACTCGGTTGACGATATCCGGCCGAAGTTCCTTGTCGGGATCGGTTGTAACCGACACCACACAAAGATTCTCTGACGTGTCGCTTTCCTTGCATTCGATTTGTTGGACGCCTTGCAACTCGCTCAAGGCCGTGTTGATTTCGGCCGGTGGCGCTTCAAGGGTGATTTCGACATGTTTCGATTTCGCCAAACGAGTTTTCAGTTGTCCGACGGCATCAGATGCGACAAGTCGTCCTTCGTGGATGATCATGACGCGTTCGCAGATCATGCTGACCTCGGGAAGGATGTGTGTCGAGAGGATAACGGTTCGTTGGCCGGCCATATTTTTGATCAACTCGCGGATTTCGCGAATTTGATTCGGGTCGAGACCGACGGTGGGTTCGTCCAGGATCAAGACTTTCGGATCGCCCAACAGCGCTTGTGCTAATCCGACGCGCTGTTTGTATCCTTTGGACAGTTTGTCGATTGTCCGGCGGGAGACGTCCAATATCCCGCATTCTTCCATTACTTCCCGGATTTTTCTCGCCCGGTCTCCGGGAGGGATATTTTTGACTTGGGCGGCGAAGCCCAAATAACTGAGAACATCCATTTCCCGGTAGAGTGGGGTGTTTTCCGGAAGATAGCCGATATTTCTTCGCGCATCCAAGGATGATTCTTTCACATCGAAACCGGCGATCACCGCCCGGCCGCTGGTCGGGGGGGTAAAACCGGTCAGGATGCGCATGGTGGTGGTTTTTCCCGCGCCGTTCGGCCCGAGAAAACCGAGGATTTCTCCTTCTTGCACTTCGAAGGACACATCCTCGATGGCCGTGACGCGACTGTAGACTTTTTTCAGTTTCTCCGCAACGATCATGGCGCTCCTCGTGATAGATAGTTTCTTGTTTCTGAGAAAAAACGAATTCAAAACTTTCAGGCACAAAAAAAGGCAACGACCTATGTACAGTAAGTGTAACGCTCGTTTCTAACTAAAAATCAATGTATTTTATTGAGGATACTCCACCGTACAGAGGCAATTACCGAAACAATACTATAGTATAAACTCGGAAATCGTCAAAGTGTATGTGAAAGGTCTTTTTATAATAGATTTGGAGGGGTAGAGGTGGAATCCCCCTTGAGTTTCACCAATGTGATTTTATTCCCCTTTTCATTAAATTCCACTTTGCTCATAAAGGCGCGAATAAGGATAAGGCCGCGGCCGTGATTCGCGAGAATTTCCACATCTTCGAATGATTCGGGAATCATTTGCCAGTCAAAGCCTTTGCCTTCATCTTCGATGGAAAACAGTACAGAGTCCGGCGAGAGATGAGTCGATACTTTTACTCTTCGTTCTTTGAAGGGAAGCTGTTGACTTCGATCTTTCACCAGTTGATTGAAAGAGACCAATTCATCCAGAGTGGTGCCTTTCGATTGGGAAGTAATCTCCAGATTACCGTGGATAATGGCATTGACCAATGCTTCGTCCAATGCTAGACGGATGTTCATCAGTTCCGATTGATTGCAAATACCGATATGGGCTACTTTTTCCGTGAGAAGGTCGATCAACGGCAAGGTATATTGCAATTCACTCGGAATATGGTATGTTTGCCGTTCCTCCACAAAAAAGTCGAATATGCGCTGCTTCATCCGGTTTTTCAAACGCATACGAAGGATTTTTGATGCGATTGAATGGACTTGGTCGACTTCCTGCGGTTTCAACAAGAAATTGGAGGCTCCCAATCGCAGTGCCTCGATGGCGTCTTCGCGCCGTCCGAATCCGGTCAAAATGACGACCGGGATTTCGGGTTTATCCCGCCGCAATTCCGCCAGGAGTTCCATTCCTCCCATTTCCGGCATTCGCAAATCCGTAAACACCAGATCGACTTCGTGGCTTAAACAAATATCCAGTGCTTCCTTCCCGTTGTCGGCAGTCAAGATATTGTAATTGCCGGCAGTGGAGAGTATTTCAACCAGCAGTTCACGAACCATCAACTCATCGTCAACCACGAGTATGGTGCCATCGTTCATGGTGAATCGTCTAACCTCTCATCCCGTTGGCTCGATAGAAACGATGTAATAATAATTTACATTCTCTGTTTGTCGCTCATTCGATAGAATGTCCAGCTTATTATTCAAAGTACATAAATAAAGAATCATAACTTATATAGGCCTGGAAGTGAAGATAGACTAACCAGATATAGAATATTTTCGCTGTAAAAAAATATTGAAAATTGATAGCCTTATTTCAAACTGCGGTTGCCTGTCTTTTTCTGTGGATCCGGTCGGTAAGATTTTTCATGTAGAGGCGGTTCGCGAACCGCCCCTGCAAAACTGGGTTGTTTTTTGTGGATTTTTCCGGCAAGATATTTTACCATTCCTTTGACCAAGTGAGTTATGGAAAAACCGATGGGGATCATGGGTGGAATGACGAATGAATTCGGCTTGGCATCTTCGATGGATGAACCGTAGATTTCAATATGCTTCAAATCCGTAGTGTAGAAACCCAAATTCTGTGCCGTTCGCAGTACGAAATGATCCTGAACATTAACGTCTACTATTTCCGCTACTACCCGATCCATTGCCACGGGATTGGTTCCGGCGATCACAAGGCCAACTTCTGTAGGAGTTCCGTGATTTGGACCTTGGCCTTCCATTGCCGTTACGGCATCGATGACGGTTAGTTCGGGAGATACTTTTTCCATGACAGCCAACAGCATGGCGGCGAATTCATCGGCGCTGCGCTGGAGACGAAAATGCCAATAGGCCTTTCTCCGTTTGGGCACGCACCCATACAGATTTTTAACCGCACCGGTGAAAACCATCTGGCAATGGGCTTTGAATTTCGGGACATTGATGATGATGTCAAATTCTTGTAGTGTTTTTTCGAGATACGGGGTAGAAATCCCTACCGTTAATTGTTGTTTTCGCCGAGTCTCACTTGTCGGAGAGCGGAAATCGACAATGGGTATCCCCATTTTTACCGCGAATTCTTCCACCCCACAGGCGTGAGCCACTTTGTTGGCGCTTGCAAGAGGGGGACTATCACCGATAACCACTTTTGCACCACAATCCAATACCATCGACGCCAGGGCTTCCAGCACGGCCGGATGGGTTGTGACAGCGCGCTCGGGCGGTTTTCCGTACAGGAGGTTCGGTTTCAGCAGCACACGATTTCCCTTTTTGACGAATGATTCCATGCCGCCGAAGGGAGTCAGTGAATTTTGGATGGCTGCGGAGACTTCATCCAACTGATAAGAGGGACAACGTTCTATTGATACGATATTATCCATTTTGGTTTTGATCATATGAGAAAATGTAGTTATTGTCATTCATTATAATGGTTGTCGGGGATTTTGCACGTTGGGTCAGGGGGGCTGAATCGGGTTTGGCCTGGATTTTGGGATTTTCAGGATGGGGAATTTGAGGGTGTTTTTTTCGATTCGCAAAGACGGACATGGATCGCTGGTGACTCGTCATTTTTATGCTTATCGATCAATGAGGTATATCCTGTTCATCCTTGAATCCTGGGTATCCAGATTCAGACGAAGGAAATGTTAGAAATTCGTTAGTAGATCATCCAACCGGAAACGTGAACCTCGTTCAACAAATCAATTCCCTTGACGCTGTTGCCGGAGAGGGGTATCGCCCCGTCATTCAACCGCGTCAACCGTTCGTCGATTGCAACGAGAACACTCCCGGACGGTTCCCCGCTTCCAATCCACTTGAAGCGGACGGAGACGACATTTGTAGGATGGGTTGGCGACCCATCAATCGGCACCCCCAACGCTCCCGCCAGAATAAACAACCCATCCTGGGAAGCATTCGTAGCCATCAAACTCATCGCATCGTTTACTAACAAACAGGTATCCTCTTCGACGACTGCCACCTGTGCAGGATCGAACCGCAATCCTAATTTCACGCCGCATAGACCGTTCGCATCATCGACTGCAAACCGAACAACCCAACTCTTTCCATCCGGCGCGGCGATTACCGAAGTGGACAACTCACGATCCATGATATATCCCCTATCCCGTGACCGTTTCGCAGCCTTCCCGCTCGGTGTATAATCCGGCCCCCAATTATCTTCGTTCGTATCCGCGGGGAAATAATCAATGAGCAGCGCATACTGCTGCAGAATGAGCGACGCGTCTACTGTTGCGATGGTTTGATCCCAATTTACGTCACCCGCAGGGGTGAAGAACGGGTCGTCTTCGATCGGGACGGGGAAATATTCTGTATAATAGCGTTGATCATATTCCGGATATTCGCTCGGTGGGAATGCGGGGAAATAGGTGATACGTGAGACGTCGTATTGGAGGATGAGTGAGGCGTCTACTGAGCCGACGGTGCCGTTGTCGTTCATGTCACCCCATAGATATATGGGGTAGGCAATGATCTTGAACGGTTTGGTCGCTGAGACGTTGATCCCGCCGTAAAGGATTCCGCCGTTATCGTAAATCGCGGCGGATGAATTGACGATCCCGTGCGCATCCAATGCCGGTGTGAAGGTGAGTGAGCCGGTCGGCGAATCGATAGCCGGCGGAGTGGCGAAGAAAGCCGGTTGATCGCTGTTTGTCATAAAGAAGAGCGCTTGACTCGCTTCGTTGAGCGGTCCGGCCTTTATCCCCGTCGCCCATGCGATCACCTCTTCCGTCAGTGCCGAATCATTCACGAACGCCACCGTTGCGCCGGGAATGAAATCGGGCGCGTCGTTCACCGGTGTGACCGAGATCACGAAATTGCTTGGGGAGGATGAATCGATCCCTCCGCTGAGTGTACCGCCGTTATCCTTCAGGATCACTGTGACCACTGCGTTGCCGAACGCATCATCGGCAGGGGTATATGTCAAGGCGCCTGAAACATCGATGGCTGGTAAGGCCTCAAAGAGCGCCAGGTTGGTATTCGTCACGTCAAAGATCAAACTTTGACCGGATTCATCCGGCGGTCCCGCCTCACCCGTCGCGAATCCGATGACGGTCTGTGCGCTGGCGTCTTCCAGCACTGCCTGATTCGGGCCGAGTGTCAAAATCGGCGCGTCGTTTACCGGTTGGACGGTGATGGTAAATTCTTTTGTGGCCGATTCGTTCACACCGCCGTATTCCACGCCGCCGTTATCGATGAGCTGGATTGCAACTGTTGCTGATCCGTTCTGATCCGGTGCGGGAGTATACCGTAATGTGCCGGTGGCATCTACTGACGGTGTCGCAGAAAAGAGCGCGTCGTTGCTGGTCCATGTCAAAAATGTCAGTTCCTGCCAGGCTTCATCATCCGGACCGGCTTCAATTCCTGTCGCCCAGCCGATAATCTCCTGGGGGGCGGCATCTTCGACAATCACTTGATCCGGCCCGGCCGTGAATTTCGGCGGATCGTTGACCGGTGTGGCGGAAATCACGAAGTGATACGGTGAGGAATAATTGATTCCGCCACTTGCTGTCCCTCCATTATCGTACAGCGTAGCTGTCACATGCGCAATCCCATTCCTATCGGGAGCAAGGGTGAATTGGAGCGTTCCGGTGGGGATTTGAATGATTGGCGTGGCGGAGAACAGCGCTTCGTTGGTGTATTCGTACATGAAAAACAGTGATTGTGTCGCTTCGGATGGCGGACCGGCTGAGAAGTTCGTTGCCCAGCCAATGATTTCCTGGGCGGGGGAATCTTCTGCCAGCAACAGCACATAATACGGATATCCGTCAAATGAAGGTGGATCGTTGACTTCCCAGATGTGAATGAAAAATGTCTGCGAAGCCGACGTATCGATACCCCCGTCCGCCGTGCCGCCGTTGTCGATGAGTGTTACGGTTACGGAAGCATCGCCTACCTCATCCGGTGCCGGTGTGAAACGCAGTTCGCCGTTCGGATCGATGGTGGGTGTGGCGGAAAAGAGTGTGTCGTTGCTTGTGGTTACGATAAACGAAACGGACTGTACTGACTCGTCCGCAGGTCCAGGTGAAATACTCGTTGCCCAATTTGCTTGGACATACTCACCCGAATCTTCGAACACACCCACGTTATTGCCTTTCGTGAAGGAGGGCGGATCGTTCACCGGTGTCGCGGTGATGGTGAAATGATACGGCGTCGAGGCATCGATGCCGCCATGCGCCGTCCCGCCGTCGTCATAGAGAATCGCCGTCGCATCAGCGACTCCGTTCGCGTTCAGCGCCGTGGTAAAGCGTAGTGTTCCCGACGCATCGATTGCCGGGCCTGTGGAGAAGAGACTCGGTTTATTGGTCTCCACCTCAAACCAAAGTGTTTGGCTGGCTTCGTACGGAATCCCCGCGGAAATATCCGTCGCCCAATTCTGGACTTCCTGCACTCCGGTATCTTCAAGGACAACTTGATTTGCCCCGCCGGTGAAGGATGGCTGATGATTCGGTCCGAAGACGGTTGCATTCCAAGGCTGTAAATCGACAGTGATGTCGTCTTCGTTGATGCTTGTCAAGGATGAATTGAAGGTGACCGGAATCACCGTGTCATCCTCCAATGAACCGTTTATCAGCATGCTGAATTTCAGTAATGTTCCGTTCCCCGGTCCCAACGGATCGCCTTCACTTGCCGCTGTGCAAATCAACTGCCCGGACGGGGAGGCGTCGTTCACATATGGCCCGTACCATAAGGCGCAGGAGGTTCCACTGATCGAAGCGGAGCCTGGGACATAGGTGATCTGATTCGGGTCGTAATCGAGGGCGACGCGGTAGCCGATTGTGCCGGTGGCGTCGGAGATGTTGACGGAGAGTTCGATTTGTTGGGTGCGGTGGACGGTGGGATTAGAAGGAGTTATGTACAGAACCGGTATAGTTGACGACTGGTTAATTGAAAACATTCCATCACTCACATCAAAAGGCATACCATCCGCTGCATCAGAAATTCTCACCAAACAGTTGCTTGACGACACATCCGGCACCAACCAGGCATACGAGCCGGTATTCGGAGTGGATTCGATAATCGGTGTCCATGTCGATCCGCCATTGGTGCTGAATTGCAGGCTGATGGAAGTGATTGAAGGTGAGGCTGAGTAAACGATATTTTGCGTTGTACCAGCCTGCCATCTTTCGCCGCCGTTAGGAGTTACTAAATCAAGAGATGGAGTAGGAGTACCTTCAGTATATACTTGAAGATTATCAAAATAACTTGTTGTACCTCCCCCACCTCTACCACTATGAATTCCAACTCTTGAGATACCCGCTGTCCAATCATATCCGTCCAAATATTGTACATTTTGTACTACAAGTGTACTGTCCATATATAAATCAAAGGTATTGTCAAATGTTCGGTATATCATTTTAAAATGATGCCATTGGCCATCATAATTGGCAAAAGACACCCATCGTTCAGGAACGGGAGCATTTTGGTCAAAGTACCACCATTTGTCGGCATCATTTTTCCAAAATACAAAGTAGATGACATTTTCATCACCTATCCAAAAAGCATTATTTGTTGCTGAACCCAATTTAGGTTTCATATCAATCTCAAAAATAATTGTGCCTTGCGTTTTAGTGAACCATCGGTTAGCATTCCAATCTCCGTTTACTGCTGCTCCCATTGGTGGGCTTATATATTCCGAACTTTGTGCATAGATTTGACCTCCATTGATTCCTTGTATCCAACCAGGCAATGTTTGGCCATTCGACAAATTATTGTAATCCTCGAATATCAAATAATTTCTATTTGATTGAATTGTGAAAATCCCATCACTTACATCAAACGGCATCCCATATCCCGCATCCGCCACTCGTACCAAACAGTTGCTCGACGACACATCCGGCACCAACCAGGCATACGAGCCGGTATTCAGAGTCGATTCGACAATCGGTGTCCATGTCGATCCGCCGTCGGTGCTGAATTGCAAGCTGACGGAAGTGATGGTGGGTGAAGCGGAGTAGATGATGTTTTGGGAGGTTCCTGCTTGCCAGGTTTCGCCGCCATTGGGAGTCTCAAGTGTGATCGTTTCTTCGGGTGACAACAATTCGTTATAATATACTCCCACATATCCGGAAAAATCGCTGAGTACTACATCTAAATCTTGATCCCCATCCAAATCTCCCAGAGCGAGACTGGTTGCCATTTCCGAACCGGTTCCAAATGTGCTTGCACTGATAAAAGTTCCATTCCCCTCATTTTCATAAATCCGATGCAAATCATTTTCCATTCCAAGAAGAATATCGAGGTCTTGATCGCCGTCCAAATCCCCAAGCGCCACGCTCGATGTAAAGGATGAGGGGCCAAAAGTGGCGTCGGCTATGAATTGTCCGCTCCCATTGTTGCGATAAATTTGATTCGCAGTGTTGTAATTGGTTTCGACGATATCCAGGTCTCCATCATTGTCGATGTCACCGAGCGTCAACTCATATGTAAAACTATCTGTTCCCCCAAATAACGCCTGTTGTGTAAAATATCCTGTTCCATCATTCAGGTAGATTCTATTTTGTTGGTTATGGTTTCCGACGACGAGATCTAAATCACCGTCGTTGTCGATATCCCCAAAAGCTGTAGACACGCTATCGTTTTCGCCTTGTCCGAGATGCTGATTTTTTGATATAAAATGACCAGTACCATCATTCTGATAAATTTCCACACCTGCAAATCCCATCATTCCCACGGCTAAATCGAGATGGCCGTCTCCATTGATATCCCCCAATTCGAGTGACATGACGGAATCATCGCCGGGGCCGAAGGGGAAGGTACCTGCATTGAAAAGACCGCTTCCATCATTGAGATACACATAGTTTTGATACATGTAGCCGGCGACTAAATCGAGATCGTCATCGTTATCTACATCGCCTAGAGTGATATGAATTTCGCCGTCGGTGGCATTGCCGACTGTATCTCCTGCTGTATAACTGCAAATTAGATTTCCATTTCCGTCGTTGCGGTGGATAAAAATTTCGTGGCCATCACCGCATGCCTCCACAAGATCCAAATCTCCATCATGATCAAGATCACCGAGGACAACCGAGCGAGAGGGATTCGAATTCCCTATCGCTTGCGTCACTGTATTTAATTCAGCTGGCCCCGAAGAAGATTTCGCCATAAACTGCCAAACATACGGTGTAGCCATATTCACCATATCCACGCTCTGCACTCCCGTTGCCAATGTCACTTCCACTTTCTCCCCCGGCTTCAAATCATTTGTCGGATCAAACAGCAATTGGCTATAACTATCGACGGAATATGTTCCCTCCAATTTCCCTGTCATCGAACCATGGACACTGAACACATCCGATGCGGCATTGAGTATGCCGGCGTTGAATCCTGCTGTGACGTTCACGGTTGTCGCGGCGCTGATTGCATTGGCTAGAGGGAAGACGGAGAGGAGTTCCGGAGGAGTGAGTGGGCTTTCTACATCGATATCGTCGATCTCGATATCGAGTGTATTCCCCCCATCCTGCTCAACAATGGTTACTTTGTCTAATTTGTTCCATCCCGAGAAAGAAATATTGGTGGCTGCCCCCCAATTGAGGGTAACATTTTGGGTATAAACGGGTGTTCCTCCTCCATCAAGATATCCTCTTATTTGCACATTCAAGTCACTTGATAAGGACCCCAAAACAAAACTATTCAGTTTGAAGTCATTACCATCCGTATCATAAAAACTGACTTCAGATACTTGATTATAATTTGGAGAGGGATTTACATACAATAACGAATTATCAGCACCGCTGGAAAGGATTCCGTTATTGAGTATCTTTACATCATCCGGACCATCGTCTGTAAACGAAAAATCACCAAAGATTACAGGTTTACTGTATGAACCAACGGATGCAGAATCAAAATTTTGATCTGCAGGGGGAGCCGCCCAGGCAGAGGCTGTAACCAACAGACAAATCAGGCAAATCGACAAACGTACGTACGGGGAGATGGGGTTTTCTTTCATTTTTGTGCTCCTTACACAGAATGGTAAAACAATGGAATCGTATCGATGAATGTGTATTCTTGATGCAAAATGCAAAAAATATCCAAATCAACATGACATGACATTTCTGATTGTTTTCTACAATATTCGTGTAGCAAAGTCAACAGATAAAATCAAAAAATATCGATAAAAATGATTGCTAGAAATTTGAAATCAAGAGAGAATAAAAAAAAATCAAATTACTCATTCTATAACGGAAAGGAAAGTAACTTTATACGAATCAAGGATTGCTATTGTGTATTCTTGGAGAGAAAGGCAATCCTAATTATAATGATTTGGAAAAATAGGTTTTTTGAAATGAGATTGGTTATAAAGATGCGAAAGATCGAATTAAATATTATTGTTTGGATTGCATGTTTTCTTTTCGTGATTCATTATTCTCATTCAGGTGAATATGCAAATATCGTTAAGAATAATCTTTCCAAATTGATTGAAAAGAAATCTGCTATTCAAAAACAAGCCGCATCCAGCGAAACCGTCATGATGCCGATGCGGGATGGTGTTCGCTTGTCGACATCGATCTATAAACCATCATCCGGTGCTCCTTGGCCGGCGGTTTTGGTGCGGACGCCGTATGGAAAAGAAACTTTTTCGGATCTCCAAGTGTTGAACCTTGCCGGTTATGTGTTTGTCGTGCAGGATGTTCGGGGTCGATATGGATCGGAGGGGGAAGATCATATCTTTCGTGCCGATGGGTGGGGGGAGTTGCAGGACGGATACGATTCGGTCGAGTGGATCGCCGCTCAGCCCTGGTGCAACGGCAAAATCGGTACTTGGGGGCCTTCGGCGCAGGGGATTCTTCAAGGATTCGCTGCCGCCGCGGTGCCGCCTCATTTGACCTGCCAGGTTATGGCTTTCACGTTGTCCAATGTGTACCGCCACGCCGCGTATCAAAACGGTGTCTATCGAAAATCGTTGATCGAAGGGTGGCTGCTGGGGAAGGGAATGGATCATATTCTGCCGGAGTTTTTGGCGCAACCGTTTGAAACCGAATTTTGGGACACGTATAACATTTCTTCCCGCCATTCGGTGATCGATGTTCCCGCGCTGTATTTCGGCGGTTTTTATGACTGTTTTTCTCAAGGTACCCTCGATGATTTCACCGGCCGGCAGACGAACGGTGCACCAAGGGCGCGGGGGAATCAGAAATTGATTATGGGGCCGTGGGTGCATATCAATGAGTTTTCCCAACAGCAGGGGCAGCTGACTTTTCCGCCCAATTCGGTTTTTGTCCGTGAATTGGAAAAAACGATCCAATGGTTCAACTATTGGCTCAAAGGTGAGCAAAACGGCATCATGGATGAAGCCCCGGTTCAGTATTATGTCATGGGCGACGTGGATGATCCGAATGCGCCGGGGAACGAATGGAGAAATGGAGACATATGGCCGCCTGCCTCGAAAGAGATTCCGTTTTATCTTACCTCTGACAACGGTCTTACTTTTTCACCTGCCGAAAGGGAGCACACAATTCCCCTTTTCATGAATCCGGATGAGCCGGTGCCGACGATCGGCGGCATGAATTTGCAACTTCCCGCAGGACCTTTTGATCAGCGCTCTCTCGAATCGAGAGACGATGTATTGGTGTTTTCCACCGAACCCTTATCGGTACCGGTGGAAATCATCGGTAGAATCAAGGCAATTCTCTATGCCGAATCAAACTTGACCGGTAACGACATTACCGTACGTCTTACGGATGTCTATCCCGATGGCCGCTCGATGCTGGTTTGCGACGGTGTCGCGCGAGCGGGTTTCCGTGAATCCTATCGTGAGTCGATTCCGATCACACGGGGGGAGGTTTATCGCTATGAAGTGGATTTATGGAGCAGTGCCATTGTGTTCAACCGTGGGCATCGCATTTGTATCTTGATCGCCAATACGAATTATCCGCGTTTTGATCTGAATTCAGTCTATTTGAAACTTGGGGAAAACGGTTTGCCAAACCAAGCGGAAACGATCATTCATGCATCGCAAGAGTATCCATCCCATCTACTCCTGCCGGTGACAAGTGGTATGACAGGTGTGGATGAGTGGAAGAATTTTTGATTATTTAGTAAAGGAACCATTCCGGTATCGCAGTCGGTTGCATCATTTCATACGCCCCGATATCCGGCGAATCCCCCTGTAGTCTTGATATGCCTAGCAAATCAAATGGAATTGAAGTTTTCGTTCCGGCATTGATTAGGGGGGAAGCCGGCAGCAATCGAAAATCTTTTTCAGCAGGATTGAAGAATAAGGGATCAAGAAAAAAATTGGTTCCCGCATCGCCGGGTAGTTGCATCAGGTCGTTATAAGAGGCAGTAAAGTTGGATTTGACATCTTTATCGATGCTAGTGATCGTATCCCAAATGACACAGTTTATAATGACCGCTTCGGCTCCCCCCGCGTCCATATTTTTTTCATAAATAGATACACCGGTCGTCACATCGGTGATGGTATTGTGAATCAATTCGGCTCGGCATTGATCCTTGACCGCCACGCCGATATTGGCGTCGTAAATGACGTTGTTGTATACCTTCGGATGGCTGTTCCCTTCAAGTGAGATGCCTTTGTCGGCACAATGTAAGATTTTGTTATTTTCGATGATCGCCGATGAGGAGAGGAGATCGATTCCATCGTCTTCGGAGCCATGAATCCGGTTCCCCCGCACGATGGAAGGCCGGTCCAATTCATAATCGAAATCGATCGCGTCGCTATATCCCTTCAAATGTTGAAAAGAATTGTTTTCGACAACTGCGTAAGAATTCGTACAATACACGCCTTCTCCCTCGGATGGCGGTAGCGCGGATTCCATATGAAATGTATTCGAACGAATTGTCATAGAAGCATTGAGGGTATCGATTGCACGTCCGCTGAAATTGGCAAACACACTATTCTCGATCGTGGCAGTGCTATCATGCACCGTCACACCTCCGACATAATATTTCTGACGGAACACAACCGGTTGGGTATCGATGAATCGTGTATGGGAAATCGTCACCGGACCGGCCGCCTCCGCGACAATAATGTTGCCCCATCGTGTCTGCGGTTGAAGAGGCTCGAAGCGAACCGGCTCACTTTCCGAACCTATTACGTTCAATATCCCGAATACAACAATCGAAGTCCCAGCTGCCATCTGCACGATGACACCGAATTTAATGGTCAATGAATCTTCCGCCGGAACGATCAGATTGCGTTCCAACTGGATAGGGCTGTCTGCCTTGGTCCACACTTCATGGCCGGCGGTTTCATGGCCGTCTTCGGGTGGTGATGCATTATGATAAATGATAAAACGGGTGGATTCCACGACGGAAGTATCCGCAGCCAGCGCTTCGATGTGAAAGGGATTTCTTCCATCTTTCAATGGTTGATCGGAACTCCACTGAGCCTGCCACGGAATATACTCCGCCGGTTCACCGTTGACATGAACCCAGCATGTTTTTGCCGCGTGAGCCTTGCCGCTGAGTTGAATGGTGTCGTTTACGTTGATAGAAACGCTCAACGCACGAGAAATGTTGGCATAATGAAATGCGCGCAGCCGACGAGAGGTGTCCTTCAAATATTGCATCCGTGATGGAGAAGAAAGAGGAGCCGCTCGCTCGATGATGGAATCCATTAATTCCTGCGGCACTTCAACATCGAGAAGGCTTAGCAATTCTTGATAATAAAAGCGCGCCAGATCGGGATTGCGCAACAGCCGCCGGACATTCGGTGTCCCATGATGGTGAATGGCTTCAAACGGCTCGACAATGACGGAATCCAAATCCCATGGCAGTAGATAAAAAAGATCATCGCGAGGATTTTTGTAAATATAATAATCATCGCCGCGCTCGCGTGACAATCCGCCTTCACGGTCGTTCAAAAATTGTTTGATTGCGAACCATCGAATCCATTGACGCGTGTTGATTTGTTCCGAGACTGCTTCAGCGAATTGCTCTTCACTGCTATTTGAGAACGCGTCGCATAGACGAATGATGTCCGAATAATCATCTTGAAACTCGTTGGTTTCCTTGATGTAATTCGACCGGTAACGATTTTTGTCTTCACCGCGGTAGTCAAGATTGGCTTGTTCGGCGCCGCGATACAGATTTCCGCTGTCATTACCGAAAATCCGTTCCATCATCTCGCGGCCGGTTCGCTCTACCTGAATATAATTGGGCACATACGCGTCGTTGAACACAAGAGAAACCATTCGTTTTTCCGGAACCGGCATGCGCAGCAGTTTGAACGTTTCCAATCCGATAAACTGGCGGTCGGGTTCATGGGCGTTCAAATTCAATTTACGAATTGTGCCGAAATACCGGGATTGCGAAAAATTGACACGGTATGATTTCGGTTCTACATGCCGGGAACCTTTGCCACGAAAACGAACTCCGGTGTTATAGAAAATATCGTTGCCAAACACAAACGATCCATCCAACTCGTCGTTACTCCATATATCCCGGATTCGAAGGTTCTGCTCATCCTTGCGGCGCATCACGATCCGGTAAAGCGGAAGAGGAGTCTCATACTGCTGGTCATCAACACGATAAATAGCCGCTCGTTGGGAGCCTTCGATGGGGAAGCGGCCAATTGTATCGTTTTCTCCGACAGCTTCGATGAAGAATTCGACAATGGTTCCGGAATGAAATGAGGGAATTGTACCGGCATATTTTCGATCTTCCATGAGACCGTCTCCCTGATTTCCATCATCGAACATGGTAGTTTGAGAAAAGGTATTTTCATTTTCTGTTTTGTAATGCAGAACAACTTGGCGCAGAGGGAAGGCGTGAAGAATGGTACAAACGATGTGAGTTTCTTGTGTTGAAGTGGGGACAACAGGAATTTGATGAACATTGATTATCGCGGGGAAAGGATTTTCGATTCGGCTGGAATTGATCCGGCCGGGAGTTCCTCCTATGGGGCCGGCATTCCAACTGTGTGGATAATCCGGTGGCATGGCGGGATGAATCCGCTCGATGGAAGGTCCCAAACCGTTTGCTCTTTCCGGCCAGCCGAGTTCATCTTTGTACGAAACACGATCGATCAGTTGGCCAAGACTGTCGGTAAGCTGAATCGTCTCACCATTATTATTCAACCGCCCATCAAACGGTCCGAAGGTCTGGTGATCACCAGACCTTTTTTGAAAAACGCTTGGTGAAGACGAAACAATGAGAAATCCCCCTGCCTTCAGGACAGTCTCAGACGGAAATACATATTGAATTCCTCGATCGAAAGACCATCCGGACAGATCGGCATCCTCCGGTCCCGTATTCGCGAGTTCAATATATTCCTCCTCTGCATTCAACGAAGCCGGACGATACATAATCTCGTAAATGACAACCTCGGCCTCCCCGGAATGAGTACCGAGCAAGCAAAGCAAGGCAAAAAATATTCCTATATTCCTGGATCGGATTCCGCTAACCATTTATTTTTTTATCGATCGCCACTGTCGATTGCTTTCCCTATACAATATCCTATTCACAAGGAATAGTCCTGAAATAAACATCATTCCCCCGTCGTCTCCGTCGAGGATGGAATCATCTCGGCATCCTGCGGTTCTGCCGGGGGAGGATTACGACTGTCAAAATAATTGTCGTTGGTAAAAATAAACACATATTTTTTCTCCCCCATCCGGATTTCAGACACACTTCGGTGATACGGATCAGCTTCCTCGGAAACATTGCACAAAAGAATGAGTTCTTCCGGTTTGCTTTTCGTCGGATACACGAGGTCGAAGACAGTATACGAATCATCCTCCTCAACCTGAAACGAGAGACCTTTCAGCACTGCCTTCAATTGATGGCCATTGCAAAGAACTTTGATCTTATTGCTCAGATAGTAATACATCATGTTCCTGGCTGAATTGAGTTCTTCTTGGCTCAAAAAGGCATTGTGATCATGATCCACCTGAAACAATTCGAGTGTACAAATAAGGGTAAAGCGCATTTCAATCTGAATCGCTTCCTCTTTGACGGTGATCGTTGAAAAAGAAAAACTATTCAGATGCGCACTCGACGGTGCGAGACTGAAAAAGAAAAAAAAGCAAAGTAAAGAAACATTCTTCGGCATAATTTATTTCCTTGGATTCGGTGGCCCCAGATAGATTTGCTGGCCGGGCGGGTGAGTGGGTTGCGGCATCGTGGCATATCGTTCCCGAACAACAGTCCAGATGTCTGACTCATATTTATTGTTGTGAATCGGAAACTCATGCGGATAAATCCATTCGATACGAATCGGCTCATGGGTATCGGAATTCAAAATGGATAAAGTGATTTTCACTTCCTTGTTAGGAGTCAATGGATGTTGAATGAGGTTGTTTTTGATCAAAATCAGGAAAGAATACCTCCTTGTTTCGGATAGAATCGGATACTCATGAATCGGATCGTCAAGTATTTGTGTGGGATGATCTGGTGGATTGTTCCCGATCGTGAGAGAAAAGGAATCCAAACGATTCGGTATTTGAGATTCAATTTGAGTCAATGGTTCCGGTTCACTTTTGTGAAACACGATAAAGGCCCAGTTGTCTTTGTACGGTTGTGGATTTCGTGGGGAAGGGAACAGAGTCGCTTGCGGATTCTTCAGGTAATACAAATAATTGTAATAGAGATCTTCGAAAGAAGCATACCGTGAATCCAGGGGGTAGGCGGACCATTGAATTCCATTGGATTCTATGGTACGTAAAAAGCGCGTTTGATATTCTTCCACGAACAGTTTGACGAGCAAATTGTACGTATCTGTTCCATGGCACCAGCCGATTCCTGCGCTACATGCCCACCAGACCGCGAAAAGTAATGGGGATCGACTGGTGGTTGAACGGTAAGAACCTGGCATCATTCCGTAACGCGCGGAACCCGAAAATGCGATCCTTCCCGATCCGGTGCATTGGCGAGAGCTTCGTCGGTGGATATAGAAGGTTGAACAACATCCTTGCTCAGTGTATTGAACATGGGGATGGCGTGGGACATGGGTTCCACTTGGCCGACATCGAGGGATTTTAACTTTTCGACATAATCGAGAATCTCAGCGAGGTGGCCTGTATACGTTTCCACTTCTTCTTCGGTCAACTCAAGCCGGCTCAGCAGGGCGATATGTTTCACTTCGTCTCGATCAATACTCATGAATAGTCTTCCTTTTTCTCCTCTGTATCTTCGGAATCGAGCGTGATGACTTCTTCGTCTTGATACTCGTCTGTTTGATCGGTTTCTTGCTCACCCAAAGTGTAATCTTCTTCCTCCGTATCTTTCAAGAGCACTTGCGATTGGGAGGGAGCGGAAAGAAGCACAGGCTCTTTGGAAGATTCTCGAGGAAATATTTTATGGATCATGACCTGCACTTCTTTGATATTTTGCAATCCCAACGTTTCGTTGAGTTCACGATAGATTTTTCCCTGGAATTCTTTGGTGA
This sequence comes from uncultured bacterium, assembly GCA_964412555.1. Lineage (GTDB taxonomy): Bacteria > Hinthialibacterota > Hinthialibacteria > Hinthialibacterales > Hinthialibacteraceae > CAYPPG01. The sequence goes on from CAYPPG010000024.1 coordinate 63,738, forward strand.
ACTCAGGGACATTGCGATGCAATTCCAGTATGAGTTTCGTTCGTATGTTCAACTCGCCGTTCTCATCTTCGGCGCGAACCTGTAAATCGCGGATGCCGGGAATCGAACTGCATTTCCGTTTGATAAAATCTTCGACGGCATCGAGCGCGACTCCAATTTTTCCGCCTTCACCCTCGAGCACGACTTGGCGGCGAACTCCTGGTTCCATTCCAAGCAAAAGAGCAAAGAGAGAGAGTGCGCATCCCAGCGTAATAAAACCGAGAGCGATCAATAGAATCGTTCCCCAACTCTCAGCGTACATTCGTTCCATCAATCCGCCCAATGTCGGCAGTAAGGAGGGATCCCAAATCACGATCAGCCAGCACGTGAACGAGAAGCAGAGAAAGAGAACGAATGACAAGCCTAAAGTAAAGTGTTTCATGAGTTTCCTTTGAAATCAAAGGTTATTGGTTCACAGCATTGATTTGTAGCGATTCATGTTCGAGAAGAAGAGGTTGATTTTCCAATTCATCTTCATACACATTTTCCACATTGATCGAGATCGTCGTAACATTCAGACCGCTTGCCAATTGCAAAGTGCGAATGATTTTTCCCTGCAGTTCTCGGGCTTCCTTCGTGATCCGCGTTCCATATCTTACATTGACGGTCAGGGTGGCTTCCACATTTCCTTCGACAAAATTGACGCGAATGCTACGCTCAATGACTTTGCGGGTGATTTCTTCTCCCGGTTTCACCCCAGCGATATGAAAATGCCGGTTTTGTTCCACCTCTTTTAAGATAAAGCGGCGAACAATGGTTGGGGAGATTTGTACCCGTCCTAATTCGGTATCGAAAAATCCGAACATGCCTTCCTCTCGTGTATTATTCTTTGTAATTATTGTAATGCCGGCATCTTCAACAAAATCCGTCGATCCGGTTTAGTCACTATAATACATCAGCTTTGACATTCGGGAAATGTTTACAAACTGGGAGCGCGGGCATCTTGCCCGCATAGGATATGCGAATGAGTAACTGGGAGCGCGGGCATCTTGCCCGCATTGGATATGCGAATAAGTAACATTGATACGAATAAAATTTCTATTTCCCCACCAACGAGGAATCACATGGATACGAAGCCCGGGGACCATGGCGCATAATGTCGCCCCAGCTGCGCAGTCCGTTTGTCACATCGAATTTGAAAACTGTTCCGTAAGAATTCGTGGCATCCGGCCCTGCGCTGGTTACTTTCCATTCCGCACATCGCAGAGAAGGTCTCAAAATCTGTCTCCCCTTGAATTGAACAAGGGTCCAGGATTCCACATAATCGTAGGTGTCATAGGACCAATGTTGTTCATCGTTGATCCGGGTACCCGGTGGACCGTAAATAAAGGGATCCTGGGGCACGGATGACATATAGGCGACTGGGGTTGTCAGTGGGTACATCCGGGTGCTGATCGGATATTTCCAATTTCCGTCCGGAAAATTGGTTGGAGGATAGAGATTCTGGTCGAGATGATAGGCTTCGAGCGCCAGCCCGATGCTTCGTTCTTCCGATTCAGCTTTCGCGATTTTAGCACGCAGTTGGGCATTCAGGAAATTGGGAACGGCGATGGCGGCCAAAATACCGATAATCGCTACGACAATCAATAATTCGATCAAGGTAAATCCACTTTTGTGAGGTAACGATGAATTCATAAGTTATCTGTGTTAACCGTCCGTGTTCGTAGAATAGGAGAATGCTTTTTGAACATATCAGAGTTATGGAGCCAAGTCAATAAAAAATTTAATTATTATATTGAGTTCTCGATATACGCGAAATTGATGTACTCGTAGCTCTCGTGGAAGGTGGGATGATCACAAAGGTATTTCTTTCTTCGCCGAGTAGATTCATAATAAGCGAAACGAATGAATAAAATTGAAAAACAGACCTATGATGAATCGTTCATTTTGGAATGGAAAATATTTATTGTGGTTTTTAGGTTGTATTGTCTTCGTGGTGGCATTTGTTGTTGGTTACAACTCTTATCGAAAAAGCCAGCAAATCGTGTTATTCGAAGGATCTTACCAAATTTGTCCGCGTGAGAATCCCTTTTATTATCCTGCGCTGGATTACAATTTATCAGGATATGAAAGCTATACGAGCGAGTCGATAGATCGTTGGGGAAAGAATGATGATCGTAATGATTCTGACACTACAATTCATTCTTCAACCCATACTAACAAGGGCGATCCGGCGTTGCAACTTCGATTGCCGACTGTGTATCGTGACCGGCGTCCCTATCAATCCCTTCAAATATTGTATCCGGAAAATGGTTCGTTTTTTCCTCCGAATCTATGCGAACCGTATGTGAAATGGGAAGACCCGAATAATGATCTTTGGTTAATTCATGTTGAGTTCGGTATCAAAAAAGAAAGTCGCTCATTTGTCAGCAAGGAGAAGCGTTGGCGTTTTCCTGCGAGCCTTTGGGATCAGCTGCGTCAAGAGACCGTGACGGAAGACGCATGCTTGCAGATTAAGGGAATCCGTCTTGATGAGGAAGGGGAAAGAGTGGGAGAAATACAGGCTTCCGAAGTCGTACATTTTCGTATCGCTCAAGAGCCGGCGGATAATTATATTGTATACCGGGTAGTGGCTCCCCCATTCAGTTCGAAGAAAACACCGGACATCATGATGCGGGATATTCGAAGCGATCAGGAAGTCTGTTTGCTCTCTGCAAGGCGGCAATATTGCATCAACTGTCATACGTTTTCCAATAAGCAAGGAAATCAGGGGAAATTAGGCTTACAGGTCCGAAATTTAAGCGCAGCGACGTCAACGGGAGCGAAACCCAAAGATTTGAATATGTATATCGCTGTTTATGATATGGATCAACGAACGGGTTTTAAAGCGCAATTGCCTTTTGTCGTTCAGATGTCTACTTTTATGGCATGGTCGCCTGACGGCTCAAAATTGGCTTTTTCCGCCAATCAAAAACTTGCAACACTCAGTCCGGTGACCTTTGAAACACAACATGCCGGGACAGTCACCTCCGACATTGCGATTTATGATATCCCCAAAAATGAAACCTATTTGCTGCCGGAAGCATCGGATCCGAACTGGCTGGAAAATTATCCCAACTGGTCGCCGGACGGGAGTACATTTGTTTTCGCCCGCGCCCCCACCGGACTCCATCCGGCAATGGTACGCTATGATCTTCTGGCGATTCAAGCGGGAAAAGACAAAGCCGAACTGATTCCAGGCGCATCGAACAACAGCCGAAGCAATTATTTCCCTCGATTTTCTCCGAATGGACGATGGCTATCCTTTTGTCAATGCGACGGCGGTGATTTGATTCGTTCATCGAGTGATATCTACCTTATGGACGGCGATTTAAGAGGATCTCCCCGGCGTTTGGCGTTCAATGTGGAAAATGCGGCGGATTCCTGGCATAGTTGGAGTGCTAACAGCCGCTGGCTGGTGTTTGTTTCCAAGCGCGAGGATGGGACATTTGCCGGACTTTATTTGAGCCGTATCGATGACGAAGGTCATGCGTCGCCGGCGATTCCCCTTCCGGTTGAAAAAGAACCTTTGGCCAGTTTCAACATTCCTGAATTTATCGCTCATGCACCGCCCGCTCGAGATCAGGAACTGTTTGATATCATTCGCGTGGAGGAACCGGCCCGGCAAGTACGGGAAATCGATGGACGGAACGCAGCACCTATTGTTTTACCATAAGCGAACGAGGAACGATCCATGAAGTTTTTTTCCCTTCATTCAGCTCCTGTAGTAATTTTAATAGTGACCGTTGTTCTCTTGGTTCTGTATACCCCTACTTTTTTCTCGGATGTACGAATTTCGGAAAGCATACTTTCCGCTCCGCCGGTATCCCATTCAGGGAACATTCCTCTGCTGCTTTCCCGTGATTTTACGATTTATACAGATGGCCAATACCGGCCGCTCAGTTATGTTGTTTTGTCGTTGGCAAGAACCTTTATTTCGACAAAGAATGTATTGTTCTGGCATCTCTGGCTCCTCGCTTTTCATGTACTCAACACCTTTCTCGTGTTCGCAATCACTCGCCGCTTTTCCTCTCATCTGCTGATTCCGGGCGTCGCAGCCGCTGTGTTCGCATTGAATCCGATTTGCACATCGCTCGTCAATGATATGAACCAATTTCACTTGCTTCTCGGAACCACATTCACTCTCGCTGCGATCCAGGCTTATTTTTCTTTTACTCGCGGCGGTGGAATGTCTCGTTATATTCTTTCCATTTTCTTTTTTCTTTTGTCCTTATTTACTGCGAGAGTAGGGATCGGAATCGGATTCCTTTTTTTGTTTTATGGAATTTTTTATGAACGCCGGCCTTTCCTGCGTTTACTTCTGCGCGTTTCGATCTTTCTTCTTTTGCCCATTCTTTTTCTACCATTATGGAGTGCGTTCAGCCCCAATCCCATTCATTACCGGTATGCCACGACGCTAACGCCTGAAACATTTTTATTCAGTTTGATTTCCGTAATCGGTGCGACGGGGGATTATCTTGGGGGATTATTGTTTTCCATCGGTTATCCTTCCATTTTATATGAAAAGGCGGAGCAGATCTTTACTCCGTTCAGCGGTAAATTCATTTTTTGGGCGGTGTTTCATTTTTTACTCGTAGGGTTGACTGTTTATGCTCTTTGGAAAAAACGATGGCCGGCAATCGGTTTCATCATTGTCTTCTGTGCTATGATTCCCTACACCTCGATTGCGCTGAATCCTGTCTTGGATTATGTCGCCTGGCCTTATCTTTATATTCCTCTCTTTGGTGTCGCTTTCTTCCTTGGTGGAATGCTGGATGTTTTGAACCGCATAAACCAGCGTGTACTCAAAAATGCGGGGCAGGTGATTCTGGCAGCCCTTCTTCTTTTTTGGGGAGTGCAAACATTTATCATCAATATTCATAGCCGTAATCCTCTTTCCTATTGGCGGTATGTTGTCGAACAGAATCCGGATAGTGTGACTGCCGCGTGTGAACTGGGGGAAGCCTATCTGGATGAGGGGCTGATTTCCGGAGCTTGTCGTGCTTTCTTTTTCCCTGGGGTGAGTGACGTCAACCATCCTTGTTTGGCGATGGCGCACCATTATCTACAGGAAAATAATCCCCTTGCCGCTTCTATCCATCTTCGCTATGGAATGAAGAGTGAAGCGCCGGGCTTGCTGTATGAAAACTACTGCCGTGAGTTCGGCGAGTTGATGATGGAAATCGATGCATTGGATCATGCCGAGGACAGTTTCGGCAAAATCATGATGGTCAATCGCTTCAACACGAAAGCCATGATCAACCTGGCTCGAATTTGGCACCGGAAGGGGCGCGCGTCCGCCGCTCATCGAATGGTGGAAGAAGCTCAAGCAATAGCGCCCGACGATCCGGCTCTCTCTCTTGTGCAACAAGAATTTCAAGAACGAGAAATAAACTGGCAGGAGAATCCGCAAATCAAGAGTGTGACTCCCCCCGATCCGGAATGGCTTGATTATATATTGAACCAAGAAATGACAGCGGGTATAAAGCAAAAAATCGTGGAACTTTGCGAGCAGACCGATGTTGACGATCCAATCATTGAATTGGAAGCCGTCATCGTTCTTTTGGAAAAAGGAAATACGGATGAGGCGGTCACCAAAGCCAAATCCATTCTGCAGCGACTGTCGGGAAACTCGTACGCCTGTGCTGTTGCCTGCCGTGTATTTGCTGCCGGTGGAGAGGACGATATTGCGGTAAAAACAGGACTTCGTGCTATTTCTCTTGATGTGAATAATCAAATGGCGTGGGAGAGCTTGGCTGTTGCATACGCCGTTCAAGATCAGCCCGACACCATCGCGAAGGAATTTCTGAATGCTGTGGAGCAACGTCCGGATATCGGGTATGTTTTTTATTACAATCTCGGCATGCAAAAAAGAAGAAAAGGTGAACATAAGGAAGCCGCCGCGTATCTGACCAAATCTCTTCAAGCGCAGCCGAATCAATACGAGGCTCTGGTAGCGCTGGGGGAGACTCTTTTTGATCTTGGGCAAATCGATGAATCGATCGAAGCCTTTCAGAATGCGATCGACATAAATCCAGCCATGGATGTTCCGCATGGCAAATTGGGGGGCGCATTGTTAAGCCTCGATCGAATTCCAGAAGCCATAAAAGAACTGCAGATTGCGATTCAGATCGAACCGAACAATGCTTTATATCATAATAATCTAGGCGTTTGTCTCGCCAAACAGGGAAACGAAGAAGATGCCATAAAGGAATACCGCCGTGCTATCGAATTGAATCCCCAATTGGAAAAAGCGCATTTCAACCTGGCCAACTCGCTTGTTCACTTACAACAAATTCTCCCAGCTGTTTCCGAATACCGAAAAACGATTGAAATCAATCCGGATCATCCTCATGCGCATTTCAATCTGGGGAATGCCCTGTATCGTATGGGCGATATCGACGATTCCATTCACGAAATACGCGAACAGATCAGGCGGCATCCTCGATTCGCCCAATCGTATACCTTCTTGGTTGCCGTTTATTATAAAATGGAGAATTACGAGAAAGCATGGGAGGTCGTGGATTTGGCCCGTGACGCCGGTGTTTCGATGAATCCCAATCTGTTGGATGCATTGCAAAAAACCGCGCCGCGGCAGTAAGATGTTACATCCGTATCCTTATAGAGTGAATGCGCTCGGTATTAGTAACAGCGCAATTGAAGAACGAATTACTTTTCATTTTTGATCCATTGTTCCTCAAAGCATACGTGTTTGATCGTTTTTAAATTGTAACTATACGTGATATGAATCGTGCCGTCTTGTGTTTGGATGATGGAGGGATAATCAAAACGGCCGCCGGGGGTATCCTCAATATGGCGAGTCCATTTCCACGTTTGTCCTTCATCCTCGGAAAGGGAGATGGCGAGGCGGTCGCGCGGGGAGCCTTCTTTATCATTGTAGACCATCGCGAGTAGTCCGCTTTCAAGCAAAAGAGCTTCGATTCCCGATCCGGGATTGGGTAGATCGGTGTTGCGGACAGGTGTCCAAGTCATGCCGTTGTCGAACGATTCGCTTCGTTTGATGCGATTGTCATTGGTGGAATCCCGGAAGAATGCAGTGAGTTTTCCGCTGGGAAATTGGACGACTGTCGGTTGAATGACACCGAGGCTGGGGACAACATTGGAAAATGTCCATGTTTTCCCGCCGTCATTCGTGAAGGCCATACCAGGAACATTGAAGTTTTCGTTGGCGAGTGGCAGCAAAAGAGTTCCGTCATTGAGAATCAGGGGATGGGCGCGAGGCATCCAGCCTAATCGGCGGGCGAACGGATCGTTGAGGCGTTCAAGAAGTTCTTTCGCGATTCGTTCATTCGGATTGTTATAATCCGCATCACGGCGGAGAACGTCGGCAATGCGGGCGACGGTTTCATCGAGGCCTTTCGGATGGACGACAAGAACGCCTTCGCGGTCCCAGCGGGGATGTTCCGGCTCGATATAGTCCGATGAGATTTTATAACATAGGAGGCCGCTTCCCCACGTTTCGATCGGGGCACCGAGCATGGCGGTATGAAAAAGCCACAAACGGTTTTGCCGGTCCATGGCGAGACAGGGATTGTTATCCGATACGCCAAAGGTGTCGGAGATCACAAACGGTTCCGTCCACCGGCTGCTTCCCTTGCGCATGCGGGCGGCTCCGATCCGGACATTATCGCTTTTGTCGTCATCGAGCGTGTAATAATAATCGTCAAGCGTGGGGCCGTTTTCATACCAGACAGCCAATAAATCGCCGTTGGGGTATTCAATGACGCAAGAGGCGTGAACATGGCCGTGATCGGTTTGTTCCGGATCGAAGATCAATTGTGAGTCGAGTTCATTGGCTATGATTATTGCCGGGAATGAAAATAGACAGAGAAATCCCAGGAAGGCATTTCGCATAATGGTTATCCTTTTCGATTATCTTTTGATGGAAAGTACCATAGAAAGCACTTTGGGTAAATGCTTCTAAAAGTCAGAAAGGTTTATCTCCTGGTTTTTCAAGTCCAAGGTTTCAGTTACAATTTTCGGAACATCTATTTTATATAGACAAGAATAGGTCAAAATTTTCATGATTCGTAACGATTTGCATGTTCATTCGGTGCAGAGTTTCTGCGGTATTCATACGGTTCTCGAGATTGCGCGAATTGCCGTCGATAAGGGGATGCGGATGGTCAACATTTCCGATCATGGCTCAGGGCTGGGGCGGAAAATGAATTTCGGCGTGATCGTCGACAAGCGCCGCCTTCCCGATCCGGTATGTTTATCCGATGGTTCCTCCATCCGGATGCTGCGCGGTATCGAGGCGAATATTATGGATGAAGAAGGGAATACCGATATTCCGCAAAAGCAACTTCCCCTTTTCGATCTCATCAGCATTGGTTTTCATTTTTGCGGACTTCCACAGAATGGTTCTGAAACTGTCAACACCACAGCTTTGCGGAATGTTTTGAAACGATATCCGATCGATCTGTTGACATTAACACCTATCCACTCGATATTCCGGTAGTTGTCGAATTGGCTCGCCAGTATGGATTCGCATTGGAAATCAATAACACCAATCTACGAGTTGGCAAGACCAATCTTCAAAAATTAGAACAGATGATTTCATTGGCGCTAGAATTCGATATTCCTTTGGTTGAAACGTCGGACGGACATACGTATTTTGAAATTGGAGAAAATGACAAGGTCGAAGTATTCTTGCAGGAAAGAAATCTCAACGGCGATGAATTTTTGATCAACCGCGACGATCAACGGCTCGAAGAATTTCTTCAGCTGCGCAAGAAACTTCGGCAGCAATAGGCTTGTTATGCGATGAGCTGAATCCCGTTTCATTATTTCCGGCGAATTCCGCTTTCCCTTTTTTGGGGATCACGGACGGGATATTTCAATGTCCAGACATGAGGGATTTGTTGTTGGAATTCCTGCACCTGCTGAGTCATCTTTTTGACAATGTCCGGATAGTGGTCGTTTACAGGATGTTTCTCATAGGGATCGTCTTCGAGATCATACAATTCCGGGATTTCCAATGTTTTGTCGCGCCGTGCAACGTGAAATTTCCACTTTCCATCCCGCATTGAAGTGACATTATCGAGATAAACCCAGAAGAATGGTTCTTTACGCGCAACCGTATTTTCCCCTGATAGAATCGGCCAAATGTTTTGTCCGTCATAGACTCGGTCATCCGGCAAGTGCCCACCTGCCAGATGGATGAATGTCGGGAAAATGTCGTAGGCGATCGCCGGAGTGTCCGACACTGTTCCGGCTGGAATTTTTCCCGGCCATCGCGCGATGAAGGGGACGCGAATGCCGCCTTCATACGAATCCCGAATTCGGCCGCGCAGCCCGCCGGTATTGCCGTCGCGAAGCATGGGACCGTTGTCGCTGCTGAAGATAACGAGCGTATTGTCCGATAAGCCGCATTTTTCCAAGGCCTCAAGTATACGCCCCGTCTGCATGTCCATGTATTCGATGGCGTCTTGATAAATCGGCCTTCCCGGTGTGCGATTTTCGGGCGGCAAGTTGATGGGGGGATGGGGGAGTGTATGGGAAAAATAGAGGAAGAAAGGATTTTCTTTGTTGTCATTTATAAAATGGATCGCTTTATCGGTCATGCGTTCCGTCACCGTTTGCACTTTGTCGCCGGATAATTCATTGATGATCTCGTTGTTTCGGTAAAGGATCGTAGGCAGCATATCCATGCTGTACGGCAATCCGAAATAAAAATCGAATCCGTGTTGAGTGGGTAAATGTTCACGGCGGTCTCCCAAGTGCCATTTACCGAAGGCAGCGGTGGCATAGCCTACACCTTTCAAGGCTTCGGCGAGCGTGATTTCATCATCCGGGATTCCGCTGGGACTGTCGGGACGTAGGACGTCCACGATTCCAACGCGAAATGGCTGCCGCCCGGTCAACAAAGCCGCGCGGGAGGGGCTGCAAACAGTATGGGCTATATAATATTGTGTAAGGCGTATCCCTTCTGAAGCCAATCGATTGATGACGGGTGTATTGATTTCTTGATTGCCATAAATCCCGACATCTTGATAAGCCAGATTGTCCGACCAAATCCAGACGATGTTGGGACGTGGATTATCGTGTCGCGAGCTGGAAGATTGCGCATGACTCAGCTGTGCGATGGAACATGTCACACCAGCCATTGAACTCTGGAAAAAGTTACGGCGTGTCAGTTTTGATGTACTCATCTTTCTCTCCTCATCTCACAATAAATCCGTAATCCATTCATCATTATTTTCAGGATTGGGAATCAACATTTCTGATTTGGGATCAACGACATAATCCAATGCTTCTAACAGTAAATAACCGATTAAAGGTGGAGTCGACGGATCGTTCTCCATGACCGACATTTGAACACTGCGTCCTTTAATCGTGATATTTGCCCCATTAAAGAAACGCCGTTTCACAATTCCATTCGCAGTTCGCATCTCGCGCATCTCAGAATAAAGTAATCCTAATTCTTCAATACATTCCGGTGGCAGGCAAAGAAACGCCGCTCCGGTATCGACTAACGCTTCTACTTCGACTGTTCGAATGTCCGTTTCCTTGATTTCTCCCTGCCTAACTTTCAACACATCTTCGAAACTTTGGATAAGGACTTTTTCATAGGTACGACCCATCCCAGGTTCCCTTCCGCCGTATTTCTTGTGGGAAATGAATTTATATGGGGCCTTTTTCTTTATTGATTCAATGTACGTAGTCATGATCTACTTCCTTACACAAAGAGTATAACGGATTATCGTACGTATTGATATTGCTTAACCTCAGTTTCATCCTGAAAAAAAGGCAGTAGTGTTTCTATTAAATCTGCGCGTAATTGATAGATTTCTTCTTCTTCCAGAGAGTCAAAAGAGCGATCCCAACTCCCATCTCCATATTTCGATAAGATCGCCTGGGCGACTCTTTCCCGATTCCAACCTTTTTGTTCGGCCAACAGGTTGGCCAATTCCACGATCTGTTGTGCCTGACGCATCATTTTTATGCGGATGCTCATGATCGGCCCTTCATATTGACCAAATCCGGGTACGTTTTGGCCGGTATAGACGGTCGATAAGGCCTCCGCCTGGCCCCAGTTCGTCTGAAAATTGTCCCAGTAAGGTACCCCGCCGTCCAAGCCTTGCGCCCAGACTTGCAGGATTCGCTGTGCATGTTCTGTTCCCCGATCATTCGGCGCCGGGCCGGTTCCGTACCAAATCCATTGTTCGTTCCCGGGGAGTAGCAGATTACGATACCGAATTTGCGGCCAATGCCAATCGGAAGAACTTCCGGCTACGCAATACCAATTGATCAAATTATCGATTTGCCCGTAATGCTGCCCCATATGATTGCTGATATCGAGCCGCCAGTGCCATTGCACATCCGGGGCGTTCGCCAGGGTGGCTCCTTCACGAAATTGGGTATGGAAAAATCCGACTGCCCAGAAATCATCGGCGGTTCGGCATTCTTCAAGAATCCACAGAGCATCGCAGTTATTGTAATAATATTTATGATTGAGATAAATTTGGAAATTGGTTCCATGCCATCCTTTCTCTTGGGCATGTTCGAACCATTCTTTGACAATATTCCGGATTCCTTGCTTATAGTCTTCGGGAAATGCCTTCCGAACGTCCGGCGCATTCTCCCAAAAGGTAGTGGGTTCGGTATCGATAAGGTTGTTCCAATATTCTCCTCCTTTTCCGGTGGCGTCAAAACCGTAGCGGCTGTCCAACACGGGAATCGGCCAGGATTCGAAAAAAGGAGTATAAAAGGTGCTCACGGGTGTATTCATTCCTGGTCCTCTATAAGGACTGACCGGATGATTTGCTGTGAAAGCGGAACCGTCGAAGAGTTCGCCATAGGCGTCGTCGATGCGGCTCCAACTCGATACTTGAATATTGCTTCCTGATCCGCGTAGTGTGGGGGCACGGTCTTCTCTCACGTTCCCACTCCAACCATAAGGAAGCGTATTTAACGACATCCGATGTTTTTGGCAGGTCTGAAACCAGCGTAAACGGGTCAGTTCGCGATTCCCATACTCCCATTTGTTGCCATAGCCGTTCAAATCGATGATGAAACTCAACTTATCCGGAATTACCACAGGGGTGACTCGTACATTGAATTGAATGGCAAGAGGTTCGCTCAGTTCATCGGTATGGAGAGAAAGTGTGCCTTCATACAGTCCCGGCACAGCGGATTTGGGGATATACATATCCATCCATACGGATTGATTGACTCCTTCAGGATTACGATATCTGTCCGGTATAGAAAACGAATCCGGAAAAGGAGGATTCAGAGGAATGGCGGCGTCCGGATATTCGATTCCGTTTTCGGAAACATAATGAATTTGGAACAGGTCGATGCAGGTTTCGGCTTCAATTATCGAATCCTCGGGTCCGCTTAGGTCGCTGGCCGATATCTGCACATCCTGTAAAACATCCCCCAGCCGCTCCACAATCAATTGGCAGCCAACCACTTCATTCCGTGAAGCGGTCACTGAAATTGTGTTCTTCCCGGCATCCCAAACGGTATTGGCTTTCTTATACTCATCACCGCCTTGCTCTTCATAACCGTCGGCCATTCGGTTGCCGGTTACCGGATTGATTTTGTTTACTTCTGAACATGCCCAATATCGCAAAACGCCAGGAACTTCTTGAATAATTTGATTGCTTCCAGAAGGGATGACTGGTGGTGCGTCGCTTAAGCGGGCCGGTGGCTGTGAAGCGGGGAGAGTAAATTGCACACGAGCAACCGGACTTTGATTTCCTGCTTGATCATAGGCTTGCACAAAAAAATATTGAGTACTTGCGGGAGGCAAGTTTTCCAATAATACGTGTTGTATCGTTCCCGGAACTGCCGGGCGGGGAATCCGCCATGGTTCGACCTCTTGGGCAGTTTGATAATCATCAGATGGGGAATGGCGGATAGTGTAGCCGAATGCTTTCTCTCGCTGTCCGTCTTCCGGGGCGCTGAACGATAGAATCACTTCGCTGTCAACCATCCCCGATTTCGCTTGCAAAGAACCCACAATGCCAGGTCCTTGTACATCTTCTTCATCCGAGAAGCGCAAAATGAGTTTCGGAGCGAGAGCCGGATTTTGTTCTTTGGTGTAAACTCGCGGATTCTCGAAAAGATATCCGCGCGGATCGGTGACCACCAAACCATGTTGATCCAGGATCAAGGCATGAATCAACTCCGGATCGAGTTTCATGCGCAGCCATGGCTGCCGCCGAATCAAATAACTACCGAATGTTTCATCGGTGCTGTACGCATAGGAAACCAATGAGCCGTAATTGCCGAATGAGGCAGTGGAAAAATCGCTGTGTGAAAATGTCCATTCATCGTCCGGTTTGGGATGGTCAGGATCGGCAGGCCGTTTTCGCCAACGCCAGCAGGATTCGCCGATACCGGCATTCGACCCATGTTGATTTCCTTCATACCAATCGGTATTGATTGTGGAGGCGACCAGAGCGAACACAGGAACCGTATCGGCTTTCGCCAAATGCAGTTCCGCATCGGCTACCGTGCGTCCTCGATAATCGGACAGATCGAATTTGAGGGCAGTCATGTCTTGAGAACCTTTTATCCGAGTGCGGGACGACGCGCCGAAGTTCAATAGCCATTCGACTTGGTCTCCCGGTCCCTGATACCAGGAAAACTGATTGTCGGCGGTACAAGAAATACTCATGATTTCAGGTGAATCCAAATCCAACCATTCGGTTGAAGCGCTGATGTTGCTGAATAAACAAATAGAAAGTAAAAACGCGACTTGATACATTTTGTGATGAATCATAACAAAATCCTGACAGTAATCTGTTTTAATCATCATATCATGCTTTATCTTGTTTTTTCACTGTAGTGAAGAATGGTCTTCGGAATCATTGGTGGTAACCAAAGTTGTGAGTAATTACACAACTGTTCAAACAATATGATTCAAGTAGAAAGGAATGAAAATGAAAGAAACTGTATCACGCCGTGAGATGTTTGAGCGAATGGGTTTGTATGGAGTTTCAACCCTTGGCCTGATGTCCTTATCCCATGAAGAATGTGCGAGTAGCGAGACGAAACAAAAATCCCGCTCCCCAAAACTGAGAACATTTCCGTTGCTGGAAGCCCATCGGGGAAATTCCGCTTATGCGCCGGAAAACACAATGATCGCGATCGAGCAGGCAATCGAAAACGGAGCCGATCGTGTTGAAATCGATGTTTGGAGTACCCGCGACAATCATGCCGTCGTGATTCATGACGAAACGGTTGATCGCACCACGGATGGTTCCGGAGAAGTTCGGCAAATGGATGTAAATGAAATCAAAAAATTGGATGCAGGATCCTGGAAAGGCGAAAAATTTAAAGGCCAAAACGTTCCGTTACTGAAAGAGGTGCTCAAGTTGGCCAAAGGAAAAGTCATGATCGACATCGACTTGAAAGAACCAAGGGCCATCAAGCCGATGGTCCGAGATATCCGGGATGCGAACATGCTGCAAGATGTGATCATAACCGGCACAAGCCGGGAGGACATTTTAGCAGTCCGTGAAGTCGAACCGCGTCTGCCAGTGTTTTTTGAACGATCCGATGAATTGACTGTACTTTTTGAAGCCGGGGAGAAGGAAAAAATGATTATCCACGCCATTGAATCAGCACTCGAACTTCAATCGCCAGGTTTCAACTTCAATCATAACTGGATCACCCCGGAACTGATTCGTGCCGCTCATCTCCGCTGCCTCTATGTCATGGCTTGGACGGTGAACGAACCGAAACGAATGGCACAACTGATTGAATGGGGTGTTGACGCTGTGATGACAGATGATCCTGCATTATTCTTGAAAATTCTTGATCAGGAGCATCTGGCACATGGTATGTAGGTAATAATTATTGGATGAAAGGATTTCTGAGCAAAGGAAAAGGGATGGACATTTGTCCATCCCTTTGTATTGTTTTTTTGAATTACGTGTTTGAATTGAATTAATAAACTGACCAGTTGGCGACATCGACCGGCTCACCTTGCATGACCGCCACATTGTCGATCGTCCAGAACGTGACATCGTCAATTTCAAACTGGAATTTGACATTGGATTGACCTGCGGCTTCTTCCGAGCGCAAGACATAAGAATTGCAATAGATGATTTGGTCGCCAACGACACCGCCACCGCCGTTATCGAGTTCCGATTCACCGGCAATGATGTAAGGAGCACCGATTGCAATCAATTCGGTCGGCTGATCATCGATGAGGACATTGATTCGGCCGGAAGCACTGGTTCTCCAGGAAGAATCGACGATCAAGGTCAAAGCACCGCCAGTGGAATTGTCGATTTGTGGAGTGGTCACGACTCCTTTGAACTCGTCTTGAGCGTGCAATACACCACCAAAGAAATGACCGTTCAGACCACGGCCGTCTGTTTCGACGTCGTTGAAGTTGGTCAAATCATCGCCAAAAAGTTGGAGGATTCCGAGTTCGAGATCCAACCAACTTACTTCCCACCCTTCATCGGCTAGCCTTCCATACTGGGTTCCGCTACGGCCAAAGGTGTCTGTGTCGGAAATGCCATTTTCATCGATTGTAGCGGGATCGAAATTTTCTTTTAAAATCACTTCCAAGGCTACCGGATTTACGGTGAAGGCGACTTCATCCGACCATGGGCTGGCCAAGCCTTCGTTGTTCCAATGACGCACACGAGCGAAATAGGTCATTCCCGGCCGGAAAAGATGTTCGGGCAGATTGAATACTGTGGGATCGCCCAAAAGATCAATTTTGAACTGAGCACCTGGTTGTTCACGGCCGAACAGAATCGGTTCGTGCGGCGGATCTTCGCTTCGGGCGTTCGTATCATTGACTTGACGGAAATCGTCTGGATTTACAGCATTTACGGCAAATTCATTAGGCTGAATGCTGGTTCGAAGGGCCGGATAATCGATTAAGAAGTCACCATCATTGTCGGAATATCTAACGAGATTTCCCCACGTTTCATTTTCCATGCGGACTTCCCATTCGGAAAAAACATGAGTTCCACCGGTACTATCGCTGAATGCACTGCTTCTCATCTGGGTAAGATTGGCTAGATTTACATTACCGCTCGGAGCAACCAAGGTTGGTTTGGCCGGTCCGGGAGGAGTGCTATTATAACCGGTTATTTCTATGTTATCGATTGCCCAATACCAGGAATAGTCACCCGTCAACCACCAACGCAATTGCAATGTGGAAGCGCCTTGTGTATTGACGGCGAAGGAATAAGGACCGGAATAACCTTGGTCGTTACCATGGGTATAGTTGTCGAACATGCAGAGCGGCTGCCAAGGACCATCATCCAGTTTATACCAATTCCCGACGCTTTGATCCTGGTTTGCATAGAAGAAAGAATCATAAAAAATACGAACCCAGGTTGATCCTTGCAAATTGATTGATGGAGAGTCGATACATTGATTAAGGTTCACGCCGCCATATTCGTCGCTGTCGGCGACCAAAACACGGGCTGTTTCCGGATATGTTCCATCCGGTTGTTCTCCTCCTGTAAAATAAGGTGGAGTCTTCCAAGGAGCACGGCTGCCGGACATCCGTTCCCAATGAATCTGTCCGCTCAAGGGAGGGCGTTCCAAAGCGAAGAGGGTACCAATTTCGGATTCAGCCAATGGATTACCACTTCCATCAGGATCACGGCGGAAATAGCCCATAGTATCTCGGCACTGGTCACCGGAATTGGGATCGAGGCTAGCTAATTTTTCCATACTGACTGCTTTCCAGTCAAAATCCGGATCAGTGCTGGCCGGTTCATGCAACCAACCGGGAACTTGTGTCCAACCGTCCGGTACTATGGCTCTTTCCGGACCATCGAAATCGGTCGAATAGAGTACTGTTTGGGCGAAAGAGGTACTGGAGACCAACAAGAAACATACTCCAATAAATAGAATTGATTTGGTATTCATTTCGTTCATTTCTCCTTTTGTAAACATTGATTTTTGAACCACTTAGAGAGGCTTCCTCACTCCCGCTTGAATCCTGTTTTCAAGGATGATCCGAATCTTTTGCTATCCCTCCTTTCTTTTGAATGATTTGACTATTATTGGTATATGGATACAATTAATATCAATAATTCATGATCAATAAATGGCTACAAAATGTTTACTCGTAATCAGCAAAGACATTGGTATCAACCGTTTCGACCAAAATCAAATTCATCTTTTTAAAATGTTTCAACATGGAGGCAGCATTTATGCATTAGAATAAAAACGATATAAAATCTAATGACTATACATTGGGTCTTTATGATAATTTGGTTAATTATGTGTTAAAATGCAGGAACCAATTTATTGTCGATCAAGATAGGAGAGTTTACTAAAATAGGAGTCTAACATGAAAGATATATGTTTTAGCATTGTAACCTTTTTCATTCTATCAACACCGGCTTGTTTGGCCGGAGTATTCAATGTTAAAGATTTCGGGGCAACAGGAAATCAAACTGAATTGGATCAGCAGGCTATCCAATCCGCCATCGATGCTTGCAGTGAAAAAGGAGGAGGGACAGTTTTTCTTCCAACAGGGGATTATTTATCGGGAACGTTACGTCTAAAAAGTAATATTGCCCTTCATCTATCCGCAGGTGCCACTCTTTGGGCGAGTACAAAACCGGCGGATTATCCCGGCAAAACATCCGGACGGCTTCTCGTTGCGGAACATGCAGACAATATATCCATCATCGGGCAGGGAACGATTCACGGGCAAGGTACGGAAGATTATGGTGCTCGATGGGGAGTTCCCGAGCGTCCTCCGTTTCGCACCGGTATTCTGTTATTTGAGCAATGTAATAATATTACGATTCGGGATATCACCATTTTGTATAGCGACTCCTGGACGCTTCATCTAAAGCGCTGTGAACGGGTAGTGATCGATGGGGTGACGATCTTCAACAATGTTCACCGTTTGAATTCCGACGGTATTGATCCCAATTCCTGTAGAGATGTCCACATTTCAAATTGTCATATCGTAGCGGGAGATGACTGTATCGTCATGAAAGCGACCGAACCGTACCCCTGTGAAAATATTGTTGTTACCAATTGCACCTTGGAAACCACGACAACCGCGTTGAAACTTGGAACCGAATCGCAGGGCGATTTTCGGGATATTCATATTTCCAACTGCACGATCAGCCGCACGAGAACGGGAATCGGATTCTTTCTCAAAGACGGAGCGGCGATGGAGAGGATAACCTTCACCGGTATTTCCATCGAAAATTTCAAAGGGGAACCGCCGCACGACGTGTTTCCTATTTTTATGGATATTGAAAAACGGCATGCCGACAGTAAGATCGGAGTCATCCGGGACGTGATTTTTCGGGATATTCTTATCCGGAGTGGCAGCGGGATTCTCATTCAAGGAATGCCGGAAAATCCGATTGAAAACATCACTCTTCAAAATATTGTTTTTCGTGCTCCATGGGCAGACGACTATTCAAATCGCAAAAAAGCCGTTGGTGGCAGGAGGACCTTTCGAGATGATCGGGATACAAAATACGCGCGCAAACCGTCTTATATGACGATAGCGAATGTCAAGTGGCTCCATTTGGATAATGTACAGATGCAAATTGATCCGGACGCCAGCCGAACATTTCCACGTTCTATTTTTCACGGCTATCAGATCGAAAATGGTATATTGCGGGGATTGTGGGGTGATTCAAATGGGGATAATCCATTTCTTTCTTTCCATGACTGCCGGAATATTCTTCTTTCGGATTGCCAAACATTTGCTTCTCTAGGGATTTTTCTTTCCATCACCGGTTCAGAGACTCATCAGATTCAAATTGGGGATAATCTACACTCCTCGATGATTGATCCTATTCGAATTGCTCCTGAAGTCGCCTCTGAAGAAGTCCGTTATCATCAATAGTAAAGCAAAGGCAGAATGAACCATGCAATCTTGAGACTGCTTTTTAGTAGTAATCATTGAATCGAATTGCGGGTTTTCACATTAATTCATTCGAAAATCTTGATTCAGCATTTCCGATTCATTCGAACGTGCTAATATATTGATAAATGGTATGCTTTAAAGGATACAATAAACCGTGGCGGCAACAAACAATAACCGTTTTATTTCAGCGGTTCTGCTGTTGGGAATTCACCTTGCCGGATCGATTCTCTTTATTTGTCTTCTTCTTTTTTTAAAATCGTTGACAGATTGGAAGATCTTCGATTTTCTCCTTGCGGCTATCTTTTTCCCCATGTTTTTTGCCGCTCATAAGTATCCGGTTCGGCTGATTTATTTACTTATGGGTTTGATTTCATTGGTATTAGCGGCTTCTGCGATTCTTCTTTATGATACGCAAGCGAGGGATTCTCTATACACATTGGCTTTTTTCTCACTCTACATCTTTACAGCAGCTGAATTGATTTATCAAAGAAAACAGGCCGTGGAGAAACTACGAAGTGCGATTCGAGAAGCGGAGAGGCATGCGAGGCAAGCCAGAGAAGCGAATAACGCAAAAAGTGAGTTTCTCGCGAAAATCAGTCATGAACTACGCACGCCCTTGAATTCCATCATTGGTTTTTCGAATATTCTCTTAAAAAATAGGAACAATTCTCTTACCGATAAAGAAATGAACTTTCTTTCTCGCATTATTGAGAATGGAAAGCAATTACTCGAACTGATCAATGATATTCTGGACATATCCAAAATCGAAACCGGCCATATTGAATTAGATGCGGAAACACTTCATCTTCGTGATTTGATCGATGAAATCCTATCTCAGTTTGAAACGCAGATTCACAGTAAGAAACTGAATTTCAATCTCACTTGTCCACCCGATTTATTACCAGTCACTACGGATCAAAATAAATTGAAACAAATTCTCGTCAATTTACTCAGCAATGCCGTCAAATTTACTCATCAGGGATCGATTGGTATTTCGATTTACACAAATTCCGTAGTGAACAAACCATCCAAAATCGAAATTACCGATACGGGTATCGGGATCCCATCGGGAAAAATGAAAACGATTTTTGATGCGTTTCATCAAGTTGATAATACCATTACGCGCAAATATGGGGGGACCGGCCTTGGTTTAGCCATATCCAAATCCCTTTGCCAATCGCTCGGTTATGAGCTGACAGTCCAAAGCGAAGTGGGGAAAGGCTCCATATTCACCATTCATTTTGATAATGAAGATAATACTTCTATGAAAGGGAATGTTGAGGAGACAATTACGGAAGCGAAGGTGGACATGGAAGAGGATAAGGAATGAGATCCAGGTTTCAATTACAGAATTAAAAAAAGAGTTGGATGGGATCAACTCATATACCAACCTCCATTTACATTGATTGTTTGACCTGTGATATATCCGTTTTTTGCCAGCATAACCGCTGCGTCGGCCACTTCCTCGACGTCTCCGAAACGTCCTACGGGAATCAAATCCGGTTTGGCGTTCGGATTGCTTGTCACCATTTCCGTCACCACCAAAGCCGGGGCAATCGCATTGACTGTGATTCCTTCTTTTGCCAATAAACAGGCATAGGAATGCGTTAACCCTATTATTCCTGCCTTCGAGGCCGCATAATGCGGACCGACCACACCCCCTAATTGTGCTGCAACAGAAGATAAGTTAATGATTCTTCCCCACTTTTTCTCCCGCATCTTTGGAATGACCGCCTGAGTCACTAAAAATTGAGACTTGAGGTTGATTTGCAATACTTCATCCCAATCCTGTTCTGTTATCTTATCGAGCGGCTGGGGGCGGGTGATTCCGGCATTGTTTACCAAAATATCGATAGCACCGAATTCCTTCTCCACTTGCTCGATCATCATTTTTACTTCGGAGGCCGATGATACATCCGCTTGAATGTACAGGCAATTTTGTCCGAGTTCTTCAATTTGTGCTTTCACGTTCTCCGCCTCCTCTTTTCGAGTATGATAGTTGATGGCGACGTTCGAACCATCTTTTGCGAGCGCCACAGCGATGGCGCGGCCGATTCCGCGATTGCCACCGGTTATGAGTGAAATTTTGTTTTTGAGTGTGTTTTTCATTTCGTTTTTCCTTATATTTTCCTAAGTATTTTGTGATTCTTTGGTTTGCTTGTCGATGTATCGAAAAAATATCTTCTTCTGTATCATATTGGATATTCACTACATATTCACCATCCGGTTTTCCGAAGATACAATGTTTTTGATTTTATCTAGAAGAAGTGGAGTATGACAATGAATACTGAATCATCATCGGCAATTCAAGAATCATGTAAGAGCGGGGCGCAAATCGTCATCGATGCGCTGGAGAAGGAAGGCGTAGAGGTCGTTTTCGGATATCCGGGCGGGGCGATACTCGATGTGTTCGATCATATCAACCGGTCGGATAAATTCGATTTTATCCTAACCCGACACGAGCAGGGAGCGACACATATGGCCGACGGTTATGCGCGCGCTTCCGGCAAAGTGGGGGTTTGTATCGTCACTTCCGGTCCGGGAGCGACCAATACTATAACCGGTCTCGCCAATGCCATGATGGATTCCATCCCGATCGTTGTTCTCTCCGGACAGGTACCCACTGCAATGATCGGTAATGATGCTTTTCAGGAGGCCGATGTTGTTGGAATTTCTCGGCCGGTGACGAAGCATAATTATCTTGTTCAAAGCGTCGAGGAATTGCCTGTTTTATTGAAAAATGCGTTTCATGTAGCTCGTACCGGTCGACCCGGACCCGTGGTGATCGATCTACCTAAAGATATTCAAAAAGCGGTGTTGGAGAATTATGCCTATCCCGAAGAACCTCATCTTCCCGGTTATTATGTGCAATTGAAACCAATTCCGGAAAATGTAAAGAAGGCGTGGGAATTGATTCAAAATGCGAAAAAACCTTTGATTTACGCCGGTGGTGGTGTCATCAATGCGAATGCTTCAGAGGAATTATACAAATTTGCCACTACAACGAATATCCCCGTTACCACGACATTTATGGGACTCGGTTCTTTTCCGGAGACGCATCCGTTGGCCTTGTTGATGCTGGGTATGCACGGAACGGTTTATGCCAACAAAGCGATTCAAGCGTGTGATTTATTGATTGCGGTCGGTTCTCGCTTTGATGACCGTGTAACCGGCCGGCTTGATGATTTCGCGCCTCATGCCAAAATCATCCATATGGATATCGATCCCACTTCGATCAGCAAAAACGTCGATGTCGATGTCGATATTGTGGGAGATATCCGCTATATCCTCCAGGATTTGAACCAATTGATCGAAAAGTGTGATACCGATAAATGGCTCAAACAGGTCGAGGAATGGAAAATCCAATATCCATTACGGTATATTCAACCGGAGGATGATGAAATCATCATGCCGCAGCTTGTGATCCAGCTGGTTGATCAGATCGCTCCGGATGACGCGATCATTTGTAGTGAGGTTGGGCAGAATCAGATGTGGGCGGCGCAGTATTATACTTTTATTCAGCCAAGGACATGGATTTCATCCGGGGGATTGGGAACGATGGGATTCGGATTTCCCGCTGCACTTGGCGCCCAGTGCGCTTTTCCTGGAAGAACCGTGATCGATATCGCCGGTGATGGTTCGATTCAAATGAATATCCAGGAATTGACGACCGCGATTTATAACGATTTACCGGTAAAGATCATTATTTTGAACAACGGTTGGTTGGGTATGGTTCGGCAATGGCAGGAACTATTTTATGAGAAGAATTACTCAGGCACCAACTTGTCTTGTCCTGTAAAGGGAATCGATTTATCCAATGTATCGCCAGCCGATTGGAAACATTCGGATTATGTTCCTAATTTCAGTAAATTGTCCGAACCCTTCGGCTGTTGGGGGCGGAAAGTGACAAAACGAAGTGAACTAGAAAACGCCATTCGCGAGTGCCTCGAAGCAGATCGGGTTGCTGTACTCGATGTCTGGGTATCCCGCGAAGCCAATGTATTCCCGATGGTCCCGGCGAACGCCTCCCTCAGCCAGATCATCCAAGGGATGGCGTGAGTTTCATATCAATGCGAAATAATCTTAAGGAGTATACCCAATGTCATAAACGTAAAGAGAAATATAGGAATTTACCCCAACGGGGCTAGAGATGATAGCCAGTGGGCATCGCCCCTGGAAACAGGCAATAACATTGAAAATCCACCCTGAAGGGGTGGCAGAAGATTGTATTTCTGCCACCCCTTCAGGGTGGATCATTTTTTCTCAACTTTCCCAGGGGCGATGCCCACTGGCTTTCTTCTTTCACCCCCTTGGGGTGTGGTACTAATAATAATCATAAGGTTAATAGGAGGAGGGGCGTCTGCCCCTTCATCGTTTATGAGTTTCTCCGGACGGATAAAAAATATTTGCACTACAATCATTCATGGATTAAGATAGTATGAGCGGGTAGAGGAACGAATTCGGAATTCCAATCGAAAAAATGATACGGGTATAACCGTTATGTATCGATATTTATCAAAAAATATTCTTTTTTATGTCATTCTTCTGTCCTTTTTTGCTATTGTTACCTTTCTAATTCCAAACTCCTATGCGCAAATTGAATATCGCTCCGCTCCGCAGGAAGAATATCGTGATGTATGGAAAAATGGCGAGTACGAACACGCGATTGAGATGATCAATGAATTGATGGAGGCAAGACCGGAATTGGAGCAGGTTCGTGCTTATCGGTATGTTCTCTGGCTGTCCGACCGTTCCGCTTTGCATTTTCAAATCGGAAATGTGGACGAGGCGATCCGGGATTTGGAAACGGCAACGGATATTGCTCCTGAACCGGTCTTCATGTTGCGCCTTGCGGAATTGTATGATTATCGGGGTAGAAAAGGCGAGTACAAAAACATCTTGGAACAAGCCACGCAAACGAACAATCGGCGATGGCGAATTTTCTCGACGGAAGAGAACTTCGTTGCGTTGGGGCGAATTATGGAGTTAAATGGGGAAAATCCCAAGATGCTTCTCTCCACATTATATACCAGCGTGATGAATAACGTTCCCCATTTTGCTGGGGGTTTTGTTGCAGCCGGAGATTTGGCTTACCGCAAAGGGGCTTATGATTTAGCGGAAAAGTATTATCAGCAAGCATTGAACATTGACGGAGTGAATGCCGATGCCTTGGCAGGACTGGCGGAAACATATTGGAAGAGCAGTGATTCACGCTTGGTAGAAATATTGACTCCGCTTTTGGATCTATATCCGAACAATCCTCGTGCCATTGCCATACAGATCGAGCAGTTTCTGGATTTGGGAGAGGCGGAAAAGGCATTGGACTTGATTGAACCCGTTTTGGATATGAATCCTCATCACTTACATTTTCGCGCCTTGAAAGCCGCCGCGTATTTTCTCTTGGACGATTTGGAGGCGATGAAGAGCCTTCAAGAGGAAACCCTTGAATTCAATCCTTATTGTTCTGAGGTTTTTCGAATACCCGCTCGTATTGCCTCCCGCCATTACCGATTTGAGGAAGCGGTTCAATTGGGTCGCAAGGCCTTGAAGACCGATGCGGAAGATCACGTTGCAAGAGCGATGTATGCGCGGGATTTGCTTCGTCTCGGGAAAGAGGAGGAGGGAAGAAAAGAACTGGAACAGGCGTTCAAAGCAAATCCGTATGATGTGCATGTTTTCAACATGCTCAATTTACTAGATTCTTTGGAAACGTTTGATCGAATGCAAGAAACTCCGTTTGTGATACGGTTACCGGCAAATGAAAGCCGGATACTTGCGGATGATGCTTTACGCTTGTTGCAGGAAGCGTATGACTTGTACAGCAAAGAGTATGATATCGAATTCGAAGAGCCGGTTCATGTACAGATATTCGATAATCATGACGATTTCATGGTGCGTTCCGTTGGATTGCCTGGTAGTATCGGATTTATGGGGATTTGCTTTGGGCACCTGGTCACGATGGATTCTCCTTCCGCTCGCCCGAAACATACCATGAACTGGCGCTCAGTTCTTTGGCATGAATTCGTGCATGTGATTACCCTGCAAAAAACGAAGAACCGCATGCCCCGCTGGCTGTCGGAAGGGATTTCCGTATTTGAAGAATATGCCTTCTCCCCTGCGTGTGGCCAAAAATTGGATTTAGAGTATAAACCGATTCTTGAATCTGAACCATTGCCGGCAATAACCGACATGGAAACGTATTTCATCCAACCGAAAAGTTCATCCCATTTGATGTTGGGGTATTTTTTGTCGTCTGAATTTGTGAAATTCTATGTCGGCCATCATGGTATCAGATCTCTCGTCAATGCCTTGGAGCAGATTGGAGAGGGGAAAGACGCTGTTCCAGCATTATTAAAAGCATGTCAACAAACAGAAAAAGAATTCAATCGAGAGTTCCATTTATTTTTAGAGGAACGGTTGAAAGTACTTGAGAATCTTCCTGATATTCAGCAGGAGAAAAATCCGATCAGTGAATTATGGGATCGATTGACGGGGCAGGAACCGGAAATCGAGGCATGGATTCAAAAATCTTCTCCATTTACCGATGCCTTACGAAAGGGATCGCAAGCGCTGAAAGATGAACGGTGGGTAGAAGCGGAACAGGAATTGAAAAAAGCCCATGAGTTATTCCCCGACTACACAGCGGATAATGCGCCTTTGCAGCAATTGATTGTTCTCTATGAACAGTGGGAAAAAGAGGAGAAATTAAAGAAGGTATTGAAGGAAGAAATCGCATGGAATTCAACGGATTACAGTGCTTGTAAGAAATTGATTGAGCTGCTCCAAAAAGAAAATGATTGGGACGAAATTATCCGCGTTGCCCAATGGGCGCTTGGGATCGATCCATTTGACGCCGAGATGAGAAAGATTCTTTTGGATGCATATATAAATAGAAACAAATATTCAGAGGCGTTGACGGTTTCCCGCCAATTGATGCAACTTGATACGGCACGCCGAACAACATATCAATGCAATCAGATTGAGTTACTCATTGAACTTGACCGTTTCCCGGATGCGAAACAGGAAACGGTAGTTTTACTTGAAGAATATCCGCATTATTGGGAAGCACAGAAACTGCTTCTCGATATCGTAGAACGTGACGATGAGTAAACGATCTCTTTTCTATATACTTTTCATTGTTTTATTGATCAGTGTAGGTTTCTTGCCTCCTGTTTCTGCACAATATCGTGGACGGGATTGGGGAAGAAGAGGTTGGGATCGGATACCGGAGCGAGATATTTTCCCGAGCGATTGTTTCACGTTTTGCCGAGTGCAATATTCAAGCATGGGCCGTGGAGGATGGGGGGGACGAGGTGGTAGTTGGATAACGGATTATCCTGATTCGGATTTGAATTTTTCCCAACGGTTATCGGAATTGACCAGTATTCGCATCAATCGGGATGAACGGGGGGAGATTCAACATGCTGTGATTCGGTTGACGGATCATGACCTGTTTCAGTATCCCTTTCTGTATATGCTGGAAGTGGCGGGATTGACTTTTAGTCCGCAAGAGGCGGAACGATTGCGAACCTATTTACTTCGGGGCGGATTTTTGTTAGTCGATGATTTTTGGGGAACTCAAGCGTGGGCGAGTTGGGAGTTCGAAATCTCCAAAGTCTTACCACCGGACGAATATCCGATGATCGATATTCCTCTAGAGCATGAAATCTTTCATATCGTATTCGATATCGAGAAAAAACCGCAGATTCCCGGAATCGGTTTTTGGTACGGCAGCGGAGGGAGGACTTCGGAACGATTTGAGGACAGCCAAATCCCGAGTTACAAAGGCATTTTCGATAAAAAAGGCCGGTTGATGGTCGTGGTTATGCACAATACGGATTTGGGTGATGGGTGGGAAGAAGAGGCAAGGAATCCGGTCTATTTTCGGGAATTTTCCGCCAAAAAAGCGTATCCGCTTGGCATCAATATTGTCGTGTATGCCATGACGCATTAAATAGATAATTTACCAACATATTCAAGAGAACGTTCTATGGCTCAAGTTACTGAAACGAAACAGTTTAACATCGAAGAAGAAGCGTTGGGAAAACTCCAAAAAGGGCGCGAGGAATTGTTACAAGAAATCCGCCGTGTGATTATCGGGCAGAATGAAGTGGTCGAACAGTTGTTGATCGTTCTGTTTTCCGGCAGCCATTGTCTTATTACCGGTGCGCCGGGATTGGCAAAGACTAAATTGATACGGTCTATCGCACAGATTTTAGACTTGACATTCAAGCGTATACAATTTACGCCTGATTTGATGCCGTCGGATATTATCGGTACCGAAATCATCGATGAAGACCGGACGAGTGGACATCGGGAAATGCGGTTTATTCCCGGCCCTATTTTCACAAGTATTTTGCTTGCCGATGAAATTAACCGAACTCCTCCCAAAACTCAGGCCGCTCTGTTGGAGGCAATGGAAGAAAAGCAAGTAACTGTCGCCGGAGAAATTCGGCTATTGCATCAGCCGTTTTATGTATTTGCCACGCAAAATCCAATTGAGCTTGAGGGGACGTATCCACTGCCGGAAGCGCAGTTGGATCGTTTCATGTTCAATATTCTGATCGATTATTTGAGCGAAGACGATGAATTGGAGGTAGTGAATCAAACGACCACCGTTCAACGTGTAGATTTGCAGCATGTGTTTAACGGAGACGATATGCTAAATTTCACCCGGTTGGTGCGCATGGTTCCTATTGCCGAACCAATAGCCCGTTATGCTGTGCAGTTGGCGCAAGCCAGCCGCCCCAACCGATCCGATGCCCCTGATTTTATTCGGAAATGGGTGAGTTGGGGCGCAGGGACGCGTGCTTCTCAAAATTTGATCCTGGCGGCGAAAGCTCGGGCGCTTTTGAACGGTCATTTTCATGTTTCGTGTTCCGATATTCGTGCGGTTGCCGGACCGGTCTTGCGGCATCGAATATTAGCGAATTTCAGAGCGGAAGCGGATCGTGTCAGTGTCGAGGATATTATCCGGCAGCTCATCGAGACAGTGCCTGAACCGCGATCCGGGCTTTCTTAAGTTTGTTTATGAGTAACGAATATTCTTTGATCGATCCGATTGTCTTATCCAATATCGATGACTTGATGCTGCTGGCGCGAACGGTCGTCGATGGCTTCAGCACCGGTTTGCATCGAAGCGGACGTTTCGGCACATCCATCGAATTCGCGCAATACCGTCCTTATGTGCAAGGCGACGATCCCCGGTTTGTCGATTGGGATTTGTATGCACGGACGGACCGATTGCATACCAAGCAATTTCAAGAAGAAACCAACATGCGTTGCACACTGCTACTGGATTGCAGTGGTTCCATGGATTATGCATCGGGAGAGATTACAAAATTTGCATATGCGCGAATGCTTTCCGCCTGTTTGGCCATACTGTTATTTCGGCAGAAGGACGCTGTCGGATTGATTGGTTTCGAAGAGAAATTGAAATTGTATATACCGCCGCGAATATCCACTCCGCACTTAAGGCGTATTTTTGTTGAATTAACTCATTTGCACCCGGAGGGGAAAACCGATATTGCGAAGGCGTTGGAGTATTTAGGCAATGTCATGCCTTCCCGCGGGATGGTGATATTGATTTCCGATTTTTTGCAGCCATCCGATGAAATGCTGCATTATCTGAAATTGTTGAAGGCGAAGCGGCATGATGTAATTTTATTTCAAATCAGTGATCCGGCAGAGCAGACGTTTCCGTTTCAACGATCGATGACGTATATCGATGCGGAAAGCGATCAAGAGTTGTTTATCGTGCCGGAGTCGGTGCGGGATGAATATCTTCAAAATCGGAACCATCATTTTCAAACCATTCAGAATGAATGTATATCGAGTGAAATCGAGATCGAGGAATTTATAACAACTGATCCATTGGATCGTGTCTTACACAAGTTTATTACAAGTCGAGCCAGGCTTTTTCATTCGTACGCAAACAGAGGCGGGCGTTCGGCGTTCGGAGGCCGCTGATGGGTATATCTTTTCTCGCTCCAGTGCTCCTTTCCGGATTGACTCTCCTTGTCCTACCGTGGTTGATCCATCAAATTCGCCGGCCGGAACGGGAGACCTTACTTTTTGGCAGTTTGATGTTTTTCCCCAAGGTCAAGCGGGAAGTGATCGAGCGGCGGAATATCCAGCATTTTCTCTTAATGTTGTTGCGGATGTTGATCCTGGTGTTGCTGATTTTGGCATTTTCACGACCGTATCGTTCTGTGGTCGTATTGCCGGAAGAAGAGCAGGAGTCCGCGCGGCATGTGATTTTGATCGACCGCTCTTACAGCATGGCAGCGGCGGATCATTTTCAGCAAGCGAAGGAGCAGGCACTGCGCATACTCGATGAGATACCGAATCGGGAACGCGTTTCTGTCATTGGTTTTGATGAGCAACCGGTAGTGCTCAATCCCTTGTTTGCTGAAGGCGAAGACGTGCCGGTGAACCGCCGAAGGGCGGAACAAGCGGTCAATGCGTTGACCCTCGGGCAGAGGACAACAGCCTATCGCCCTGCCTTACAAGCGGCGGAAGATGTCTTGTTACAGAATGTGAATCCGGAAAGCGATGAACAGCTGGAACTTGTTCTTCACTTTATTTCCGATTTTCAAAGTCCGGGGATGCCGGAGAGTGAATCGTCTTGGAAACTATCGTCGAGTATTACCTTCAAACCGGTTGTAGTTGGGGAATCGGAGTACGATCATTTTTCCATCACGGATGTGCATCTCCAAAAAACGTTGAACAACGAATTGAAAATCACCGGTCAGATCAAGAATTGGTCTCCGGAGGAAATGCCGTTGTGTGAACTGACTCTTTCTATGGAAGATCAGGAGATTGAAACAAGAAGTCTCTATATTCAACCCGGCAACACGTCGAACGTTTCGTTTACCATTCCATATGAGCCGGATCAAATTCAAACCGGCCGGTTGGAGATTGGGAATGATGTGCTTTCCATCGATAATCGGCGCTACTTTGCTTGGAATCCGATTCCGAAAAAAAAGGTTTTTCTCATAGCCGGTGAGACTTCAACCCAACCTTGGCCTGCAGAGTGGTTTCTCGAACGGGCTTTCTCGATTGATGAAAATAAGACATGGGAAATACGGCGCGCTACACCGACGGAACTGATAGAACGGTTACTGGAAAATGCTTCCCCTCCGGATATGGTCATTGTTTGTGATCGTGGAGAGATGAATCCTGTTCAATACGGGCGATTGTTGCGGTACGTTCGTGAGGGGGGGCGTGTATTGTTGATCCTGGATCAAGGGAACAATTTTGATGTGTTGAATGCCTCCTTGTTATCCGCTTTGCAGATTCAAGCAACCGGTTTTCGATATTCGGAAACGCAGGAAGAACAATATGAGATGTTGGCGTGGATCGATTTCGATCATCCGGTTTTCATACCGTTTCAGGATTCGCAATACAATGATTTTTCTCATATACGATTTTATAATTATGTTTTTGTGATTCCGGAGAAACAAGGGACAACATCAGAATCCGAATTGGACATCCGATGCCTTGCCCGTTTTGAAGGGGAAGAAGGCGGAATCGAACCTCCGGCGATGCTGGACATTCCGTATGGGGAGGGAGCGATTCTTCTTTGGGTGTACTCCCCAATCCTGGAATGGACCAATTTGCCAAAAAGTTCGAAATTTGTGCCTTTGCTCTTTGAATCGCTGGCTTATTTGAGCGGTGATGAAAAGGAGGCGCAGTCGATTCTTGTCGGAGATTCGATTGTGAAATCACCCCGGATTTTCGATTCTGCCTCGTCATGTTTGCTTCAAATTCCTGCGGAAAATTCGGAAAGAACCGTTGATCATGCTACACTACAGGAAAGACCGATTGAACTCAATCGAGCAGGATATCTTCGATGGCGAAGCGAAAATCAAAGTCCGGTAGGATTCGTTCATGCCGTGAATATCAACACCGGCGAATCCGATCTGCGCAAGGTCACCGTCGAAGAGTTCTCCAGAAAACTGTGCAGTCAATCGTTTCTGGAACGGGAGGAAGTGTACAACATCGTAGCGAATCAAATGGATGAGAGTGAAAATATCTATAAGGATGAATTCGGCCTGATCATCCTATTGTTCCTTTTGCTTTGGATTTTAACGGAGAGTTGGTATTCATCATGGCTTGCAAAAAGTGAAAAGAAGAAGGAAGCGAACTAAAGGAAGCGAATAAAAAAACAGGGGCGGGTAGCATGAATACGAATATTCGAGTTTCCAAAGAGTTGGATTTTAAAATCCATCAAGTCGCCAATCAGTACCAGTGTGCTTTGTTGTTTCGCTGCTGGATGAAGTTCGGCATTCTTTCCGTCGGTCTGGTTTTGTTCTTCACGATTTTCTTGTTATTGACGCGAGGAGCTGAAATCTCCTATTGGTGGCCGATATCCCTGTTTGTACTCTTCGAGTTGATTCTGTTCGGTGTAACGGTCATATGGCCGTTACGGCGGCCTATCTCCAACCGGCAGATTGCTTTGTATATCGAAGAGCATCATCCGGATTTGGAGAATCGGATCGTAACGGCTGTCTCGCTCTCTGAGCAGCCGCAGGATGAAAACACGGCTTGGATGGTTGAAAAATTTTTCCAGGAATCGGAGCAATTTACGCATCGATTCACTTTTGCGGAACTGCTCAATCAGAATCTCCTGGTCAAACTGTTATTGGTAACGGGCGGATGTTTTGTTGTTTCTCTGATGATCATTTTTGCTTTTATGAATGTGTGGATGCCGGGACTGAAATCCGTTTTCCATGAAGAAAGAATTGTTTTGCAACCAACCCGAAATATCGTAGAACCGGGAGATGTTCGTGTGCGCAAAGGAGACCGGCAAATTATTCTTTTTGAAACGGATCGTCCAGGTAAACAGGTCTCGATGCAGTGGAAAACGGCTGACAGCGTATGGACAACCGAAGAGATGCAACAAAGCACCACGGAAAACGCCTATTTTCACACATTCGACAATATTCAAAATGAGATACGGTATCAAGTGATATCCGGTCTTTATCAATCCAAAAAATACACCATTACCGTATGGGAGCCGCCTCACGTGACTTCCATCGATGTGATATATCACTATCCGGAATACATCGGGCGGGAGCCGAAGCAAATCTCCAATGCCGGTGATCTTACGGTTCTCGAAGGAACTCGAATTGAATTTGAAGTACAAGTCAAAAAACCGGTACGCCAAGCTGAGATTCATCTTGACAACGGTGAAACACTCGAACTGGAAAAGGGAAGAGAACTCACTTGGAACGGGACGCTGACTCCGTTGATCGATCATACTTATTCGATTCATCTGACGGATAAAGATGGGAACAGCAACGAGTATGTTCCGCAATACAAAATCGAGGTTGAACAGGATCGTCCTCCTGAAATCGAAATCGATTTCCCAAGGCGGGATTATGAAGTGACGGTTTTGGAAGAAGTCCCCTTTGAGTTTCGCGTTGAGGATGATTTTGGGATCGATGATGTTTCCATTCAATATGAAATCGCCGGACGGGAACCGGTACATATTTCGCTTCCCTTAAAATCCCCCATTGGGAAAAACGCGACAGGTACATATATGCTGCAGTTGGAGCAGTTAGAACTTAGTCCCGGCGATCTGATCACTTGGTCACTTCAGGCGAGTGATCAGAAACCGGACCGGGATCCTTACGAACTGTACAGCGATCCGTATTTTCTCGAAATTCGACCGTTCCGTAAAAAATTACAAGAAGCCATGTCCAATGCGGGGGCGCAGCAACAGCAGAGCGGGAATCAGGAAAATCAGAATAATGAAGCGGCGACTCAAAAGGACATCATCATCGCAACCTGGAATTTGAGACGGGACGCCAAACAGATTGCCGATCAAGCGTTTGAAACGAAGAAAAATGCGATTCTCGAAGCACAAAAAGGATTGCAAACGAGATTCTCCGATCCAAGCCGCATGGCTATGGGGGGCAACCAAGCGCAGAGTATTGAATTGTTGAAAACGATGGAGCAGATCATTGAATCGCTGGAGAGTGCATTGCTGCCAGATCCGACGGAACAACTTTCGGAAGCGATCCGGCATGAGCAACAGGCGCATCACTTGATTATGCAGATGCAACCCGATACCTCGCAAGTTCAGCAAAGGCGCAGTATGACGCAAGGAGGCTCACCCGGCGGGCGTCCGGAAATCAACGAATTGGATTTGAAGCGGCAGCGCAATTATTATGAGGAAGAGCGGCAAACCCGGCAGCGATTGCAGGAATCGGATGAATCGATCAACAAGATCAAGGAATTGGCGCAACGGCAGGAAAATATCAACGATGAAATTTCAAAGCTGATTTCCGAACTGGATATGAAACAAAAAGAAGAGGAACTGAAACGAAGGCTGGAACGTCTGCAGGAAGAGGAAAAACGCAATTTGGAAAAACTCGACGAGCTGGAAGGCGATTTGATGGCCGGTGATTTGAGAGATTCCAATATTCGGGAATCCTTGCAGCGTTTGCAGGAAGCGCGGGAGCGGATGAATCGCAGTTTGGAAAATTTACAGAATCAGGATTTGCAGCCTGCGAGAGCTTCCGGTTCGAAAGCGTTGACGGCGCTGGATACGATGGAAAACGATTTGCAGCAATTCTCCCGCGAGGCGGCTGCTCAGCGGATGCGGGATTTGCAGGACAAGATGGCGGAGTTGATCGAGAAAGAAGAGCAAATCATGGATCGCATCGAAGAACTGAAGAAAGATCAGGATTCGCCTTCGCTGACCTTGAATTCGAATACCGATGAAGAAAAACAAAGCATCATCGAAGAAAAACGGGAATTGAAAGACCAGGTATTGAATCTGATCCATGACGCCAATGAGTTGTCGGAACGCTCGGAACGCAGTCAAGAACTGATGTCGCAAAAACTGGGAGACTGGCTGCGGCGAACCAGCCAGAAAGGCATCGTGGAGGATATCGAACAGGAGAACCGGCTACCGCTCGTTCAGTACGGGATTTGGGACCGGGCGATGGAGCATGAAGAAACTATCTTGCGGAAACTCCAAGAAGCGGCTGATGATTTAAACGAAGTGAACGATTTCATGATCGGTGACGATCTGGAGGGAATGCAAATCGCTGTCAATGAATTGAGAAATTTGTTGGAAGAAGATCGCAATCGGCTGAGTGCTGCAGCGATTGGTTCTGCTTCCGGTTTTCAAGAAGCGGGTGAGCGACAGGCGGAGACCAACGCCGGTGGCCGTGAATCAGATGAAAATCAGGAAGAGAGTCGAGGCAATCAATCTGCTTCTGAGAATGAGAATAGAGGTGGGCAATCCGCTTCTGGCAATAGAAATCAAGGCAATCAATCTTCTTCGGATAGCGAGCAAGGAACGAGAGGGGGGAATCAACGCAACGATAATGAAAATAATGGAAATGACATTACTATGAATGCCGGTAGTGGCCCCGGAGAGGATTCGGGAAACCGATTTTTACCGGGGGATCCTCGTTCACCCCGATCGATGGAACGTTTTATCGAATCGGATTACCGAGAGTGGATCGACTCGCTTCGCAATGCGGAACGGTTGATGCCGGGGGATCGGCCGTTTCGGGACCGGTTGGCGAATGTTCGGGAGGAGATCGAGGCGATGCGGGATGGGTATCGGCGAAACCGGCAGCCGCCGAAGTATGATCTTTTCCTGGAACAGATTGAAAATCCACTGGTTCAAACCGTGCGGGAAATGGAGGAAGAAATACAAAAGCGGTTGTCTGAAAATGAGTTTGTGTTGACCGATGACGGGAATGTGCCGGAGAATTATCGAAAGCAAGTGGCCGAATATTTCAAATCATTGGCGGAAGCGGAAATCAAGCGTTGAATATGTTGACATTCCTAAACGATTGGCTGGCCGGCCGTTCCACGGATTCTCTTCACGAACCGCATTGGGTTTTCAATGCGCCGTTTACGGTTCCTGTGTATGTCCTTTTGTTTCTGGGAACTCTCGCTCTTTTTCTTTTTTATTACCTTCCCAAGCTGAATATTCGTAGCAAATCGATGCGAGTGTTTTTATTGACTCTGCGCGTTCTTTTTATCTTGTTGATTTTTCTATTATTACTGGATCCCTGCATCGAAGGGGAATTGATCAAACCGGGAGAGCAGTATGTTGTTCTCTTGTTTGACGATTCGAAGAGTATGCAGGTGTATGGAGAGAGAGGACAGTCGCGCGGGAATCGGCTTGTGAATACTTATCAAGGTTCTTTTTCTTCCTTTGATGAAAAATTACGGAATAAATATCAGGTGGCGCGCTACCGGTTCGGTGATTCGATCGAGCCGATCCCGGATGTGAACTCGTTGACTTTTTCACAGACAAAAACGGATTTGGTGGGGGCAATTCAGGAAGTAAAGCAAGAGTTTTCGGATGTCACCTTAGCGGGGATTGTGCTGTTTTCCGATGGAAACCAACAAACGCCGGAAGAGGGGATAGCAATCCAAGCATTGCAAGAAAACGATGTTCCTGTCTTTTCCGTTGGTGTCGGGGAAGATTCGGCGTGGCGGGATTTGCGAATCCGGCGGCTCAACGCGCAGCGAACTCATTTTGACCAAAGCCCGGTTGTGTTGAACGTCGAGTTGGAAGCCATCGGATTCGCCGGCGAGCAAATCCAAGTCGATGTGATGGAAAACGGATTGGCCGTTCAATCGGAGCAGTGTTCGATTACCGATCCGGTTCAAAATACCAATGTGCGAATCCAATTCGTCCCGCAGAAAAAGGAGTGGGTGGAATACGAAGTGCAAGCGCATCTTGCAGATGATAAGACTCTTGTTCCGGGCAGTGATCCAAAAACGATTCCCGAGAATGAGCGGGTGAAAGAAAACAACAGCCGTTCGTTTCTTGTTGATAATACGGAAAAAGTCTATCGCGTCCTTTATTACAGCGGACGGCCAAACTGGGAGCATAAGTTCATACGACGCGCGTTGGAAGATGAGAAACAAATGAAAGTGGCCAGTTTGATTCTTATGTCGCGGGGGAACCGGCAATTCGTTTATCGCGGGGCGCGGACTGGGATGACCAATCCGTTGTTTGACGGTTTTGAGAATGACCAGGAAAAATACGGTCGGTATGACGAGCCGATTTATTTGCGCATCGGTGTGAATGAATCGGAACTTGTCAAAGGATATCCGGATGAAGCGGAAGAGTTGTTCTCCTACCATGTGATCATTTTGGGAGGATTGAATCCGGAAGATTTCAGCGAACGGCAGCTGGAATTGACGCGTGAATTCGTCGACCGGCGCGGAGGGGCATTGTTGGTATTCGGCGGCGAACGGGCGTTTGAAAAGGGGAGTTATGCCGGAAGCGTGTTCGAATCCATGCTGCCGGTGATGCTAGAAGAAAAGGATACACGGATGGATACATTTATTCTCCAAGATTTCTTCCGGATCAGCCCGACGACTGAGGGGGAGATTGTTGGGACCTGGTCGTTGTCGAACGATGCCATAGAAAACCGCCGGTTGTGGAGCCAGATGCCGGAGTTGTTCGGATTGAACGAATTCGCGTTTACGCGAGCCGGGGCAACGATTTGGGCCAAGACGCGAAGTCCGGTTGAGGAGTTGGATGAGCGGCCTTTTTTTGTCGTTCAGCGATATGGCAATGGAAAATGCGCGGTGTTGGCGACTCCGGAAACCTGGCCGTGGCAGATGGAAACCGATGTGGCGAATCCCGCTCATGAGCGCATCTGGCGGCAAATCGTGCGCAGTCTTGTGGCGGACGTTCCGAAACCGATTTTATTCAGAAATAAAAAAGATGATTATACAGCCGGTGAATCCGCTTCGTTTGAGTTTTTGATCCGTGACAAACTGTTTCAAGAACGGGAGGGAATCAATCTTGAGGTGAAAGTGAAGACCCCCTCCGAACGAGAAGTTTCTTTGAATATGGATGAATCGATTGAAGAAATGGGGATTTACAAAACGAAATGGCAACCGGATGAAGCCGGTGTGTATTCATTAACCATTACGGCCACCGATCGTGATGGTCAATCAGTCGGCGAGTATGAAGAATCGTTTCTTGTGACTCCCGATCAGAATGAATTTGAGCGCGTGCAATACAATCCTCAATATCTCAAAGAGATGGCGGACAAAACCGGTGGATCATTTTTTTCGTTAGAGCAATTGGAAGAAGTTCCCGGCCAAATTCCCTGGACGCCGGGTGAAGAAATGGAGACCGTTCAACTGCATGTTTGGCATAATCCTATCTTTTTCATCATTTTGATTTTGATGATGACGCTGGACTGGTATCTACGGAGAAAACGGGGGATGCCATGATTCGATCTTTTTCACTGCTTTTATTGAAAGTAATCGTATGTGGAATGATATCCGGCTGGAACAGCCCGGATAGTTGGGCGGACCGCTATGCGTTGGTGATTTGCGGCAGCGGAGGGGAAGAGGAATACCGGCAGAAATTCAGGGAGTGGGGAAACCGTTTGCAGGATGTACTGTTACGAACTTGTAACTTCTCGGAGGACAACGTTCTTTTGTTGATCGCCAATCAAGGAGAGCATCAGGATGACACTCGTATTCCTTCTTTGGAAAACATTCGCCGGACGATGGAAGAATTTTCGCCTATCATCAGTAATAGAGACGATTTGTATCTATTTTTCATCGGGCATGGCAGTTATTTTAACGAAGAAGCGAAATTTCATATTCCCGGACCCGATGTCACTGCAACGGATTTTCAAGCGATGATTGAGGATGTTCAAGCAAAGCGAATGATCGTTATCAATATGGCGTCCAGCAGTGCGGGTTTTATCAATATTCTTAGCGGTCAAGACCGGATTATCTGTACGGCAACTAAAAGTGTCGATGAAATGCAGGCGACGGAATTTGCCGAATTCTTCATTCGGTCTTTGGAGGAAGGGAGTGCGGACCGAAACCATGACGATCGAATATCGGTTTTTGAAGCGTGTGAACAAGCGGCGCAGATGACTGAACAATGGTATGAAGGACAGGGGTTGCTAGCGACTGAGCATGCCATCCTCGACGATAACGGCGACGGTCTCGGTACCCGTTTGATCATTCCACAAGAACTTGAAGAACAAGAAATAGAAGCCGAAAGGAAAAATTCCCAAGACGGTGAACTGGCTTCACGATGTTTTTTAAAGGAGTATTCATTCCTCCCAACTGTACCCGAATCGTTGACCGAAACATATCTCCGTTTGATGGACCGGATTGAAGAATTGAAATCCAGGAAAGATTCAATGAATCGGGAACAATACTATCAAGAATTAGAAACGTTATTGATTGAAGCCGCGAAGGTCAATCGGGAAATGAAACAATATGAACAAAAAAATTGACATCAACCTCGATCACCGAAGCGCCTTGCTCTTATTCTGGTTCCAATTTCTGCTTTGGTTCGGTATCAATCTTGTTCTCTTTTTTTATTTCGTGGGTATGCATTTGTCTTTTTTTGAATGGGTAAAAGTGACCTATGGGATGAATACAATTTTTTTTCCGATTTTCTTTTTAGTAGTAAGTGTAATCATCCTTTGGAATAATCATGTTCGGCTTCGCGAGAAAAAAATGGTTTACGCCGGATGGGTAGGAATTGGACTTGCATTATTCATCTTCGGGATACGTTGTTATGCCTCCTATATCGAACCGTACAATCTGCATGTGCAAACGGTCACTATCGAATCTCCTAAATTGCATGACACCATTCGAGTGCTGCACATCAGCGATATCCAATCCGATACGGTGGGGTGGTATGAAGAAAAAGTGTTTCAACGCATGGCGGAGTTGCAACCGGATTTGATCATCCATACAGGGGATTTGCTTCATCCTGTCGCCCCGGCAACTATCGAGACGGAAATCCCAAAAATCGCGGCTCTGTTTCGATCCCTCGAATGCCCTATGGGAATTTATGGCGTTCCGGGGGATACGGATTGGTCTTTTCATACGTTCTCCCAAAGTACACTTGGCGGTTACCGCATATTGAAAAATGAAAGCATCACCCTCTCTCATGGAAAATCGCAACTGAATATCATGGCTCTCTCGTTGGATCAATCGGAAGATCCCGACCGGCGGATGATCGAGGAATGGATTTCGAATGCGGAACCGGATGAATTCACCCTTTTGATCGGTCATCGTCCGGATTATATCCTGAAAATCAATGATTTACCGATTGATCTCTGTTTGGCGGGGCATACGCATGGCGGGCAGATTGTAATCCCGTTGTATGGGCCGGTCACCGTGGCAAGTGAAATCCCGAAAGAATGGGCGAGAGGATTTCGTGAAGTGGGGAACACTCGCCTCAACGTGTCAGCCTGCATCGGGTGTGAGCATTCCAATGACTTGCCGGATATGCGCTTTTTCTGTCCCCCGGAAATGACGCTGTTTGAACTGATTTCATCGATTTCTACTTTGTGATTCCAGTTGAAAAAGTGGTGTAAGTGATTGAGAATTCCCCTTTTCTATCCTGAATAATTGAAATATCTTTTCCCTTATTCATAAAGAAAGTGATTCTGTCAAAATGCTAGATATCGTGTGGATCATCGTAGGAGCACTGCTGCTGTATTTCGGCGGCGAATTGTTGGTCAAGAATGCCTCGAGGCTGGCGCGGTTTTGGGGAATCAGTCCCTTGGTCGTCGGATTGACCATCGTGGCATTGGGGACATCGAGTCCGGAGATGGCCGCAACACTTGCGGCTTCTTTCAAGGGAGCGGCGGATGTGGCGCTGGGGAATGTCATAGGATCGAATATCGTCAACATTGGTTTGATATTAGGCATTTGCGGCATAATCGCGCCATTGAAAACGGGATTTCGATTCATCCGGCGTGAAGTGCCGTTTATGATCCTCACCAGCGCGTTGATTTTTCCACTGCTCTGGAACGGGATGATCGGACGGATGGAGGGAATTTTTTTGTTGGCTGCAGTGGTCTTTTATCTGGTAATCGTTGTACGGAAAGCGAAAGTGAGTGATGAAGTCAGCGATTATGCTCGGGAATTGGAGCCGGTAAAAGGTAATTCTTTTTTGGCGTTGATTGGTATTCTGATTGGTCTTGTCATGCTGACGATCGGCTCTCAAAGTCTTATCGAAGGCGCGGTGAACGTCGCGCATAAGTTGGGAATACCCAATCAAATTATCGGATTGACATTAGTGGCCTTCAGTACCGGATTACCGGAATTGGCCAGCTGTGTCGTGGCTTCTCTTAAACATGAACCGGATATCATTCTCGGTAATATTGTCGGCTCGAATATTTTTAATGTGCTGGCGATTTTAGGTTCTGCCGCTATTGTTCATCCGATTTCTATGGAATTAGCGGTAATACAGAGAGATTTTTGGGTGATGATGGTATTCAGTGTGTTGATTGTTCCTTTTTTGGTGACCGGTTTGCAGTTGGGACGAAAAGAAGGGGGGATTTTAACGGTTATGTATTTTGTTTACGTAGTGTATTTGTATCTGTGAGGAATCATTTGTGTGTAACTTCAAAATATTTTAATGTAACTAGTTCAAAAGATGTAACTTA
>CAYPPG010000025.1:0-102979 GCA_964412555.1 uncultured bacterium
ATCGTCCAGGGGCGTTGCCCGCTGGCTATCCTCTCACGCCCTTTCAGGGCTTTATCCTTTTGTTCGTTTACATCGTCCAGGGGCGTTGCCCGCTGGCTATCCTCTCACGCCCTTTCAGGGCTTTATCCTTTTGTTCGTTTACATCGTCTCAAATATTTTATATATTAATCTACTGTCCATGTTTCGCCGGAATGGAAAAGGGATTCTATCGTCCGTTCACCGGCGGACTCGACGGCTTGTTGAACCTGGCTCTGAATCAATGCGTCGTAGGAATCATGCTCGATATTGCGAAACACTCCAATCGGTTCAGGATAATTAGGATAAGTCATCCGGCTTAATAAAAAGGCTAAAGAAGGTGTTTCCGCTTTTTCGTCATGAATCAACAAATCATTTTCTGTTATACCATTTCCACCCACGGTAACCACTTCCATATTCGAACCGTTCCAGCGCACCCCTTTTTCCTTATTTTTGCCAAAACGTAGCGGGGCGCCGTGTTCGAGTTCGATTACATTGTCGAATCGTTGCTTTCGATCGGCGGCATATTCAAAAGCGCCGTCATTGAAGATGTTGCAATTTTGATAAATTTCAACAAATGATACTCCTTTATGGCGAGCAGCTGCTTCCAACACACCGGCGAGATGTTTGACATGCACATCGATGGAACGTGCAACAAAGGTTGCTTCCGCTCCGAGCGCTACACTGATGGGATGTAGAGGGTAATCGACAGAGCCGAAGGGAGTCGATTTTGTCTTTTTACCGAATTCCGATGTCGGTGAATATTGCCCTTTCGTCAATCCGTAAATTCGGTTGTTGAATAAGATAATATTGATATCCAGATTGCGCCGAATGGCGTGAAGCAAGTGATTTCCACCGATGCTCAATCCGTCACCATCACCGGTGATCACCCATACGGAAAGTTCCGGCCGCGCAATCTTCAAGCCGGCGGCGATCGCCGGTGCCCGTCCATGGATGCCGTGCATTCCGTAGGTGTCCATATAATAAGGGAAACGGCTTGAACACCCGATGCCGGAAACAAAGACTGCATTTTCCTTTGGAATCTGCAAGGTGGAAAAAACCTTTTTCATTTGAGAAAGTATTGAATAATCCCCACACCCCGGGCACCATCGAACTTCCTGATCACTTGCATAATCTTTCGGGGATAATTGAGGTAAAGTTGTCATAATTAACTCTCCAACATTTCAACAATCTTGTCATAGATTTCATTCACTTGAAATGGCTTTCCTTTTACTTTGACCAAACTCTTTGCATCGATCAGATAGCGGGAACGAATCAGGAATTGCAGCTGGCCAAGATTGAGTTCCGGAATCAATATTTTCTTGAATCCGGCAAGTACCTTTCCCAAGTTTTTGGGGAAAGGATTTAAATACCGCAGATGAGCGCATGAGACCGAGTGATTTTCCCGTTGTGCTTTTTCAACCGCAGTCATGATGGTTCCGTATGTACTTCCCCATCCCAGCAAAAGCAATTCACCAGTCTGTTCTCCACTGACTTCCAATTGCGGGATATCTTCTTGAATGCCGTTTACTTTCTCATTGCGAAGTTTGATCATATACTCATGGTTATCAGGATCGTAACTTACATTCCCGGTGATATGTTGTTTCTCCAGACCACCGATACGATGCTGCAAATCCTTTGTTCCGGGAATCGCCCACGGCCGTGCCAAACGTTCATTTCGTGCATACGGTTGAAAGTTGTTTGCATCTGTGTGATATTCAATATCGATTTCCGGTAGAGATTCAATTTCCGGAATCCGCCAGGGTTCCGAACCATTTGCCAAATAACCATCGCTCAAAAGCATTACAGGTGTCATAAATTTCAATGCAATCCGCGACGCCTCGACAGCCATTGGAAAACAATCCGCCGGAGTGGCTGCTGCCAAAACGGGCAAGGGGCATTCTCCGTTTCTTCCGAACATTGCTTGAAAAAGATCAGCCTGTTCGGTTTTGGTTGGCAAACCGGTACTTGGACCCCCTCGCTGAACATTGACGATCACCGCCGGTAATTCCGTCATGACCGCCAATCCAATTGCCTCACTTTTTAGAGCAACGCCGGGACCGCTGGTACCCGTTACGGATAAAGAACCGCCATATGCGGCTCCAATCACGGCACACATAGCGGCAATTTCATCCTCTGCCTGAAAAGTCACGACTCCATAGTCCTTCTTCGCAGAAAGAGAATGAAGGATGTCGCTGGCTGGGGTGATAGGATAACTGGCATAAAAGAGAGGTTTTTTGGCTATTTTGGACGCTGTGACTAAACCAATTGCAACGCCTTCATTACCAGTTATTTTCCGATAGGTACCGGGAGGAATGGTTGCGCGATTGACTTGGAAAGAACTAGTGAAAATTTCCGCCGTTTCCCCAAAATGATAACCTGCTTTGAGGGTTTTTAAGTTGGCCTCCATGATTGCGGGCCGTTTTCCGAATTTATTCGTGATCCACTGAGTTGTCGGTTCAACCGGGCGGTCAAACAACCAATAGGCCAAACCCAAGGCAAAGAAATTTTTACAACGATTGGCCGTTTTCCGATCCAAACCCAGACCGTCAACAGCTTTATAATTCATGTCGGAAATCGGTATCGAGACGAGATTGTATTCTTTTTTGATTTTTTCATGTTCCAGTGGGTTGGATTCGTATCCGGCTTTTTCCCACGCTTCTTTTGTAAACGCATCGGAATCGACAATCAAGACACCACCAAAACGCAAATCGGGTAGATTCACTTTCAGCGCCGCAGGATTCAGCGCAAACAATGCGTCGATTCGATCGCCGGGGGTGAAAACTTCGTGACTGCTGAAGTTGATTTGAAATCCACTTACCCCGGCAAGTGTTCCCGCCGGAGCTCGAATTTCCGCAGGATAATCCGGGAGCGTCACGACATCGTTCCCGAATAAAACCGAAGCGGTCGTGAATTGTTCACCCACCAACTGCATTCCATCACCGGAATCTCCTGCGAACCGCACAGTGGCGCTCTCTATCTCTTCGACCTTTCGTGCAAGATGAGGTTGTTCCGTTACCGTAGTCATCCTTTACCTTTTTATTCTGTTTACATTAGATTTATCGGGATGTCATGTTCAATAAAAAACAGTCCCGAATGATGTCTTTTTATTCAAATTTATTGATGAACCCAAGCCAGAATATTGCTGAGATTCTTTCTTATGCCCCTTCCCGGCTGGGGGATGTAGTATCCGAATCCGGGGGTAAGTTGTACACAGCTCCCGGATAATGATCCACTAGATATTGCACAATATGTTTTACGGAGAGAATACTCACCGGTTTGCCCCTTTCATCCACGACAGGAATATGCCGGTGACCGCCATTTCGCATTTGTTTGATGGCAGCCGCGACACTGTCGCCGGATTGCATCGTCGAGGGGGTGGGGGTCATTAAATTGGTAATCGGTTGATCCAAATTGTGTTTTTCGCCGTATACTTTCATAAGAATATCCCGTTCAGTAAATATGCCGATTAATTCATCCTCTTTGCAAACGAGTACACAACCTCGACCAGTCTCCTGCAAGATGTGCATCGCCTCACGCACTGTTGCGGAAGGCTGAATTATTAAAACGGGATGAGACTCCAAATCAGAGACTTTGTCTTCGTTGAGATTTTGCAATACGTCCATACTTCCTAACCCCCCTTATTTGTGATCGACAAAATTATGCTAACGGGTAGCAAGAGTAAGTCACCTCTTGATGGATAACGCTTTATCGCCAGGGCAGACCTGAATCTTGCCTTGCCTACCCATTGAATTATCTTATGCATAATTAGACCATCTTTAACACTTTTTCCCTCGAATGATCGACTTTAAATGATTGTTTCACAGGGACTTACTTATCGTGTTTTCAAGCGCGTTTCCTTTTAAATCAGTGCATAAATAAATAATAGTGTTGATATTCCACAAAGCAAAGTAAATGGTAAGAAAATTTACGGATTTCTAGAGTTACTCCGACTTCACTTCGATCATTCCTGCGACTCCAGGAGTTTGTCCCTTACGCCACGGACAGGGTGAGAGAGCAATCCGCGTCGCTTCCCCTAAACCGCGAAAGACACTTTCCCAAATATGATGGGGATCCTCACCTGACAGCAAGTTTATTTGAAGGGTACAACGAGCACCTTGAACCAAGCCGCCTAAAAAATTCCAAAGATCGGTACAGAGCATATCTTCAACCCGCTCGGGCATATGAACATTATCTTTGTCGAAGTAAAATCCGCTACGGAATTCGAAAGAGAGGCGAACTTTTGCCGCCGCTTCATCGATGAATCCTTCTGCAGATCCAGATCCATTAACTCCTTGATCTTTCATGAGTTGCATAGCCACTCTTGACAATGCTTCTCCAAAACAGAGACCGCTATCTTCGGCAATGACATGCTGTAAAACAAAGTGAGTCAATTGCACATCAGCAGAGAGATTGAGACAGGCGCGCCACGCCCATTGTTCGATCATATGGTTCAAAAAATGAATCGATGTATTGATATTCGCT
Organism: uncultured bacterium; assembly: GCA_964412555.1. Classification (GTDB taxonomy): domain Bacteria; phylum Hinthialibacterota; class Hinthialibacteria; order Hinthialibacterales; family Hinthialibacteraceae; genus CAYPPG01. Next base: position 4,501 of record CAYPPG010000025.1, read on the forward strand.
TTCAAATCATCCGAAGCGCTTCCCCCCGCGATTGTGGTTCGGATCAACGATTCTCGGGAACGCCGTTCGATTGTGACAGGCTGAAGATCAAACATGAGATTTAATTCCTTTCTATTCTCACCGCCGCCGCGTGAGCAGGAAATCCTTCAAAATCGGCAAATGCAGCAACAGGATTTTTTAACGAGTCAAAACCTTCCTTGGTAGCGTAACTGATGGAGGTTCGTTTCAGGTAATCGAAAACTGTAACCACGGAGGCGGTTTTCGCTCTTCCACCGGTCGGCAAAATCGCGTTGACTCCTAGTGAGTAATTGCAGATAGAAATCGGCGTAAAACGCCCCAACATAATTTCCCCTGCATTATTCAATTTACCGAGTAGAGCAAATGGATCGCTTGTCAAAACCTCAAGGTGCTCCGGAGCGTAATCATTCACGAAGGCTACGGATTCATCAATGCTTTCTGTCAAGACGATCCCACCATAATTCGATAAGACTTGATTGACATAATCCTGCTGTTTCTGTGGTAATTGTTGAATTTTATCCGGCAGGATCGCAGCAACTTCTTCTGCTACTTTTTGACTTTCCGTGACGACCAAAGCAGCAGAATAAGGTCCATGCTCCGCTTCGATCAATAAATCTGTGGAAACCAATCCCGGATCGGACGATTCATCCGCGAGAATGATCGATTCACTCGGTCCTGCCGGGGGGCCGACATCCAACGTTCCATACAAGATTTTCTTAGCTGCCGATGCATAGATGTTGCTTGGACCGATCATTTTCAACACAGGTTTTACAGTCTCTGTACCCAGAGCGAAAGCTGCGACGGCCTGTACTCCACCGAAGCGGTAGATTTCATCGATGCCGATCAATTGAGCGGCATATAATGATGCGGCATCTATGGAACCGTCGGGTTGTGGAGGAGTTGCCACAGCGATTCGCTCCACACCTGCCACTTTTGCAGGGATTCCCAGCATTAACAGCACGGAAGGATAGGCCGCCGTTCCTCGGGGAACATACAAGACACAACTCTCGATGGGGCTGATTTTTTCGCCGGCCATCAAGCCTGGAGCCACTTCGGTCATGGTGATTTCTTCGGGGATTTGACTTTCATGGAATTTTTTGATATTGCGATAGGAAATATCGATTGCTTCTTTGACTTCACTTGACAGTTGGCTTTCCGCCTTTTCAATTTCTTTCTCAGTGACACGAAGACCCACTTGAGCGAGGTCGGCGCCGTCAAATTCTTTTGTCAAAGCAATAATCGCTTGATCCCCTTCACTTTTCACGCGATCGATGATTTTTTGCGCCTGCGGCATAAACTCATCAATATCTTGACCGGAACGAGTCATTATTTTTTTCTTGATCTCGGCCGGAGTTTCTTTCCAGCGGTATATATTGATCATCTATTTGTTCTCCTAGTGATAATCGAATTCGAGGTAGAATATGAAATTTTACCACCGGTAAAGGGAAAAATGAGGGGGGAGCAAAAAATGAGAAATGGTAATCTAATATGATCAATGGGCACACGAAAAATTCACATAGTTTTCCTCTCTTTCAACCATTGCTTAAATGATTCTAGACTCTCACCTGATGGTTGACCCAAGATGAGATTCTCTACGCTGATATCCTCATCCAAGTCCGGCCAGTGGATTCCTTCACCTTTCCCAATGAACCGGAAGTTGTTCCGTTCATCCATATTTCCCTGCTGTAAACGTGGAAACCATGCAATGGGAGCGGATATGGTTCGACCGTCGTTTAAATCGACAATAATCGAATCCTCAGTCACTTCAATAGACTGAGCTTTTACATGCGATTTTTCAGTGGCCGAAGTAATCATTCCAACACCTCAATATTTCTTTTTCATGATTTTCAACAAGCCGTTGGATCTTGTAAATTTCTTTCCTTCCAAATCCACCTATTCTTCGAAGTCTTACCGGATCAAGCCAGAATTTTGATATACAATCATTTCGTTCGACATGAACATGGGGTGGCTCATCTCGGTCACCTGCATAAAAGAAAAAACGATATGGACCCTCTCTTAATACAGTGGGCATTTTTCCTTAGATTATAATGCAAAAAATATCTTTCTAAACCAATTTCGGCGATCTTTGAATGTTTCAATGAGAATTCTGCAAATTTGAAATGAATTCATTTCAAGGTTAGTATACACTTTCATTCATTTTCAAATATCCTCTGATGAAAGGCAATAGGATGAGAAAATACGTTCTTTATTCAACAGTGTTCGTGGTTGTCGTTTCGGCATTTCTTTTGGTCATAAGTGATCATTCCCTCTGGAGTGAGGAAAAGCCACTATCGAAAAGCCCAGGCAAGAATCTGCAAGTCATGGAATTCAAAGACATGATCGAATTACAGAGTTATATGAAGGGACTTACGGATGCACTGGGAGTCACATGCAAATATTGTCACGATATGAGAGATTTTTCCAGCGATGTGGAAGAATTGCATAAAGATGAAGCACGTGCCATGATGGTTTTAACCCAGGAGTATAACGAAAAGCTTCTCGAGTTTTATACAAAATTCACCCCCGATGAAGAAGAATTGAAGAAGAAAAAAGAAAAGAAGGTGACTTGTTTTACCTGTCATCGCGGTAATGAACATCCAGCATTCAGCGAAGAAGATGTAGAGTCTCAGTAATCACGATTTCCCCATTTCCCTAAAAACCATTCCATTTTTTTGACGTTTCATATCATATAAATACCAATATGAAAAAGAGGATCATTATGATTGTATTACTTTCAACTCTCTTACTCATACTCTATTGTACCGACCTGGATATCGTGCTTGCAGACACAGAAACAGAAAAAACGATCAAATCCCAAAAGACGGTCGAACAAGTAATCGTAATCGATGACGGGCAATCGATAATCCAAGATATTGAGAAACAGAGATGTAAAGACGATGATTCTACAGACAATAAGAATTGCCAAAAAGAACACAAACAGAAACTGAAAAAAGAGTTCAAAATTCGATCCTGTATTCTGAAACGAAAAGATATGCCGATGATTGATCCCGGCCGAAATGGAAAGATGATGATCATCGAACCAAAGGAAGAGGTGGATTACACCATCATCGAGATCAATCCTGATAAAGGACCGAACAGTGGAAAAACTCCTTTTCACCCCATCAATCCACATCCGCCGTACAAATTCAAGAAATATCATTATCCTAAATTTAAGGAAAATGGATATGGTGGATATTCACCGGGAATACGTAAATTTCCCCGCGGCCAATACGAATATCGGACATATCCAAAGAAACGGCATCATAAGGAATAAAAATCTTTTTTGAAATCGGACGCCTGTATTTATTGAATTAGTTGAATTGAACAATGGCTACTTCATATCTTTGGATGGTGGGAACTACAAATTCCACTGTTTGTCTTCGGATTTGGAACTCCAAATCAAGATCGTTCTTCCTTAAAGGACTTGTTAATCGAATTGATTTAACTTCATTATTTTCAGGCACTTGCATTGTGACATCTGTGTTTTGAATTGATTGATTGAAGTGGTAGTTCACAAAATGGACAAATCGTTTTCCTTCTTTTTCCGTTAATTCTGCGCATAATCCCTTGGGTGCGGTGATTTTCAGTAATGGCCCGTTTTTATATTGATCCTCCAAACGGGCAACGATATTGTCGCTTGTATCGAGTCGAAGGAGTTGTTGTTTTGGTACACTTGCGAAAGCGGATGATTCTCTCGGATGCATCCACTCATCATATTGCGCAATATCTCCAACGATGCATAGTTTCCCTCCGTTTTCGGTAAATTGAATGATCTGCGTTAGTTGGTGGTCGGAAAGCGCTATACATCCGGCCAGAACTAAATATTGATACCTTTTTAACTCATCGAGCTGTGTGTCATATACAATCTGAAAAGGAACTCGATTCTCTATGAACAACTCTTCCACTTGCGATGTCAGCTGAGCATATTTCGGATTGGCAAAAACTTGAGAAGCAAAACTCCTTAAAACCGCCACATCTGCAACAACTTCCGTTTCACGAAAAATATCTCGGCGAGTGTTGAAAAACCGGATATATGGATTGAGTTTTTCCGAAACTGGTTCATTGGAGCCGGGTCTGGCAACCAATTTTCCGTATTCGAACCAGAGGATGCAGCCGAGGCAGTTCAAATTGAATGCCATGGATTCCGCCATTTCCAGTGGAGTCGTGCTATATGCGAACGCCGTGTTGTTCATCCGGCGCGCCACTTTGTAGGTACAAATACGTGTGTTCAATTCACCATTTTGAAAACCGGGGAGTCTTCCTTCATCCCAAAATGCCTCACCCGCGGTTAATAAGGTTCCGTGGTGAACCGGCGGCCGTATTCGTTCATGAACACCACCCGGATTGCATTCAACGAGAACATCTTCCCGCAGGCTGCGGCCATAGTGGCTCATTTCATGATACGATTTACTTAATGACCAGCAGGAAAAAGCATCCCAAGCATATCGAAGTAAGGCAGGCGAATCTTTTGGAAAAGGAGGACTCACTGAATCAGGATTTTCAATTCCGTGTTTTTTCAACTGATCCGGGGTAAATGTTTTTCGCAAATATTTTCGGAATCTCTCGACCGAGTTTTTATCAGTACCCGGACCGACGGAATAATTGTCAAAATGCAGAAGATCGGTTTTGATATCGTTGACGGCGAATTTTACGATTTTCTTGTAAAACTGTTGTGCATCCGGGTGATTGCGATTCCAATAATAGCGATAGGTTGTGCTTCCGTAACGCCGAGGTTTCTTCTCGTCATTCAAAATGACCCACTCTTCCGCTTCCGGAATTTCTTGAAAGAACAATTCCCAACCAAATGCGCCACTGTATACATATACGCCTACGTGGAGACCGGAATCATGGCAGAGTTTCGCAAAGCGAACCGCATCCTCCATGCTTTCCTTTTCATGTTCCGTACCAAATCCTTTGTAACAGTGCATCATAATGAAATTCACGCCAAGTTCTTTCAAGCGGTGAATCATTTCTTGGCTGTGTTCAATTTCATAAGCTTTGATTTGCTCCGGTGCCGGGACATAACTTTCATTGCCGTCTCGCCGTACCCGAAAGATAAGAGGTTCCCAACTCCCAGCCATCACGATTCCCTCTTCGCGGAACCATTCCGGCCGTTCCTCAAGCGGTAAAGTCAGTATTTCCGAATTCGCGAATGGAACAAAACTCAGGAATAAAAAAAGAAATAGTCGAATCACGGTTATCATCCTCCAGATCGATGTCTCTAAAAGACCATGGTAGCGGAATTTTACCAAAAAATCCAAAAAATACTCGATCCCAAAAGCAAATTTGGCCACAATAATCCTTGATCATTTCATCCTCTTGCCACTAAAATTTTGGATAGGACGGAAAATTCGGTATAATGTAACAAAATAGAACAATCCAAACTAACTACCATTACTCTCATATTCTGGTTGTATTTCATGACATCGGAGCGTTTTCTTCAATCTATCGAAGATGCAATTCAAAAAGGTGAACGAGACCGCGCTCGTTCAATGATCAGCCGATTGGAACTAGCACAACACTGCTATTCAGCTTTGTTAGAACAAGCGAAAGATGCAGTAATTATTTTCACTCCTGAAAGTGGAAAAATCATCGAATTCAATTCTCAAGCACTTCAAATCTTTGCGGATTCCGAACAAGATTTTTCAACTATTTCCTTAAACCACTTTTTTAGTCCCCAAGAATCGGTTGAAATTCAAGCGAATTATCAGCGAATGCTGAATGAAAATAAATTTATCGGAAAAGCGCTTCCTTTCAACCGGATGGATGGCACAATCATTTATATCGACGTAACGACCACCCGAATCCAACTCGAACATGAAACACTCATCCAGGGAATCTTTCGGGATGTGACAGAGCGCGTGAAACTGCTTCAAGAGTCGGAAGAAAGAGCGAAAGAACTGGAAGAGAAAAACGCGAAACTCGAGGAAGCTCAACAGTTGCGTTCCGCCTTTCTAGCCACCATATCCCATGAACTGCGAACCCCTTTAAATGCGATCATTGGATACAATTCCCTCTTGGAAGATGGTATTTATGGTGAGTTGAATCAGAAACAGCAGAAGGCGGTTCGGCGAATCGATCGCAATGCGACTCGATTATTGACGCTGATCAATCAACTCCTCCAGTTGTCTCGGCTGGAAGCGGGCGCATCATCAGTGTTCAAAGAAAAAACGAATTTGGTCCCTTTGATTCAGGAAATCATGGATGATTATCGGGGGATGGTAGAAGAAAAAGAAGTCGATTTTCTTTTTTCCTATCCTCATGATCCGATGGAAATCATCACGGATCCGGCCAAAATCCATGAAATTATCCGCCAGTTGATTTCGAATGCCGTAAAATTTACGCACTCCGGTTCAATTCAAATTACACTTTCCGAACGTGAGAATCATTGTATTGTCGAGGTCAAGGATACCGGACCGGGCATCAAACCGGAACAACGGGAAGAAATTTTTGAATTGTTTCGGCAAGCCGATGCATCGTTTACCCGGCGGTATGAAGGAGCCGGCTTGGGACTGGCCATTGTTCGCCGTTTGTCCGATCTATTGAATATCTGTGTGCAAGTGGAAAGCGAATTGGATCAAGGAGCCTGTTTTAAACTGTTGATTCCAAGTGCCATCGAAGAGACAGAACAAGAAAAACAACCGGATACATTAAAGGCGGTAGCGCAATCCGATTTTCCCGAGCAAGAAGCCGCACCGAAAGAATTGGATGAAAGGCATCCGTCAGTCCTTATCGTGGATGACGACCCCTATACAGTGGAAGTATTGAGTGAGTTTATGGAAACTCATGGGCAGTTTCGTGTCTACAAGGCCTATACCGGCATGCACGCCATGATTCATCTAGCTCAATCACGGCCGGATATTTTGCTGGTTGATTTATTGATGCCGCACATCAATGGGGAACGAGTGATTCGTTACTGCCATGAATTGTGGGGAGCCGAATCCGTTGGCATCATCGTCATTACGGGAAAACAATTGGAGCCGGAAGAAATGCGGCAATTGAAAACAAAAGTGAATGCCATTATTCCAAAAGGTGAGCTTCGTCCCCAAACACTGACAGCTGCATTGCAATCCATTTCTTCTTTTCCTTTTCCTGAACGTATAGCGGTTTCTTAATCTCTCCTGAGAGATATTTTATATATTCCCTTGATCATTGAAAATTTCGTCAGCAAGATTTTATATCGAATTGAGCCGAGTTGATACGGATGAATAAAATGGTAACAACTCTGTTACTTAAATAGACGCTGCTTTTTCAGCAGAACACTACTCTTCCATCTTCATTTCTCTTTTTGATTTCTCCCTATTTTCTGATTTGTTCAGAATCTCAAGTTTCTCTCTTTCTGAAGAAAGTCCTTATAATGAGGAGACAATCGACATGCTTATCAATCAATTCCCTTCATCGTTTCTATATTGAGTCTCCCTGCAATTCAAACCAGGCCAGTGTTTTGGTTCAGTATTTTCCTGGCACAAATCCTGCACGTTATCCATAAGGAATAGATTAATGTAAAGAATAAAGAAAGTGAACTTTTTATGAATAATCGTTTAGCAAATCAAGTCGTTGTCGTAACAGGTGCCGGAAGAGGAATTGGCCGAGCGATCGCTCTTCGATGCAGCGAAGAGGGAGCAAAAGTGGCCATTGCTTCCCGGACCGAATCGGAATTACAGGAAACCGCGCGAAGGATGAATGGCAATACCAGCAACGTTCGTATTGTCCCAACAGATGTAACCGACAGAAAACAAGTGCAATCTCTTTTTCAAACCACGGAAAGTGAATTGGGAGATGTGGATTTGTTGGTGAACAATGCGGGACGACTTGGAAAACCCGGTCCGACATGGGATACGGATCCCGATGATTGGTGGTTGGACGTAACGGTCAACCTATTCGGTGTTTACCATTGCTGTCATGCAATTTTGCCACGAATGATTCAGCGGAAAGCCGGCCGGATCATCAATATGGTCGGCGGGGGAACATCAAGACCGTTCCCCTTTGCATCTGCATATGGAACCAGCAAAGCCGCTGTGATGCGGTTTACGGAAACGTTGGCTCTTGAGTTGAACCAATTGGATCATCCAATCAAAGTGTTTGCTTTGACCCCTGGTTTCGTCCGCACCGCTATGACGGAAGCGTTCAAACAAACGGAAGAAGGACAGAAGTGGATGAAAGGACTGTTGGAGCGGATGAAAGAAGGGGATGACAATCCACCGGATTACGCTGCGGAAATGGTGGTCGCACTTGGATCAGGTCAAATGGATAAACTGCACGGACATTATTTCACAAGTGAAAAGGACCATGATCGCTTGGATCAATTAAAACAAGAAGCCGACTCCATCCTTGAAGAAGATTTACGCACTCTTCGAGTTAATAAATAACAAGAGTATCTACGCAATGATTTCCAAGGGTATCCGTGCCGATAACCTTGGAATGTTTCATAACCTTTTTCTCACCATCACATTGACGGCACAGAGTGTAGGTGTAAGAAAACAATCATGTATTTATTACTCGGAATTGTATTAGTCGCATGCACACTATTTTTTCTCGTGAAGGGAATTCAACAAAAAAATTTTCTATTCGGTGTCATCGGAGGGATTATCGGAATGTGTAGCATTCTTTTCTTTCCCTTTATGAGTTTCTATGGGGAAATGCTTTGGTTTTATTCTCTGGGATTCAGTCAACGTTTTTGGACAGTCATCGCCGCACAAGTGGGTTTCATGATTTTGTTCGCAGTGATCTCTTGGTGCCTTGTCTATTTATTGACATGGTTCATTCCTTCCAAGCAAAATCAGATTCAGCGCATTCTATCTCAAATTCTAGCGTTGGTAATTGGAGGGAGTTGGGGCTATCAGAACTGGGATACTATTTTAAAATTTTTCTACAGCACTCCAACTGAGATTCGTGATCCTATTCTTGAACAACGTACGAGTTTCTACCTCTTCCATCTTCCCTTTTATGACAGTTTGTATTCCTTGCTGATAACGGTCAGTGTCATTGCGCTACTCGTTTCTGTGGCAACGATGCTGATTCGCATCCAATACAAAGAGAATGAACTTGTTGTCGTTGAACCGGATGAGAAGACCACAAACAGTCAACGAATCGAGAAATCGTTTTATCTCAGCGCCGCTGTAGTTCTGCTATTGTTAGGCTGGGGACAATTTCTTGATCGCTATCATCTGCTGTATTCACAATGGGGAGTGACCACTGGGGCTGGATGGACGGATGTTCACATCCGTCTACCTGGATATTGGATTGTTTTCTTCTGTCTCATAGGAAGTGCCATTGCCTTGATGATCCCGCCCGTTCGGGGGTGGCTGCAACATCGCTTTCTCCTCTCTGCGACTCAGGAGCGAAATATTCCGTTTTATTCAGTTGGAGTGGTTATATTGCCCAATGCAATTATTTGGTTTCTCGCCTTAACAGTAGTTCCAAGCGCGTTTCAGTGGCTGCGAGTCGAACCAAATGAAATATCCGTGGAGACTCCCTATATTCGACACAATATCCAATACACACGCCAAGGGTTTCATCTTGACAAGGTCGAAGAGAAAAAGTTCCCCGCTTCAGAACAATTTACGCAGGAAATCGTCAATCGGAATCAAAATTTATTTCAGAATATCCGATTGTGGGATTATCGAGCGTTGGACGCGGTGTATAAACAGTTTCAGGAAATCCGTCTCTATTATGAATTCCAGGATGTGGATATCGATCGATACACCTTTCAGGACGAATACCGGGAAGTGATGGTTTCGGCACGAGAACTGGAATTGGCGAATTTACCGGAACAAAGCCAGACATTCATCAATCGCCGATTTAAATATACCCATGGCTATGGAATAACGTTGACGACCGTCAGCGAATTCACTCCGCAAGGCCTTCCGAATCTTCTCGTCAAAGATATTCCGCCGAAAAGCAAGTATCCGGAATTGGAAGTCAAACAACCGGAAATCTATTATGGCGGATTGACGGATTCCTATGTCATCGTGAACACTCAAGAGCAAGAATTCGATTATCCGAGTGGAGAGAAAAACATTTATACCCGCTATCAAGGAAGCGGCGGCGTTGAAATCAGCAACCTTTGGCGAAAATTTGTCTATGGGTGGAAATACGGCGGGACACGCCTTTTCTTTTCCGGCTATCCCACCCGGGAAAGCCGGATTCAATTTCACCGGCAGATACGGGACCGCGTCAATACAGTCGCACCCTTTTTGGAATTCGACGACGATCCCTATATTGTCTTGGTGGACGGCAAACTCTATTGGATGTTGGACGGATATACGGTTTCGGAATATTATCCGTATAGCGAGCCGTTCTCATCCATGGAACAAATCGAATACCGAAACGGCCAAAGTCATCGGTTGTTGACTTCCTTGGTCGATGCCGAATTGCATGGCGCGAATTATATCCGCAATTCGGTCAAAATGGTCGTCAATGCGTATAACGGAAATCTGACGTTTTATGTATATGAGCCGGATGATCCGATCATCCAGGTGTGGCAACGTATTTTCCCCAACCTGTTCAAAACCAAAGAAGACATGCCGGCCGAATTCAAGCAACATGTCCGGTATCCTTCCGACATGTTACTGGTACAAGGCTTGATTTACGCGAAATATCACATGGAAGACCCGACCGTCTTTTACAATCAGGAAGATTTATGGGTGCGGGCAACCGAAAAATATTACAATCAAGTTCAACCGGTCGAACCCTATTATATTATGTGGGAACCTCCCTCTTCCAATAAAACGGAATTTATTTTAATCCAACCGTTTACGCCGAAAAATCGGCAGGTGTTGATCGGCTGGATTGCCGGAATGTGCGATCCGGAAAACTATGGCCGGTTCATCGCCTACCAATTTCCGAAAGAAAAACGAATCCTCGGCCCGCAACAAGTGGAAACCAAAATCGATCAAGATAGTTTTCTATCCGGTCAATTGACGTTATGGGATCAACGCGGTTCCAATGTCATTCGCGGAAATGTGTTGGCGATCCCGATCGAAGAAACGTTACTCTATGTCGAGCCGATTTACCTGCAAGCCGAGACGGCTGCTTATCCGGAGTTACGTTTGGTTGTGTTGATGCACAACGATCAATTGAGTTATGCGGAAACCTTCGATGACGCTTTACAGAATCTGTTACAGGAAAAGAAAGGGAAATTACCGGAAGGAGAGAAACTTGTTGGAGAACAAACCGTGAAACAAATGATTCAACAAGCCAACAACGCCTTTGACACCTATCTCCAGCAAATGGGGGAAAAGAATTTCAATCGTGCAAATGAGGCGCTACAAGACTTACAAAACAATCTGGAACAGTTGATGCAACAAACCCGTTCCAGTTCATCATCGAGTTCTCCATCGAACGACTAATTGTATTCAATCAAAACAAAAATTATCAGGAGGTGCATTATGCAAATACGCGACATCATGACAAAACTTTACGCATGAACTCGATTTCGGTGAAGAATTTCAATAACTTCTTCGTCGGACATATCATGAAAATCGTTATAATACGAAGCCACCGCGAATGAATCACCGGTTTGAGCAATTAAACAACGGACTTCGGAAACATATTCTTTGATTCTCCGAATGGAGCCAGTCGGAGAAACGGGTACAGCAAGGATGATGGAATTTGGTTTGTAATTCGCCACCATTTTTGCTGCGGCTATCATAGTAAAACCAGTAGCCAATCCGTCATCGATCAAGTACACATTCTTTTGATGGAGTTCCGGCATTTCAACCGTGTTTCTATATTTCTCCGCCCGCCGTTTCACTTCGTCCAATACTTCATCGATGATTTTCTGGATTTTCGATTCGGGGATTTGGAATTGTTTCATAACCGGTTCGTTGTAAACCACACTGCCATCGAGGGCGACCGCTCCAAATCCCATCTCCGGGGAGTATGGGATCGGGAGTTTCCGAATCAAAATTGGTTCGAGGGGGGCATTGAACGATTGGGCAATCGGTTCCCCGACAGGGATTCCACCCCGCGGGGCGGCAAGAACAACCACATCTTCTTTTGGTGATTCTTTCAAAACATCGAGTAATTCCCTACCGGCATCGTACCGATTCGTGAAAGCCTGATAAGGCGCTTGTACACGTTTATAGATATGGACATTTGTCATGATAAAACCTCTTATCCGTTTAGTTATCCTGCATTTCTTGTAGTTATATTCTATACATCATAAAAAGATTCTTACCTATCGATTTCTTTTAGTGATCTCTTTCAAATTCCGTTCCATCTCTATTTTGACCCCGGGGGAAGTCTCTGACTCCTCCTTTCCAAAGCGAAAGGACATTGATTATTACGTCAGAGCGATGCGGTTTCGCTGGCAAGAATCTGCGTGAAATAAAGAAACAATTCTGTTTCGAAAAGTTCCAAAGAAGAAGCACCCATTATGAGAGATGATTCAACAATTAGGTTACCCTTCAAAAAAAACATGCTTTATATAATAATCGGGATAAATTGAATGAACCGGAGAATCAATCATGACAAATACAATCAATCGCCAACAATTCTTGACCATGCTGGGATTGAGCGCGGCATCCCTTGTCACGCCGAAGTCGCTTATGGCAAGTCAACGTTCTTCCACGCGGCCTAACATCCTTTTTATTTTCACCGATGATCATGCCTCCCATGCGATCAGCGCTTATAGCTCGAAAATCAACGAGACTCCCAATATCGACCGAATCGCAAATGAAGGGATGATTTTCCGCAATTGCTTTTGTACAAATTCCATCTGTGCCCCCAGCCGTGCTGTTATTTTGACCGGTAAACACAGCCATCTCAATGGTGTTCCGACCAATCGAGAAAAATTCGACGGTTCTCAACAAACATTTCCCAAACTATTGCAAAAAGCAGGATATCAAACGGCCATGATTGGTAAGTGGCATTTGAAATCCGACCCGACAGGATTTGATTTTTGGAAAGTTTTGTATGGCCAGGGACCGTATTACAATCCGCCGTTAAAAACTCCGGATGGCCGTGAGGAGCACACCGGCTATACCACAGAAATCCTTACTGATGTCGCTCTGGATTGGTTGAAAAATGGACGTGATGAATCCAAGCCGTTTATGCTGATGTATCAGCATAAAGCCCCGCACCGCAATTGGCAGCCTGGCCCCAAACACTTGGACTTATACGACGGAGTGAAGATTCCTGAACCGAATACTCTCTTCGACGATTATTCCAATCGAACGAGTGCAGCGAAAACGCAGGAAATGACCATCGAAGAACATTTAAACAAAAGCGATTTAAAACTTGTCCCACCGAGAAATTTGACACCGGAACAGTTGGAAAAATGGAACGCGGCATACGAACCGAAAAATGCAGAATTTCGAGAAGCGGACCTCGAAGGGAAAGAATTGGTTCGTTGGAAATATCAACGGTATATCAAAGATTATCTTCGATGCATCGCTTCCGTGGATGAAAATGTCGGCCGTGTGCTTGATTATCTGGAAGAATCCGGTTTGGAAAAAAATACGGTTGTCATTTACAGTTCGGATCAGGGCTTTTATCTGGGGGATCACGGTTGGTTTGACAAACGCTGGATGTATGAAGAATCGTTGCGAATGCCCTTCCTGGTTCGCTGGCCCGGTGTGATTGAACCGGGTTCAGAAAACAATGATTTGGTCCAAAATCTTGATTTCGCCGAAACGTTTCTCGATCTCGCCGGTACGGAAATTCCCAAAGATATGCAGGGTCGCAGTTTGGTACCTCTCTTCAAAGGCCAATCCCCCGATGATTGGAGAGATTCAATTTACTATCAATATTACGAATTCCCTGGTGCACACAGCGTCCGAAAGCATTATGGTGTACGAACCGAGCGTTACAAATTGATTTATTATTATGAGATCGATGAATGGGAACTCTTTGATTTGCAGAAGAATCCGGAGGAATTGAAAAGTGTGTATACCGACCCGAACTATGCTGATGTGGTCAAACGATTAAAAGCAGAATTGAAACGCTTACGAGAAAAGTATAAGGTTAACAATCCGAAGTAATGACATGTTTTAACCGATAATATCTTCTACTTTCAATTCGATTTCGGGAAATGCCTCCGGTGAAACCGTTTCATTTTTATATCGAATTTCTTTCTGCTGATATTGGCCATCTCTAGCATCACGATAAATTTCAATTAGATTTTGATTCAGATCCACAATCCAATATTCGGGAATCCCGTGCCGAGCATATATTGGCTTTTTTTTATCTCGGTCATATAGAGTTGAACTTTGTGCTACTTCAATGATCAGCAAGACATCCCGCGGAGAAGGATGTGAATCTCGATAAAAATCAGAGCGCATCTTTAAAATGGCGAAATCCGGTTGTGGTTCCGTGATGTTACTTAGCCGAACGGGATTTTGAGCACCAACGATTGCTCGATCCCCGATATGTTTCGTAAAAAGGTGGATCAATCGATAGACAGAACTTGCATGAGCACTCCCAATGGGTACCATAGGTATAATTTCCCCCTCGATCAACTCAACACGGTCATCCCTTTTCAAAATTCCCTCTTCCGCCATCCGATAATATTCATCGACAGTAATGAGTTCTTTTTGTGCCTGAACAGTCATCATCCATCTCCTCATTCAGGATTTTTTTCTACATTATACCGTCGTTATTGAGAGAGGACTATAGTGAGTTTGAAACACTGTGCAGCCATTAGAATCCTGAAACCTTTTTGATCAATTGGATCTTTGCATAGCGCAATACATTACCCTGGCTGCAAATCCCATACAGATCAAGAATATTAGAGGGCAGCGATCCGCCTCTTTCCGTCGCCGTAAAGAAGGAGCGGAATGGATCTTTTAGGGGAATCCGTATTGCCTTTCCTTTTTTAGGGAGTATCTGCTGAATTCGATTTTCCTGGATCGATTTACCATCCGGCGTAGTGTCGGTGACGAACATGACGACAAACAATCGGCCATCCGGTGTCGCATGGAAGCGGGCATAATGTGGCTGGGGTGTTGTGAGACCTTCTCCACCTTTTGTAATTGTGAGTTTTTTGATGATCTCTCCTTCCTTCACTACCGTACACACAAGCGAAGTCTGCAATTTCATATCCGGAAAAAAGCGGTCGCGCATCAAATCGTTTTGTACCGGACTAACCGTATATAACAAATATGCGCTTCCATCTTTTGCGAGCCACATATCCAAATTCCGAATATACCCCGCCGTCGGATCGACATTTTCAATTTCAATCGGTTCGGCAAAATCTTGCTTACTAACATCCGGTGACCAAGAATAAAACAGCCGCCGAAATACATAATCCCAATCCCGCCCCGTTTTTTCTTTTTTGTAGGCTTGCCATTCCGGAGTAGGTTCAACAATGTCTCCAATCGCCATGATATGACCGGATCGATTTCGCAATGCCGTTTGCGGATAGCAGGAACGAATCGGAAACTCGATGGTGCCGTTTGCTGTCCAATTTCCTTCCCTGTCTCGCAGGCTCCAATATTGAATCCCCGATCGTGCATGAATATTGAAAAGCAAGATTTCATGATTCTCACGATCCGCTGCAATGCCACGATACGAATGATCGGTAAAGTACGTTCCTTCGCTCCAATTCGGTTTAGAAGGAGCCGGTTTCTTTCTGAAATCATCCATATCGAATTTCAAAAGATGAGGGTCACACGGTCCATATTTCACTCCTGGCGGTTCCGTCGAAGGATTGACGGAAAGGAAGAGCAAGCCGTCTTCCGATTGCACTAACGGACATGGTTCCCGCTCACGATACTCTTCTGCATTGGCTCGTAATGTCCATCCTTGGCTGGTTCGTTCAAAAAGACGCCATCGGGTATTGCATAACGGAGGAACATCCTTTCCGGTTTCATTGATACTCAAAAAAAGGCGTTCGCCATCACGGACCATCACCGGTGAACCATAGCACCATAACGGTCCCGCACCGTTATTCGGGCTGGTGTAGGTGACAATCTCCTCTTCCACCTCCACTTTAAGTGTCACAGCCCATATCTCATCCGAAACATCCCACAAAAAACCGATTTCCGTAAACAACAAAAAATAAAATATAATCAAACCAATGCGTCTCATCTCCCAAATTCCTTTCCGGTTAGGGAACATGTTCTCCAATGCAGACCAGAGGTCCGCACCACAAGAGCTGTTTTATTTCTCGGTACAGTGTAAAGAATCTGCGGCACGTTGGAAGGTTTGTTTCGCTTCTTCGATTTTCCCTTCCTGTAAATAAGCCAATGCGAGTATGCCCAGTTTCGAAGTCAAACAATTTTCCCTTTGTTTACAAGTGAGACAAAGTTCGATCGCTTTTTCAAGCGATTCTATCACTTCGCCGGAGGAATGATCCTCGAATAGGAGGTAGGCTTCTGATGCCAAAATATCACTCAGTTCGCATTTCTCTAACACGTCGGCACACATTGTTTTATCCTTTTTTGAAGAAACAAATAGGAGCGCGAATTGGCGCCCCTATTTGACCTGCAATTCAACCATCGTACAACTTTCAGTGTACAATGAATTGATAATGTGTGAATGGTATAATATTATCCCTTCGCTTTTGCCCATTGTTTTTGAATGAAGTTATGTCCTTGTTTGGCGAGTTCGAAGTTATCTTTTACAATATCTCGCCAGATACACGTCGCACCGGCTAGTTCAGGTAAAGCGCCACTGAATGCTTCGATCACGAGCCAACGGTCATATTTCATTTTCTTCAAACAATTAAACACTTCTCCAAATCGAATGTGCCCCGAACCGGGAATCCCACGGTCGTTTTCCGAAATATGGACATGCGCGATTTTGTCCGATGCCGCCATCATGGCTTTCTGGATGTTCTTTTCTTCGATGTTCGCATGGAACGTATCCCACATGATGGCGAAATTCGGGCTATCGACTTCTTCCGCAAACTTGCAGGCATCTTCGCTGGTATTGATAAAATAAGTTTCAAAGCGGTTCAATGCTTCGAGAGCCATCATGACGCCTTTCTTTTCCGCTTCCGCCGCCACTTTTCGCATAACATCCACTCCCCACTTCCATTCATCCTCTGTTCTTCGCATGCGAGTTAAATATCCGACAGGTGCAGTAAAGGGACCGGCAATGGTTTCGGCACCGAGAATTTCCGCGATCCCGATCGTCTTTTTCATGTAATTTAAACCGGCGCGGCGACATTTCGCGTCACTACTAATTGGATTTGCAGAGCCATCGCCCGGCACGCAGGATGTAATTGTGCACTTTAGTTTTAGACGGTCTAGATGCTCCCGCAATTTTTTGGCGACTTTTCGGTCAAATGAAAAAATGGGAAATTCCACACCATCGTATCCCATCTCTGCGAGTTGTTCGAGAATATGAACATGTTCCTCCGTGATATTCGCATCCCACAATAACAAGTTCAGTCCGATCTTCATAGCTGTTTTCCTCCTCCTTTTTGTGATTTTTACAATCTACCGCAAGGGCAGACTATCGCATTGCCCTTGTTACCCGTATATTTAAATCATATTGGTCACCGCAAGGGCAGACTATCGCATTGCCCTTGTTACCCGTATATTTAAATCATATTGGTCACCGCAAGGGCAGACTATCGCATTGCCCTTGTTACCCGATTGGTCATCAACATAACTTATTCACTTCGTTTTCGATCCATGTCCAAGTTCTTTTCTAGAAATGCCGGTTCGATAGTCGAGGGAACTCCGCCTTCCGGTATTTCCAAATGCGCAGTCCAGTAAATGGCGTTCAACACGATGGTTCGGAAATTGTCATTTCCCCAATTTTTGTGGAAATGACCGCCGGTAAATCCGAAACCACGCCCGCCATCCGGCCGTTCCACACACCAGGATAATATTTCCGCACGGCCCGGATGTGCTTTGGCCGCTTCCGTACGGCGAACATTGTCCGGCGGAACGGCTTTGAGCAGTGTCGTAACCCCCACCATATTGGGCCGGAAACGCATGTTGAAATACCATTCATCTTGCATTTCGAATGGCTCGACACCTCGTGTTACCGGATGTTCCGGAATATTTTCGAAATGGGCAAGCCAATGCGGATTGGTTGAATACCCCGTTTCATAATATCCGCCGATCCATTTCAACATTTGTTGACCGCCACGATCTTTCGGGACTTCCACGGCGTAATGAATAATGCACAATCCGGCTCCTTCATCCATCTTTTGACCAACTTGTTCCAATCCGTTTCCCCGAATCATCGGGTGTCCACCGCCGCCATCCATAAACAAGAGAATCGTGTCGGCATTGTCGAACGCAGTCGGATCATCCGGCCAACCGTCATGATAGGTTGCCGACAATGTTTCCGGCAATTCGTCCAAACATTTTTTCAAGAGTAAAACACCGGCGTTGTGCTCGTGATGCCCATGGCGGTGGCTCATTTTCCCCGCCACCATGACCACTTTCTTTTTATCCTTCAAAGGCAATCTTTTTAATCGGATATTCTTGAATTGCACAGTCATCGGGGGGCCGGAATGAATCTGCAGCGCCAAAATCCCCTGCCGTTCATTCTCCGAGGATTGGTTATCGATCACTTCCGACATCAAATGTCCATTGACTTTGACGGTTATCTGCGAGCCGCGTGCGATGATGACATATTCATTCCAATCGTCTTTCTTGATTTTCGAAAACAGTTCCGCAGGATCGCCTATCTGCTCGGTTTTCTTTTCTCCATTTTCTGAAATGACTGTCTTTTGTCCACGGAGCGCCAGTGGCCCCCGGCCGTGTTCATCATAGATCGCTCCCATCCACCGTTCTCCGGATTCGATATCGCACTGATAGCCTTTGGCTTTCCATCTCTCCGTTTCCTGGCTGCGAATTTGAATACCGGAATTGCCATTGATCACCCGATAGTTCAGCCGCAATTCAAAATCATCAACCAACCCATCCCGCCAAATTAAAAACGTATTTTCCTTTCCGGGATTTTCGGGGGTTGTCTTTCCCGTAATTGCGCCATCTTCGACTGACCAGAATTTCGGATCACCATCCCAACCGCTTAAATCCTTTCCGTTGAAGACCGGTTTGAATCCTTCTTCTACTTCCGCTGCATCTACAGAAAAGCACAGAACGATAAGTAAAAATAATATTCCGAAGAAATGAAATGTTCGTTTCAGAATCAATCGTGACATCGATCTACCTCCATCAAAATCAATTTTTTTAAGATTCATAAATTCATACAAGCGTTTACAAGCAGAATAACACAATCTAGTGGATGTTGTTAAGAGATCGATAGTGCAATTATGTAGACTTTCGTGGATTCCCAGTTTTTTTTCTGTACAATAGATTGACTTTGCACCATTACTGTAAGGAGGATAGGACGATGTATAAAAAATTACTTTATGTCTCGATGTTTGTCGTTGTTATTTGTCTCATGTCTTTTGCCGGACCGAAAGGAGTGATCGTGGTTCGCCCCTTGGGCGATACTGTGAACATCACGATCGATGGGGATTTTTCCGATTGGCCGTTGGATCAATTTGAGCAGCCCTCGGTACAACCCCCTTTTCCGGAAGGTCAGGATCAGTTGACCACGGACGCCCGCGGCGATTATGTGATTTATGATCCGGATCGCGTTGGTTTTTTCAATACGGCCCGTGGAGCGGTTTCCGAAGATGATGAGAATCTCGATTTCGAAGTCAGCAGTTATTTTGCTTATGATTCTGAGTATCTCTACATCATTTCCATCTACATCGATGATGAAATCGTCGGTTATTACGATGAATCCGATTTCGGCAGCCAGCCTTATACAAACGACGGTGTGGAATTTTTCTTCGATGCGAAAAATGACAGTGACGACAGTATCTCCGACATCGAATTTCCCCAAATCGACGATGTTGAACCGAATCTGGATGACTTTCAAATTGGTACTGGATTGAATGATCTCTTCGATCCAGTCCTACCGGAAGCGGAAGGTGGATTCGGTGTGGTCATGGGAATCATTCGCTCGGGTGACCGGGATTTAGTTGGTTCCGGTGATTTTAGTGATGGTACTTTCCAAGAAACCATGGAAAATTCAGAGGGGCCGGATATTGCGGCAAAAACGTATGCGGACTTACGAGCTGCAGGCGCTCCCAACCCAATGATTGAAGAAAATCCGAATTTGGATTTTTCCGGCTATGCAATCGAATTACGAGTTCCATTTGGACTGGTCGATGGTTTTACTTCCGATCATGACGTTGGTTTTACCCTGTTCTGGCGGGATGTAGACGACAGTAGCGCAAACAGCATTCAATTCATCGATTGGGCGCAAAGCACGACTGCCAGCGGCGGAACAACGCTGGAACAAAGTATCACGGATATTTTCTATGCGCCGAATTGGGGAGCGTTGGAATTCGATTCCGATAATCCATTAGGCGAGATTACGGCACTAAGCCGGTGGGAGATTTTTTGATCACTCCTCCCATCCCGGCCAATCCGGATTCAGACAAAAGGGGACTACCTTAAGCAGTCCCCTTTTTTAATCCTATATTCCCCTTCGATTATTGAAGCGGCCATTGATGGACATTCGTCACATCTTCATTTTCGCCGCATCCGTCAAGGGGATCTTCACCCGCTTGGCTGCCAAAGGAACGAATAACCGCATATTGTACTCGGCTGATATAGACAGGTCCATCGTAAACAAAACGAGCGGCTCCTTGGGGAGAAACATTGACGCCGGTGAAATTCATGTTACCAATTACCCACGAATAGGAACGCCATTCGCCGGTCCCCTCAATGGTCAAACGTTCTTCCGCCGGAACAAAAGCGAATTTTGTCGTTCCCAGCGATTCTGTTTGATAGACTTCCGGACCGTAGACCATTCCCGTTAGCGCTGGGTCATCGAAATATTCAATGCAGACTTTGAATCTTGCATTCGGTTGATCGGACGGACCGAAGCGTTCGTCTAAAATCGCCCAGTTGATGAAACTATCGAAAGGAGGCGAACCGAGATCGAGTGCCGGACGAACTGCCGCCCGTAAATCGTCCGCCGGTCCGATATTCTCATCGATAATCCATTCCTGATCACCGCCGTTTGATCCTAAATCCAATCCGTCGACAATGCCGTTGTTGATATCCCATTCTGCATAGTTGTCATATAAATCGGGATTAAAATCGGTTGCATCCGGTAATGGATCGACACCTTCGTAGATACCGGAAACGCGGAATACTCCAAGACGGTATCGGCTGATATAGACGGGAGCGGTAAAATGAAAACGTACAGCCGCTTGAGAATCCGGAACATTGATTCCTTCTAATTTCACCCCATCGACAAACCAAACCCCGGTTCGCCATCGTCCTGTTCCTTCCAGAGTTGTACGCTGCTCTGCCGGAAAGAAACTCACGACTCCCCCTGCGCCTGCATAGGCTTCCGGTCCGAATGTTTCTCCGGCTAATTGGGGATCATCATAATATTCAGCGGCTATTTTCACGCGAGTTGCCGGCTGATTGGTCGGTCCGAAATGTTCGTCGAGTATTTCCCAGTTCAGATAGATATCTTCTGTATCGTCGTTTCCATCATCAAAAGCTGCCCGAGCCGCTTTTCTCTTATCGCCATCCGGTCCGATATCTTCGGAAATTACCGATTCCTGATCACCACCATCGACAACAAACAAATCGACACCGTTGACAATCCCTTTATCCAAATCCCATTCCGCCATGATCGCATAGTCGTCCGGATTAAATTCGACTTCGGTCGGCGGAAGATTGATATCCTCCGGTTCACCGAAAGTGCCTGCAGGAGCGATCGCGACGGCGCGAATGATCAAATTTGTCGATTGTTCAAAACGAACTGTCCCATTGTTGACTCCACCGTATTGGCTCCCGCTTTGACCGGGGTCCACTTGATAGCCGAATAAGCCGTCCGCATTATCTACACGGAACAGGCGCCATTCGAACTGATCGGTTACTCGCTCATATGTAGTCGGAGAGTTTCGCAATTCAGGCAGCGAACCGATCAGAAAAGAATTTTCCCGCACGGATTGAATGTCCGCAAAATACTGAACGAGAATGTCGATTTCGGGATAATCAATCCATACGAAATTCAAATCATCCTGTACGTTCATATATCCTGCGACAGATTTTTTCGCTGGTTTACCCGCTACAGTCACATCCTCGGTAACCTGATCGCCTCCGGTGAGAATGACCAGATTATCCACGACGGTGAATTCATGTTCTTCAGGAATGGGTAAGAAGCCCCCGGCAGACCAAAAATGGATTTCCTGGGAAAAATCTGTATTCGGCGGCCATGCTTCCGAATCCAATGCTTGTGAAAAAGCAACATTTGCGAAAAGAATACAGAGTACACATAATAAAGATCTCATGACACACTTTCCTCCTTTTATGAGTTTCATGTTGATGTAAAAGATAAATCAAAACGAAGGAAAAGTCGAGGACGGGTATGGTAGGAAAACAATACAGTATGACTGAATCAAGGTTTTTCATCCGGAACCGGATGCCGAAATTGATATTCTTGCGGTTCGAAGGAGACCAAAATACTTTCTGTCTTATACGGTGGCCGGATCACTTCTCCATCCATTACCAACGGATCGAAAACCTGCATTTCTTTTACAAACCAGACAAGTGAATCGGACCAAAACGAGTTGACAGTAGCTGATAAATCGCTTTTTTCTCCTTGAATTTCCGCGGCTAATTGAATGCGGGAAACAAAGTTTCTACACATGAATGCACCGGCGGGAACGATAATTCGCACATCGTTCTCCCGGCGCACGTTGACAGTCATTTCAACGGTTCCCACCTCTTCTTTGCTTTGAGTATCGATCATTTGCTGTGTCGAGGTAAATTCATCTTCCTCTCCTTGCTTGAGATCGAGATACCGCTCAGGAATAGGAGGATCAAAAAAGATTTGCAACTCACCACCCGGAGCACGGAGGATTTGCCGATGTAGCCGATATTCTTTATCATAATATCCGATTTGCATCCCTTCCGTCTTTTCAAAGTGTTCTTCTACTCCCCAAAGCGGCTTTTTCCCGCGTCCATGGCTGGTCACGGCGAGAACTCGGCCGCCGGTTGCATCGGTTGTGCCGTCCCCCCACGGTCTCGGCCCTTTATGGAGATAATGATACGCCTGACCGACCGCCAAAGCCGGGGGATCTTGATCAAGATCGAGTGGCTCTTCTTTCCTGCTCACTCCTCCGCAGGATGAAAGTGTCAATATCGTTATAAAAATGATCGGTTTCAAACAATCGAGTTTCATCACATTTATCCTTGGAAACACATTGAGGACCATTTCCAGTGGCGATGCCCACTGGTTATCCTCTTTAATCCCTTTGGGTAAATCCCTATTTCTTATTTTTCCGGTCCTTCAATCGATCGGCCGCGCGGGATTTTGCCTTGAAGAGAGCGCTTGTATAGCTGTCTTCCTCCTCTTTATCTTCGAACTTTAGAGGTTCTTCATCTTTCTTCACTTCTTGCCAAGAAGGTTTTTGTTTCACCCCTTGCATTTTCTTTTCCATCTCTTCGATATCTTCTTCTTTTATATCATCCAACCGGTGAAGAAAAGTATCTTTCTCTTCCGAATCCCCCGTTTCGCCATGCGAGGCTCTTTTCTTGGCCTGCATTAACTGTCCCATTTCTTCCGTCGCCGGTCCAACCGGAGCCATTTTACGGGTAAACGGATACCACAACCACGCCCATACTCTTGCCAGAAAACGTTGTAATTGCGGTAATTCAAAGAATACCCGTCGTACCGCAATATCGAGGAAGAATAAAACAATTGCAGCGGCAATCAAGAACGGCCATAAGGGTTTGACTTCGCCTGTGGCTTCGAGATCGTGGGTAAAAACGTTATCCGCCGCAGCCAAAACCGGTTTTTCGGAAATTTCTGTCAATCGTTTCAGCAGCTGATCATTCTGTTTCGCTGTCGTATGTTCGGGTGAAAATGGAACAGAGATTCCGGTGGTCAAATTCCCTTCCACTTCACCTTCCGTATCCTGAAAACCCATCGTAATCAAATAACTTCCCGGTTCGCGAACGGGAAATGTCCCTTCATACCGTCCAGGTTCCGTTTGCCGCATTTTGAAATTGCTTCTTTGTACAAGCGGATCGACAGCTGTTGCGGAAAAAGATAATTCATTCAAAAATTTGCCTTCTTGTGTAAGAGCATCCACAACGACTCGTACTTGATCCCCTTCCAATGAAGTTTGCACTTCAAAATTATCCTGCTCAGTAGAGCGCAGTGTCCAGCGGACGATCTGAGACCAGAATTTCGCATATCCATCCCAACCAAGCCAATTGCTTGCCCAGCGGCGTTTGGCATCAGAGGTAAAGGCAACCGATTTTCCCAAACCGTATCGCCAATGAGCCAGTAAAGGATCGTCTTTGTGGGTCAAAAGAACTGTCTCTGCATCTGGTTTTATACCGGTCACAACATACCCATTTAATTCCGGAAATCCTGTTCCAAATCCTTGAATGACCTCACTGGAACGGATCAATACAGGTGTAAACGTTTCTTCGTTGATCAAATTTCTGCGAATAATGGATGCTTCTTTTGTAAATATTTTTGGGAGTTCTTTATTGTTCTGTACATAATAGGAATTTCCTCCGCCAAGTTCAGCCATATACCGCATCACATCGACGTCGGTTTGGTTATGGGGGGCTATACAGACGGTCGAGATGGAAATTCCTTCATTGTGGATATTTTTGATGAACTGCTCAGTTGGCCGTGCGGGATCGCCATCCGAAAGGATGACCAAATGTTTCATATTCGCGTCCAGTTTTTTCAAAGAATCGAAAGCCATTCTCATGGTGATATCGAACGAAGGCATATCCCCAATATCCCGTCCTCGGTTCGATAATATCGCTTGTCGTTGTTCCCGTTTGTCTCCGGCTTTCTTCATAGGGATCAACCAACTTTCACCCTCTGTATTGCTATACCGAAGAAAACCGAAATAATCATTTCTGGAGAGCACGTCCAACGCCACCAAGGATATTTCCTGTGCCCAATAGTTCCCTTGGGGGATCTCACAGGAATGCATGATCAACGCCAACGCTCCGCTGGGAATCACCCGCCTTTGCTTCACATCCATCGTAACCGGCAAAGCGGTTTCGACTGGTGTTCCCAAATACCCCCCCGCTCCAAAACTATCCGGTCCGCCGATCATGGCCAATCCGATTCCCAAATCCCGTACCGCCAACTCGATCATTTCCTGCTGCGATTGAGAAATATCCGCGGCGGGCACATTCGAAAGAATAATGCTGTCATAGAATTGAAATTCATTGAGGCTATCCGGTAATGCTTCCGGCGGTTGTAAATCCACCTCGATCCCCTCCGCCACTAAAGCGGCGGCAAGATAATGGGCTTCACCGGTTTCGGTATCCAAAAGCAGGACTTTGGGAGTTCCCTTCACGATAGCAAAATTCTGAGCGCGGTTGTTTGAAGGCCGGCTGTCTTTTTCCGCTTCGATACTGGCTTCGAATTGGTAAAATCCTCCCTCTTCAAGTGAGCGGGGTATGATGAATGCATTTTTTCCTGGCTGCAGTTCCACTTGTTGATCGGCAACGACGACATCATTCTGATACAAGCGTAGACGCGCAGGGCCGGTTTCCTGAGCGCTGACGATCACCCGAGCAGAAAACGGCTCCTTTTCACGAATATGTGAAGGAATGATAACATCCTCGATCATGGCATCCTGAGTGTAGGTATATTGAAGCGGAAGCACTCTCAAATCGATGCCATTCGCCTTCGCTCTCTGTGCCGCCAATTCCGCATTGCCTTGCGTTTGATTTCCATCGGTGAGAAGCACAATTCTTTTTTGTGTTCCCTCCGGAAAAGCAGCCATGGCCAAACCTATGGCTCCCTCGATATCGGTTCCTTCTTGATTGATGATGGTCTGATAATCGATCAGTTTTACATTTTCGCCGGGATTTTCCTGAATAGCGGCATCTTTTCCAAAAAAAATGATCCCTGCTTGATCTCCCCGCGGGATTTCCAATAAACGATCTTGAACATAGGCAAGAGTGAATTCTTGCTCTTCCGCTGGGATACTGGAAGAACGGTCAATGACAAAAAAAACGGTTAAAGACTCTCCTCGTCCCAATAGTTCGATTTCGGCCAATGCCAAAATGAACAAAAGCAAGACAATCGCCCGCATAAAGATAGCAATTTTCTTCCTGCCTCTTCCCAAAACCCGAACGCGTTTGGCCTGATAAAGGACGACAGGAATGGCAAAAAGAAACAATAAAAACCATGGATGGAGAATACGTATCATTCTAGATCAGATATAAAAATGTTCATTTTTTGATGAAACGAAAAAACCGGTACTTTGTTACATTGAATTTACTAAACCCAACATAAGTTACTCGACATCGATTTTCTATTCGTGGGTAAAGCAGGCGTCCCCGCCTGCATCAATCGGCAAGCGGGACGCTTGCTTTACCCGATTCAATCACAAAACATGTCGGGTAATAATTGTTGTCATTAGTAGTATACTTGTTCCATCTACAAAAAATCTCCTCTTTCACTTATTTTATGTACAGGATCAAAAAGAGGTTGAAGTGATTCATACAGAGGTATCAGGCGCTTGATTTCCACTAGAATTGGGAAGTCGAAAAGCGATGGATCTACTCCTCATCGCTATGAGGTGTATCGTCATCCGATTTTTGAGATGAGCTTTCGACCGCCTGTTTCATGGCTTGATAGTGTTGCCAAATACGATCCCGTGCGCCAGGCTGGATTTCTTCTAAATATTGCAAGATCGCTTGCAATGCCCAACTATTGCTTAACACAACATCCTGTAAAGGAACTTGACGTTCATCCGAAGAAAATGAAGGCTTATCTTTGGACATATTTCCTTCCGTTTTTTATTCTAGAGTTCTTCTAAATTCAACAACGATGATGGATCATGAGAAGAGGTTTTCGTTTGCGGTGTTTCTGTTTTTGGCGGCTGCACAGAATTCAAAAGATTTTCTTTTTCCTCCAGTTTGATTTCGACTTCCGCCAATTCGGATTTTATTTTCTTGATTTGTTCGTTATTTCGCTGTTTTTTTCTCGCGATTTCCTCTTTCTCTTGATTCAATTTGGAAAGATCAATGGCGACGAGGATCACGACGGTGATCATTGTTCCGATCAACACAAACAATGAAGAAATTCCCAATCCCAGGAGTAATAAGATTAAAAAAATAATTCCTCCTACGATTCCCAAAAGAAACGAGTTGATACCGGGGGTAATAGAAGGAGCAAAAGAAGCATTCTGGTTTTCAAGAGTTTCGATTCCATCCAAGTAATCACGCCTCTTTTTTTGTAGTACTCGAACCTCCTCCTGTAATCCTTTGATGTCAATGCTCGGTTCAGAAGCATTTGGTTCGAGACCTTTCATTGCTTCTTCAACCAATCCATCGAGTTGATCCACATCGTATTTTGTTTCACCGGCTAGTGAATTCAGAGCATGAATAAAATCTTCTTGAGCTTGCTCTTCAACAGATTTCACCAATCCTTCAGCAAAAGGCATCTCATTGCGATGAACCTTGAAAGCAAGATTGAATGCCGCACTCTTCATAGATCGGTTCCTCTCGCTCGCTTTAGTCTACAAATAGTATCCTTGTCTTGAGAATATACCACATTCTTTAACCAATTTCGATGGACAACAAGAAAAAAAATGAACGCTTAGTCCTTCAATTCTTTAATGTTGAAACAATTCTTCCTGAAAGTACATTATCTGTTGTATTATTTAGCAAAGAGCCTTATTTTGACACAGATGACATGAAAATCTTACAGGATTTCTACAAAAAAGAAAGAGTATGGTTACTATTCTCATTCCCGTCGAACTATATCTGATTCTTGGTATAAATTCAATCAACTTCGAGAGAAAAGTGTGAAGATTGATAGAAAGCAGACCAAATTCATAAAGGAAAAAGTTGAATCCGGTGATTTTTTGTATCCACGACAAATAACTTTCCCCCCCCGATTGCCACCCCCCAAGGAGTAATGAATTGCCCTACAGCGGAACCCGTTTCTCCCCATATTTTCAAGCAGGTTCCATCCGTCGAAATACATTGCACCCGATTATTTCCGAATTCACAAACATACAATCGGCCTTTCCCGTCGAATTCGATATCATAGGGAAACCGAAATTCACCTTCTCCCTCCCCTTCCTTTCCTATGATTCTTTGAAGCTCTCCCGAGTCAGTATACACTTTCAACCGGTGATTCGCCGAATCTGCAACAAATAACAAATCATCCTGGCTGCGGGTGATCGCCATTGGGCGATTGAATTGTCCGCGGCCTGAACCGAACTCACCCCAGCTCGTGATGAATTCTCCTTCACGTGTAAAAATTTGTATACGATCATGAGAGCCATATTCTGCGATGATCAGTTCTTCGTTTTGACCGAATACCAAATCGGTGGGATACACAAAATCACCGTCTTCTTTGCCGAATTTTCCGAAAGAAAAAAGGAATTCTCCTTCACTACTGTAATGAAGTATCCGAGAGTTATGAGTGTCCGGAATCCATAGAGAACCATCTTCATCTATGGTTAGGCTGGTCGGCGTCCCGTTGTCAATCTTTTCCAGACGCCATTCCAATATGAATGAGCCGTCTTCCCGAAATTTTTGTACCCGTCCTGTCTTGTCGATGATATAGAGAATTCCATTCCGGTAATCGATTGCCCGAGGGCTGGAAAAACGGCCGGGAAGCCCCCCTTTGAATCCCCAGACACGATCGGAATTGGTGTCATCCCCCTTCGAAGAACAACCATATTCAAAAAAGATGAGCAGTAAAAGAAAGAATAGACAAAATAGGCTTTGCCGTAAATACATTATTCTTCTCCCAATAAAACCGGTTTTTTCAATCCTCTAAGAGACACAACAGTACCTGGACTGTAATGGTGGTCTGAGAACGCCACAAATTGCTCCTTTCCCAGTGACACATGATTCCAATATCCTTGCCCGGCAAACCAGCTTTCTTGTATGATTCCTTTTCCATCTTCTTTTTTTTCCGCCAAAAGATCATTGGGAAGAAATGCCCCAAAACATTCATTTCTTTCATCTCTCCATTTCCAATACCCAAAGGGAGTTTTCATAGTATTTTTCTCAAAATGCACTGTAAAGAAGTTACGATAGCCCAACAACTCCGCAGCATGCCGGGAATGAGGATCTCGAAAAACTTCCTGCGGAGTTCCACTCCGCAAGACCTTCCCCATTGAGAAAATAACGATTTGATTTCCCATGGAAAACGCTTCATCCATTCGATGTGTGACAAACAAAGTCGTCACTCCCTGGGCACGGCATAAATTGATCAAGCGCGATAATGAGTCCCGTATCGGACCTTCCACGCTGGAAAGCGGTTCATCCAGGAGAAGAAAGCCGGGATTCATGGCGAGGGCGCGTGCAAATTCCAGTCTCTTTTGTTCTCCACCGGATAGTTGATTGGGATAACAGTGTGACACAGTATTCAATTCAAAAAGAGACAAAAGTTCTTGTATTCGCTCATTGTTTTTCGCTGCGCCAATATGGCTGGACTGAAGAACCACCTCCAAATGCCGTCGGAGAGTCAATGCCGGCCAAAGAGCCGGTTCCTGAAAACAGAATCCAATTTTTCTTTTTCCAGGTTGAACATGGACACTCGGAGAGCTGACAATCTTGTTGTCCAACAAAACACGGCCTTCGCAAAGCCGTTCAAATCCCGCTGTGATTCTCAAGCATGTGGTTTTCCCAACCCCCGACGGCCCAAATAGAACTGTTGTTTTTCCAGCCGGTGCATGAAAAGATACATTTTGCAAAACTGTCTTCTTTCCAAAAGCAAAAGAGACATTCTCGAAGACGATACCTTGTTTCTGTTCTATTTTTTTTTCGATCATAATGTCATATGGATGTCCTTCGATTTTTCCAAATGGTCATGACGACCATCATCATCCCGACGGCCGGAAGACCTAGTAACACCAGGCCGATTGCAGCCGTTCGAGGTTCGCTGCCGTAGTGTAGAAGATTGAAATACTCCACTGCGAGAGTGTCCGAGCCAGGAGGATGCAGCAAAATCGTCATCCCGACTTCTCCCCATAAAAATAACGAAACAATGATCACTGCTTGTAAAAAAGGGTAACGAAGTGCGGGAAAATACAAAAAGCGCATTTTTTGAAACCATGAGAGAGATAGCAAAGAATCATATTTCCATTGGTCTTCCCCATATAATTTCCAAAGTAAAATTCCGGAAATATACCCGAAAATAAAATAATGAGCCGTATAGGCGAAAAGCATCGTGTCGAGCGCAACAAACCACGGAAGCATTCCCGGCCACAACGATCGGAGATGCAGCCAGCCGGCGGCAATCAACACCCCTGGTAAAACAAAGAGCAATAATATAAAACCGAAATCAAAGAGTTGGTTCCGTTCGGTTCGAGAGGCAACGAACAATAAGCCGAGTGTGACAATGACCGTTGCGCCTGTACCGCTTAATAAAACACTGCGAAAGATGCGGGGGAAATCTTTCCAGATAACATGAAACGCACTGCGAATCGATTCGATGTGAGAACATAATCCGATTATAGGGACTAATAAAGAAAAAAGCAGGACAAAGAAAACACTCACTCCCGTCAACGACAAACCGAGAGGAGACAGACGAATCACAAACTCCTCTCCACCGCGTGATTGCATATAGCGTGCAATGCGAAAAGTGCACCATCCTAGAAGAAAAACGATCGGAATATAAAGCACACAAAGAAAAAAAGCCTGTCCTTCATTGAGAAAAGAGGTAAAACGAATAAAAATTTCCAAAGGATACACAGAAACCTGCAAAAGAGAGGGCACTTCGAATTGCACCATCCCTAAACAAAAAAGAAGAGAACCGGCGATCAAAATCGGCTCTTTCCAGGCAGGCCAATAAACATATCGCGCTTTTTGCCAGCGGTTCAAATACAAAGATGCCGTTTCAAATTGCACCCGTGTCAGTCTCGCCGTAAGAGTTAAAATCAAAAAGACGACCGGCCAATAACAAAGGCTCAATATGAAACCACAACCGGGTACGCTGTAGAGAAAATGGGATATCCAACTTTCATCCGTCCAGAGAATTCTTCCTTTCGTTCCTTGTTCCCAAACGGCAATCAACGTCATCCAAGCGGAAGCAATGCCGTACGGGGGATACGATAAAGGCATCAAGGAAAAGGGAAACAACCAACGCCGAGTGTGAAGCGGCAAATGCAAATAAAGCCAAAAAACAGGCATTGCCCATAACACGGCAAAAAACGCTGCGCAGATTCCAATACAGGTACTATTGAAGAATCGTTGAAGCGCAACCTTGTCGATCACCCCAATGACTTGCCGTAACTCATGGATGCTATCAGGAAAAAAAGCGAATCCGGCTGCAAACAGTGGAAGAGCCAGAAACAGAAGGATGAAATAGTGGACTATACACGCCGTCCTCTTTTTGAACATTATTGCGGGATAAATAAACGGAGAGTCTCAAGACATTCGTTTAGATTCTCAACGATTTGATCGTAATCGACATCCATCACTTCAATGTCGTCTAAATTCGGAACCATATCCGGCCGTGGAACAGCGGAGCGAACAGGAATCTGTTTGGCACGGGATTCTGCCAATTTTTGTTCGATCTCATGGGAAAGAAGGAAGTCGATAAATTTTTTCCCGTTTTCGGGATTGGGACTATCCTTGATGAGACAGACGGTATTAGGAATCATCAACGTCCCATGCTTATCCTGCGATAGAAACTCCATCCGCACCGGTTTTTCTTCCGCCAAAGCGACAAAGGCATCGTCCGTATCCGTAAGCCCATACGCAAGATTGCCGGCTGCAACCTCGTCCCGAACCGTCGCATTGCCCGGTAGAAACTTGATTCCGTTTTTCTTGATTTCACTGAAGATAAGTTGAAATCGCGGTTTTCCCCAAACCGTGTAGAGGGCGGCCATGTGGGAGACTGTAGTCCCGAATTCCGGAATCGCCATGGCTATTTTTCCACGATATTTCGGCAGTTGAAGTGCGGGAACGGAGGCGGGTGTCTCCGATTCCGGCACTAAATCCGTATTGATGATCATCACGCGCGCCCGGGCGGAAAAACCCGTCCAGTATCCTTCCGGGTCCTTGAAGCGAATGGGGATATCTTTTGCGGAGGGTGAATGATAAGCCTCTAACAGCCCTTCTTTTTTCAGCTGAACTGTCCGCATCATTTCCGAATTCCAAAACACATCGCATTGAGGATTATGTTTTTCATGAAGAATTCGATTGAACAGACCGGTCGTCTTCGTCAATTCGGAATCATAGACAGCCTGCACTTCCATTTCAGGATTCCTGTCGATGAATTCCGAAATGACCGGTTCGGAATAATCTTGATCAACCGAGGTATAGACCGTCAAAGCATTCGGTTTTGCGCATCCGCCATATCCCAAGCTTAAACCCATCACAATAAATATAAATACTATTGCCGTATAAAAACGATTACAATACACCATCTACACTCCTTATTCTCTTGCAGAGAAACATTTAAAAGATTTTACTCTTCTACCGCCGCATTTGTGTTTGCAGCACTATTTTCCTGCAACACATCGAAATAGGAACGGACTTGGTAGAGGTAAGGAATTGGAACACGCTCTTTAGCCAGAGCACCTTCTTCCGCTTGGCGGTGTTCAAGAAACGCTTCACTTAATTCAATCACGGATTCCCCTTTCTGTGGAGGTCCATCTACGAGAATTGAACCCAGTAATGGGCCTTTCCCAAATTTCCCTTTCAATTTTGCGGTTTGAAATCCGACTCCATCCTCTTGAACCGGCATAAAGCCACCGCGTCCGATCCCCGGTCCCCCCATGCCATAACCGGCTTTTCTCGACTCACCAGCCCTCCAGGGTTTGACTCCAGGAATATTGCCCTTTCCACCGTTCATTCCGTCGCCAAAGCAGTTTCCTTCGCCCATCATGCCGCTCATATTCGCCAGTTCACCAAACTCACCCGCCAGAGCATTTTTCGAATCCATAATATCTTGCAGCGCTTGATCCAGTAACACGATTTGATCAGCGACATCCTGCAAATCAGATAAATTGATTTGGGCCAATTCCAAGGCTTTCATGGCCGATTTCTCATCGCCGATTTTAAGATTCTTCGCCGCATTGGCAAGCGCTTTGGCAAGAGGAGAATTCATTTCAAGCGCACCGGCCAGATCGCTCAATTCATCGGAAAGACGTTTCTCACTCTCTTGATCCATGGAACCCATTTTTAACTTTTTTTGGATTTCCTGGAGTTTATCCGCCGCTTTTTTGAATTGTGAATTCTGCATACTTCGAGCGAAATCACCGGTCATTTTTTGACGCATTTGAGAAGGCATTTTCGCCGCTTCCGGTTTCATCGCCTCCAGTTCCGCCTTTCGCTGCTCCCATTGATCTTCCAGGGACGATAGTTTTGCCAGCGCGTCTCGCTTTTCGATTTTTCCTTTGGCCAAATCTTTGGCCAAGTCTTTCACATCTTTGGATATTTTTGCCGTTTCGATCAGCTGCTTTTCCTGTTCCCGCCGTTCAAGCACCAATTGCCGCTGGACAAATTTTTGCAGTTCTTCTTGAACTTTTTCTTCGTCCGCCACTTTGGCTTGAGCCTGCCCCTTACCGGTAATCAAATCCCATTGAGGGATTACAAACAACGTCAATATCAAGACCAAAAACGGCGCCCACATCCAATTCAATTCTTCCGGACTTCGAAAGGGAAAAGCCTTACGAAAATCGGATCGGCTGGCCGTATCGGCGGCATCCTGCAACAGTGCTTCTCTCCATTCCACTTCACCAGGAGGGCAATGATCCAAACGCCCCAATTCCAGAGCGGAAGAAATCTTTTCTTTTAAATGGAGCCGTTTGTCGATCAGTATCGAGGTTTCTTCCAGGTCCGGACGTTTGATCCAAAAAAGAAGGATCGCAGCAGGTATTGTCATTATTCCAAAGATGTACGACGTGACGAGCGAAAAATGATCCCACGGAGTGCACTTTAAAATCACTCCGACCACACAGGAAAGAATCAACGCGTAAAACAAGACTCGAATGAAAGATTCATAGATCGAGAGAGCAATCAGCCGGCGATGAGCCTGCTTGACACGCTTCAACAATTGACTGTAAAAAGGGGAATCCTGCATATTTTTCTCCAAGTCTTTCAAAAGCGTTGTCATTTTGGCCTCTACACCATTTCGTGTAAATAGGCTTTTTTTATTATAACGTCATGTCCCCAGCTTTAGTTTCAAAATAAATTGTCCTTCCGAAGAATCCGAGTCAAAATTCAAATGGAAATAGTAATAGGAAGTTTGGAATTGAACAGCGCTACGGTAATAGAGAAAGCGAAATTGTTTGTTTCCCGCCGGCATGCGCCATTGGCCTTCGCGGATGTTGATTTTTTTACTGGATTCCTGATCCCCCTCTGCCGCATAACATTGGTACAGAATAAACTGTTCTTCGTCCACATTCTCATCCTGCCGTGTCACTTCAAACAGGAATACAACAACATTGGCAGTCGGTTGCTCCAATAAACCGCCGAGTTGCTCATCCGAGATGCTGATTTCGTTTTCACCGGGGGATAAAGTGATCGGCTTTGAATCGGAAATCAAGGAATTCTTTTGAAATACATCGGTTTGCAAGCGATCCAATTCGGTCCGATTAATCCCATTGTCCCGTATATTTTCGATTTCCGAAACTGACATGGACATCAAGTAGCCTTGGATCATTCCCGGTGTTTCTTGTGCCCATACCGGTACAATTGTTCCCAACAGAAGGGTTACTCCCAGTGACAAAACAAGACTTTTGGCGAATGCATTTCTTTTCATGATTACCTCCGTGCTGTTCTAACATAATGGAATCCATCGATTTCTTTTTTGTCATACAAGGAATCGATCATACCACAATCCATCTAGGATTTATATTCTTTTAAAACAGATTATCATCATTATACACGTTCTTAAAAGGATTAAAGATAATAATGAAATAGTGTATTTTCAAGATATACTATCACTGCTTCTGCCATGAACATCATGAGACATCGGAGTTTTTTAAAATGGTTTCACCAAAAACCGTTCGCGATATCGGTGAATTCCAAGTCATTGAACGGATCCAAAAACAAATCGGTTCCAATTCCAAGGAAGTATGGGTGGGTTTAGGGGACGATGCGGCGGTTTTTTATCCTCGGCAGCAACCGTTGGTCGTTACGACCGATACCATGATTGAAAATACTCATTTTCAGATGGATTGGTGCTCAGCCGAAGATTTGGCTCATAAATCGCTTGCCTCCAATATCAGTGATTTAGCGGCGAAATGCGCATCTCCGGCCTATTGCCTCGTTACGCTAGGGCTTCCTCCCCATATACCGGTTGCGTGGGTCGACGATTTCTATCGTACTCTTACTCGACTGAGAAACCATTGGGAAATCGAAGTCATTGGTGGTGATACGGTACGTTCTTCCGAAATTGTCATTTCTATCACGGCCA
Source organism: uncultured bacterium (assembly GCA_964412555.1). GTDB lineage: Bacteria > Hinthialibacterota > Hinthialibacteria > Hinthialibacterales > Hinthialibacteraceae > CAYPPG01. Next base: position 39,850 of record CAYPPG010000025.1, read on the forward strand.
TTGGATATCAAAAGACTGCACAACCGGTTTGTCTTCATACCGCCCAAATCGGAGATCAGATTTGTGTTACTGGAACACTTGGAGACGCCACTGCCGGATTGGAACTATGTTTGGAGAATGCTCATCGCCGAAATATCACTGATACGGAACAATGGCTGCTGAAACGTTTTCACCGGCCCGATCCACGTTGGAAAGAGGCGTTGCGAATTACACAGGAAGTCCTGCCGGCGTCGATGACGGATATCAGCGATGGACTGGCGCGTGATTTGCCAAAATTGTGCCGCGCTTCCAACGTGGGAGCAATTCTTTATCCTCAATCGTTCCCTTGCAGCATGGCCTTGCAAGAATATGCAAAGAATCGATGCCAGGATTATGCCTGGAAAGGGGGGGAGGATTATGAATTGTTATTTACCCTATCCCCGAATGATTTGAACATTTTAATGAAACAATGGAAGGACTGTTCCTGTCCGATAACGGTTATCGGTGAAATCGTATCCCCAGAAAGGGGAGTCATAGTCAATGGGTGGAAAGGAAACTTTCTTTCCGGTTATGATCACTTCAAAGAATAAAGATCTTTAAACACTCACCGGAATATGGGCAAGTGAAGAGCGAATGACAATTTTCGAAGGAATCGTTACACTTTCAATCTTTTCTCCACGGCTTGCTTTGTGCAACAAGTCTACCGCTACTTTCCCTTCTTCTGCTAAAGGTTGTTCAACGGTTGTCAGACCGATAGCCTGTGAAAAGGGGAGGTCATCAAAGCCGGTAATCGAAATTTCAGATGCGACTGCAGTATTGACACTATTCAATAAACTATACACATGGGTTGCGATTTGATCGTTCAAACACATCAGGATGGTTGGTTCAAATTCGTAGAGTAAGGTTTCGAATTCCTGAACGGAAAGATTCAGTGGTTTGCGTCCATCGACACTCGCGACTTCGGCTAATTCCGCTCGTGGTTCTTCCTTAGTGGCAGCGGATAAAAATCCTTCGATTCTGGCATTCGTCGTGGTACTTTGAATTTCTTCCCAGCGAACGACAATGATACGCCGATGGCCGTATTTGATCACTTCGCGAGTGAGTTCCGCCATGGCTTCTTTATTATTGGTTTGTACAAGAACGGATTCTTCCAGTTCCTCGATTCCACGGTCAACGAGTACTACAGGAATGCGTGTTTCTTGAAACATCCGATACCATTTGACATTGCAGGACGGATCCGCCACTCGTTCCAGGGGGGTCGCGATCACTCCTACTGCTTTTCTCACGATCAAACGTTCTGCAAAGGTTTCAACTTTGTCCATATCTTCATCAGTACTACAGAGCATGACTTCATAGCCCATCTGATGAGCATGCCGTTCGATACTATGGAGAATAATGGAAAAAATTCCACGATCTGTCCGGGGAACGAGAACTCCAATCAAAGGCGCATTCTCAACCGGCCGCATGATATAAGTACCTTTTCCCTGCACCCGGCGTAAGTAACCTTCTTGCACCAATTCCTGTAAGGCCCGAATGACAGTCATTTTACTGGCGCCGAACCGTTCGATCAGAGATACTTCCGATGCCAGCTGATCCCCCTCACAAAGAATGCCCTGTTCGATTTCCAATCGAATGGCTTCTTTGATTTGAACATATTTCGGCAAACGGTCGAACAACTGAGACATGATGAGTCCTTACACTATCCTACGGCTCCTCCTAGCGAGAAAACGAAGGGATAATCACTTGATCTTAATACAATAAGACTACATCAGGATAACATTTGATCAAGATTAGAGTATTGAGACGATACTCAGTGGAATCAAAAGAAAAGATACACTTTCATTTATCGATTCTGGGCTTTGTTGGCATCGTCTTGCAAAACAATCGGTAAAATCATAACAAAATATTCATAAATTGTATAAAGTGTTGCAATACAAGCGACACTCATCAATATATTAGCGAGGAGATAAAAAGAAAAATCCAGAATCGGCACATATTGAGAAATTATTCTAACAACCAAAATAGCAATAATGACCGTCGACTGAAAAATCGCTTTTCTTTTTCGGCTTTTTTGTACATTAACTGTCAACCCTTTGAATACACATACAGTGAGTAGGGTTGAAACGATGGAGTCCCGATAGAGAATCGGAAGAACCAGAAAAAGAGTGACTTGCTTATCAATAGCCAAACATAAAAAAATAGTATCCCGATAAATGGTATCGGCCAATGAATCGAATACGCTCCCCATTTCCGTTTCTTGACCGTACTTTCTCGCAAGATAACCATCCATAAAATCCGTCAATTCACAGACGAGAACGACCCCTAATACGATAAAACGCATCAACGTTCCATCGATAAAAAAAATGACAGCAAGAAACGGACTTAATACCAATCGGAAAGACGAAAATAAATTCGGTATGTTCAATGTTTCTGCCATCGGCCACCCAGTCATGGATTCGTTTCCTTTTCTCCATGAACATGATTTTCGGAGGCTTGTTGTAAAGCCTGATAAACATAGTGAAATAAAGCCGATATGGTGACAATCGCTGTGAGGTATTCAATGAGTTTTAAAAAGATCCCATCGGTGAAGATTATAATGAAGAAGATGGTGAAAAATTGAAGACCCGTTGCAGTTTTTCCAAGTAGAGAAGGAGAAACTTCCAGTTTGCCGTATAGCATTGCATAGATACACCAACCGATGCAAACAAGAACATCTTTCGAGACCACGATAATCGTCAACCAAGCGGGGATAATGTCATAGACTGCCAGTAAGATGAACGAGGTTGTTACGAATAATTTATCCGCCAATGGGTCCAACAAGCTTCCCAATGATGTCACTTCTCCCCGCATACGCGCCAAATATCCGTCAAAAAAATCACTGATAATGATCGCAATCATGAGAAGCCTACACCAAATCAACACTGCTTCTTGGCCCTGTAAATAATAATATAATGCCATGAAAAAGCAGGGGACTAATATCACACGGCACATGGATAACATGTTCGGCAGGTTCATGCGTTTTTCAATCCAATAATCACCGATTCATTCTGGAATGCTGGAAATACTATACTCCATAACTGATATCATTGAACCCCGAAAGCGAATTTCTCTATCCCTGGATAGATTCCTAATTCAGTATTTTACCTTCTACTCATCAAAATGTAGCAATAGATTCCAGAGCAGCCCCTTATCAAGTCAACTGAATCAGAATAGAATGCAAAGGGTTACTCCCTGATTGTTCATTCGTATGCGGTAATACAGTATTCGAAACAATACAAAAAAAACTATTGAAATGGAGTGAATCAACGATCGTGCCGTCGAAAGTAGACGTCGAAAAAATTTTCAATGGATTAAAATACGCCTGTTCATGGATATCCGCCATTTTATTCGTTTGGTTGTTCTGCCATTTATTCATCCCGAGTTGGGGCGGTCCTTTTCCCTATCGGACACGGGGACCGCTTGCCAAAGAGGAATACAAACAACTTGGAGAGTTGGATGAGTGGGAAAGCGTGCTCGACCTCCCCGCCCTTGAAGATAAAACCGCATCGGAAGCCTTAATCCAAGGAGATGAAATTCCCCCCCTGGAATTCGGATCTCCAAATAGCGTAACAAAAGAAAAGGAATAATCCACGAAGAGAATCCTGATGACCAACATTTATGAAGCAAAACAGCAAATTATAGAAATCGGCAAACGCATGTGGACGAAAGAGTGGGTGGCCGCCAATGACGGCAATATTTCCTGCAAGATCTCCGATGATGAGTTTGTCTGTACCCCAACCGGTGTGAGCAAAGGGTTTCTTGACATTGGCGACTTGATCATTGTCGATAAAGAAGGCCGAAAGCGGTCCGGCGGCCCCTTGAAACCGTCTTCGGAAATCAAAATGCACCTGTACGTCTATAAGGAAAGACCCGATGTGCAAGCGGTTTGCCATGCTCATCCGCCGACAGCCACCGGCTTTGCCGTAGCAGGTCTTTCATTGGATCAATGTGTGCTTCCGGAAGTGGTTGCGCTCCTTGGGCAAATTCCCACCGCTCCCTACGGTTTGCCTTCTACCGACGAAATCCCCCAATCGATTGCCCCCTATATCCAAAACAACAATGCCATACTCCTCGCCAATCACGGCGCTCTGACATGGGGAGACAATCTCACACAGGCCTATTATCGCATGGAAACCATGGAACACTTTGCGCGTATCCTTTTTGTTTCGATTCAATTGGGAAAAGTCAACCTCTTTTCGCAGGAACAGGTTGCTGCGCTGGAATCGTTGCGGGATCGCTTCGGGCTGCAAGGGGCTTTCACAGGGTGTAATATCAATAATCCAAATATTCCGGTTCAACAAGGAACGGTTCCGGACATCAAAAACATCCGATGATTCTGAAGCCTTCCCTACTCTTCCAAAACCTTCTATCCTCTACAATCCAAAATCATTCAAAAAGTTGAAAATCCAATATGTGCGGACTCTGCGGAATCATCCATTTCGATAAACAACGGCCGGTGGATCCGAACTTATTGCAAAGAATGACCGACGTGATCCGCCATCGCGGCCCAGACGATGAAGGTCATTTGATCGATGGGCATGCCGGTCTTGGCTCTCGGCGTTTATCCATCCTTGGCCTGAACGACGGACACATGCCGATGTCGACGCCGGATGGAAGCATCTCGATTGTCTATAATGGGGAACTCTACAATCATCCGGAACTCAAGAAGCAATTATGTTCGAAAGGATACCGGTATCGCACAGGTTCGGATACAGAGTCATTTTTGTACCTTTATCAGCAGTACGGAGAGGATTTTCTTCAGCATACCCGTGGCATGTTTGCATTAGCGTTATGGGATCGCAAGAAACAGAAAATTGTTTTGGCGAGAGACCGCTTGGGTATCAAACCTCTCTATTATCAAATCGACGGTATGGCACTTCGGTTCGCGTCGGAAATCAAATGCATATTATGCGATAAGCATGTTTCCCGCCGAATCGATATGGAAGCATTGAACTTGTATCTCTCGTACCTCGCGACTCCTCCTCCTTATACAATGTTCGAAGGGATTCGGCAGTTGTATCCTGGCGAGATGTTGATCTTCGAAAACAACCGTGTTCGCACTCAGTCATTTTGGTATCCAAAAAGCAGAATATCTCAATCACAAGAATTGGATGCAAATACAGTCAAAAGAGAATTAGGCGAACGGCTGCGAACAATCGTCAAAGAGCATCTTTTATCCGATGTACCGGTAGGAGCCTTTCTATCGGGTGGAATTGATTCCAGCGTTTTGGTTGGATTGATGCATGAATTCCTGGGGCCGGGATTCAAAACATTTTCAATCGGATTCGAGGGCCATAGATTATTCGACGAAACACCACAGGCAAAAAGCGTATCAAAACGCTTCGGAACGGATCATCACGAGCGAATTCTCTCTCCAGCAGACCTTCTAAACGCTTTGGAGGATATCACTTGGCAGTTGGATGAACCTTTGGCGGATTCTTCCTGCCTCCCCCTGTATTTTGTTTCGCAATTGGCTGCCAACTATGGAAAAGTAGTTTTATCCGGGGATGGGGGTGATGAAGTCTTCGCCGGCTACTGTAAATACTTGGCGGAACACTATCGACAATACTTTACCAATCTTCCCGCCCCGTTTTCCCATTTCCTGTCTCACACATTCGCCAATTATCTCCCCGAATCCCGAGCAAACTATATGATGGATTTACTGCGGCAGGGGAAAAAATTTTTGCGCGGTTTCGATCCCGATCCTTTTGAGCGCCATATGGGAATGGCAATTCATTTCGAAGATCAACTGCGATCCCAAATTTTGCTTCCGGAAATCCGGAAAGCCATCGATTTCGATCGTCCACGAACGTATCGAAGGGAAATCTTTCAAGAGTTGTCCGACCATGACGATCTGACTCGAATGCTGTGGGTGGATTTACGGCATGGATTACCGTCGGATATGTTGATGAAGGTCGACCGAATGTCGATGCTGCATTCTCTTGAAGTGCGGGTTCCATTTCTCGACCATACACTGGTTGAATATGCGTTTTCTTTACCCGGTTGGATGAAATTGAAGGGGAAAACAACAAAGTGGATTTTGAAAGAGGCGTTTAAAGATTTGCTGCCATCTGACATCATTCATCGACGGAAACACGGATTCGACGTGCCGGTGGGGGAATGGTTCAAACATGAGCTGCGGGATGTTATCGAGGATGTCTGTTCCGAGTCCACAACGAACCGCCGGGGATTGTTCGATCCCCGGCAAGTCCGTCAGGTTATAATGGATCATCAAGACAGGAGAAGGGATTATAATAATCAATTGTGGATTTTTCTCAGCTTAGAGCTCTGGCAGCGTCAGTATCTTGATTCTCCCCCGGGTACGGTTCCGCATCGGCCCGCCGGAGGGGGATCGCTTTTATGATCCCTAAGCGTGAAATATTGCCACTTTTGTTTCTTTTTTCCTCTTCCGTTGTATACAGAACTTTCGCGATAATTCGATCCTTTTCCCGAAGTGTATTTTTATTGAAAATTTCTTTGTTGACTCCTTTTCTCTTGAACCACAAAAAACCGTCATAGCTATGAAAACGGAATGTAAAACTATTGCCGGTATAAGAAAGGTTCGAGAGTTCCACTTCGATCACGTCCCCCGGCATGACCCGGGGTTCAAGATAGAGGATCTGTTCACTTTTTTTCTTGTCGGAAAGCATCAAGCCAGGGATATTGGTAATCTTCAGCTGCAGCCGGTCTCCGATTTGTGCGTTGGGAACTTGTTTGATAAAACATCGATATCGTCTACCCAGCGTATCGATGAGCGAAAAACCCGGATTGCCTTCCAGTGCTTTTTGCGAAGTACTTTTTGAACGGCGGTTTTCTACAATAAAAGCGACCTCCGCATTGATGAACGTGTTGATTTCGACCTCACCCGGTTCAAGAAACAGTACGTTGTTGGAGGCTAAAATATTCATCAACTCGCCGATGAGAGAATGATTGGCGCACTCGGCGGGATCATGATCATGATGAAGAAGTATTTCATGTCCTAAATCATGCACGATTTTGTACTCACCGAAAGCACGGGCATTATAGAATCGTTCCAGCCACTCTCTTTCTTTTTCATCGGTCCAGTCGTCCGGATAGTTGACACGTTCTTTGATGTAGGCAAAATGTTCGGTTTTCAATAATTCTTTCAAACTTCGCTCGTATACTTTGAAAATATTGCGAGCCAACAAAATGCAACCGGCATCCAGATGCTCCAAAATACGCTCAACATAATAGAGGAGAACCTGTTCTTCGGTGTTCGTTTTTTGAAATTTGGTCAGTACGCTACCCACAAAAACTAAACCTCGCTTCCATCATTTCTTTCTATTGATGAGTGTATCTGAAGTATCGTTGTTCTCCTTATCTTAGTTGTAAAAATTTGTCTAAAGTTGGAAAATCGGGAGGAGATTCCCCTATCTTTTAGTGATTAGAAGCTATAAAAATATTATTTTATATTTACTTACTTTCTCTCTATTACACTTACCATAAAATTCGTTATAATTCCATCATAGACGTATTGAAAGAACGGTGGAGAATATAAGATTTCTCTTGGCATTCCTTTGACAAGAAAAGAGGAAATGGAAAAAGCGTTCCCCTTTACGATTGTCATAAACATGGATAAACCTTCTATATGAAAATTCCATCACGTCTATAATATAATGAGTCAATTTCAGAAGTGGGGATGTACAGATGAGCGACGAGATTTGGTCCCTTATACAACCGGTATCCCGTGGGAAAGAATGCCCTTTTTGTGGGCAAAAGTGTCACCCGGCAAAGATGTTGTGCGATATGTGCACAAAACACATGAACACCATGGTTTTATCTATCTGCCGTAATTTATTGATGAAAGTGGATACCAAGCCCGAGAAGCCGGATAAAACCAAACCCCAAGAGAACATTCGTGAGGTTGCGATCGCAAAAGTTTTGGAAGACTTTCCCTATAAACTGGCGGAACAAACACGGCGTTATGAAAAAGCCTTACGTGCAGAGGGGGTTTGGTTTTCCCATCTAGTGGCGTATTGCTTGATCAAAGATTTGCGCAAAAATAAAGAAACAACACCGTTTGAGCTACTGCAAGATTTGATGTACATCATGCCGCGGGATCAGTTTTTTGAATTTTTAAAAAATCCAAAAAAAAATGAAGACCAAGATTATTTGGAAATGATCTTCAATTTTTATTTTATCCCGCAAGCTTCCTTGGACGCCCGGCGCGCCGTTTTTATGATGTTGCTGGAATTGGAGAAATCGGGGAGACTTAAAATTATTCGGCCGAAAACAAATTGCGTGAAATGCGGTGCTGAACTGTCCGGCCATCAATACATCTGCGACGCCTGCAAAGAAAAAGAAATCGAAGAAACACGGGATGCCATTGTTTCCAATGTTCCACCCCCCATCAAATCAAAGCCCGATTTAGTCGAGAATCTTTTCCGCGGTATGTATCTTGGATCAAACAGGAGAGAAAAGTCGTAATGAAAAGGATTTCCGCAACGGGAAAACCGGATACTGCAAGGAACAAAGAAAAAAAAACGCACCGGCGCTTACTCCTAGTTCTTCTTGTCATTTCTGCTCTAATTCGATTCTATGGAATTACCAATCCGCTATACGATATGAATTATTGGCGCCAAACCGAAACAGCGGCATTGGCGCAAAATTATTATGAAGATAACCTTCCTTTTTTCTATCCCGAAATTGATTGGATTGGCCCAAACGGCCATGCTGAGATGGAATTCCCGCTGTATCCTTATATTTTATCTTGGGTCTATCGATTGTTTTGGCCTTCGGACATTTTCGGGCGCATTTTAACTCTTTTATGCGCACTCGGGGCGATATGGTCCATATACGATATAGGCAGACAATTACTCACCCCAGGAATCGGTTTATTGGCGGCGGCGTTCTTTTCCGCATCTCCACTTGCCATCTATTTCGGTCGTACTTATCAGCCGGATATGATGATGGTCTTTTTTTCCACTTTTGCTCTTGCTCTTCTTTTGAGGTGGGATAACCGTAATTTCAACTTTCCTCTCTACCTTTCCGCTTTTGCCTTGATGATCGGAGTCTTGCTCAAACCTCCCTCTCTACTGGTAATACTCCCTATTCTTTGGATTCTTTATCAACAACAAGGAAAGCGTTTCGTATTGAGGAAGGAATGGTGGCTCTACGCCCTTATCATTGGGGTACCGACTTTTTTATGGTATTCCCACGCCCACACTTTTTTTGAAGAATTCGGTGCCACATTTATGTGGCATTTCAAGGATTTTTCCATCAAAGAGCATCTATTATCGGTATATATCAATCCGGAATTCTGGAAAACGATAGTATGGAGGTTCGGGGACGAAATATTGGTATACATTGGAATCGTACCATTTGTCATTGGTCTTATCAGCCTTTTGTTTCCGTACCGTGCGAAAACTTTCTTTGTATCTTGGCTGATCGGGATTGCCGGATTGTATCTCCTTATTCCTGGCCATCATATCGGGCATTCATACTACTCGTTACTCGCGATTCCTCCCATTGCTTTGATTTCAGCAATTGGTTGTTTTGAATTGTGGAATTTCGCAAATCATTGGATCAAATGTTCCTTCGCTTGGATGATGATTTTTCCGATTTCGGTTGCTTGTTTGGGAATGTATTTGCTTGATTCCCGTGGATATTACGGAAAAATTTATACGTATTACGATGATGCCAAAGCGTTGCAGGAAACGGTTCCGAAAGGTACCCTTATCGCCGTCATGGATGATCTCATGCATACTCCGGAGTTCTTCTATTTTATCAATCGAAAAGGATGGCATCGCGCGGTTTATCCGGTAGTGGGAGCCGATAATTCTCCCTGGGTAGAACAAGTTCGAACCAAAGGAGCACAATATTATTTTGGATTGACTGAATTTAAAGGGAATCATCCATTCCCTTATTTGCAGAATCATATCCACGGACAGTATTTATGGGATCATTACCGAATCGAAGAAATCGGCTGCCAATATTTTGTTGCGAGATTGGATCAACCGATTTACGGGAATCACCTATTTTCCGATTACACTGCAAAAACCGTGGCGATTGCTTGGACATCGCAAGAGACCGCCGGAGCCTATTTGCGAAATACCGTACCCCTGTATGAATGGCAAAAAGCAGATGCAATACTTCTTGATTTTCATACACTTCACCCTGATGAACTCAGATCAGTTCTAAACACCTACAACGCAGCGGTCCAAAATGGTTTTGTGATTACCCATCAGGAATCCGGAAGACTTTTATTGGAAAAGCGAACCGATATCGAGCCGATTCTGAATTTCATATCGGCTGTTGGCACGACTCAATTCCTTCCCTCAAAACCAGAAGACAATGGACAACTCTATTTGGGTTATTTCGATGCGGGACGTTATCGAGTTAGTTTTCAATTCCCCAACAGCTCTCTTCCGGCGCCAGTCGAAATGAAAATTCTCGATCGAACAGGCATTCCAATTGCACTTCGGATTTTGAAATCGGCTCATCTATCACACATTGATGATGGTGAAAGGCCTGAATGTATATTTCAATTGGATCATCCGGCTGTTTTATACGCTTGGGCAACAACGGAAAAAGGACCGATTCAGCCGGCGTCTGTCGTCTGGATGCCGGATGTGCAGTCTATCACGGAACCGATGGTGATTCAGGCGGAACAATTGAATCGAAACCAAGCCGAAGTGGTGGAAGATTCCACAGCCGATCGAGAAACAGCCTTGTGGAGTTGGACGGACGAAGATCTTCGCTTTATGACTTATGGTCCCTACTTTGAATATCCGGCCGGAATGTATGATTTCATTTTCCGGTTACGCGCTCCAAACAAGTGGAATTTAGGCAACCTTGAATTAGGAGTTTACGGGGGAGATTCGGTTCTCGCTCACAAAGAGTTATTTCCTTCCACAAAAGGAAATCAATCCCTGGGGCAGCAATATGCAGATATACCGCTCAGCGCTACAGTCGAAGAAAATGTCCCCATTGAAATACGAGTATTTTTGCACAAACACGCCGAAGTACTCTTCGATACGGTAAGTATCCAGCAGCGAAAACGGAAATTACAATTACCGAATTACAATCAGCCGTTATGCCTGATCACGAATGAGAACAATCCATGTGCGCTCACGAAAAGCGGAAGAATATTCAATTCAAATGGTGAGATCCGCCGTCGCATCAAACTGTTTTCCGCTCCGATTGCTTGGGCTGCTTGGCATGAAAATACCGGTGAGTTATATATTGATGATCATGGCCGTGTAATCGGTGAAAAAAACGAAGAATACTGGGCGGTACCCGGAGATGCGGATGAGAAGATTGTCAATTTCGATATTTCTCTCGACGGCGCATCGATCGGTATCTTGACCGATAAACGCCGGTTATTTATTTGGAACAATGGAACATTCACGATCCATCCCCTTCCCAATACCGATTTTCCGTTACGGGATTTACTATTAATCGATCAACAAACTGCCCTTGTGCTGGATGGAAAAGGATCTTTTCTCACCGTTGGTGAAGAAGTTCCAAAAGTAGAAGGCATCCCTCTGTTTTGGGCGGATGTCGCCCGTGCGATAGTTTATCATCCAAAAGGCATCTATGTGCTTGATAGTTTGGGAGCCATTCACTCCTCGAAAGGGGCACCTCCGATTCAATCACCTTTCTATAAACCGGAAGATTGGATTTTGGATGCCTATCGCACAAAGGAAGGAAATTGGTATTTGTTGAGTCGAGAGGGGGAGATTTTAACGTTTCACGAATAAATTGACCCGATGCTTATTGTAAAAGAGTTTCCAACTCCCCACCTTCTCGAATGAGAATAAATTGATCGGATTTCACATTTTGGATAGCATCGATTTGGCCGCTGGGCCAATGGATGGTGATTTCATCGATTTGTTCTGCGCTCCCCAATCCGTAATGAAGCCGAAGATCGTAATGACTTTGATAACTTCCCCCGGCGCGAACTTCATTGACTTGGACCGTATCACCGGTTCGGACTTCTACACGGGAGCCAATCCCGTCTCGATTGCTATTCGTTCCTTCCAATCGAATATTGATCCAATGATTATCCAGTTGTAGTTCATTGATCAAAACGGTCGGTTTTTCACGGGAATTCGACAGAACAATATCGAGATCGCCGTCATTGTCCAAATCGCCATAGGCTCCCCCGCGGGTGCTCAACAAGACTTGGAATCCGGGACCCATCTGATTCGACACATCCGTAAATGTACCATCCATATTGTTCCTAAAAAGTTGATTGGGTTCGTCCCACTTTGTGTTTTTTTCCAATTTTTCGATGTTGTCCTGCAGATGGCCGTTGGCAATAAAGAGATCCTGATCGGCATCGTTGTCATAATCGAGAAAGAAAGTAGCCCAGCTTACATGTTTCATGCTGCCCTCTGAAACACCGGCCCGAAGAGTCACATCTTCGTACGATCCGTCTCCCCGATTTTGATAGAGGGTATTGAACTGCCGTTGATAACTAGTCAGAATCAAATCGTAGAGTCCATCTTGATTGTAATCTCCCAAATCACACCCCATACTTCCTTGATCCCGTCCGTGCATATCGTAAGCCACTCCTGCAAGCAGGGCAGTTTCTTCAAAGGATCCATCTCCCATATTCTTGTATAGGAAATTTTCGGTGATATCGTTGGCGATGTAGATATCGGTCCAGCCGTCGTTGTCATAATCACCGCAAACCACACCCATTCCACGCCCTCTATATTGTGCGATTCCCGACTCTTCGGTTACATCACGGAACGTACTGTCACCGTTGTTGAAATACAGGCTTGCCTGCTGGGGTTCATACATATCGTAGGTACTGGGATCGCAATAGAGTGGAATCCCCAAGCGGCTGCACGGAGATATTTCGTCTTCCGGAAATTCGAGGTAATTTGCAACGAATAAATCCAACCAGCCGTCTTTGTTGAAATCGACAAAGCACGCCCCCGCTCCCAATCGGGGATCGCCGAGGCCAATTTTCTTCGTGACATCGATAAACGTTCCATCCCCCTGATTGTTGAGCATCACATCTTCCTTGAAATTGGATAGATAGATATCCCGGTCCCCATCGTTATCATAATCCCCCATGACACAACCCATCCCATAATGAGTATCGCCCGTTCCTGATTCAACCGTCACATTTGTAAAGCGTAAATCCCCGTCGTTGCGATACAACTCATTCGTAGGTGGGGTATCCACTTCATCCCCCGGAAGAGGCGCTCCATTCACGAAATACAAATCCAGATCACCATCGTTATCATAATCAAAAAGACCAAGACCCGCCGTAACGGTTTCAACAATGTAATGGCGCCCACTGCTGCCGTCCGTATGAACAAAGGTAATGCCGGCTTCATCCACGATGTCGTAAAATCCGGGTGAGCGCACCGGTTCTTTTTTCCCACAGGAAGCGCACAATAAAAAAATCAATGATGCGTGTAACCAAAATCTTCTCTTCATCGTTTAAATTTTTTCTATTCTTAAAGAAAAGGCGACCGTAAAGCCGCCGTTTTTTATTGTGGTGCAGACCTCTGGTCTGCACCACAACAGTTTTAAGCCACCTCTATCATCCCCGTCTCTTTGGCATAGGCGAACACATCACCCGCCCTGAGGATTTTTTCCACATCGCCAAGAGAGTTCAATTCAAAAGTGGTGTTTTTCGTCAAGTTTTTGAGCATTGATGCCTTGACATCGATTTCGATTTCATCGCCGGTTTCCACTTGATCCACCAATCGAGTTTTCGTTTCAAAAGGCACCAAATACCCTCCATTGACGGAATTGCGGAAAAAAATTCGCGCATAGGATTCCGCGACAACCGCTTTCACGCCGGCAATATTCAAAGCAAAGGGGGCATGTTCACGGCTCGAACCGCAACCGAAATTTTTCCCCCCGATAATGATTGGATATTCGGTTTTCCATTCATTTTCCTTGACAAAGCGAATATACCCCTTGGGAAGCCCTGATTGTGCGTCAGGAACTCCACAGAGGGCTAACTCACCATATTTCTTCCGTTCTTCCTCGTCATCCAGTTTATAAACGAGATATTGAGCAGGAATAATCTGATCTGTATCGACGTCGTCGCCCAAGACGAATGCTTTTCCTTTGATGATATCTTCCATAATTTTTTTGTATTCCTCCCAGTTAGGATAAGTAATCTCTTGGATCGGTAATATGACCCGTAACCGCGGAAGCCGCGACAGTCAGTGGCGAAGCCAAGAACACTTGCGCTTCTTTCGAGCCCATGCGCCCCGGAAAATTTCGATTCGTGGTCGAGATACATAGTTCCGGACCATTTAAGCGTCCGAACGTGTCTTCCGGTCCTCCAAGACAGGCTGCGCAAGAGGGTGGACCGATTCGAGCGCCCGCTTCCTTGAAGATTTCTTCCAAGGTTTGCCCATTCAATCGTTCCTCTTTCAATTTGTTTTCCACTTCCGTTGTAGCGGGAACAATGAAGGTCGGAATCGCGCATGTTCTCCCTTTCAAAATGGAAGCCGCCGCTTTGAAATCGGTAATCTTACCGCCGGTACAGGAACCGACATAGGCGCGTGTCAATTTCACATCGCTCAGCTCCCGTGCCAATCCACGGTTATCGGGGGAATGCGGTTTGGCGACGGTCGGTTCGATCTCATTCGTTCGGAAATCGTATGTCACAAAATAATTCGCATCCGAATCATTGCGTACAATCGTATAAGGCTTTTTCGAACGTGATTTGACAAATGCTTCGGTTTTCTCATCCGGTTCGATCACGCCATTTTTTCCGCCAGCTTCGATCACCATGTTGGTCAGTGTCATTCGTTCTTCGATGTTTAGGCTGTAGACTCCATCACCGGCAAATTCCATTGCCCGATAAGTCGCACCATCCACACCAATTTCCCCGATGGTATGGAGAATTAAATCCTTCGCCATCAAATAGAAAGGAAGTTCTCCCTCAAAAATAAAGCGCATAGTCGGCGGAACCTTGACCCAGAGTTTGCCAGTACCCAGCACAAATCCCGCATCCGTATTGCCGATCCCTGTGGCAAATTCCCCGAACGCACCCGCTGTACAGGTATGCGAATCCGTTCCGAACAACACTTCCCCCGGCCGTGTATGCCCTTCTTCCGGTAATGCGACGTGACAAACCCCTTTATAGCGGTCGGTCCCTGGATCGTAATAGTTCTTGAGATTCTGCTCTTTGACGAATTGGCGAAGGATTTCGACATTGCGGTTGGCGTGAAAATCTTCCGTAAAGATATAATGGTCCGGAATAATGACAACTTTATCCGCATCCCATACTTTAGCCTCTTTGCCGAAATTCTTTTGAAAAACACCGATCGTACCCGGACCGCAGACATCATGAGTCATCAAAACATCCACATCGATCCAGATATTTTCACCGGGTTCCACGCAATCCCGGCCGGCATGTTGCGCCAATATTTTTTCTGTAATTGTCATACCCATTTTCTTACCCTTTTATTTGTGAATCCTTTTCTTTTTAACAGTATACTTGCATTGTCTGAATCAGGATGACCAGGATTCAAGGATGCACAGGATGTGCCTTTAGATAACTTTCGATTTTTGACGAGTGATAATCCACCAATGACTGTTTTTCATGAATCGACTGGAATACTCTCATCGATTCCATCCTGCTAATCCTACAATCCTGGCCAATCCGGATTCAGACGAAAATATCCTTCTGAACCGGAATCTTTAAGTGTATATGCCGATTCCTAAGTTTGCAATACTCATGCTGTGAATGCAGGGAGATTCAACTTTTTGTTTTTCCTAATACAATTGTACTTTCCGAATGGTTGATTTATTGAAAATGCACGCGTTGCAAGATGCGGGCAGGATGCCCGCGCTCCAATTGGGAAGATGCGGGCAGGATGCCCGCGCTCCGACATAGAAATATAGAAGGAGTTACCATACTCATGGCTCAAGAAATATCATTGGGGCACAGCCCCGATTCAGACGACGCTTTTATGTTTTATGCTTTGGCAAAGAATAAAATCGATACAGGCGGACTGCATTTCAATCACATTCTCCAAGACATCGAAACCTTGAATCATCGAGCCGCACTCGGTGAGTTGGATATCACCGCCATTTCCGTGCATGCATATCCTTATGTGCAAGATCAATATGCTATTCTCACAGCGGGGGGGAGTTTAGGGATCGGATACGGACCGATGGTCGTTGCCCGGGAAACCATGAGTTTGGATGAGTTGAAAACCAAAACCATTGCCATTCCTGGAAAACTTACTTCTGCTTACCTTGCATTGCGTTTGTGCTTAGGAGAATTCCAGTTCGACATCGTTCCCTTCGATTCCATTCTGCCTGCCGTGATCCATGGGCGGGCCGATGCGGGATTGATCATTCATGAAGGACAATTGATGTACAATGAACAGGGATTACACAAAATCATTGATCTCGGTGAATGGTGGAGTCGAGAAACCGGCGGTTTGCCTCTCCCTCTTGGCGCCAACGCAATCCGCAAGGGATTGGGTGAAGAATTGGTCACGAAAATCGCGCCACTTATGCGACAAACCATTCAATACAGCCTGGATCATCGACAAGAAGCGCTTGACTACGCACTGCAGTACGCGCGGGATTTGCCACAAGAGCTCGCGGACCGTTTCGTGGGAATGTACGTCAATGAATTGACTCTTCATTTGGGTGATAAAGGGAAAGAATCGTATCGATTGTTTCTGAAACGCGGTCATGAAGAAGGAATCATTCCTTATTCCTGCGAACCGGAATTTGTCGAGTGCGGTTAATTATCGCTTCTTTTCAATCAATGATTGATATTGCGAAAGCATCCATTCCGCATCCTTTTGAATCGTTTTGACCGATTTCGGGTCAGGACGGATGGATTCTACCAAATCCGGAGAATCCACACATCGCTTCAAACATCGATGTAAATCCTTTGCATTACCGACACTGAACAGTAATCCGTTTTCCCCGTCTTGAACGAGGTTAGCCATCCCGCCTAAACGGGAAGTGATGACCGGCACACGCGCAAGAAACGCTTCATGGATCGTGATCGGAGAATTTTCGAACCAAATCGATGGAATCACAAGCACATCTGTTTCCGCCATAATTCGTGGAATGTCTTTGTTCTCCGCTCTTCCTCTAAGAGTGATTCCCGGATGGGCGATCATGGACTGTATGCGCTTTACATAGCCTGTAAATTCATTGATATTGCCATAGACATTCAATACGGCTTTCTCCTGGGGCAACGAGTTGAAGGCTTCGATGATCACATGCAATCCCTTATGCTCCACCAAGGTGCCGACATACGTAAAGCGAATCGGGTGAGAAGGGATTTTCGGTTTGAAATCATAATCCGGAACAGCAATGCCGTAATCGGAAAATATGATCTTTTCTTCCGGCATACCGTATTCGATGAATTTTTCACGAAGAAAGGGGGAGGGAGCGATAAATAAATCGACTTCCTCAAAGACTTTCAATGCCGCTTGCCGACGCTTTTCCACCTCTTTCTTCAGGCGATTTTTTTGAACTTTTGTCAGAATGGTTTCGGCATATGTGCGAATGCGGTTCGTGATAGAAGGACGGAACAATTCTCCGGCCGAACGAACGATTTTAGGTTCGATCCAACAGGCTGTGCAATGTTCATTGCGGCCGTTCGGATGAGCCGTTGTTTCAAATATGAATTCGTGCTTTCCGTCGCCGAACTCGTTTAATGAAATCTTGGCGCTGCGCCAGCCTCGGTCTTCTTCCCGTTTCTTGGGATTCAAAAATTGTTCATAGATCAATTGGCCATCACAACGAACGGTAAAGGTAACTCCATCTCCCGGCTTGTCATAAGTACTCGGATCCATTCCCACGCCGAAGACCAAATCGGCATCGTTTGGAATACGGTAGCGAAATGAGATTTTACAAGGTGGATGAGCATAAATTGCTTCTTTGAGTTCACCGGTGAGATGGGTTGTGCCCAAGGCAAAAAATGATGGATGAGGGATTTTTACTTTGCCTCTTTGCATCAACGGGATCAAGGTAGGAAATTCCACACGCTCCAATGGCGCCAGGATCGTTTTCATGAGACGCTGGCCTGTGCGTGACGGGAAGGCAAAACCGGAAATGCATTCTGCACATAAATCCGTATCCACCTCATGACAAATTTTCCCTTCACCGCGAAACCGTTGGCCTCCACCACGCGGGCACGTCATCCAATAATCATGAAGGGTAAACACGACAGGGATATTCTTTTCTGCACAAAGGCGAATACAGCCGAATGAAAGCGCCAGCAAGTGATGAAAATGAACGACATCCGGAGAATAATCCGTAAGAACCTGTTGGAATATTTTTTCGATAGCGGGATTGGAATAAGTTTGTTCAAAATTTCGGTACGCGTGATTATTTACGATTTCGGTGAAAGGAAGTCCCTCATAAAATCCTTCGCGAGCCGAATACTGAGAACGTTCGTGGTCAATTTCCGTATAGAGCAGTTTCACATCATGGCCAAGTTGCTTTAATCCTTGGCTGATATGATAACAATATAGTTCCGATCCAGCCTGATGGTTGGGCAGGAAATCATGAATCACTTGCAAAATTTTCATCGTTCCGTCATCTCCTCCAATGAGGGAAATACACCGATGTGACGAAACATCTTATAAGTACGAGATGAACAGACTCGTTGCAGAGCCAGGCGCAGCCGGTCTCTCTCTTCCAAATGATCATGCATTTTCCCAATTAATTCCTTTAATGGAGACGCAAAGAAAGAGATTTGAGAGAGATCCAACTCTTCCTCCAAATCGCGAAAGATTCTTCGCAACGGTTTGGCGCTGGCATGCGCCGCTTGCAGAGTATCCATCAGTTTCAATATTGCAAGATGTATTTTTTTATTCGTTACTACCATTTCTTCTATTTGGTGATTCAACTCTTGATTCTGTTTCTGATTTTCAATAAACACCAATTCCAGATTTTGGGTATGCTGCTCTTTTTCTTTCAACAATTGCTCTAAATTATCGGCGTGTGTTTGAAGATTCGCAGCATGTGTTTGAACCGTTGAAAACATCGATTCCAAATTCTTGGCATGCACTTTCCATTGTTCAGCATTCTGATCGGCGGCTGAACAGGATTGGCTTAATTCATGAATTTGTTTTTGTTGTTCTTGTAATTGTTTCACATCTTTTTCTTCCAGGTTCGAAATATGAGAAGTCAAATTCTGGATGTGCCTGTCTTTTTCTTGAAGCCCTTGTTCTAAATTTGTGATATGTGATGTTAAATTTTGAATATGCCGGTCTTGTTCTTTTTCCCGCTCCTCCAAATTTGCAATATGAGTGGTTAGACGATCGATGTGCTCGTCCCGGCCTTTGATTCCCTTCTCAAGATTCGCGATATGGTTGAATAAATTCGTCTTTTGTTGATTGTCACTCTCACCTTGTTGGATTAGATCCTGAATTTGCCGGAGCAGTGTTTCTCGATCTTGATCCATGTTTTTATTGTGATGGTCAAGATTGGTGATATGGGTTTGTGCTTCGGCAAATTGATTTTCAAGGTTAGACGTGTGCCGATGCAAGCCGTCCATATGCTCTTTTAATTCAGAAATGAATTTCTCAAGATGTTCCGCATGTTTCTGCCGTTCGGACAAATCCTTTTCCAAATAGCGCGTGTGATCGAGAAGATTCTTTTGCTGCGTTCGTTCTTGTTGTAGGGATTGTTCAAGATTCTCGGTGTGATCCAACCAACGTTCCGCTTGTTGCTGTTGGCGCGCCAACTCCTTTTCCAGTGCATTGGCATGATCAAGCAGCCGCGACAACCGTTTTCCTTGTGCGGATAAAAACGAGTCTTTTTCCCGTAAAATCCCATAATTGGACAGAGAGACGATCAACGAAGCAACATTCCATAAGACCGGATAGGCAGGTTCCTCCCGCGAGGAAACCAACGCTTTGAAATGAGTCTGCAAGTTGAAAGAGGGGGCTTCTCGTGTGGCAATCATGGCAATGCGATAGGCCGGGAAACGATTGTCATGTTCATAATAGAACGTATTATAGAGAGAATTGAATCGTCCCTTCCCTTCCGATTGTTCGGGGGTTACTTCCAATGCAAAATCGGCCAATTGCATCGACAGCCAGCGGGGCAGATAGCCATTGGGAAGTTCCGAGACGGAATATCCGTTGCGAGCCAGAATTCCCCGGATTTCTTGTCGATTTGGTAATGTATAAAGGGAATGCTCCTCTAAAAAACGATCGGTCTTTCCCAATTGCACTTCGACAAATGTCTTTAACACATTCTCGGCATTGGCGACATTTGGTTCATCGAACGGCCCGATGAGTATCACCGCTTCACCGGCCACCCTGCACAGTTCGTCGATGAAATATTGCCGTTGATCTTGTGGGATATGTTCCAACGTGTCGACGGAGATTACAATATCGAAAGAATTGTTATCGAAAGGGATATTTTTCCCATCAAATTTCAACGCTTTCGGAAGATCATCCCAGACGACATCCAGTGTTGTGATGTCGTAATGAGATTCGAATAACTGTAAGTAACCACGTACTCCTCCAACATCCAATACAGACAGATATTTTTTCGCAAACGCATGCAGAATTTGGGAAACGAAGCGATACCGTTGATAATGGTCAAAAGAGAGTTCCAAGAGAAATTCTTCAATATCTTTCTTCGTGGTAGTCACTTGGAGATAAGAAATTTCAATCGAATCATTCGCGACCTGAACGGTAATAGAATGCCCGCCAGGAGTTGCCACAGATGATTTCCAATGGTGAAGATAATTCGAGCCGTCTTGATCACAACCTGCATAAGAAAATTTTAGATCATCGAGAAATAGATCAGGATGCCTTTCCACTTTGGTATGCACATCAATGGTGATTGTGAGAGGAACATTTTGTTCATTCAAAAGATAAAAAAGGGTATCGGATGTAAAAGAATGAGTGCATGCCATCCGTCGGGGCACGAGATGGATATATTCCCCGCGGAGATAAATATCTTTGGCGAATTCGGAACGCAGCGCTTGAAAAGCTCCTTGAAGAGAGTGCTTTTCCTCGTCTTTCTGTATTACAGCAAGAAGTTCCAGTTCGTATGGTTTTTCTCCAAAGCGAAGACTGACAGTAAATCCCAAATTCGATAACGTCCATACCCAAAACGATGGCGGCCGTAACTTGGAAGCGGTATTATCATCGGAGGGAAAATAGAGTGGATCGTCGACCGAAAGCAGAAAGACACCCTCCGGTTTTAAAATTCTTCGAATTTCTTTGAAGAGAAATTCCGGTTGTTCAATCTGCCGGTCCTGTTCCAAAAAGGTTACAACATCGTAGGATTGATCTTCGGCAGGAAGTTCATTCGACCAGGAACGAATTTCTTTCGGGGATTGTTTGGCTTCCTCTTCGCTCAACTCGGGATTGAGAAGAAGGCTTACAACTTGGAACCCGTTCTTTTCCGCGAAGGTATTATATTCGTTCAATCGACCGCCTAGATCGAGCACGCGAATCGGTTCGGAAAAGGAATACGGCAGTTCGAAAAAATCCTTGTATCGATTCACATTGGGTTTTGTATCGGTTCGTTGAGACATTTTTTCCCATGATATTCTGTCTGAGATGTTCACATTATACAGTTCATACAACTTTCTCAAATCCTCTTTCCATCGTTGCAATTGATCGGATTTCACTTTTTTTTGAATAGCGGCACCCACTCCACATGGATATCCATACGTCATGTCGTTCGACAAGGCAACGATTTCTCCAACAGACTGGAAAATCAATTTCATATCCCGCTTTGAATATCGCCAATGATCATCAGGATAGCCGTGAATTTCAAAGCCGATTGAACGCGTCGTAAGCAGGAGCAAACCACCCGGTTTCAAGATGGACAGCATTTCGTACAGCACATTCGGCCAATCGTAAACATGCTCGACCATCTCTGTCGAGATGACAATATCGAACACATCTTTTCCGAAGTGTTCGGTTAGGTGATTGGCATCAACAAGAACATCCACTCCTTCGCCTTGTTCGATATCCACACCCATATATCGCTGAGCCCGTTCTTGACAGACCGGACGCGCACTCCCGTTGACCTCTTTGGCTCCGACTTCCAAAATTTCTGGTTGATCGGGCCAATGGGAAAAAGTCCGTTGAATAAATTCGAGACACCAATCGTTACACATAAATAGCTACTGGATTTATTTGTTCCTATCGACAAATTTTTTTGGATTATACAGATTCGCCAAGATATTCAATCGTTCCGCTTCAGCCATAAAATTTTCGTTTTCAAAAACCTGCACCGGTCGTGCTGCAGCAGATTCCTTGTGGGTGAATAGTGAAAAACAATCATTATGGATAGTTGCTCCCCAGCCCACCAATTCTTGAGAAATACAACTCAATCCGGCTTCATCACAAAAGTTCACGAACAATTCGGCGTTCATGCTTTCCGCTCGCCAATGGGGATTATCCACTTTTTCACGTTTCTTCAAAAAATAATATCCGATGTTGGAGTGATGAATAAATCCAAAACCAGTAGGCTTCAGTATTCGGAAAAATTCATGAATATAGGCTTTCATGATATCGCTTTCGGCGTGAACCATTGAATCCCAGCTGAAAATAAAATCAACGGAAGCATCGGCGATCATGGGCAGCGATTTGCCGTCATTGACATGATATTCAATATGGTTGGATGATGCAAATCGCTGTTTGCAGGCTTCGATACAACGTTCCACTAGGTCCACAAGGATTAATTTTTGGCATGTATCTTTCAAAAATTGTGTAACCCGACCGTAACCGGGAGCCAGTTCCAATACCGTATCTGCCGGAACAAAAGCACGAATACGTGGCAAAATGGTCCCCATCCATAAATATTCTGTCCCCCCCCAACATTCCGACCATTCATCTCCCCCCTTTGACCAATCATAATGCGACCAACTATCCAAATTCTGTTCCACTGTTCCCATAATTCTCTCCTACCGGTATGGACTTCTTCTAACGAGGCTATTACAGCCGGAAACTATAGGCGGGAACTGAAAATGATCAAGGATCAACAAAACTAGAACAAAAGAACAAACCGAGAAATAAACCTTTCATCAATCCAGTAACTCTATTACGATAAATACGCTTTTATTTCTGTAAACATTTCACTTTTGAAAGGAGAATTATGGAGCAATTCGCCCCTTTTATTTTTGTTTTATTTTTCATTCTTGTCATCGGATTGGCGATTGTAGGTTTTTTACAAGCGGCAAAGCGGAGAAAAGAACTGGAAGCATGGGCAAATCAAAACGGTTACCGTTTTCAACCCGATTCGGATTATTCGATGGACAATCGATATTCGGATTTTTCCTGTTTGCGTAATGGATCAAATCGCTATGGATACAATTTTATCCACGGGACCCGCAAGAATCGTGACTTTTCGGCGTTCGATTATCACTATGAAACCTACTCGACGGATTCCAAAGGAAGGCGTAAAACCCACAATCACTATTTTTCCGCTATCATAGTCAGAACCGATCTGCCCTTAAAACCGCTATTTATCCGGCCGGAAGGATTTTTTGATAGAATCACCGAGTTTCTTGGATTTGACGACATCGATTTTGAATCAAGTGAATTCAGCAAATCGTTTTATGTGAAATCACCGGATAAAAAATGGGCATACGACGTCATTCATCAAGAGACAATGGAATTTCTACTCGCCGCTCCCCACTTTACATTAGAATTCAGCGGACATGACATTATCATTTATCGCAGCCAGACCTTTCGCATTTCTGAATTTGAAGATGCACTTGGAGTAGTAGAAGGAATAGTAGATCGATTCCCCGAATATCTGCTACGGGAACTGAAAGGAGAATTGTAATGGAATTAGCGCCTGTTTTCATTCTACTCGGTATTCTTCTCCTCTTCTTTTTATGGGTAGCCATGCTATACAACAATCTGGTTCGCGGGAAAAACATGTGTGATGAATCTTGGTCGGACATCGATACGGAGCTCAAGCGCCGGTATAACTTGATCCCCAACCTCGTCGAAACGGTAAAAGGCTATGCGGCTCATGAGAAAGACGTTCTCGAACGAGTGGTGCAACTCCGCAACAATGCCATTGCCAATGAAGGTTCTCCCAAATCCCAAGCCGGCGATGAAAATGCACTCGTCGGATCCTTACGGCATTTATTTGCAGTGGTGGAAAATTACCCCGATTTGAAAGCCAATCATAATTTTCTTCATCTTCAAAAAGAACTTTCCAACACGGAAGACCGCATCCAGAGGGCGCGCCGTTTTTATAACGCCAACGTCCGCGATCTAAACAACAAAATTGAAGTCTTTCCATCCAACATTCTCGCGGGAATGTTTGGATTTCAAAAACGGGAATTTTTCGAAATCGAGGATGTTGCCATGCGCGCCGCTCCGGAAGCCGATTTTTCATGATACATAATATTGTGTGGCGCAGACCAGAGGTCCGCACCACAATAAATTTACTAAAAAAAGGTAGGTCACTCCAGTGAATCACAAGAAAAACTCATATGTATTTTCAATTTTTCAATTCCTTATTTTCGTATTTTCTCTAATTCTAGTTCAACCATTTTTCCCGGATAATTCGTTTGGTACAGAAGAAAAAATGTCAAAAATTTCGACTCGACAGGTCAAAGTGGGTGGGGAAATCGGCCGCCGGATGGATATTACGATCAATAACAACCTTCTCGTTTTAGATGCAGATCAAGATTTTCTGCGTCCCTTTCAAGAACGAGACCGAAACGGGGGCTATATCGGATTGGGGAAATTAATCGATAGTATCGTCCGTTTTGCCGCGCATACGGAAGACGACCGCCTAATCCAACTGAAAAAACACGTTGTTGAAGAAACGTTAAAAACGCAAGAAGACGATGGATACATCGGAATCATGGTCCCTGAAAAAAGGATGTGGTCTTTGTGGGATATTCATGAAATGGCTTATCTTGTCAACGGATTGATAACCGACTATCACTTTTTCAGCGAACAATCCTCCCTTGATTCCGCCGTAAAGCTAATGGATTACATCATTTCTCGATGGACGGTCAATCCGAATGGACTCGATCACATCGACATTACCGTTTTTATGGCGGTGACCGGACTGGAGGAAGCATTGTTGATGTTGTATGAAGAAACGGGGGATGAGAAATATGTAAAGTTCTGTACCGATTTCCGCAAGTTACCGGAATGGGATACGGAGATCGTTTTAGGCCGCTGGGCGCCCATCGCCGGTCACGCCTATGCGTATATGCATCGATGTCTAGCCCAATTACGCCTTCATAAAATTCGACACAATCCTCGATTATTCCATCAAAGCAGAGGCGTCATCGATTTTTTGATCCAGAAGAACGGATTGACAATCAACGGCGTATGCGGCCAACATGAATGTTGGCACGATACGCAAGACGGTACGGAAGGACTTGGTGAAACGTGTGCAACAGCGTATTTATTGCGGCTACTAGACGAGCTTCTTCAACTCGAAGGGAATTCATTATATGGTGATATCATGGAACGAGCGATTTATAATGGACTCTTTGCCGCTCAATCGCCGGACGGACGCCGCCTGCGATATTATGTTCCCTTTGAAGGTCCCCGAGAATATTTTCATGGTGACACATACTGCTGTCCATGCAATTACCGGCGAATTATTTCCGAACTTCCGACAATGGTTTATTATCGCCGGCAGAACGGCATCGCTGTGAACCTCTATACACCATCCCAAGCCCAAATCGACATGGGAGATAGGAAAACAGTCACAATTACTCAAGAAACAGACTATCCTAATTCCGGAAATGTGGTATTCAAAATTGAGTCGAATGAAAATATGAGTTATCCTCTTTTTCTGCGAATACCAAGATGGTGCGAAAAGGCTGAAGTCTTCGTAAATGATAAATTGATTCACAATACTATCTCGCCGGGATCTTTCTTAAAAATCGAACGTGAATGGCAGAGTGGCGATCAATTGGAATTAAAAATGGAAATGCCGTTCCGTTTTATCAAAGGGCGAGAAGCGCAAGCCGGAAGAGTTGCCATCATGCGCGGGCCGCAACTTTTTGGCTTGAGTGGTTTAAAAAATACAGAAACAAATGGACTCGACTTACGCCAAGTTCTCATCGATCCGAATACTTTGGAAGGACCGGTAAAAGACACTTCAGTACGCCCGGATGGTCTTGCTTGTAGAATAAAAGGCTGGAAAACAATGGGATTTTCAATGGGTGGAAACCATAATTTGAAATTGTATTTGACAGAATTTCCGGATCCGGATGGTATTTTCACCTATTTCCGAATTCGAAAAATGGGCAAAATCGGTGACCAAGACGAACTTTATCGACTGCATTAGTATTCCTGACAATCTATTGTATAACACAAAGTGCTTCTTTATATTTCCCCCCACGAGTCCATTCAATAAATGAAAATTTTATTCAATACTAGCTTGCATTCTGTAACTAATTGTTGTAAATTAGATAAAGTAACAATATATTTTGCGATTGACTAAGCAAAAAAATGCGTTTAAAATGACCTTAGTTGATCAGCAAACATGAATTTATTAATCGATTCAATTGGGTGAAAAGAATCCCGTTTCAAACCTGCAGGGTTGATTTACTATAGATAAATAATCATGAAGCTGTTGCAAAAAACAATTTCATCCAAGCAGGAGGAAGCCGAACGATGTTTGATGCAACCACCTTAAAGACAGATGGAAACTTGGTTCCATGTCTGGAAAAAAGTGTTCCGGCAACATTATGCTTGAATGGGAAATTCAATCCTCCTATTGAAGCCGAAGGCGAAATCATAAATTTAGGATTGAACAGCATTCAAATTCGTTGTAATCAAAAAATACCGATTCCTTCCCATGGAAAAATACAATTCAGTTTAGGGAACGGAGAATTGGAACTCCAAGTAGAATTTGTGCAACGATTTGAATTGACACAAAGTTTTTGGTCGTGGAAGCGGCAGCCAAAATTTGAAATCCGGGTTGCACTGGGAAATAATTCCAAAGAGAAAATCCATCATTATCAGGATCAAATACATCAAATGATCTTCCGCAACCAACCGTATGATTGGTCCATCATTTCGGAGTAACGGCCTGAATACTATTCAATAAATCCTCCATTCTGACATGTTGGGCAGTAATGAGTTCCTCTTCCGATCAATACGATTCGTACAATCGAATTCCCACATCGATAACAGGGCTGCCCTTCCCGTTTATACACTTGCAGCAAAGACTGAAAACTCCCAAGTGATCCATCCAATTTTCGAAAATCGTTTGTAGAGGTGCCACCTGCTTGGATGGCATCACGCAACATTTTTCGAATGGAACGCAACAACCGACTCGCTTCCGGACGAGTGATCGCCTTACATGGCTTTGAAGGATGTATACCTGCCCGGAAAAGAGATTCGTCCGTATAGATATTCCCTAAACCTGCCAGGAAATGTTGATCCAAAAGAAAAGATTTTACCGGCCGATTTTTTTCTTTTAGCATGGCGTAAAAATTCTTAGTAGAAATCGATAAAGGATCGGCGCCCAAATCCGACCAAGATCGAAAATGAGAGAGTTCATTTTGATGAAGAATTGCACAAAAACCAAATCGGCGGGGATCCCATTGCCTCAATTCATGACAACCGTCATCCAGAAAAAGACGGACCTGGGTATGTTTTTCCACGGGAGTATCGCTGGTCACATACAGAAGTCTTCCACTCATGCCTAAATGGTGAATCAAGACCAAATCATTGTTTAATGATAACGAAATGAATTTCCCGCGCCGGTCCGCTTTTAAAATCACTCCCTCAGGAAAATCATGCAACCGTTGCTTTCCGAATCGAACATAATCTTTACGCAATAGTTCAATCCCCTGGATAGATTTGCCAACAATCAATTTCTCCAAGGCACGGCGGATTGTTTCGACTTCAGGTAATTCAGGCATTTTTTTCACTGTAACGCCGGCATCCTGCCGGCCTTGGACTATGCCGCCGGGATAGTGGTGTTACATTTTTTAACAGGACTGAAGGGGGATAAACTCCAAAACAGAAAACTGATCGACATAGTCAATATCATTGGGAATCACAACTAATCCGTCCGCACCGGCCAAAGAACTGAGCATACCGGATCCTTGATCACCAGTGGGAAAAGCAATCGGCATCCCTGTGGGAGTATGACTTAAGCGACAACGTACGAAGTGTATTCGATCGATTGTTTTTTCTTTCTCCGCCCCCCATCGTACATACCAGCGGGGATTTCTCCACTCTTTACGGCCAACCAAGAGTCGAAGTAGTGGCTTGACAAATAGATGGAAAGAAACAACTCCCGAGACAACATTCCCTGGCAGTCCCATAATAAAGCATCCGTCTAGTTTTCCAAAAAGAAGAGGTTTCCCCGGTTTCACGGAGACTTTATGGAATATGGTTTCCATGCCCATATCTTGAAGTACAGCGGGCAAATAATCTTTTTCACCCATCGAAACACCGCCGGACGTGAGCAAGACTTCCGCTTGGTTCAATCCTTGTTCGATCAAAGAACGTAATTGCACTGGATCGTCGCGTCCAATTCCCAAATCAATCGTTGAACAACCATAGGATTCTAATTCAGCCGTCAAAGTATATGTGTTGACATTTCGAATCTGTCCTCCACTGATCGCTTCATCCGGTTCAACCAATTCGTCGCCGGTAACTATCACGGCAACCCGGGGATTTTTTCTAACATTCACTTCCGAGATGCCTTGAAAAGCCAAAAGGCCTCTCTCGATACTCCCTATCCGTCTTCCTTGTTCCAGAATCTTGCTACCCGGTTTGATTTCTTCGTATTTTTCCCGGATGTTTTCTCCGGCTTTGACCGGAGCATACACAAGGACTTGATTTTCTTGTTGTTTTGTCCATTCGACCATGACAACGGAATCCGCTCCGGCCGGTATCGGCGCACCCGTCATGATTTTTGCGGCGCAGCCTGATTTCACTTCGTTGTAAGGTGTCCTTTCACTCGCAAAGATTTCTTCCTGAATCTGTAAAGCAACCGGTGATTCTGCTTGAGCATGCTTGACATCTTTCGACCGAACGGCAAATCCATCCATGGCGGAATTATCAAAAAAGGGTACACCATCCCGGGCTGACACATCTTCTGCCAACGTCGTTCCCAAGGTATCTTTCCAATGAACACGCTCCACCGGCAAAGGTTGAATCTGTTCTTCGATATACTTCAATGCTTCATGATAAGAAAGAAGCGATTTTGATGCGTTCATGGTTATTCTATTGTATTCAATTTTCTGATTGCACGGTTCATCATGCGTTTCACGTTCCCGATCGTGGCGGGAAAGAGATCATCATTGAGCGGCTTTACCTCGATACTTACGATTGGAGGATTATGAGGATTGAGAAAACCGACTTGGTTTAAACTCCTCAAATAACGAACCAGATCGACTTCGGTGTTTTCACTCCCTTCATATTCAAAGGGGGGATGATTATCACCATAATATGGATTTTCACTATTTTTCATCACACAATTTCCCACATGAGCATGGATCAAGACTGAAGCCGCTTCGGAAATCGCATGTTCGGGAGTTTCATCCAAGAGGGGAAGATGGGAAAGGTCTAACATCAAGCCACATCGTGGGAAATCACGCCGGATTTGCTGTATGACTTGAACCGATTCTCGAGTCGGCCCTAGAATACAATTTTTGCCAAAGGGGACACGGTCGAACGATTCGACAGCGACGTTCATTTCCGGATTCAGTTCATTGGCGCGGGAACAAATTTTCCGCATCGATTCAATGAACAGTTTATACTCTTCATCGCGGTACTCTTCTCCCGGGTCAGTACCGGACATGACGGCAAAACCGACCGAGCCGATTTCGACAGCTTCTTCCAACGCTTCAAGGATAGTATTAACCGCACGCTTTCTCTCTTCAATATCCCGGCTGTGTAAATTCAATTGATTTCCGAGAATAATCGGTTGACAGGCAAACGCGATTTCCATACCAGCCACATGAATTCGATTCGCTATATCTTTCCGGATAGAGGAATCTTCGATATGAGTGATTTCCAGCACATCGAAAAATTCATCCGCCACTAACTCATCGATGGATTCACGAATCGGTCCGCTGCCAGACATCGTGGCCGGATAAGCCATAAAATGTACAATACCGATTTTCATTGCTGTACGAAGATCATCACTCATTGTTCAACTCCTTTGATGTATATTTCCGTTCAGAATTGTGACGACTTTCACCGGAATGAGCAAGGGTACAGTTTCTTTGACTTGACAGGTTGAGGAGATGATAGAGAATGTCATAATAAATTCCCCCTTAGGATAACGATTGTATATACATACTAAAAATGGACAATATTCAAGCGGCATCCAGTGAGAAATGGGTAAGTGTTGAAATTAAGGCCGATACATGAGTTCTATCGCATCAGCGTTCATGAATAAGGAATTAACGCCTGTCGAGGATTCTTTGAAGTCCATATTCAAGCCGATTGCCGAGCAACTCGAATTCACGCAGACGTTATACAACGAAACGGTTCTCGCCACTACGGAAAGAAACTATTTGGAACATCTTTTATATGGAGAATCCGAATCGTTTATCCCAAAGGAATTCCGGGTTCCTATTGCAGACCGGATTGCAAGCCACTTGTTACTCACTCAAGGCAAATGGATTCGCTCAGCGCTCGTTTTATTGAGCGCAGGGGCTTGTGGGATCAAATCGGAACCGGTACGGCAAGTGGCGGTTGCCGTAGAACTGGTTCATCTCGCGACGTTGATTCACGACGATATCATCGACGAAGCGGCGATGCGGCGCGGCGTCCCTTCCGTGCCTGCCAATTGGGGCAATTCGATCGCGGTGTTGATGGGAGATTTTCTTCTTTCGAAAGCGTTTAAACTTTTGTTGGCGAGTAAATCGATTCCCTCTCAAACATTTCTCACTCGAGCGACAGGACAAATGTGTTTGGGGGAAATTAAACAGCTTCGCAATTCCCAATTGAAAAATCCGCAAGAAAAAGAATATTTGGAAATGATCGAAAACAAAACCGCTTCCCTCATGTCGGCGGCCACAGCTTCGGGGGGGCATCTCGGGGAGCTGGAAGAAAATCATATCGAATCGTTCCATACCTATGGGCACGCTGTCGGGATGGCGTTTCAAATCACCGACGATGTGCTGGATTATACTTCATCCACGAGCACCTTGGGGAAAGAGCAAGGCGGTGATCTTCGTAATGGAAAAGTAACGCTGCCATTAATTCATCTTCTGCAAAATCACCCAACCGCAAAAGAACTTGTGGAAAATACAGAACATTTATCGGATCAATCCGATCGGCTGTATCAATTGATGATCGATTTCGGTTCCTTCGAATACGCTTATTCAGTTGGGCGAAAGTATGGTGAAAAAGCCCATAAGGCACTCAACCGATTAGAGAATAGCATTGAACCAAGCAACTGTCTTATTTCTCTCCATGATCTCGTTGATTTTATTCTTGCACGTCGGCGATGAACATTTCTTCTCGTTTTCGAATCAATTGGGTAATTGATATTTGTAGCTTGAATGATTACTTGCCCCTTTCTATTAGCTGAGCAAGTTACACCATTTTCCTACATTCACATCTAAAGTGCTGATTTATTGTCAAATAATGGTTTTTTCAATACAATTTCTACTTGGCATAAAACATGCTATTCAAGAATCGTAAATAAAAAGGAAATAGTATTGCCCACTGGCAACAAGAACAATTCCAAACGAGTAAAGGAGGCTTGATTGATATGAAGTTGAATATCAGGAACAAAATTTTTCTCATCGTAATACCGATTATAATCGTCTCTCTTTTTTTCACAGGCTACTTTGCTTACTGTGCCAATTCAAAAGGATGGCCAAATAGTAGGAATATTGGGTACACCGATTGAATTAAGAAATTTTTCCAACCACTTCATAAAACCGGTAACCATTGGCCAAACCGGTTATGCCTATTCCTCCGGTAAAAAAGTCAATACTCAAAAAGAAGAATTGGAAAACGAGGATGAATTTCATAGTTTTTAAGTTAATTAAAAAACCCCAAATTTAACCATTCCAGAACATATTCGATGCACTATCTAATCCAACAAGCGACCGACTCGTTCCTTTTTCCACTCTGATTGTATTCTGGCTCAGTGGCGATACGGTTTTTTTTCACATCTTACTTTAGGCCAGTTTATTTTTTTTGTAGCTCCGCCCACTACTATCTCATTCAATATTAGCTGAGAAAGCTACAACTTTTCATCCCCAATAATCACAGAAATGGATGAATTCCCCTTTTTTTATTACCTATTGTATTCAGAATAAATCTGGCACAAAATCTGCAGTTCAGAATATGTGGATTATTTGGAAAAGTGATTGAACACACTTTGTCTTATCGAAAATCATAATAGAGATAAGGAGATTATTCAGCAAAATGAAACTGAATATCAAAAACAAAATTCTAGTTATCGTTTTACCGATTATTGTTGTTTCTTTGGTTCTCACTGGTTATTTTGCTTACATTACTGCGTCCAATACAATTATACAACAAGAAACCACATCGATGTCTCGTGAAGTGAGCAATCTTGTGCGCCAATTGGAAACGTGGTTTGAAATCAGACTTTCGATTGCAGAGACGTTAAGCCGAGATGTGAAATTGATTCAAGCCTGCGTTGAGCAGAATCCCCAAGTAGCCCAGGAAAGACTGAAAAATATCGCCCAACAATTGGGAGGATATGAAAATGTCTTTTTGACAGACATGAACGGAGTCATATTCGTTGGAAGTACAGAAGGCTCTGTGGGGGTTCCCGTGCGGGATATTCCTGAATATAAAATCAACATCGATGAAGCGTTAAACGGTCAATCTCATGTCGGTGACGCTTTTGCCTCGCCGGTAACAGGCCGCCCGGTTTCCTTGATCACTGTTCCTGTTAAAAAGGATGGACAAATAGTAGGAATATTAGGCACACCGATTGAATTACAGGATTTTTCCAAACGATTTATCAAAACGATTACCTTTGGAGAAACCGGGTATGCTTACATCGTCGATTCGAACGGTATGACTCTCGCCCATCAAAATGAAGATTACATCCTGGAAGTGGACGTAACCCAACACGATTTCGGCCGAACAATATTAGAACAAAAAAATGGTACTTTGGAATATGTTTGGAATGGAGAAAACAAACTAGCCGCTTTTCAGGAATATCCGGCAAAGGGGTGGATTATCGCCACTGTTATGGATCAAAGTGAACTATTGGCTCCGATCAAAACGATTCGTTCTATCGTACTTATTGTCGGATTTTTGAGCGTCGTGATGGCCTTTCTATTGATCTATTCTCTCACACAAAAAATTGTGCGTCCTATTCATCAGAGTGTGCAGTTTGCGCAACGAATCTCAAGTGGTGATTTCTCCGAAAACCTGGAGATCAAAAGCCGTGATGAAGTTGGCGACTTAACCAAGGCTCTCAATAATATGGTAAACGATCTGAGAGCCATGATTCAAAACATCCAAAAGGCCTCCGAGCAGGTTGCGGCCAGTTCGGAACAATTGTCGGCCAGTTCACAAAATTTGGCCAATGCCTCGACGGAGCAAGCCGCGAATCTGGAAGAAACTTCCGCATCCATCGAAGAATTGGTGATTTCTATCGAACAAAACACAGACAACGCTCAGAAGACCAACAACGTAACAACTCAAGCATCGAACCAAGCGGAAGAAGGTGGTAAAGCCGTTGTTGACACTGTAGAAGCGATGAAGAAAATTGCTGAACAAATTACGATCATCGACGATATCGCCGATCAAACCAATCTGCTGGCATTGAATGCTGCCATTGAAGCGGCCCGCGCCGGAGAAATGGGGAAAGGATTTGCTGTCGTGGCCGTGGAAGTCCGGAAACTGGCGGAGCGCAGTTCGGAAGCGGCGAAAGAAATCAGCACGCTAGCGAAAGGGAGTGTCGAGCGAGCCGAGAATGCCGGGAATCTCATTCAAGAAGTGGTTCCGGCTATCCAAAAAGCGTCTCAGCTGGTTCAGGAAATCGCAGCGGCCTGCAGCGAACAATCCAATGGAGCCGATCAAATCCGGCAATCCGTTTCCCAACTCGACGAAGTGACCCAGCAGAACTCATCCACCAGTGAAGAAACCGCTTCGACCAGTGAAGAATTGGCAGCGCAAGCGCAATCACTGCAAGAACTGGTGAGTCAATTTGATTTAGGCAATGAGTTCAAGAGAAATGCATCGGATTCAGAACAAGGAATACAAGCCCGAATCCGAGAGCGAAAGCCCTTACCGGAATCACCTTCTTCGCGTTCGTTTTCATCCGGTAAACATGCCAATCCCTCACAAAATGAGCTGGAAAACAAAGATGAATTTCAACGTTTTTAATGGAATTGATTAAAAAAAAATTGATGGCAAGTGTATTGTTATAGGTTTAGCGAGTATTACTCCAATATTAAGTTAATTTTCTCGTCATTGGAGGTATGCCGGATATGTATCAACATGGTTCGATGATCCGGCAGGTATTTCCATCCATTTGAAACCGTAAAGAGTGACTCCTTTCCCTCTGGCAATGGTTGATAGGCCTCTTTTTCAAATCGGAAAACCGATTTCGGTTTTCCGTTCAAGGGAGCAACCAGGATATCCGTATTTCTTCCTTTTTTAGAAGTGACACGAAATTGTATCCCATCGAGCGTCTCTTCCGTTTGGATATCTGCATTCGCACTGACACGCAAACCATCCGTTTTCGGCTCATGAATGAATTGCGTGCGGATATTGAGACTATTTCCTTCCAACATATGGAGGTTGGTCATGAGGTTCTCAGGATTGATATACGCGCCACGGGCGGTCTGGAAATAATCACCATAACTATCCGGCAATGTGCCAATATATTCCCCCTCCGTCATCTGTTGAAGCATAGCGCTATTGACGATTCCTCTCGCAATCGTTCGCCACGGCATCGTCTCATCGAATGCGGCAAGTTCCTGCAGCGCATAGGCATACACCAAACCGCACCACTGCACCGGTACTCCCCGCCAGGAGTGACTGAAAAATGTCGTACCGAATATCGGAATCGTAGCATAGCGCTGCAAGGGGCGGCTGGGAAGATTCCACAAATAATGAAAGGCAATCCCCGTTTTGGCCCAATACACCGCTTTCTCCAGATAGTGTTTTTTGCCCGTAATCCGATACGCGTCAAGATTCGATCGCGCTCCGTGGCCAGACACAAGAATATCCGCTGCGGCAAGAGGGCATTCCCATCCTTGTGCTCCCCGTGGGACAAAACGCGCATTCAACGCCTCCAGCGCCTTCAACCCAACGCGGGTCGCATTGGGATCGCCGGTAATCCGGGCCAAGCGCATAAGGGACATCACTTTTGGCGATATGGTTCCTGAAACTACTTCTCCTTCTTCTCCCAAATCTTTCTGCTGTTCATTTCCCGGATGAAAGCCCCAGCTTCCGTCATCATTCTGCCGGTTCTCGAGATTCAAGGCCAACTGCTTCCATTCCGGCAAAAGATACTCCGTCACGCCCCAATAAAACGCCGGTTCATAGGTCATCACATGGCATCCGACTGATTTCCCTAAAAACGCCGGTCCATATTTATCGAGGATGGTTTGTTTCACAAGGTCAATTCGCTCTTGTAATATTGCACGATCCGTTTCCTTTTCACACAAGAATTCATCGAGCGCCAAAAGCACCAGCATCCCGCCTGAAGGAACCGCCTTCCAACCGGCACAATGCCCCCACCCTTTGACTTGATCGTCCCAACAGGTTTTCAAATACGCTAGCCGGCTGAGTGCAATCTCTTCCTCATAACTTCTCGGCATTGGAACCGGTTCCGGTAAAGTTTCATGCGAAAACAGGTTCAACCACACATCCAGCGCAGACATCGGATCATCACTCTCCGCCAATGAAATATAACTTTCAATCACAAGTTCCTCTCCCGGTTGAATCCTATAGGGTTGAAAAGCGATCTTTTCGTTTTCCCGTGTATAATCCGGAACGGGAGGAAAAAACAACCCAAACAAATGATTCTCTTGTCCTTGCAAACGATTCGGCACGGCAAATATCGGAGACAGTTCCCTGCCCTCTCGTCCCCAACGGAACTGAGGTGGCCATAGCAAGGAAGCCGTCCACCCATCATAATTCAATGCCATCATCGGAATTGCGACTTTATACGGATGCGGCATGTAATGATCCCGTACCGGAGGTCTGGCGACAGCATCGCTGGAAGAAACCGCATTTTGATCCAGATATTCGATCCCAGGCAGCACAGCTAAATTTTTCTCCCGCCCAAAACTTCGTTCTCCGAGATACAATTCCGGTCCGGAAAAATGGAGAACCTTTCCGCCTTCACCACTCAATCGATAAACAAAACGAAAGAGACCTTCCAGAGAATCGAGTTTCTTAATATTTAATTCAAAATCCCATTTCCGATGCTCTCGGTCTTTCCAGGTTTGATAAAAGACAAACTGCTCATCATTGCGGCGGACAAACTGCTCGCCGAATAGAGGTTGAATCTCCACGGATCCATCCTCGAGCAGAAGATGCACGGTACCCATCCTTCTCATCCAAGCAAATGATTCCCATTGTTGATCTCTTAAAACAGACAAATGAATTGGCCCATATCCCGATCCACCTTTATAAAAATCCAACTTCCGATGATCATCTTTCATGGTCAAGCCAGGATGGTCCAAATCGACCACTTGTATTACAGATGATACTTCTCCTTCTAATGTATCTTGATCGGATTTCATTTGATTCACCTGCCAATGGCAAAACGCGATTCCGCAACATTCTTTATCCGCCCTGATTTTCCAATCAACAATTTGCTCCTTGCCCGGTTGAATTTCAACGACCTTCTCCTTCTTTTGATCAAGAAAAGAAATGGGGATTTCGTGGAATGCGAGTTCCATTTTCACCATTCCAGGCTGATCCCCCTCGTTCCGCACCAATGCACGGAGCGAAAAAACTTCACCTGGCCGTGCAAATGGAACATTCGAATGGAATCGTTCAACCTTCATATTCGCTCCCAAAAAATCGATAATTTTCATCGATCGTATTATGACAATGGCTTTGGAATCCGTCGGATCCAACCGGAGATGCTGAACCTCCCCCACCCACTTCGGATGATTCGCTAGGGAAATCGTATACCGATGGAACAATCCGTCTGCATGAATCTTGAACCGTTGGCTTTTCGGTTCATCTGTATTAGGAGATTCTGTGGTCGTCCAAAACACTTGTCCCTGTGAGCCTTTTGTAACACTCATTTCGATTTCAAAAGCGGTATACTCCTTAGCAGAAAATCCCATCCTTTTGGATAGAATATAGGGATCGCTTCCGGTGCATTCAAATGTGAATCCGTCTTCTGATTTTTGAAATTTTCCGACATCATGAAGTGGCCGCCAATCCTCGAATTGATCCAAATTATCAAAAATTGTTTTCCCATCACACAATGATACATTCGGCATGCAGATTATACTTATGCAGCATAACAATCCAAAACGTTTCATCTCTGCCTCCAAAATATGTTTCTCATATTGTTTAACAGTCGATGATTTTCTGCCACCCCTTCAGGGTGGAATTATATTTTTTTTGTCATTTCCAGGGACGTCGCTCACTGGCTACCTTCTTTTCCCCCGTTGGAGTAAGGTTAACGCTTCGAAGGTTGCAGAGAATAATTTGTTCTATGTTGCAGGCGAGACGCTTGCTCGACCTACAAATCGAATATGGAAATATACACGATGAAAGATGCGGGCAAGATGCCCGCGCTCCGACAAAAAATTAATGAAAGATGCGGGCAGAGATGCCCGCGCTCCGACAAAAAAGGGCACGAAATATTCATGCCCTTCAGTGCGAAAACTTTTTATCACATTTGTTGTTTAATCATTACTGTTCATATCTTCAACCAAGTTCAAGAGATCATAGAGATCAATGACTTCATCTTTGTTGAGATCGGAACGGCCGCTTTCATCCGTTGCAGCCGTCTTCCACCACCGTGATAGTGAAAACAGATCATTTGCATCGATGATACCGTCTCCGTTCAAGTCGCCCGGCACTCCCGACACAACAATCACAATGCCAACCCCCGGTAGCGCGGATTTAAATCCGGCCTGCAAGTTTTCGGTTCCAACCAGAGACGATCCTTCCACGTCCGCTTTCGCTCTCATTTCGATGCGCAGCACAATCCCGTCTTGCGTTATGGGTTGAGTCAAGGACGGTAATCCGGTAATCCTCACTCTACCTGTCTCGACTTCATTGCCTACTACTTGCGCAGCACTCGACAAGGTACCTGTTTTGGAAATGGAAATGAATTCCAACATTTCCGTATCGTAAACGAAATCAAAGGTGTAAGCGGTGACCGGCTCACTCACACCGGTCACGAATATATCAATCATTTCGCTGCTTCCTGCACTTAAAGAAATCTCACTCGGGGAAACAGTAAAATCACCTACCGGCTCAGCAGGCGTGGGGGTTGGCTGTATTGGAGTCGGCGTCGCCTCGCCGGCGCTCGGGATAATCGTGATCGTACCTCCTTGGGCAGTAACGCCTTCCAAATCGGCAGTCAGATTTTCGATCGATGCGGTCGCTTGTCCGGAAGCATTCGCTTTAGCCCGCAAATCGAGGCGGAGGAATATGCCGTCTCCGGAAATCGGCGAGCTGGTTCCTCTTGTACCGATAATTGTAACCCGCCCGGCTGATGCTTCATTTCCAAGCACTATGAAGTCATTCGTCAAAGTTCCTTCATTGTTCACAGCGACAAATTGTAACAAATTCGTATCGAATACCAAATCAAACGAGAAAGTTTGAATATCGGACGCGCCGGTTATCGAGATATCGATCGAAGCGGTATCTCCCGCATCGATGGATTCATCCTGTACTGAAATCGAGTTTGCGCTGAGCAGCTGCACTCCATCGGCAGCAGTACGGCTGACCTTACCCATTCGGCCTTCCGCAGGCAATCCAACGGATAGATTGAATATGCATTGTACATCCCGAATGTTGACGGCTCCATCTTGGTTGCAATCGGCCAATTGAAGCTGTTCCGCCGTGAGTTGTTCCAGTCCTGCCAGATAACTCAACAGGAAGAACACATCCGAACCGGTCACTTGTCCGTCCAGATCGACATCCCCCAAGACTCCACGTTCTCCAATGGAGACGAAACCACCGATGTTGGATATACGCGCGTTGGCCAAATCCCCGGTAAGGTTGGTTAAACGCAGGAAAGTTTCACCCGCTGTTATTGCGGTATATCGAATTCGCAAGAGTAATCCTTTTCTCGGAATCCTGGCTGCACGGCTATCGACTTGTACCCGTATGGCTCCCGTTGGAGTCACTAAAGGACGTGCGTTGACATTTCGCACTCCGGTAAGGATCGTCGCTTGTGTATCCACTTGTTCAAACTGCAGCAAATTGTTTGTTTGGAGCACGTCGAAGCCAAAGCTTTTCAACCGTCCCGTATTTTGAACCAGCATATAGGCGACGATCTCGTCCCCCACCTGACCGGAGCGGGCTACGATAGAGACAATCGCCCGCGGCGCAGGGGTTGGAGATTCGGTCGGTATTACCGTTGGTGTTTCTACCGGCGTTTCCGTGGGCACAGGTTGGAGTTTGACCGTAACAACTCCGGCAACGATTTCCGCACCTTCTACATCATCGATCAAATTTTCGATAGACAATGTAGTCAAGCCAACAGCTTGAGCGGTATAATTCAAGCGGAGGAACAGCCCATCTCCGGAGACGCTTTCCTCTCCGCCAATTCCGGCAATACGGATCGCTCCCCCTGGTTCTTCGAGTCGTCTCGCGTTGATGAAAAGGAGGTCTTCCGTCAATGTTCCTTCTTGGCTGATCGAATCAAAACGGAGAATATTATTGGATTGGATTACATCAAAAGCAAATGCATCGATCTCTTTGGCATTTTCAATTCCGAGGAGTATGCTCACTTGGCCATTTACACCGACAGTCGCATCCTGGATCGATAAGCGAAGTGTTTCCACTGGTGTTTCCGTTGGAGTTTCCACGGGTGGTTTTGGAGTGGGGGATTCCGTCGGGGTTTCGACCGGTGGTATTGGTGTAGGAGACTCGGTCGGAGTTTCGACCGGTGGAATAGGTGTCGGAGTTTCCACGGGTGGTACTCGTGTGGGAGTTTCTACCGGCGGAATGCTGGTAGGTGTCTCGACCGGTGGAATGACCGTTGGTGTTTCAATGGGCGGAATTTGAGTAGGAGTTTCGACAGGAGGAACAATAGTAGGAGTTTCGATCGGAGGAATCACTGTCGGAGTTTCGACTGGAATAGGAGGTATTTCAGTCGGAGTTTCAAACGGAGTCTCGACTTGCGGCGGTAACGTCGGAGTTTCCTGTGGCGTTTCCGAAAGTTGCGCCCACCCCTCTTGTTGTCCCGCCATGATACTCAACACACCGCTAACGATAAGCAAGAAAAGAATTGAAAACAATCTACTGCTGCGCATTACTGTTCCTCCATTTTCAAAAACACCTTCATCCCAACCATCTTAGCCTTAAAGTTAACACAAGAACAATTAATTTGTTAAGAGAAGTACACGGAAAAAACATTACAAATCATCCTAATCAACTTAAATCGTACAGGAAATCCGTCTAAAGTAAACAGAATGCCCCAAAAATCGACAGAAAGGACCAAAAATGATACGATTTGTTTTATTTTTGTTCATGATTGGCTGGCTCCAATCCACTCTTCCTGCCATCAGTTATTCCACGGAAGGGATTACTTTCCCTGTTCTCGGAAGTCTTACTCCTCGACACGCAAGGGAGATTCAATCGTCTAATTGGTCCGTCGGTGCGGAAACGATGGATCGGGATTATACGATTTATAAAAATTGGAAAGAATATTTGGGTCCACTCGGTTTCAAAAAAGCGCGCATCCAAGCAGGTTGGGCGAAAACCGAACCGCAAGCGGGTGTCTATCAATTTGCATGGTTGGATGAGATCATTTGCGATATGCAGGAACAAGGAGTCGAGCCTTGGGTTTGTCTCTGCTACGGGAATTCGATTTATTCCGAGGGGGGTGGAACACGGCTCGGTGCCAGTATTCCTAAAACAAAAGAATCACTTGAGGCGTGGAAACGTTTTGTAGCTATGTTTGTCGCCCGGTACAAGGACATCATCGATGAATGGGAAGTGTGGAACGAACCGAATCAAGGCAATTCCCCCACCGAGTATGCTCATTTTTTGATCGAGACGGCCGAAACTATCCGTGGGATTCAACCGAATGCCAAAATTCTTGCAATGTCCACGGCCGGTGTGAAAATCGAATTCGTTACAGGAGTATTGGATATTGTATCCAAGGTAAAGAAACTCTCGCTTATCGATCAAATAACCTATCATCCCTACACTCGCAACCCCGATACGAGTTACACTGCCGTGGCAAAACTGCGGGAAGCCATTGCTCGATATTCATCAAAGATCATCATTCGGCAGGGAGAAAACGGAGCACCTTCCGAGCGCAGACAAACCAAAGCGCTTCGCAATTATGACTGGACGGAACTCTCGCAAGCCAAATGGGCGCTGCGCCGTTTGTTGGGGGATCTTGGACGCGATATTCCCTCGTCTTATTTCGCGATCATGGATATGAAATATCCGGATGAGATGAACCGCAAAGGCCTGCTTCATTCCAACGAAGATCAAATGGTCTCGCATCGGAAACAATCATATGTTGCCCTACAGAATCTTGCATCGGTCTTTGATGATACACTGATCCGGAATCCGCATTACCCTTATTCATCGTCAACGGAGAAATCTCTTTCTGTTTTTGCTTATGAAAATCGTTTTAGCGGGATGCAAACGGTAACGATTTGGATGGACGGAGAAGTCCCGTCGGATTCCAATGAAACGTCCAAAGTGGATTTTACCATGTATCAAGGCAAATTCGATCATCCGGTGTATGTCGATTTGCGGGAAGGAACCGTTTACGATATTCCGCAGGAAAAGTGGTCTAGGAAAGGGAGTATCTATACTTTTCATGACATTCCTTGTTATGATTCGCCGATATTGATTTCCTGTCATAGTAACATCACATATTAAATCGTAAATAATATCAACATCTAAACCCTACCAACCACATTTACTTGAATCATTGCGTGATCCGGACGAAGCTGCCGCTTATCTCAATGCCGTTCTTGCTGAAGGGGATGTGGAATTATTGATACTTGCTTAAGAAAATGTTGCTGAAGCAAATGGGGGGCTTGATCAACTGCAGAGTATCATTCATTTTACAGCTGCTTGAGTACGATCATTTGTTCTAAACAAGTAATGTATTGTATGTAAAATTTTCAGACAAACTGGAAAGGACTCGAAAAATGGAAAGAAGAAATATAGGATTTTGGATGGCGGCGTGGGCACTTTTTTTGTCAGGCTATGGAATCGGAATGGCGGAAGAGTCATCCTTCAACGGGTTGAATCTTCATTTAGGGAATTTATATCGTTTGTCGGATGCCGAGTCACGCTCGATCAGTCCCGAAAACTTTACCGGGGAAAAAGGCAAAGGCGGGATGGCGACGGAAGGAACGGGGGCACAAGCGGCGCGGGATCTCGGTCAGGGCTGGAAGGTATCGCCCTCCATCAATGTCGAATCGAAATCGACGTTCACTTTGGCCGAAATCGATGGCCCGGGGGCGATTCAGCACATCTGGCTGACTCCGACGGGGAACTGGCGGTTTTCCATACTGCGGATGTATTGGGACGGTGAGGAGAAACCGTCCGTCGAATGCCCGATCGGGGATTTCTTCGCCTGTGGCTGGGGAGAATATGCGCAAGTCAGTTCCGTTCCCGTTTGTGTGAATCCCAACAGCGCCTTCAACTGCTATTGGGTGATGCCGTTCCGGGAAAAATGCAAAATCACCTTGGAAAACATCGATACGAAAAAGATGCGGATTTATTACCAGATCGATTATACCTTGACCGAGGTGCCGGAGGACGCCGCCTACTTTCATGCTCAGTTCCGCCGGGTCAATCCATTACCGTACAAAGATGTCTATACCATTCTCGACGGCGTCAAAGGCCAAGGGCATTATATCGGTACCTATATGTGCTGGGGCGTCAACAACAACGGCTGGTGGGGAGAAGGAGAGATCAAGTTCTATATCGACGGGGATAATGAATTTCCGACCATCTGCGGCACCGGTACGGAAGATTACTTTTTGGGATCGTACGGTTTTGAAAATAAGAAGGAAGGCAGATACCAAGAATACACAACACCGTTTGTCGGATTACCGCAAATCATTCGGCCGGACGGTTTCTATGAATCGCAAATGCGTTTCGGTCTGTACCGCTG
Source organism: uncultured bacterium (assembly GCA_964412555.1). Classification (GTDB taxonomy): domain Bacteria; phylum Hinthialibacterota; class Hinthialibacteria; order Hinthialibacterales; family Hinthialibacteraceae; genus CAYPPG01. The sequence goes on from CAYPPG010000025.1 coordinate 83,038, forward strand.
GCATATTCTCGATCCGATTCGTTTTCAGGAGGATTTGCGGGTGACCATTCAAGCGTTGGGCTGGATGTCCGGTGGACGGTATTTGCCGTTGCAGGATGATATTTCTTCCGTCGCCTATTGGTATCAGGCGGAGCCGCATGCAGCGTTTCCCGAGTTGCCGGGTAAGGATTTTTTGGAGATTCAGTAATACAGAATCAAGACAAATTCATCGTATTTTATGTCTCGATTTTCTTCCTTATAAATAACATAAATTCTCGAAAACCTTCCATAATATCCGGTGGGAATGGAGATTTTTCGACTTCTTGTTGTGATCCATTATGGAAATGATAAGGAAATGTCGGAATATCCTTCCATGCTGTATCGGGAAAATTATCAAAACGAAATATCGAATTCGTGGCATCCATACATTCCCAATGAAAGCCAAATCGATTTGAAATGATTTGAGATAGATTCACATCGATAAAACTTGAATCTTTCAAGAAAATTCTCAATTTACGCCCAATAAAAAATGTTTCAGCAACGATATCTGAAAATTCCGATTCGGCGATACGCTTGAGATCATTTAATGTAGACATCTATAAAGCCTGCAACAATCGTTGTATCTTTTCTTTTTCAACAGTCAAATTATCGAAAGTGAAAAAATCATCGTAAGCATTCTCCTCGTGTATCAAACCGTCTTTTATCTTTTGGTCAAAATCGAATATATTCGAAGCGCCATGTTTTTTGCCCAAAAGAAACATTTCCGATTCCACGATTGACAGCCTTTGTTGTAAATAAGTGCGAAGACTTTCGTGAAGTAAATGAGTTGGTGTCAGATCAAGTTCTTCTGCAATTTTTTCCACGAGTTCCATCTCGATTCTCCTTTATAAAACCATCCGATAATCAGCATTCAATGCTTGGGTTGGAAGTTTGACGTATTTTCTTACCGATGGGATGGCGATTGTTTTCAATGGCCGAGATATGGGATTGAGGAATGCCCGTTTTCTCGGAAAGTTCTTTTGGGGTTAGACCTTCACGCTGGCGATAGCCGGCGATATTACGGCAATGATGATGGTCAGGAAATGCCTCTTCACAGAATACATATTTCATTGAGAACTCAATTCAAGTGGATGAAATGTAATTCGATCAAATTCCCTCATCATAAACCTCCAAATGAATGGCCAATGATTCTGAGAAGCAAGATGATTGCAAACTTGGCCTACTATCATTATTATAAATTTGAATGAATCGGAAAAGGGGAGTCTAAAAATGAGATGGTTAATGGGAATAGTAATTTTGATCGGCTTTATGCTTGTGCAGGTAGTCATACGATCATCCAAAGAATTGCATAATCCGGAAATGAATGATTCCGATTCGCTTCGGATCGAGTTTTGGTATGGGGAGCATCAACGCTTTGGGCAATTGGGGCATCCGCAGCGGTGGGTGAATGTGTTGGGTCATGTTTCTCCGGCGTCGGATATCGAGACGTTGACGTGGTCGTTGAACGATTCGAAATCCCAACCGCTTTCATTTCGGGAGGATAAGAAACGGTTGGCGTGTGATGGGGATTTCAATGTGGAGATTGATCGTTCTCTCTTGAAAGAAGTCTTAAATCAGGTGACGGTTACGGCGGCTGATCCGTCGGGTAGAAGCGTTCAGCGAACGGTTACGGTCGAGTATTTTGAGGACAATCGGAAATGGCCTTTGCCTTATTCCATTCAATGGTCAAAAGTAAAACGAATCGGTGATGCAGTACAGGTTGTCGATGGAAAGTGGATAATTAAGGAGAACGGAGTTCGTACAGTCGAACGGTATTATGACCGAGTGTTGGCTTTCGGAGACGATTCGTGGCGCGATTATGAAGTGACAACAACGGTTATTTTCCACGCGTTTACCCCACCGAAGACAGATCCGAATACGACAGGTGTTACGCATGCCGCAATTGCCTCCCGGTGGCCGGGGCATGATTTCGATCCATTTCAGCCCCATGTCAAATGGTATCCGCTTGGTGCGACTTCCGAATTTCGGTTGACGAAAGATTTACAAGAGTGCCGTTGGCGAATCTTTGACGGGAAGAAGGAGTTTTATGTAGAATCCGAACGCCGGAGAAAAATCGAACTTGGGAAAAGGTACTCAATGAAACATCGTGTGGAAACCCTTGAATCGGGAAATTCTCGCTATCGGGTGAAATTATGGCCTAAGGGGCAATCGGAGCCGTCTCAATGGGATTTGGAAAGAATCGAAACGGATGATCTTGGTTGCGGGAGTGCGTTATTGATCGCCCATCATGCAGATGTCACTTTTGGGGATGTTTTTGTGGATAGTGTAGAGACAATTCCTTGAATCACGAGGCAGTGTTCTTGAATATAACACAACTCAGCGCCGGCAGCAGAAGATTAAGTGAGAAGGGGTGATGATGATTGGGAATGGATTCTGCATCACGTCCACCATAATTCCCGTCACCACTTCCACCATATATCTCCGAATTGCTGTTTAGTATTTCCTGCCAATGCCCACCTCGCGGAACACCAATCCGGTAGTGTTCACGACGGACAGGCGTGTGATTGAGAACGACCAGGATAAAGTCTTCCGTTGATTGTCCTTTGCGAAAATAACTGATGACACTGTTTTCATGATCGAGACAATCCACCCATTCGAATCCGTCGGGATGGGTGTCCAACTCATGCATGGCCGGTTCATTTCGGTAAAAATGGTTCAAATCCTGCACCCAACGCTGAATGCCTTGGTGCATGGGAAAGGCAAGCAAATCCCAATCCAGTTCTTCATCGTGCGCCCATTCCTTCCATTGGCCAAATTCACCGCCCATAAACAACAGTTTCTTTCCTGGTTGAGTGTATTGATTTCCCAAGAGGATGCGAAGATTCGCAAATTTTTGCCAGGCGTCTCCGGGCATTTTGTTCAGGAGGGAGTATTTCCCGTGAACCACTTCATCGTGAGAGAGAGACAGCACGTAATTCTCCGAAAATGCATAAATCATGCGAAACGTGAGTTTGTTGTGATGGAATTTTCGGAAAACCGGGTCTTTGGTGTAATACTCCAGCGTATCGTTCATCCAGCCCATATCCCACTTATACCCAAATCCCAAGCCGCCGAGATAGGTGGGGCGGGAAACCATTGGCCAGGCGGTTGAATCTTCGGCATAGGTTTGCATATCAGGGAATTTTCCGAATAACTCATGATTGAACCGTCGCAAAAATTCGATGGCTTCAATATTCTCATTGCCACCATAACGGTTGGGAATCCATTCGCCTTCTTTGCGGGAATAATCGAGATACAACATCGATGCCACGGCGTCGATGCGCAGGCCGTCGATGTGAAATTTTTCCGCCCAGAAAAAAGCGTTGCTGTAGAGGAAACTCTGCACTTCTTTGCGGCCGAAGTTGAATACGCAGCTTCCCCAGTCGGGGTGTATGCCTTGGCGTGGATCGGCGTGTTCATACAGGTGGGTTCCATCGAAGTATCCCAATCCGTGTTCATCAGTGGGGAAATGGGAGGGAACCCAATCAAGGATGACGCCGATGCCATGTTGATGGAGATAATCCACCAAATACATGAAGTCCTGGGGGGTACCAAAACGGCTGGACGGCGCAAAGAATCCGGTGACTTGATATCCCCACGAGCCATAAAACGGATGCTCCATCACAGGCAGAAATTCGACATGCGTGAATCCCATCTGCCGGACATAATCCGCCAATCGTGGAGCGAGTTCCCGGTAAGTAATGAAACGGTTTCCCTCATATTGCATCCGCATCCACGAGCCAATGTGGACTTCGTAAATCGCGGTCGGCGCATCATATCTGTGACAGTCTTTGCGGCTTTCCATCCATTCGGCATCGTTCCATTTATAGTCGATCGGATGAACAATCGAAGCCGTGAGAGGGGGCGTTTCATGCAGGGATCCATACGGATCCGCTTTATCCACGCGGTAGCCATTGTTATGGCTGTGAATATGAAACTTGTATTTCGTGCCTTGGCCGATATGAGGAATAAAACCTTCCCAAATGCCGGACGATCCACGCGCACTTAAATAATGCTTATTGTGATCCCAATTATTGAAGTCACCAATAACGGTGACTTCGCGCGCAGAGGGTGCCCACACGGAAAAATAGGTTCCGGGCATGCCATCCTCCGCCGTCATCGGATGAGCGCCCAGTTTATCAAAGAGATGAAAATGACTGCCTTCGTTGAACAAAAAGAGATCGTCATCGGTTAAACGGGTTATATCGTAACGAATAGCCGGTTGCTCTTGTGGTTCTTTTGTGAGTATGGGGGTCTTTGTATCCATAGTTATAATTAAACCACCTTACGGTACAAACGCAACGGTATTTGGGTTTTGGTTTTTTTCAGGGAACTTTTTAGGGCGTTTAGCATTTTTGCTGATGTTTCTTTGTTGATATAGTGAAGTCATTCTGCGATCTGGAGATGTGTTTCGACTTCCATTTGCGATCCATAAGCAATGGATAAATATTGAATGAATTCTTGCAGGTGTTGCCTTCCTTTTCCTTCAGCAATGTTCGCCGGAACGGAAACCGCCACTTGCATGATTTTTCCCTTCTATTCAGCGGGAAGGATCGCGCCTTCGGTTTTGATGGCTGTGAAAAGGTTGCGTTTTTTTATATGTACCCTACTTTTTCGCCTCTGTAATAATACTCTGTGCCCAGAGATAAAATGCCTCAGCGATATTCATGGCTTCCATATACAGTTCTTCCGTGACTTCTTCAATAACTCCGGGATAACGGGATATCACAGCATAGGCAGTGAGTCGGTCTGCAATCTCCATTTCTGGAATTTTAAGTACATTTCCCGGTAATAAATCAAGAAGAGTTTTAATACGATGGACTTTCGGAAAAGGAATCCCCTCGTAGATCAGGACGGCTTTAATGCTTTTCTCTACAGTTTGTTGAGCATGAAAGCACAAAACACCATATAATCCTTCTTTCGGTAATGGATAACGGGCAATCCGTAAATCTCCTTTCGCACAAAGCATCCAATCTTTCGGAGAACCGGGAGGAATGGATTCAGGCGACATAAATAGTTTTCCCTTCTTTTAAAACTTGCCAATAGATAAGTCCGATATTATCGTGATGAGTATCCAAATCCGTTTGAGTGGAAACCATCACATCGATCGGAGTTGAGATATCTGAAAGGGATTGATAAATATCTTGCATGGTTTGCAAACGATGAATTCCATCCGGCATGACTACTAACAAATCAAGATCACTATCCTCTCCCATTTCTCCTCTGGCCGCTGAACCAAATAGAATAATGCGCAAAGGATGAACGGTTTGGACTATTCGTTCTACGATTTGATCTATTGTATTTGTTTCGATTTTCATGTTTTTTGGGTTCTAGGTTCTGGGTTTTGGGTTTTGGTTTTTTTCAGGGAACTTTTTAGGGCGTTTAGCATTTTTGCGATGATTTCAATTTGATTTTTCTTACTGGGCAAGTTATTCCGTGACCGATTGATCTGCTCGTTGATACGGACTTCGGCGCTGAGATGGTAATCCTCTCCCCGCAAGCCGTTCAAGGAAGCATCAGCATTGGATATCCGCTGAAGTAGGTCGGCGGAAAGGATCACGCCTTCGGTTTTGATAAAAATGGATAAATAAACTTGTTTTATCAACATCGTTTTAAGGCATTGAATCTTGTGTTAATGTTCGGAGATTTTCAACAATTTCATCATTGCTATATTTAAGTTTGTCCAACAATTTGAATACTATTATAACTCTTTGCGGTAAAGATAAATTATTCTCAAACCAAAAAGGAGAATTGGGAATAATTACTGGTTTTCTCATATACTTTTTCTTATTTGAGATATACTGGTTTTCAGGTCCGTATATATCCTCAATTGCAGCCTTAAATATATTTTTATTACTGCAGTATAATTGACTTAATTCTTGTAAGATTCTCTTACCTGTACCTCCTTTCATTTCCTCCTCCTCTAATGTTTTTTTTATTACTGAACAAACAAATCACACTAAAAAACTAATAAACAAATATCCCTAATACATCCAATGGTCAATGTGGTTCATCTTGATACTGGATAACTTATCGCATTCGTTTTGTCAAGCGATAGAATTCATATATTTGGAAGGAAGGAATGGATAATAAGAAATGAAAAAAAATCAAAAATCACCCACGCCGTACAAAACTCTCAATCTTCGTAGGCAATCCGAACAATTTAATAAATCCTTCTGCGTCTTTTTGGTCATACACTGCATCTTCCTCGAAAGTCGCATATTCGAGACGATAGAGGGAATGGGGTGATTTTCGGCTGGCTGGGGTGCAATTGCCTTTATACAATTTCAAGGTAATGGAACCTGTCACATATTGTTCGGTTTCTTGGAAGAAGGCATCGAGTGAGCGGCGCAAGGGTGTAAACCATTGTCCGTTGTATACGAGTTCGGCATAGCGTTCGGAAAGGAGAATGCGGAAATGGAGAGTCTCCCTGTCACTTACAAGAGATAAGAGTTCGCGATGCGCATGGTGCAGCAGCGTTCCGCCCGGTGTCTCATATACGCCGCGTGATTTCATTCCAACAAGGCGGTTCTCGACCAGGTCGACACGGCCAACGCCGTGTTTACCGGCGATTTCGTTGAGATGTATCACCAATTCCACCGGTTCCATTCGTTTGCCGTCTACGGCAACAGGCACCCCTTTTTCAAATTCGATTTCCACATATTGGGGTTCATCCGGTGTTTCTTCGGGATTTTTGGTCAAGATAAACATGTCTTTGGGGGGTTCGTTTGCCGGATCTTCCAGAATTCCTCCCTCAAACGACAAATGCCACATGTTGCGGTCCATCGAATAGGGTTTTTCCGCCGTTACGGGAACGGGGATATTGTGTTTCTTGGCATACTCGACCGCGTCGGCGCGGGAACGGATATCCCATTCACGCCAGGGCGCGATGATTTTCAAATCCGGTGCCAGCGCTTGATAGGTCAACTCGAAACGCACCTGGTCGTTTCCCTTCCCTGTCGCGCCGTGGGAGACGGCGTCGGCGTTTTCTTGTCGAGCCACTTCGACCTGGGCTTTCGCGATCAACGGACGGGCAATCGAGGTGCCCATCAAATACTGCCTTTCATACAATGCGCCGGATTGCATTAAGGGGAAACAAAAATCCCGCATGAATTCGTCCCGCAGATCGAGGATATGAATTTTGGAAGCACCCGAATCGATGGCTTTCTTTTTCACCGGTTCCAGTTCTTCTCCCTGACCGATATCCGCGGCGAACGCGATCACTTCACATTGATAATTTTCGATCAGCCAGGGAATGATCACGGAGGTGTCCAGACCTCCGGAATAGGCCAAGACGACTTTTTTAACATTACCCATTGCCTGACTCCTTTTTGCTCGTAATAGTATCGCCGGCATCCTGCCGGCCTTTTCACAGAGGCCGCCGAGACGGCGGCGTTACATTTTTTCCATTTCCAGCCTTTTGGTATAGGCCTCCCAGACACTGTAGACATAAATCAAGATGGAGCAGACGGCTAGAACAATCAATTGCACTTTTGCTTCCCATAATGCTTGCATGGGTTTCACCGCTTGTTCCAGATTGCCGGAATTAATGTTGCTGTAATAGAGAATGACGGCAATCGTGATCGGAATCAGTACGGCCAGGGATGCCGCGAGAAACAGAACGGCGACAAAGATTCCCTTTCCCCATTCCCGGTTATAGATCTGCCCGGCACCGGGAACGACAAAAGCGGATAACAATGCTGCGCGTGCCGCTTCGCTCTTGACCTTGTTTTTTAAATCTGACGATTCCTTCTTCTCCATTTATCCCTTCTTTTTACTTTGGAATGCCTGGCGTACCCGCTCCACATCTTCCTGTGTATTCACTCCCGGCCAGGGATGGCTGGTGGTGATCATCTTGATCCGCACTCCGTGCTCCAATGCCCGCAGTTGTTCCAAACTTTCCGAGAGTTCCAGCATACTTCGCGGCCAGCATGCGTAGCGCTGCAACGTCATTCGGCTGAAAGCATAGACTCCCAAATGCAGCCAATAATTTGCCGGCCGTTGTGTCCAATCCGCATCGTCTTTGCGCCGCCAATAGGGTACCGGATTGCGGGAAAAATAAAGGGCGAACGACTCATGATCCACCACGACTTTGACTTGATTCGGATTCAACACATCTTCTTCATCATGTAATGGAGCCATCAGTGACGCCATTTGAATTCCCGGCGCTTCTTCGAAACATTCCACCATCCGGTCCAAATCACTCGGATCGATCAAGGGTTCGTCTCCTTGAAGGTTCATGATGACATCATGATCCAGTTCCAAATCTTCCAAAACTCTAGCCACACGATCCGATCCGGTTGGCAGAGAGGGAGGAGACATGACTGCATTGCCGCCGAATGCTTCCACTGCTTCTCGAATCCGTTCGTCATCGGTTGCGACGATGACCTTTTCGAACCGTTTCGCTTTCGCGGCTTGTTCATAAACCCGCTGAATCAACGGTTTTCCGCATATATCGACCAACGGTTTCCCCGGTAATCTGACTGACGCATATCGGGATGGGATGATGCAAATCGCTTTCAATTCAAATACCTTTCGTTACGTCTTTTTCCCGGCGGTCTGTCTAAAAGTGCCGGCAGGATGCCAGGGGTATTCTTGCACGCGCTCCATGATGCGGGCAAGGATGCCCGCGCTCCGACGGTAATACCGAAAAGCTTATGATACAAACAAGAAAGGAATCGAGTAAGACCTTCACAAATTGAAAACATCACAATTCCGGTATGAATTTGATTCCATTGCAGAGGATTAAAATTAGTTATATCATAGCCACACTATGAATTCATCTCTTTCCAACCGAGAACGGGTTCTATCGGCCATTCAGCATGAATCGCTTGAACGGCCCCCTCTTGATTTTTGGGCGGAATTCCCGGTTTGGAAACGGTTGAAGCATGATCTGGGTTGTGCATCGAAGCGCGAATTGCTTGAGCGTCTTCACATTGACCTGCGTTGGTGCGACCATCGATATATCGGCCCTTCAGAGTATTTACCAGGTGGAGAGTATTACGAGAATATGTGGGGGGAAAAATTCCATCTGCAACCGGACGGAACCTACCTAGCATGCGGCGGTGCTCTGGAGCGCTGTTATTATTTCGACCACCTGGAAAATCATCATTGGCCCTCTAACGATTGGGTTTCCCACGACCATCTCAGAGAACATATCCGACTAGATGATCAATACGCGATTCTTTACGGATATGCTGATATCTGGCAGCGTATGGCGATGGCGCGTGGTCTCGACAACATGTTCCTCGATATGATCGAACGGCCGGACTGGGTGCAATTCATGACTCGCAAGTTAATCCAGTTTTACCGGGAAGATTGGACTCGTGCGATGGAAGTCACAAATGGCCGTATTGATATATTTTTCCTCATCAGCGATCTTGGCACGCAACGCGGCCCCATGCTCAGTCTCAAACTTTTCCGCCAATTCGTAAAACCGCGCATCAAGGAAATGGCCGAGTTGGTTCACTCGTTCGGCAAAAAATTACTCTTTCATTCATGCGGCTCTGTTCGTGCCTATATTGACGATTTTATAGAAGCTGGTGTCGATATCCTCAACCCGATTCAACCGCTCTGTGAAGGAATGTCGCCGCAAGAACTGAAAGAACAATACTCCGGAAAACTTTGCTTTCATGGTGGCGTCGATGTTCAAGAACTTCTTCCATACGCCTCCCCTGAACAAGTCCGCAAATCGGTCCTTGAGCTTGTTGAAATCATGGAGCCTGGCGGCGGATTTATCCTTTGCCCCAGCCATACACTTATGCCTGATATCTCGACAGAGAACATCGTCGCGATGTATGATGAAGCATACACTAAGTATCAATAAAGGAAACGGACTTGAAGCCAAAACATATCCCGTTTCAAAACATCGTTCGCTTTCACCGTAACGAGGAACTTCCTCACGTGTTCGATGTGGAAATGGCGAATGTCGAGCGACTGAATAAATTCCATTCTTTGGAATGCCACATCACTCTTTATCCCTACAGCCGGAAGATTTGTGCAACCGATTTCACTTTCAATCCATTTGAGGAATACGTCAAAGATATCCTTTCTCACCAACGTTCCGCCTATGTTCGAATCCATGAGCATTTCAAGAACATTTTCGGTTTATGTTTGGGTGTGCTCATCATCTTGGCATTTGCACTATATGATCGAAGCCAACTGACTTCGATCGAATCGATCATCTCGGTCTTTGCCGCCTATTTCATTGGAAAAGATTTGTGGGACGATATCGAAAATTTTCTGATCAACCTGACTCAGAGATGGAAAATCCAATACTCGGATCGGTATTACATTTACGAACTGGAAAAACACACGACTCTGACTCATTATTCCCATTTCGCGAAACAATGCCGCTATGGAAAAGCGCCGCTTCTGCCTGAATATATGGATTTCATCGAACAGAGCAATTCACAAACCGTCCGCATGTATTTCAATATGAAAGATTTTCAATCCCTCGACAATGAATCCGCTCATATCCTTTCGATTCACATCAAACCTTCGTTGCTGGAGGAATTTGAGAAACGAGGTTATATGTTCGGGGTTAAAGTCAGTTTTAACAAGCACTTATTCGGATTTCGCCGATGTTTCGAAATCTTTCAATCGCTTCACAATAATAAAAAAGGATGCTTGGATAATAATAATGAATGGATCGATGAAACGATCTTCTATCGAAAAACGTGGATATGTGGAAGGATTAAATTATTTTTGAAAAAAGGGTTTATTCCGGATGAATCCATGATTCAGTGATTCAGTTTTAGTGAGTGGGTAAAGGAGACGTCCCACCTGCATCTTTGGGCAAGTGAGGAGAAGCCGTCTCAGAATTTATGATTATGGTAAGGGCAGAGCAACATGGGGCAATCACACAGGATTGCCCCTACAATATGTAAGTACAGATCTATGAGTCTACCCAGTTGTGAGACAGTCAGATGAGGCAAGCGGGGACGCTTGCTCTACCCTATGGGTGGGGGAGGGAAAATAGGATCATAGAAAAGGAGAATTATGAAGAATGTGAAATCGACAGTGAATCGGCGAGAATTTTATCAAACCGCCGTCGCAGGTGGATCGGTGTTTGCAGCCATGCATACCGCGCCATTCGCGCCCTCAGTGCTCGGCGCCAATGAGAAAATCCGGATTGGCACTATTGGGCTACGTTATCGCGGTACGACGGTATCCCGTGAGTTTTTGAAGTTAAAGAATGTGGAAGTGACGCATTGTTGCGATGTGGATGAACGAGAAATCGCGAAATTCAAGAAATTGCTGCAAGATACCTATTCCATCAAAGTGCATTCCTATTCCGATTTTCGGGAACTCATCGATCAGAAAGAAATCGATGCAGTGCTGATTGCTACACCGGATCACTGGCACGCTCTGCCATTTATTGCTGCCTGTGAAGGGGGGAAAGATATTTTTGTCGAAAAACCGTTTTCGCATAACATCGTGGAAGGACGGGCGATGGTGAATGCGGCCCGAAAGTACCAGCGTGTTGTGCAGGTGGGAACCTGGCAACGGAGCACGCAACATTTTCAAGACGCAATCGATTTTGTACGCTCGGGCAAGCTGGGCACAATCAGCGTATGCCGTGCTTTTCGGGTACGAAACAGCGAAGGAATCGGGCACAAACCACCGACTACTCCACCGGCCGGCTTCGACTGGGACTTCTGGCTTGGCCCAGCGCCATATACGCCCTATCGGGAAAACCGTAATCATTTCGAATGGCGGTGGTATTTCGATTATGCCGGGGGTGAAACCGCCGATCACGGCGCGCATATGCTGGATATCACCTGTTTGGCGATGGGCGATTGGGATCCATTGGAAGTGAGCAGTTTTGGTGGTAACTACGTTATCGATGATGACCGAGATACGCCGGACACACAAACCGCCATTTTCCGCTTCAAGGATTTCGTTTTGACCTGGGAAGTGCGTTGGGGGAACGGGCGTTCCGTGGATGGATTTTCGAGCGGGCTTGGTTCCGAATGGATCGGCAGAAACGGAACACTGGGCGTCAATCGTGGGAAATGGGAGTTTTTCCCGGAAAACAAAGATAACAAAGAAAAGCCGGAGACCGTTCATGAACTAAAGACCAATCATTTCCAGAATTTCATTGATTGTATGAGGACCCGGCACACACCGCGTTCCGATGTCGAATCTTCGCACAAATCCGCTGTTTTATGCCATCTGGCCAACATCGCTTACCGAACTGGAAAGAAACTGGAATGGGATGCAAACCGGGAAGTGATCACAAATGAACCCTCGGCGATGGACTGCCCCCATTATCAACGAGAATACCGTGCGCCGTGGGTATTGCCCAGGCATCATATAGGATAGGGAAAAGGAGAAAGCAATGAGCGCAGGAAAAGTATTGATTATCATCGGTGACGCTGCGGAAGCGTTGGATACGATGTATCCGCTGTTTCGCGTGCAGGAAGATGGGTATGAAGCAGTTGTGGCCGCGCCGGAAGCACGGGTGTATCATCTCGTTATGCACGAAGTCCCACCGGGGTGGGAAGTGACGAAAGAGGGGCCAAGTTATCATCTCAAATCGCATATCGCATTCCGGGATGTGAAACCGGAGGAATATGCCGGGATGTTTATTACCGGCGGGCGAGCGCCGGAATACCTGCGGTATGATCAAGATTTGATGAAAATTGTGAAATACTTCTTTGAAAAACAAAAGCCGGTTGCGGTTGTCTGTCATGGAGCGGAAATTGTCGCTACCGCGGGTGTCATCAACGGAAAGCGCATGGCTACTGTTCCGAAGTGCCAATTCGATATCGAAGTCTGCGGCGCAACCTTTGTCAATGAAGGTTGTGTGCGGGATGGCAATATGGTCAGTGGCAGAACATGGCATGACAACCCGTTTTATATGGCAGAATTTATGAAAATGTTGAAAGGTGAAGCGTAAGATGAGTAGAACACGCCGTTCGTATTCTACTTTTTTTTCACTTCCTTTTACACAATAGTCGCTCGAATAGAGTTAATACTTGTGAAGAACATATCATTACAACTCTTGGAGGTTCGAAGATGAAAGTTTTTACTTGTGTATTCTCGTTGTTCGTTTTGCTCAGTTTGCCGGCAGTTGTTTCCGCGCAGGAAGTTCCGCTTCCCTTGACGTGGAAAGGGGATGGAAGCGCAATGCTGGTTATGGATGAAAAAGTGGTGGATTTCTCTTTCCAAGCCAGTATCAAAGTCGATACTGATGGCTGGGTCACGGGCGAATTCGTGAACGAAGAGGGAGAAGGCGTCAATATTGAGCGCTTTTTCTATACGGATTCGCAAGATGGAATCCGGGAAGTGGTGGTCGTCTTGGCGGATAAAACCAGTGACAATCCAATTCTTATCCTACTGCCAGGGAAAGTAGTGCAAGGCAAATTGTTCTATGGTGAAGTGCTGTTGAAAGAATTTGAAGCAGAAGGAGAGATCGAAAAAGGACTGAATCTAGGCGATAAAAGCGCCACCCAAATCTGGCCGGATTATCTACCGGAAAGTTTGAAGAATGCCATGAAAGCCTGCAAAACAGTCGGTTGCTTTGGGATTACCGGCTCTTATGCAAAATAACATATCAACAATGATTCAGATAATTCGCCCGGCTGGGATCTTTTCCGCTGGGCGAATTCCATTTGATGAGGAGGAAGCGATTGAGCGTCGCGGATGAGATTTTTGTTGAATACATCGAGCCGATCCAACACCGGATGATGACAAGCATCTACCGGATTGTGCAGGATCCGGACGATGCCGCTGACGCTTTTCAAAACGCGTTGTTCAAAATCTGGAATTATCTGGAGCGCATCATGAATCATCCAAATCCGCAAGGGTATATCATGAATATCTGTACGAGTTGCGCGTATGATGTTTTGAAAAAACGTGTAAAGCAATCCAATCATGAAGTTTCGATTGAGGTGGAATCCGTAATTCCTTTCCCAATCCAAGAGCCTCTTCCCGCGTCTCGCGAAATTGTTATGAAAATTCAACAAACCTTGGCTTCCATGCCGATGAAACAGGCACAAGCGGTATTTTTGCGTATTTTCGAGGATGAATCGTTCCGTGCGATCGGTGAAATCATCGGGTGTTCCGAGGCCACTGCCCGTTCACACGTTTCGAAAGGGCTTGCCGCGCTACGCGCACTTTTGCTTGAACAAAATATTTCCTTTTCGGAGGCGCACATTTCATGAATCCACAGAGAGACGAATTAGATCAAGTGAAAAGGATCGTGAAACAGACTATGAACCAGGAATTACCGGCTGATTTGCAACGACGGATGGAACAATCGATGGTGGCATTCCGTCAAAACCTTTCTGACCATCCAGCCGTAAAAGCCAGAGAACGAAAACAGCAGCAAGGATGGTTTGGTGGTGTTATCTTCGCGAAATTGGCATGGACGACGGTTGGGGCGTTCGTAATGACGGTTTTGTTTAGTTTTTTCTTGTTTGGCAACAGCAGCCCGACGTGGGCGGAAGTAGCGCGGCACTTTCAGTCGATCCCTTTTTTCCATGCAACGGTGTATTTCAAAGCGAACACGTTTGCACAGCCGTTTCAATTTGAAATTTGGAGGGGTGAGGGAGGGAAAATACGTCTCCGCTTCGATAAACAGATCATATTTGCGGATCAAGCGGGGATTCAATGCGCATTCGACGTGATCCGGAGAAAGCTTGTCGAGGCTGATTCAGAGGCCGTTGAAATCGTTCAAATCTTGAATTCCGCCGAGACATTTTCGCTGGAAACCGTCATCCGCTGTTTTGCCGGGGATATAGCCGACCTTCGTCCGGTTCCCAACCGAGTGGAAGGTGTTTCCCATGATTTGAGTATCTTCGATTTGACGAATGAGCAGAACGCGGAGTGGATTCGGATTTGGACATTGCAGGAGAGTCTCTTGCCGATCCTTCTCAAGAAATGGGATCCGGAGGGGGGAGAATCGGTGGAAGTGGTTTTTTCGTATCTGGATCAGCAACCGGAGTCGTTTTTCGATGCGGAAGCGTTTCGGGAAGTGTTCAGGGATCCGAAGAAGGATGAGATGGATCTTATTTTTGCATTCTTTAAAGATCCCGGGGGGTTGCCGATGAAACCGGGGGATATAGTAATCAAGTGATGGGTCATAAGGCGTGATCCATCCACGCTCTATATGAACTTGTTTTATCTTTTTTTTGTACAATAATATGTCTAGATAATCTAGATATTTTGTAGGTGTATTATGGAATGGAAACTGGCAGAAGCAAAGAACAAATTCAGTGAAGTCATGGATAAAGCATTGATGGAAGGTCCGCAGAAAATCACAAGGAGAAAAAACAGTGTCATTGTCCTCGATGAAAGAGAGTTTGTAAAATTGACAGGGAAAAAGAAGGGGTTCAAGGAACATTTATTTCAAGGGCCAAGTTTTGAGGGATTGGATCTGGCTAGAGATCAATCTCCAATGCGAAAGATCAATGT
Organism: uncultured bacterium; assembly: GCA_964412555.1. GTDB lineage: Bacteria > Hinthialibacterota > Hinthialibacteria > Hinthialibacterales > Hinthialibacteraceae > CAYPPG01. The sequence goes on from CAYPPG010000025.1 coordinate 98,479, forward strand.
ATGAGAGTGTTACTCGACACTTGTGTCCTTTCCGAGATTCGTAAACCTCATGGTGATCAACATGTAAAGCGAGCCGTTCGTGAGATTTCCGATTCAGACCTGTTTATTAGTGTCATTTCAATCGGGGAAATCGTGAAAGGGATGGAATTACTGGCTGAGGGAAAGCGAAAAAGAGATTTATGCGAATGGATTCAAGAGATTGAACGAGATTTTCCAGAAGCCATATTGGGAATCGACCTTGATATTGTCAGAATTTGGGGAACACTTACTGCTTCCGCACAAAAAAGTGGGAAAATCATTCCTGCTTGTGATGGTTTGATTGCCGCAACGGCCAAACGTCACGGCTTGCATATAATGACTAGGAATATTTCCGACTTTAAACATACCGGTGCAATGATTGTCAATCCTTGGTCAAAATGAGGAATGAATAGGGGCTTCCGTTTAAAACGATGGGTCATAAGGCGTGACCCATCCTACAATTTTAATTTTTCGAAGCGTTGTTTGGCTTCTTCCCATTCGCCTACCGATTGGGGTTCATAGGTTGTCATTTCGCTAGAACGGCGGACGACGGAGCGAATGTCGTCTAGGGTACCGATTTCTCCGGCGGCTCGGGCTTGAACGAGCAAATTGCCTAAGACCGTTGCTTCGACAGGTCCTGTTAGGACCGGTTTTCCGCAGACATCGGCTGTCATTTGGTTGAGGACGTGGTTTTGGGTGCCACCGCCGACGATATGGATGACTTCGATTTTTTGTCTGGTCAATCCTTCGATGGAGCGAAGTACGGAATCGTATTTCAGGGCGAGGCTTTCCAAGGCGCAGCGTACCAATTGCCCTTCGGTTTCCGGGACGGGCTGACCGGTTTCTTTACAAAATTCCTGTATGGCGGTTGGCATGTCGGAAGGATTCAAGAATCGTGGATCGTCCGGATTGACGATCGAGCGGCAGGCTTGCTCTTTTTCGGCCAGGCGGGTCAATTCATCGTATCCGATTGATTTGCCGTTTGCTTCAAAAGATCGTTTGCATTGTTGAACGAGCCATAGGCCCATGATATTTTTTAAAAAACGATAGGTTCCGTCCACACCGCCTTCGTTGGTGAAATTCAACTCCAATACCTGATCATTCAAAATCGCTTCGTTCACTTCGACACCCACCAGGGACCAGGTTCCGGAGCTGATATACGCCCAGGTTGGATTGCCGGTATTGGCTGTGGGCACGGCAGCCACCGCGGAGCCGGTATCGTGAGCCGCAGGGGCGACGACATTGATTTTTTTAATGCTGGTTTCTTCGATGACAGAATCCATCACTTTGCCGACTTCGGTGCCGGGGGGTACTACATCCGGGAAAACATGGGTTGGTAATCCGAATCGCTCTAAAAGATTGGTTGCCCAATTTTTCTGGACCGGATGAAAGCATTGAGAGGTTGTCGCTTCGGTGAATTCTCCGACTTTTGAGCCGCAGAGGCACCAGTGGAAGAAATCGGGCATCATCAATAGATGCTCGGTTGCATTCAACAGGTCGGGATGTTCTTTCTGGAAGGCAATCAATTGAAACAAGGTGTTCAACTGCATAAATTGTACGCCGGTTTCACGGAAGATGTCCGCACGGGGAACTCGTTCAAAGGCATAGTCCATGATCCCATTGGTGCGGGCGTCACGATAGTGATAGGGTTGACCAAGAATTTCATAATTTTCTGAAAATAAAACATAGTCGACTCCCCACGTGTCGACACCAACGGAGATGATTCGGTCACCATATTGTTCTGCCGCAGCGGCTAATCCCGTTTTGATTTCCGTCCATAAGTTCAGCACATTCCATTTTAGTGTATTTCCAATCGATATGGGGCCGTTGGGAAACCGGTGCAGTTCTTGTAATCGAATTTTCGATCCATCGAACAAACCGGCCATTACACGGCCGCTTTCCGCGCCTAAGTCAACTCCGAGATAACATTGTTCGGTCATGAAACTATCACTCCTTTTGGTTGTTCGAACTCAATGAAAATTCGTAACGCCGGCATCTTGCCGGCAATTGTCAAAATACTTACCAGGACGGCGGCGTTACCGTTTTGTCAGAAAGTCTTTTTCATATTGTTTCACTTCTTCCAGCCATGCTTTTCCTACCGGGACGTCCGAACGGAGGCAATAGTAATCCCACACAGCTGCAAACGGTAAGGTTTTGCATTCTTCCAACATGGCAAGGCGTGAGGTATGATCCCCTGCCTTTTCGAATTGGAGCAGCATGTCGGTCGGTTCTACCAATGCCATTAGCAACGCTTTGATCATACAGCGCGTACCGATTACCCACGCCGCTACACGGTTGATACTCGCATCGAAGAAATCCAATCCGATATGCACTCGATTCAGATATCTCCCCCGGACCAATTCCTGAGCGAGCGCCTGCAATTCGTCGGATAATACGACAACGTGATCGCTGTCCCACCGAACTCCACGGCTGACGTGGAGTAAGACTTCATTGACCCATTGCATGACCGCCGAGATTTTATCCGAAACAACTTCGGTGGGGTGAAAATGGCCGGTATCCAGGCACAAAACCTTATCGTTTTTGATTGCATATCCTAGATAAAATTCGTGCGAACCGACAACATAGCTTTCTGAACCGATTCCGAAAAGTTTCGATTCGACAGCATCTTGAGATAGAGTAGGATCGATCGGCTCTGCAAAAATGGCATCGAGAGATTGGATCAAACGCTCCCGCGGGCCGGTGCGGTCGATCGGAATATCTTTATAGCCATCCGGAATCCAAACGTTGGTGATACAAGACGATCCGAGCGATTCACCAATGGCTTTCCCGATTTTGCGGCAAACAATCCCGTGCTCGACCCAAAATTGCCGGATACCGTCATCCGGATGAGCCAAGGTGAAACCGTCATCCGCTTTCGGGTGGGCAAAGAAGGTCGGATTGAAATCCATCCCCATTCCCTTCCCTTTTGCCCAGTTGATCCATCCTTGAAAATGCGCCGGTTCCAGTTCGTTCCGGTCTACTCGTTTTCCATTTGTTTCGGCGTAGCTGGCGTGCAAGTTCAATCGGTGGGTTCCTGGAATCAGAGAAAGCGCTTTATCCAAATCCATCCGCAGTTCATCCGGCGTTCTTGCTTTTCCCGGATACCCTCCGGTTACGGCCAGGCCGCCTCCGAGTTCCTCGCCGGTATTTTCAAATCCGCCCACATCGTCCCCCTGCCAACAATGCATGGAAATGGGAATTGTAGCCAGGCGGTCTAGTGCCTTCTCGACATCTACTCCGAACTCTGCATACCGTTCCTTCGCGAGGTTATAAGCCGATTCAACTTGTGAAGATTCATTTGCCATGATTTTTATTCCCCTTACGATCCTTTATGATTTCTCAATTCATGTATTCAATGGTAGAGGATGAAGGCTGAAGACTGAAGACCTTTCGGGTAACCAGACCAAGCGGGTAACCAGGGCAAGACGTTAGGTCTGCCCTGGCGGTGGAGCATTACCGGCAAGGGTAGACTTCGCTTACCCTTGCTACCCGCTTATTACGATAGAAAAAAAATCATTGCAAAGGAGGCAGTTATAAATGAAAACAATTGATAGACGGCGATTTTTGAATTCACTTTGTGCGACTGGTTCTATGTTACCATTCGCCGGTTTGGCCGGCGCCAAGGCAAAACGGCCAGAGCGCAAGCCGAATGTGGTTTTGATATTTACGGATGATCAAGGCTCCATTGATATCAATTCTTATGGAGCAAAGGATCTGATCACTCCCAATCTGGATCGGTTGGCGAAGCGTGGAACTCGATTTCTCCAATTTTACGCGGCGGCTCCAGTTTGCTCCCCTTCCCGCTCTGCTTTGATGACCGGCCGCTATCCACAGCGGGCGGGAATGCCTGGAAATGCACCATCCAGACGTGATCACGCAGGGATGAGTCCCAGTCAAATTACGATTTCCGAAATGATGAAAGCCAATGGGTACAAAACCGGTCATGTCGGCAAATGGCATTTGGGTTATACTCCTGAAACAATGCCGAACAACCAAGGCTTCGATTATTCGTTCGGACATATGGGAGGCTGCATCGACAATTACTCACACTTTTTCTATTGGAGCGGCCCGAATCGGCACGATCTATGGCGCAATGGAGAAGAAGTCTGGTACGATGGTGAGTTTTTTGGGGATTTAATGGTGGATGAATGCAAAAATTTCATCAGCCAAAACCAAAAACAACCGTTTTTTCTCTACTGGGCCATCAATTTTCCGCATTATCCGCTGCAAGGAACGAAAAAGTGGCGAAGAAAATATGAGGATTTGCAATATCCGCGCAGCGACTATGCCGCTTTCGTATCCACAATGGACGAGATGGTCGGGCAGGTGATGAATCATCTCGATCAACTTGGCTTGACTGAAGAAACCATTATCATTTTCCAATCGGATCATGGCCATTCGACGGAAGAGCGAACGGGTGGCGGCGGTGGTGTCAATAGCCGGGTACCTTTGACCCCCCTGGAGTCGGTTAGGTGTGACCCGT